>NZ_AMZN01000110.1 GCF_000331535.1 Fulvivirga imtechensis AK7 | reverse complement strand
TTCCTGTATTGCCATCTACGGCTTTGCTGCCGTCATAGGCGCTGTTGTAATTACTGCTGGTGAGGATGGGTTTGTTTTGCGCTATATTCTGAGCTATGGTATGGCGGGTAAGTGCTGATGTCCACAGCATAACGAGTAGCATCAATGCTTTGATTATTTTCATAGTTGGTTTTGTTTATGGTTTGATCAAATCAGGTAATACGCTTGATACCGGAGTGTCTCAGCCAGGGGCTGCTTCCATTTTCTCCGGTATCTTCAGAGATGCCTGGCACAGTAAACAAATAGCTCTATAGACCTGATCGGCAGTAGTCATTCCCCCATTGATTTAGAATTAAGCCATGCCAAACGCCAGACAAAACATATAGTAAATCAATAGCTAAGCGGGCAAATACCAAAAAAAGGCACCCGGACAATACTAGTACATATTAAAAAAATATTGTTTTTATGGCGTGAACATTCAATTGCAGACTTCTAAATTATATCCCGATAGTGATATAATGGTCGGAACAGGCCCCGATAGGGAATCGGAGCAAGCCATGGATGAATAATTGGCAGTTGTCAAAAAATAGTCATGAGTACTTAGTGTCTGTAAGAAAACGCCCATGTTTGCGTTACGCTTGTCCCAAAAATGCTCTTCCCGACAACTGTAACAACTGTACGGGACTACTGCTTTTTGGGGACTTTGCAAGCCTTGACCTTGACGTCTCCTTAAAGCCACTTAGAGTTTTCTTACAGACACTAATTAAGGCTCCGAAAACAGGGGGCCTTCCTTTAGCTTGTTAGGAAGCACCAAGTCGGCCAGCATATCATGGTATTTCTTTAAGACCTTGGCATATAGCCGTGAGTTCTCCGAAACGTGAACACACTGATACCGCGACACCAGGAAAAAAAGACTGAGGCTACACCTCGATACCTGTATTATCCTCTGATCCAGGTCTACAAGCACCACTCGCCAGCCTTCCTGTATAAAATAGGTACTTTTCATTACCCGGGTATAATCGTAGATCTTCACCATAATCATAATCTAAATATTGTCTCTAAGAAAACGCCAATGTCTGAGTTGCGCTTGCCCAAAAAGTGCTCATCCCGGCAACTGTACGACAACTGTTACTGAACTTCGTCCCGCCCTTTGGCGGGAAAGTTTTCTTAAAGCCACTTAGAGTTTTCTTACAAAAACTAATTAAGCGGGTAATTAACAATGTCCTGGATAGCCATTATATGTACTTTATCCCTCAAAACAACCAAATCCTGCAGATGGTCCTGAAACTGGCTATGAATTCTTCTGAATTCGGCCTCATAAAACTCGTGGCACTCCACTTTTTTGAGTAGTGGTATCAAGTCATCTCCATACAACTGATAAGCAAAGTCAACATTAGCCTGTTGATAGTGAGCTAATATATTGTTGGTTTCCTCTATTAATGTGTCGAGGCTTTTTAAGAGCAGGTTGTAGTTTGCTCTTGAACTTTCCCATTGTGTTTTCATATGCAGATATTTAGTTTTGAGATATCAGTATTGAGTATTGAGAAATCCGAAGACCGAAGTCGGAAGTCCGAAGTATCGCCAAATACGCCCGACTATAATACATTTCGTTTGCCTACTGCCGGCTATTCATCTCCATCCTCGTATGGCTTTTAGCTTTCCAGTCATTTCATGTGCAGATATTTAGCATTGAAACCTCATTATGTTGTTATTTTGTCGTCCATTTTACCACTCTTCACTCAAGACTCAAGACTAGCTACTCACGACTATATCAGTATTGAGTATTGAGAAGACCGAAGACCGAAGTCGGAAAGTCCGAAGTGTCGTCGAATACGCCCGACTATGACACACTTCGTTTTGCCAACTGTTTTTGCCTACTGCCAACTATTCATGTGTTGCTTGCTGCATGGGGAGATACAATTCGCACCTCCCCTACAGCTATTTCAACCTAAAACCCGCCTAAGGGTTATTTTAAAACATTCAGTCGTACTTCAAAGGCAAAGTAATATTCAAATTTCCGTTTCAAGGATACCCGTTTTCATCACCGGATTTATCCCACCGCTGATTAAACTTTCTATCTCTGAACTTGTAGGTATCTTTAATTTTGTCGAATACAATAGGAGCATTTACCGACTCAAAAAGATTTGAATCTATCAGCTTGTTGATTAAATCTATATCGCGATTCAATGTTCTTACTGATACTCCCAGGCGCTTTGCGAGCAACTTTGGTTTACCCGTATTTTGCAGATTAACCAATGATAATATTTTCATCCACCTGATGATTATATCATCCAATCTCATTAACAGCTCACTGTTATTGAATTACTCTGATTTTCTTTTCCTGTAATTTCAATGCGGATCAAATGCCAAATATTCTTCCTTTTCATTCTTTTTTATATCTTTAAATGTTCCAATACGAAGTTTTTCGTGTTGATGATCTTTTTATCCTTGTTGTAATGCTAAAATAATCATATTTTGACAATAAAGTCAATTTTTGCAAGAAATTTTAAATATTTCCGTGAAAAAGCTCGTATAGGACAAGAAGCTCTGGCGGAAAAAATAGGGGTCAATGTGCGTACAATTTCCGTCTACGAAACGGGAAAGGGGTATCCAAAAGTGGACTTACTGGTAAAAATAAGCCAGGTGTTGCAAGTTCCGGTGGAATACTTTTTTGCAGATGATCCGGAGGCAGTAGAAAGTGGCAGTTCAATTTCGGTAGAAGAGCCTGGCGTATCTTATAAGACCGCAAATGAGCACCTGAACAAAGTAAAGGACTACCGCAGCGTCTTAAATGCCTACCGCCAATTGGTTTCTGATGGAGATATAGAGACTTGTGAAAAGCTGCTGAACACCTGCATGTCTATCATTGATGATCTAGAGGTCGCTTACCTTGAAAATAATCAAGCAGAGGCCAAGCTTAAATTTGCAACTGATCTGATACGTAGTCTGGCCGGGGGGAAACAACTGTTTTAATTACATGGTCTGCTTTTTTTTAGATCAGCCTGCCTCATAGACTCGTAGTGATAGCGTCTTAGAAAGTCAACTATTACAGCTTTCAAAACAACCCACTCCAGAACAAATTACAGCCTCATTCTGAAATTTCCGGTGAGTAACTGAGAAAATTCCAGGATGACGTGGTGGTTTATGATTCTGTTACTCCTCGGTGGTTAATGATGACGTAATGTCATTATCCACAAAATCAACTGAGAGTTGTTATTCTCCTACAGGATGACGGCAAGATGCTGGATTTTATATCGATTTCGCGTTTCTCATCGATACTCTACAAAATAAAAAACAACAGAATTAAAATGATCAACAAAATCGCCACCCACTGAATGCCCCGGCTAAAGCCGGGAAACTCGTAGCCACAAATCGGGCACTCCTTGCTCTTAGCATCGATCTCCATTGCACACGAAGGACATTCTTTCATATATAGTATGAGATATTAGTATTGAGTATTGAGACTAACAATCTCAGTTCTCAGTTCTCAGTTCTCAGTTCTCAGTTCTTAGTTCTCAGTTCTTAGTTCTCAGTTCTCAGTTCTTAGTTCTTAGTTCACTGTTTGTCTGTACTTGTGGCACCACTATCTTCAAAAGCGCAAGAGTAGTGCTACGAATTCACGACCAACGACCAGCAGCCAGCAGCCAGCAGCCAGCAAAGATAACCAATGGTAGTTGAACCACGAAAGGGTGCCCGTTTTGTCAGAAGAAATTATCATTATATTTTTGGGTTTCAACAGCTAAATGCAGATATCCTTTTGAAAGAAAATCACTTCAAACACATCCTGGACCTGAACCTGGCTATGCTCTTAATGAGTACCTCGGGGGCCCTTGGCCGGTTTATAGATATGGCTCCACCCGTTACCATCTGGTGGCGATGTATTTTGGCAGCCATCTTCCTTTGGGTATTTTGCCGTTGGCGAAAGGTAGACCTCTCAGTCAATCTTTCGATAGATGGAAAGGCTTTTATTGTTGCTTCAATTTTACTTGGTGGCCATTGGATCACCTATTTCTATGCCCTACACCTGTCAAATGTTGCCATCGGCATGCTTTCCTTGTTTACCTACCCGGTTTTTACTGCTCTACTTGAGCCGATGTTGTTAAAGACCAAATTTCACCCAACTCATCTATGGCTCGGCATCCTGGCGCTCATTGGCATTTACCTGCTGGCTCCTGACCTTGACCTGTCGAACAGCCATACACGGGGTATTGCATTTGGCTTACTCTCATCACTGCTCTATGCTTTAAGAAATCTCCTGTTAAAGAAAAAAGTATCCCGGTATAATGGTTCTGTGTTAATGTTTTATCAGTTGGCGATCGTCACTTTGTTGCTCTGGCCGGTACTCTTTATTTTCGATTCCCTGGATATTACAAGACAGTGGCCTGCAGTCGTCACTCTTGCACTGATCACTACCGCTATTGGGCATACACTTTTTGTGGTGGGATTGAAACACTTTTCAGTAACAACAGCAAGTATTATCAGTAGCAGCCAACCTATCTATGGCATCATAATAGGTTTTATCTTCCTCAACGAAATTCCGCAATGGCGTACTGTTTTGGGTGGAGCGCTCATACTGGCTACCGTAATCATAGAAAGTACACGCTCATATAAAAGCACTGCAAAAAACCCGTGATTTGTTTTTTATGTGTATGTAATTTAATTTTCAATGGTCACATACCTTACATGTTGTAGTTCATTCGGCACCCAAGCATAGAAAACTGTCCGAAATGCTTTTGATCTTCGGCCTGTCCCCATCACTATATCACTATCGAGGTTGGTATCCTTATGGTCATTTCCTGTATATAAGGTCCCGGTTTTTAATAACAGTCATCGCCAGCGCGAATACGAGGCCGATTATGGCAATGACATCGACTGTATCTGCCGGAATATCGGCATTGAAAAGAATGTCAAGGTAATACTTAATGAATGAATTGGGGATCCCTTCCTCCCCCAGCTCTTCTTTTACATCCCAGTGCCAATCGGTGAGGAAACAATAGCCAAACCCGTAAAAGAAGCCGAGGATCACCCATGACCCCAGGGTAAGCAGGATAGTAACCAGGTGTATACGCTTTAACCTGTTGAAAGCCCAACCAGTAAGATTAAAGAGGGTGAGCCCTATATGCAGGACCGTAAGTACGATATCAGCGGCTTTCAACCAGATCATATCTTAAATTAAAGGAAATAAGCTTACCGTCATAAACGTGTTTTAATTAATATTAATTTTTATCTTGACTGAAGATAAATGTAGCTACTAACCTGACCAAATTTATGGCTGAACTAAAAACAAAAGTCACCGATGACAGTGTTGTGAGCTTTCTGGCTGGTCTCAAAGATGATAAAAAACGGGAGGATGCGCATAGAGTGCTGGCTATAATGAAGGAGATCACCAAGTCTGAACCAAAAATGTGGGGACCAACTATTGTCGGCTTTGGCAGCTATCACTATAAATATGCAAGCGGCCGAGAGGGAGATTGGTTTGTAACAGGCTTTTCCCCCAGAAAGCAAGCGCTCACACTATATATAATGGCAGGATTTAGCCAGTATGATGTGCTCATGCAAAAGCTGGGGAAGTATAAAACCGGAAAGTCGTGCCTGTACGTCAAAAAATTGGATGACATTGATGAAAACATTCTCCGGCAGCTAATTGAACAATCAACAAAATACATTAAAGAAAAGTATCGATGATTACAGGTAAGTCGCTATGAACGTTCACAGGCCATATACTATCCGTACCATGGGAGTAGTAATTGCAGCTTTTGCCGGGTTTGTCGTGTTTGGCGCCACTTTGGGCCTGCTTATTAATTTATCAATTTCAGGCATTGAACAGCCTGGGGCGCCTCCTCCCATGGAAAATCCTTTCTACAGACATTTTAATAGCATTGCTATTTTTTCCCTGATCATAGGGCTATCGCTGCTCATTGGCGGGATTTTTACTTCGAAATATAGAAATTGGGCACGTTTGCTGGTTATCATCAGCGCTATCGTACTAGTAATTGTGACCTGGGTACTTATGGTCCTGATTAGCTTTGACTTGGCGGGTGAATCAGATGTGGTTGATCTATGGCCTTATATTATAGGCATATTCTGGTCTGCTCCTGCCATATTGTTGACATGGTATTTAAACAAAAAAGATGTAAAAAAATACTTTCGTTAAACCTAAAATTGATCAACTCCGATCACAAATACCGGCATATGCACAAAACCTGCACTTAGACTCGTCATCCGTCTGTCCGAAAGGCACCTGAGGATTAAAGATCTCTGATAACAGCTCTTTTAGCAGGGTGGTGTATTTATTGAGATACAAAGCAGCATTTTCCACTTTTCCCGTACCCCGGTGCTGAAGCAATACATCTTCACCCATAAAAAGGGTATCTTTATTAAAAACTGCAGGTATCATCACTTCATCAGGCTGCTTTTCATATTGATATAGTAATGCATAATAAAATGTCTGAAATGCTGCCTTGTTTTTCTTCTTGCGATCGAACAGCTCTTCCATGTTTTCAAAAAGGTGCTTATCCTGACCTGTTTTGTAGTCTATCAGCCTCACTCGTCCATCCTTTTTGTCCAGACGGTCGATAGTACCACGTAAACCGATAATGAGTTCACTGTTCTGAGTTCTCAGTTCACTGTTCTGAGTTCTCAGTTCACTGTTCTCTGTTCTCAGTTCACTGTTCTCTGTTCTCAGTTCACTGTTCTGTGTTTTTGGTTCGCTGCTCTGTGTTCCGGGCGCGGGTATAGGTAGGTCGAGTTCGTATTTTTTCTCAGCGCCTACGAAGTCAAACGGGGCGTACTGCTCATCGAGATCCAGGATACTCTTTATAAAGTCCTTTACAATTTCTTTTGCGATGATGTTCTTTCCTTCAAAATAAAACTTTCTGTCGTCACTCACTGCGAATTGCTTTCTGAAAGCCTTCACCGCGGCCACTTCTATTCTTTTCCTTAGCTTTTTAACATCATCTTTATCAATAGTAGCCTGTCCTTTTTCATTAATATAATCTTCATACAACACCTCCATAGCATAGTGAAGGACATTACCTAACGAGCGGGCATCAACATCTTCGTCCATATCATCCTTTTCATAAAGGTCAGCGACATAGCGCAGGTAAAATTTCAGGCTACAATCCAGGTACGTACTTAATGCAGAGGGGGACAACCTTTTGGTGGCCGGGGTATCATTTTTGACATACCGGTGCAAACTTTGCATCACAAGCGCGTCTTTTTTTATGACAATGTCGATCTTGTCATCTACCTCCGCATAGTTAGACAGCACATGGGTTTTAATAGGCAACCCTGATTCATGTATCAACTGCTGTAGATACCTGCTCATCTCTTCTCCGCCAAGGTCATTCCCCTCGGTGTTATAAAAGAGTTCGATGTGCTTTGGTCGCTGCAATAACCTATAAAACAGATAAGCATAGATGGCATCTTGCTGATCGTAATTAGGCAGGCCGTATGCCTTGCGCAAATTATAGGGTATGAACGAATGCTTGCCCCCTTGCGAGGGAAAGAAGTCCTCATTCATGCTAAGCACAAAAACATGCTCAAAATCCAGGTTCCTCGTCTCCAGCACCCCCATGATCTGCAGTCCCCGTAGCGGCTCTCCGGTAAAAGGCAGCCTTTCTGTTCGCACCAGTTGTTTGAAGAGCTGACTGAAAGATTTGAGATCTGTTTTTTGATCAACAGCAGATAACAGCGCGGCATACCGGTTCAGTATCTGGTAGTAATGATGAATGTATTCCACCTCCACACTCACCTCTTCACTGGCCGATAACTGATGCAGGGCAAGCAAAATATCCGAAAGGTAGCGGATAAGATCATCGGCTGCCTGCTGGAAGATCAGCCTGATAATCTGCTCATCGATCAGGTCGGAAGTGGTTAAAAAAACTTTGTTATTTCGCTCGATGTCCTCGATCAGTCGCTGCATGCCAGTTGGGTTGTGAGGCATGATCAATGGATGTCTGAAAATGGCGAGGGCAGGCTTAAAGTTGAACAGAATATGCTCTTCCGGGTCTTTGCGAATAGTACGTTGTAGATCGAGAATATGCTCTATCAGGCTGTTGACCGGTGCATAAGCCAGGGGAAAGCCCATGGTCACATTTATGGCCGTCACCTCATCAGGAAGGGAATGCAGTACCGGGAAAAGCAAAGTCTCATCAGCCAGTACTACCGCAATCTTTCGGAGGTCCAGATCAGGTTTCTCCCGTAGCAGTTGTCCAAGCATCTGCCCTACCACCTTGGCCTGGCCAACATGCTGGGGAACACCGACAATATTTACCTCCTTATCGCCACTGCGAATCATGGAGGGATACTCCTTCCCGAATGATGATGTAAATACCTGCTTCGCCCTGTACTCTCTTAGAAAATTCCCTGCCTCCTGGTGAGAGTCTGAAAGGTAGTATTCGTCTAAATCCCAAATAATACGAGCCTGCTTATTGGTGATAAACCAGCTAATTATCTTTTCCTCGGTAAGGGTCAGCGCATTGAACCCGGCAAATATCACAGGGCCGGTGATATCTTTAAAAGGTATTTTATCCAGGTTCTCCGCTACAAAACGGTATTGCATGCCTTCATAGGCAAGCCCATCGTTTTTTAATGACCTTTGAAACTGAGTATACACTTTAAACAACCTGTCCCAGACGAATTCGAACCGTTCCTTTTGTGCTGATTTGCTCTGGTCAAATCCTTGCCAAAACCGCTGTATCACCTCCTTTTGCTCCGGAAGCAAAAAATCAAAGGTCAGATCAAGTTGCTTTTGTCTGCTGAGGTTAGAGTACAGATTTTCAGCGTTGACAAGGTACTTATCCAGGTCGTCAAAATCCTTGAGCAGCATCTGCCCCCAGTAATAGAACCTATCAAAGCCCTCGGTAGTCTTCATTACCTGAGCATAAACCTCAAAAAGACGATATACCAGGAAAAGCTTATCAGCAATTTGAGAAGGCGATTGTTGTGCAATAAAATCCTGAAAAGAAAGTATCCGGGGCGACCATACCGGCCCTGTGAGTTGCTGCTTTATATACTCACGAAAGAACAAACCGGCTCTACGGTTAGGAAATATTACCGTAACATCCCCCAGCTTATTGCCGTGGTCCTTTACCAGTTGCTCCGCTATTTCCTGTAGGAATGTTTTCATGGTTAAACTGATTGGGGTATTTTGAACACATGGACGGACCCGGGATAACTTTCTAGAGCGAACCTCTCATTCCCAGCCTTGTGCCGGGATCCGGAAGATCGGAGCAAATAGCCGCTGCGATCATTCAAACTCGAAGGTCTTCCAAAGCTTTCCTTTCCTAAGTTCGGGGCCCCGGAACAGGTCCGGGGACTAGTGCTTTCTTCTATTCTATTACTTTTTATCAATGTTTTGCTCCTTAAAATCGTCATATAGATCACGCCATTGCGGATTAACAGAATTAATCAGATTTTCCTTCCACTGTCGCCTATATCTCTTGATTTGTTTTTCACGTTTTAACGCGTCTTCTGCGGTCGAGTAAACCTCAAAATAGACCAATTTATCACAGTTATATTTATTACTGAATCCCCAATTGCTCCGCTATTTCCTGTAGGGATGTTTTATGATTAAACTCTCCCCTGTTCAAATTTTCAATTTGAACTTCCCCTCTCTAAAATTTAGAGAGGGGTTTAATTGGGTTATAAATATGCTATTATCTTTTCTATTACTGAGTTAAAGTTCTCTTCTACTTCGGAGTTTTTTACTCTTACAACTTTTAAATTCTTCGCTTTCAGAATTAAATCTCGCTGCTCATCATAGTCTCGCTGTAAATCGTGTATTTTCCCATCTACCTCTATAACTAAAGATGCTTCATGACAATAAAAATCAGCTATAAAGAAAGAGCGTCTTCCGTGCTGCTCGTAGGAAAGCGGATGCTGACGTAAAAATTTCATTTTCATCCTTTTACGATTTCGTAAAACCCTCCAAAGATCCGCCTCCGCAGGAGTCTGATTTTTGCGTAATTCTCTCGCCAGTATTTTTATTTCATTCCAAGTCATGAAATTGTAACGTAATGTGTATTCCACTTTTCCCCTCTCTAATTTTTAGAGGGGGGCCAGGGGAGAGTTAAACCCTCGCCACCCTGTTTTCCCCTAAATACCACAAATAACCTTCTGTCTTTGTATACCCCATTTCCAATAGCAACTGCTTATAATGCTCCATCTGCTTTGTATCCACACTTTTTTCTCTTCCTGTTTTATAATCGATGATCACGGCCTCTCCTTCCCTGATGAGCACTCTATCAGGGCGATATTCATCGGTCGGGGTGAGTATGGGCATTTCATTGAGCACTGTCCAGCCGTCCTCAAACCACGCTTTGGCATCCTGGTTGGCAAGCAATTCACTGATCAAAGTCTCGATCTCTATTTTCTGATCCTGGTTCAAGCCTTCTTCATAATACAAGGCCTCCATCGCCTGTTTTCTGTCTTTTAGGGTAACTATCTTTGAAAGCAGCCTGTGTATCAAAATGCCGTAGTTGATCTTGCTTCTGGTTTCACTGCCGGCAAAGCCCTCACCAGATTTTTTGACAGTTATCCTGTTTCTCCAGTTGAAGTGCCGGTACTCCTTTAGCTCTATCCCCGATATTTGTCTGGCCTGCTCCGCTGCTATCTGAAAATTCCTTTCTCCATATTCAAACAGATTTTTCTGGCTGTTCCAATATTCAAATAATTCAAAATCACTGTCATCGAGGGCAGACCTCAATACCTTAGCAATGCACTTTTTATGATCCGGAGCAAACACCCACAGGTTATGTATGGCACGGGTAAACACAACATACAGCAGATTCAGGTTATCAAGATGTGCCTTGATCTTCTCATCTTCGTAGGTAGCTTCGTAGTAGGTGTCTGCAAGGTCTTTCTTATATTTTAAAGGCAAATGCCCTACATCAAAAGGCTTTTTATCCGTCTTGCTCCACAAAATCGGGGAGCGCTGGTGGTCAATTTCCCAATCACAGAACGGCACTAATACAGACTTATACTCCAGGCCTTTCGCCTTGTGAATGGTGAGTATCCGCATGGCATCCAGATCATCCGCTACCTTAATACTTTCCTTTGAAGCCCGCTCTTCCCACCACTCCAGGAACGAATCGATATCTCCTTTTTCATTCTGAGAGAATTTTAGCACCAGGTCCTGAAAAGTCTGAAGGTATGCATACTGTCCGGCCAGGCTGTTGACCTCGAAAATATAAATGATCGTTTCTACAAGTTCATAAAAAGGCAGGTACAGCAGTCTATATTGCTCGTCAAAAAATGGAGCCGGGAGGTACTTTTTGTAGTCGTTAATACTTACACTTTGGAAAAGCTGACTGGGAGCTGTTTCCGTTTTCTTTATAGCCTTTTGATACTCATAAACCAGCTCTGCAATAACTACTTTATCCTTCTTATCGTGCAGGTGTTTTAGTGTTGCAATAATAATTCTGACAGCCGGTGATGCCGACAGGAACAGGGATTCATTGGAAACGACATCATACCTGTAACCCGCCTTACTGCTCCCTGATTGTTGGTAAGCAGTGAGATAGTCTGCCACATCTTTACCTTCCCTATTACGTCTTACAAGAATTGCAATATCTTTCAGTGGCACCCCTTTATCTTGCAGTTCCTCGATAAGCACGGGCAATCGTTCGGATACCTGCTCCTTCCAGCTTGAGCTATCTTCATCTTTTAGAAAAGTGATGTTCACATACCCGGAAGGATTGACAAGTTTCCTTTCTGATATCTTTTGATAGGTATCTTCATACACCTCCCTCAGGATCTGCCACTCCTTAGCCTGCACAGAGCCTCCTTCACGCATCATCGCACTGGGAATAAGCTTGAAAAGACTGTTGTTAAATTGTATTATATTAGCTTCGCTACGGAAATTTGTATCCAGCGCCTCATTTTTTGTACGCTCCCGGCCAATATCATTCTCTATCTTATTGAGTAACAGGTCCCAATCGCCACCCCGCCATCGATAGATCGACTGCTTGATGTCCCCTACCACCAGGTTTTTGTACCCCTGGGCCAGGCTGTCTTCCACCAAAGGCCTGAAGCTATCCCATTGAAAACCGGAAGTATCCTGAAACTCATCTATCAGGTAGTGGTTATAAAATGAACCAACTTTTTCATAAACAAAAGGGGTATCCGAATCCCGGATCAACTCCTTCAGAAACCTGGTAGCATCCGAGATCAGCATTACATCGTTCTCCTTTTTATAGTCCCGCAGCTTCCTGGTCAGGTCTGCCAGCAAGCCATAGCCATAGATGAACTTTTTGATCTGTAGTGCGGTAGTATAAATTTTGAAATGCTTATCACAATACTCCACTGACTCTGCCAGCAGGTTTTCAAGTCCGCCTTGCAGGGCTGTATCTATTGCCTGCGCTTTTTTTGATGTTTTAGAGTACCAGTTGCCAGTACCATCCAGGGCGGAAATCAATGTAGGAGTAGCAGTATACTCCTTCCTGTCAGATCGTATTTTACACAGGTGGAACATCACCCCTTTGGCTCCTCTAAAGAAATCGCCTATTTCAAGGCCATATTTTTCCAATAATTCGAAACCCTGACGTCCTATATTATCCATTTTGCCCTCGAAGGAATATATGATCTCATCCATTTCCTTCTTCAACTGCTTGGTAAGGCTTTTCTCCTGGGCGGCTATTTCATCCTCTATGCTTTTGAAGTTTTCGGCAAATATCTCCTGCGCCAGTTGCCGAATATTTTTCCTTACATCCCAATTATTACCTTCCTGCAGGTTTTCTCTCGCAAACCTGATCAGCCAGTTTCTTATTTGCTTGTTGTCAGTAACCTCAAGCAAAAGGTCATCGACTATCTGGATCAATATCAGATCATAATCCAACTCAAGGCGGTAGCTACCTGCCAGCCCCAGCTCCTTGGCAAAGCTCCTGATCACTTTTTGAAAGAAAGTATCAATGGTGCTTACCGAAAAATGGGAATATCCATGCAGAATCTCGGTAAGGAGATTTCGGCACCTGCTCTCAAAATCAGCGGGTTCCAACCCTGAGTATGACATCAGTTCACCGGCCATCTCATCAAACTCGCCCTGTCCGAATTCATCCAGCTTTTGGATGATCCTGTTTTTCATCTCCTGCATGGCCTTATTGGTGAATGTTACTGCCAGTATATGACGGTAATATTTAGGTCGTTTTAGCGCCAGCTTCAGGTATTCCTTGGTAAGTGTGTAAGTCTTTCCCGAACCTGCGGAAGATCTGTAGATAATGAAATTTTCCTGAGACATGCGTTTGTAAAAATAACCTAATGAAACTACAATAAAATACGGGAAGCACTTTTTCTTGAATTGTAGTATATTAGTGGTGAACTTATTAACATTGACATGAAGAGTATTTTAAAATCTTTTGCAGCGGCTGCTCTGCTCATTACAACAGCATGCAGCTCGGATGACGTAGAGGACCTGGTAACAACGACCATTACGACCTCACTCACAGAAGAAGCGCACATTACCGTAGGCGAAACGGACCCACTTGAGTATAGCGAAAGCTTTACTTTTGATGCTTCAGCGGCCGTAGCTAATCTTAAAATTGACAATTACGAGATTACAAAACTTACCATCGCTATTAGCAACTACACCGGCCTGGCAACTGAGATTAGCAAACTTACCTTCTCCATAGAGGGCACTAATCTGGAAAGGGGAATAGAAAACATTGACTTTGCCAGCTATAATAACAAAGGACCGATAGAAGTTCAGATAGACGACAATGTGCAGACAGCAATTGCTGGTGAATTTACAAAAAACAATAAGACCACCCTGAATGTTACAGCAGCTTTGGACGATAAGCCTGCAGATTTTGACCTGAAAATCACCATAGAAGGTAAAGTAAAAGGGTCACTGATGAAGTAAACTAAACAGCCATATTTAAAGCTTCCAAAAGCTTTCAAGCTTTAAATACGGCTGAACTACAGTTGCTATTTGTTCTTTCCTATAACGTAAGTAAGCACCGGCCGCTTGGTGTGGTTAACTACATCTTCAGCTATACTTCCTGTTAGCAGGTGCGCCAGGCCGGTTCTACCATGAGTAGCCATGGCTATCAGATCGGCATTAACGCTCTCAGCAAAGTAGATGATTCCCTCCTCTTCTGAACCCTCATTGTAGATATGGATCTTATAATTCTGAAGGTTGCACCGCTTTGCAAAAGCTTCCAGCTCAGGGCGGGCGGTCTTGTCAGACTGAAAGTTATTCGGTGTGTTTACGCGAAGGAGGTGTAAAGTAGAACCGTATAAGCTCTGAAAAGACTTCACAATGTTCACACATTGCTCCTCTTCATCTTCCAGGGCAGTGGCATAAACGATATCTTTGAAATCGAAGCTTTCAGCCTTCTTATGGATGGTCAGCACAGGGCATTTTGCATGCCTTACAACCTTTTCAGCATTTGACCCAATTAGAAATTCTTCCAGTCCGCTGCTTCCTTTTGTACCCATCACCACCAGGTCTACATCATGTTCTTGTATAATGTCTCTGATGTTATGATAGGGGCTGCCAATCCTTAATTGTTGCTCCACAATGATGTCGGCATATTGGCTGTTCGAAGACAGGTCAGCCAGGTCCTTCTTACCTTTCTCAATTAACTTCATCATAAACAGCCTGTCTTCCATATGTGGCATATCAATCTCTCCTGTATAGTGCATCGAAGCCACATTAGTATCCTCCACTACATGTAGTAATATCAGTTGAGACTGGGCTCTTTTAGCGATGTGGTAAGCCACTTCAAGTGCATAGCTTGCCTGATCGGAAAAATCGGTTGGAACAAGTATTTTTTTCATGGGTATGTATTTAGTATTGAGATATTAGTATTGAGTATTGAGACCAGAGTATCTCATTTTTTGTCGTTCGCATTGCCTTTCTTCTACCAATACTTACGACTAAGAACTCATAATTCTTTTTGTTTGCAAACCGCTTTTGCCAACCGCATCACTATCGGGGGTCCCTCTCGATCGCTGTCTGGCATGGTTATATCATTTCATGGTTATTAGGTCTTATAAATATCATAAATATCAGTTTTCTATCTAAGGATTATGAAGAACAAAAGTTATCTATAAACCTGATTTTTGTCATTCATCCACAATATAATCAATTTTGCGGGTAAAAAAAGAACCGCCCGATCATCATGTGACAACCGGGCGGTCAACCTGAAACCAAAGCTAAAACATTACTATTTACTTAACGCAGACCGCAAAAATTCATAGATATGGTTATTAGGTCGTCTGGCGTATCTTCTTTTATAGAAATGATCAGATCTTCTCTTTTTTCAGGATCCACCAGTGAATATTTTAAGGGAGTATCAGCATATTGCCAGGCCTCTTCAAACTGAAGTTTCACCTCTATAGCTTCGTCTGCCTTGCCTTGTTTATTGAGACTGTGATACAGTCCGTTAAGCGCATAGCCATTTTTCTTAAAAGTTCTCAGGTCATCGCGATATACCGATTCTGCTTTTTCATATGCCAGAGTTTCCATGTACAGGTCTCCTAAAACATGTCGCACAGAAAAAAACCAATCAGGAGGCTCCTGGTAGTTTAAAGAATCTTCAAGAGCCACTGCAGCCAGCAATAGCTGCTCTGCTTCACCAAAAGACCCTGCTTTTCTTAAGATCTCGGCCTGCAAAACGTTGTCAGCAATGCGCACCAGTTGATCTACGCTGTTGATATCCCACACGGTGATTTCTTTTAACTCATCATTTTGGCTTATTATTTCCAACCGCTCCAGTTCGCTTTTAGCCTGTACAGGCTTATCAAGATTGGAAAAGGCCATTCCCCTCGCGTAATGCCAGATAGCTTTAGGGTACAGAAGTTCAGGCTCGGGCAGTTGCAGGACCTTTTCCCACTGAGCAAACTTCACCAGCACATTGTACGGAATGGTTGTAAAGTGTTGCAGACCCGACCACTCCTTTTGCTTCATTACTTCTTTATCCACTTTTGACGCCAGGCTGAATGAAGCCTCAATAGCCTTAGCGCCACTGCCTTCAAGGGCCGCGCATGCGGTAAGAAAATGTATATTATGAGGATAAAGGGCTAATGGGTAGAGTCCCTGTACCTGACATGAAAGCAAATAAAGACTATCCACCTCGGCTGCCTTTTCATTGGCCAGCGTACCCAAATGGTAGTCGCCCGTACGGATGTAGGTGTGCGAAGGCATGTGTACCAAATGACCGGCACCTGGTGTTAACGATCCCAGCTTCTGCGCTTTTTCAAGTGCCCGTTCCGGGGTATTAGAGGCCTCGGTGGCATGAATATACAAGTGAATAGGCATAGGATTTTTCGGATTAATCTCCATGGCCTTTTCTATGATGCTTACGATCTCGGGAGTCCATGACTTGGGCTCTCCTTCTATTTTGGTGTATAGGTCCCACGGGTGCAGGTCCATGAGTGACTCTGCATATAACGCTGCTACATCATCGTCTTCAGGGAAAGCTTCATACACGTGGGCCATAGCTTCTGAATATGCTTTGTCTAATTCAGGCCTTTCGTCAAAATTCAAAGAATAACGCCTTACCATCGCTTTGATCAGGTATTTCTCCCTTTCAGTAACATTATCCGAAAGTTTCAACGCCTTTTGTGCCGCTTCATAAGCCTCTTTGTTTACCGATTCGTCCATTCCAACATTGTAATTGGGTCCCAGCACATAGGCCAGCCCCCAATGGCACATGGCACAATCCCCATCCTGGTTAATGGCTTCACGAAAGGACCTGGCTGCTTCAGCATGGTTAAATCCGTAAGCCAGGATCAATCCCTGGTTAAAGAATTTCTGTGCATAAAATGATCCTGTAGTGATCTTAAACTCATGTTCACCCATACCCTTCAGCAAGGGTGCCTGAAAATTCTTCTGAAAATTGCAGGCATTCAATAGCCAGGCACATAATACCGCGACAGCACCAAGCAATAAAATTAAAAGTCGTTTCATTGTAAAAAATTTTAAGTTTTGACCATGCCCAAAACGGATTTGAGCAACTAACGACAAACTTAACAGCATCATGAGATCACTGCACTATTAATAAAGGGGCAAAAGGTGGACAGTAAGAAAAAGGAGGTGAACAAAAGGTGAACAACCTGGTTGCTAGTCACTGGTTACTGGTTACTGGTTGCTAGTCACTGGTCACTGGTTGCTGGTTACTGGTTACCGATTATTGGTCATCGATCACCGATTCATACACGCAAACTACTCTCCTCCCGGGAGGAGAAACAGAGGTGGGTAAACTGGCTGCTGGTCACTAGTTGCTGGTACCGATTACTGGTTAGTGGTTGCTGGTGTTGTGAAACGGTGAACCGTGAACTGAGAACTGAGAACTGTGAACTGTGAACGAACTACAATTTCATTAAGAAATCCATAAGATTCTCTCCTGAAGCCAGATTTAATTTTTTCCTGAGCCTATAGCGAGCGGTTTTCACACTTTCAGCAGAGATTCCCAGTAATGCCGAGGTCTCTTTCATACTCAGGTTGAGGCGGATGAGGGCGCACAGCTTCAAGTCACTTCCAGTCAGGTCGGAGTATTGGCCTTTAAGCTGGTCAAAGAAATCCTGGTGTACCTGTTCAAAGAAAAGTTTGAAGTTCTCCCAGTCTTTGTCTACACCTAAAGTATTGTCGATTAGCCTGATCAATTTACCTAAGTCTTGTCTCGTTCCTGTTTCGGCAGATTTCATTAATTGCTGGATGGCATCCTTCAACTCCTGTATGACCTCATTTTTTTGTATAAAATTCATTGTATAGGAGGTCAACTCCTTGTTCTTATAGTTAAGCTCATGCTCCAACTCCTCCCTTTTAAGCCTGGCATTTTCCAGCTCAACTTTAGAGATCCTTTCCCGCGACTCGTATAGCTCCTTGTCTGTTTTTATCCTGTTTCTTTGATAGCGTATGATCAGGTAGCCCACAACAAAGATGAACACCACCCCTGCAAAAAGAAACCACTTGATCATGGTATCGTATCTCATTTTTTGTTCAAGCACTTGAATTTGGCTAGCCTGTAATTTCAACTCCCGCTCTTTTTCCAGGGTTTCGATCTGCGTTTGCATGTTTGCAATATGGGTAGCCATTTCCTGGTTGAAAAGACTATCTCTCATCTCATTGTATCTGTTGGCATATTTAAGCGCCAAAGCATAATTACCCTTTTGTTCGTATACCTGTTTCATGCCATAATAAATATCCTTCAGCCACTTTTTCAAACCCACCTCTGTGGCCAGTTCAAGGCCTCGCTCAAAAAAAAGGATAGCACTGTCATAATCCTTCTGTATCAGGTATAGATGCCCGAGATTTTCCAGGTTTTTGGCCATCCCATCTCTGTCGTTGATCCGTTTACTTAAATCATACGACCTGATAAGATATTGGAAGGCCCGTGGGTAATCCTGCTGCTCTTTAAAGAGCAACCCTAACCTGTTATTAGTTTCGGATATCCCATAGCTAAAGTCATTTTTCTGGTGGATATCAAGCGCCTTTATCAGATAGCTATAGGCTTCATCATATTTGCCAATGCTCAGATAAATAGTAGCAATTTTATTGTATGTAGTTGCTACTCTGTCAATTTTATTCAACTCATTAAATATTCCAACGGCATCAAAGTAATACTTGAGCGCCTTTTCATTATTGTGCTGATCGGCAAAAACAAGTCCTATATTCATCAGACAATTCGCCTGCCCGAGAGAATCACCAGTGCTTTTATAGAGGGTAAGCCCTTCAAATAAATATTCCAGTGCCTTTTTGTAGTTGCCACGAGCCCAATTAGCTACGCCAATAACCCTGTTAGCAAAGGCTTTTCCATTGCTAAAATTCAAATCTTTAGCAAGGCCCAGCGCCTCCTGCCCATAAATTTCAGATTTTGCAGGATCGATCACCCAATATTCAAAGCCAAGCCTGTTTAACAGGTTTACCCGGATCGTATCTGCCTGTTTGTAGTTATCTAATACATATCTCAGGCTGTCAACATCCTTTTGGCTAAAAGCCAATGAAGATAGTAAAAGAATAAGCGCAACAGTAAAATTAAGTCTCACAGTAAAGTATTTAGTAAGAAAACTCTAAGTGGCTTTAAGAAAACGTTCCCGCCAAAGGGCGGGACGAAGTCCCAAAAGCGGAGCGTACTGAGGTACGAGAGCATTTTTGGGGCAAGCGTAACGCAGACATTGGCGTTTTCTTACAGACACTATTTACACAGCTTATCGGAAGATCAGGCGACAAGGTTGCCGACTCCAAATAAAATCACAAACAGCAGCGTGCTCAAGGCCATTTGCTTCAAATAGGGATCAAGCGCCCCAGGTGTAGTTTTAGTCTTAACAGCCTTTCCATTGACCACAAGTAAAGGAACGGTAATCAAAAATAAAAGTTGAGTCCACGATTCGTAAAAGAGAAAGGTGTACAGCAAGGCCGCGATCATACCCAGCGTGAGCAGCGCCCAGTGGTACAATATTGCCTTATGTCTGCCAACTCTCACCGGTATGGAGTACTTACCGGCCTTCCTGTCAGACTCTATATCTCTGATATTGTTGATATTAAGCACGGCAACAGAGAAAAGGCCGCAGCTAATGGCCGGAAGAAGAAGGTATAGATTCACCTGCTGGCTATAAAGATAATAAGACCCCAGCACGCCAATAATACCAAAGAAGACCAGTACAGACAGATCGCCCAGTCCTATATATCCGTAAGGCTTTCTACCTGCTGTGTAGGCAAGAGCAGCAAAAATGGCCAAAATGCCCAACACAAAAAAGAACAAAAATGCTTCTCGCTGAAAACCAAAGGACAGGTAAAGTAAAAAGACACCACTACCCAGGGTAAGGATAATGAATATGGCAATGGCCCTGCGCATGCTTCCTAAAGTAATTTGCCCGGACTGCACCATACGCACAGGCCCCTCCCTGTCAGCGCCATCGGCACCATTTACCGTGTCACCATAATCATTGGCCAGGTTAGATAATACCTGAAGCAAAACGGTAGTTAGCGCACAAAAAATGAATATCAGCCAATTGAAAAAGCCATTTGCCGCAGCCAATAAGCTTCCCATGCCAATACTAGCGAGCGCTAATGGCAATGTCCTTAATCGAAAAGCTGTGAGCCACGCTTTGATATTCATAACTACATTCTTTCAGGAACGCTAATACCCAGCAGCCCCATCGCCCTTTTTATGGTTTCTGCCACCACCTTTGAAAACGCTACTCTGAACTTAAGAGCCTGCTCATCCTCTTCATTGAAGATGGACACCTCTTGATAGAAGCGGTTATACTCCTTCGCCAGGTCATAAACATATTGTGCTATAATATCCGGGGAGTGATTAGTCCCTGCTTCTTTTACCTTATCAACATATTCATTGAGCAGAAAGATAACGCTCTTTTCTGTAGGGTGAAGCTGACTAAGGGCGCTGAAATCCCCGGTTTGTGGGTGTAGCCCCAATTGGTCCGCTTTTCGCAGAATAGCCGATATCCGGGCATGCGTATATTGAATAAAAGGCCCTGTATTACCCTGAAACTGAATAGATTCATTAGGATCGAACAGCATCCTTTTCTTAGGGTCAACCTTAAGGAGGAAATACTTTAACGCTCCTATTCCCAATGTTTCGTATAATTCACCAGCCTGCTGCTCTGTAAACCCTTCTATTTTCCCCAGCTCTTCGGTGTGCACTCTTGCGGTATCGATCATTTCCTGCATCAGGTCATCGGCATCTACAACGGTTCCTTCACGCGACTTCATCTTTCCTGTGGGAAGGTCTACCATTCCATATGAAAGATGGTAACACTCTTTGGCCCATTTATAACCCAGCTTGTCCAGGATGATAAAAAGCACCTTGAAATGATACTCCTGCTCATTGCCCACGGTGTATATCTGCTTGGCAATTTTTGGGAAGTCGCGGAACCTTAATATAGCAGTACCGATGTCCTGAGTCATGTACACCGAGGTACCATCCGCTCTCAGCAATAGCTTTTGATCCAATCCTTCACCGGTAAGGTCCACCCATACCGATCCGTCTTCTTTTTGGAAGAAAATCCCCTGCTCCACGCCTTTCATCACTTCATCTTTGCCCAACAGATAGGTTTCCGATTCATAATATAGCTTGTCAAAATCTACCCCCATCTGACGGTAAGTACCATCGAAGCCTTTGTACACCCACTCGTTCATCTTCTGCCAAAGGGCATATACCTCGGGATCTTTTTCCTCCCATTTTCTCAATAGCTCCTGCGCCTCCTGCATGATCGGGGCTTCTTTCTCCGCCTGCTCTTTCGTGGCGCCTCCGTCAATCAATTCCGCTATTTGTTTCTTATACTCCTGGTCAAATTTCACGTAATAGTCGCCCACCAGCTTATCACCTTTCTTTCCTGTGGACTCTGGGGTCTCTGCGTTCCCGAATTTCAGCCAGGCGATCATAGACTTGCAGATATGAATACCCCTGTCATTGATGATCTGCACTTTGTGTACTTTATTGCCATTGGCTTTAAGGATCTCTGCCACAGACCAACCCAGAAAATTATTTCTCAAATGCCCCAGGTGAAGCGGCTTGTTGGTGTTGGGCGAAGAATATTCCACCATCACCTCTTTGCCATTTGAAGGTAGTACTCCGTAATCCTGGGTGTTGAATATCGAGGAAAAAACCGATAACCAGGTGGCATCGGTAAGCACAATATTCAAAAAACCTTTGACTACATTAAAACCTCCTACTGCTTCGGAGTTTTCTTTCAGATATTCGCCAATTACATTCCCTGTCTCCTCAGGACTTTTTTTAGACAACCTGGCATAAGGAAAGCAGACAAAAGTATGTGATCCCTCGAACTCCTTCCGGGTGGGTTGCAGAGAGATGTCTTCCGGGTTGAGCTCCGCATCGAAAAGGCTTTTAAATGCTTTGGAAATATCTTCTTTTAAGATGGATTCTATGTTCATTATTTATGTAACTATTACTTTACAGCGTATTCTTTTAAACGAATCTTTTTGGTCAGAGGAAAGTACTTTCTATTTCTTTGTTGACACCTGCTGAATTCCAATCTTCAGATTGCAATACCTTACCCCGATGTTGTCCTCCCCTCCTTATCCCAGTCTTTCCCGGCACAGGTTGTAGCATCACCAAAGAAGTGTCGTCTTTCGCTATAATAACCTCTTCTCCACCCAGAGACAATTCCAACAAGTCTGAAAGTTGAGATTTGGCCTGATCTATGTTAACTATTACCATCGCATGAAACAATTCCTTCAAATGAAGAAGGCAAAAATAAAAACGATTCGGAAATAAGCTGTTATTTTTTAAGCTTTATCTCGTACAGGTCTGTTCTCCGGTCTTTCAGATTACGCACGCTACCGCTGTTGTGCAAATATTTGAGATCGGTGAGGTCAACATCTGCCACTATGGTGTTTTCTGTATTAGGAGTCCCCTCTGCAACAATAGCATTTTGTGGAAAGGCAAAGTCAGAAGGAGAAAACACAGCCGATTGCCCGAACTGTATATCCATATTTTTTACTTTTGGCAAGTTACCCACGCTACCGGATATGGCTACATAACATTCATTTTCAATAGCTCTGGCTTGCGCACATATTCTTACGCGGTTATAGCCATTCTGCATATCCGTGGCAAAAGGCACAAACAGGATTTCCATGCCCTGGTCGGCCAGTATGCGGCTCAGCTCCGGAAACTCCGAATCATAGCAGATCAATATTCCAATTTTAGCGGTATCCGTTTCGAATACTTTCACTTCATTTCCACCGGTCATCCCCCAGTCGCTTCTCTCAGCCGGAGTTACATGAATTTTATATTGCGCCTCATAGCTTCCATCTCTACGGCACAGGTATGATACATTGTAAAGGCGTCCATCTTCATACACCGGCATACTACCTGCTATAATATTGATGTTGTAGGATAAAGCATATTTAACCATCTTATCCCGGATCTCATCAGAATACTGGGCCAGCTTCCTGATGGCCTTTGCCGAGTCATCCTCGTTAAACTCCGACATGAGAGGGGAATTAAACAGCTCGGGAAAGACAACAAAATCAGCCTGATAGCCGCTAACGGCATCAACGAAGAACTCTACATTTTCAAAGAAAGACTCAACGGATCTCACACTTCTCAACTGCCACTGCACAACACCGATCCGTGCAGATGACTTTTTGGTACCAAAGGTCTCCTCTTTCTCTTCATAGTAAATGTTGTTCCATTCTATAAGTACCGCATAAGACCCCGAAGCTTTATCGTAAGGAATATAATTCTTCAACACCTTTCTAACATGAAAGTCATTGCTCATCTGAAAGAAAAGCACAGGATCATAGATCTCCTTTTCCTTTACCCTCTGAATATACTCCTTGGGGGTATACTTATCGCTATACTTATGATAGTTGGGTATGCGACCACCGGCAACTATAGATCTTAGGTTCAGATTTTCGCATAACTCCTTCCGAACATCATAGAGCCGTCTGCCCAGTCGCATTCCGCGATAATCGGGATCTACACATACATCTATGCCATAAAGCACATCACCGTCAGGGTCATGTGTACCAAAATTGGAGTTATCGATAATGTCTTCATAGCTATGGCTATCTCCAAACCTGGCATAATCCACAATAATGGAAAGTGCAAAGGCAACCACCTCACCGTGATTATCTACACAAACTTGCCCTTCGGGAAAAATCCGTATAAGTTTTTCTATTTGTGATTTCAGCCATAGGTTTCCCTTCATCATCGGGTAACACCTCTTCATGATGTCCACCAGGCGATCGTAATCATCGACCTGGAGATGACGTGTGACTAATAAATGCTTTGCCGTTGTATCTGTATTTGTATCTGACATTTTACCATCCTAAAACATATCCGAAAACCAAAGGAGCTACAATCGTAGCATCTGATTCTATAACATATTTAGGAGTAGTGATGTCTAATTTACCCCACGTTATTTTTTCATTTGGTACAGCTCCGCTATAAGAGCCATAGCTGGTGGTGGAGTCAGATATCTGGCAGAAATAGCTCCAGAAAGGGATTTCCTCCATTTCCATATCCTGATAGAGCATTGGCACAACACAGATAGGAAAATCTCCAGCTATGCCTCCTCCGATCTGGAAAAAGCCGATTCCTTTATCTTCTGCGTTTTTAATATACCAGTCGGCCAAAAAGGTCATGTATTCAATGCCTGACTTCATAGTAGAAGGTTTAAGTTCACCTTTCATACAATAAGAAGCGAAAATGTTGCCCAGGGTAGAATCTTCCCAGCCGGGCACCACCATAGGAAGGTTCTTTTTGGCTGCTTCCAGCATCCAGCTATTTTTAGGGTCTATCTCATAATACTGCTCCATCACCCCTGAGTTGAGGAGCTTGAACATGAATTCATGCGGAAAGTATCGCTCACCATTTTCCTCAGCTTCCTTCCATATCTTAAAAATATGCTTCTGTATCCGCCTAAATGCTTCCTCCTCAGGAATACAGGTGTCGGTCACGCGATTCCAGCCTTTCTCCAATAATTCCCATTCATCTTTGGGCGTCAGGTCACGATAATTAGGCACACGTTTATAGTGCGAGTGCGCCACCAGATTCATAATATCTTCTTCCAGGTTGGCCCCTGTACAGGAGATGATCTGCACCTTATCCTGACGGATCATCTCGGATAGGGACTTTCCTAATTCGGCAGTACTCATAGCACCCGCCAGAGAAATAAGCATCTTTTTCCCCTCTTCCAGGTGCTTTTTATATCCTTTGGCAGCGTCTACCAGAGCCGCTGCGTTAAAATGCAAATAATGTTTTTCTATGAAATCTGTTATTGGTTTGTTAGCCATTATTCGTCTTAGTTTGGATCGTAGATAAAATAACCATTGTTTACTTCATGAAATATATAGGCTTTGTTTGCATGGATAAATGCCAAAGCCCCATTAATATAGGTACCACTCAGATGAAGCCTTTCTTCCTGCTCCCATTCTCCGGTATTCAAGTCATATGAATACATACGATTCATTGTATCAAATTGTGCTAAACCATAATATATCTTGTTGTTTATTGCAAATCCAACACCTCTTACAGGAAAAAAATTATCAGGAAAAGAAGATTCCTCTTGCCAAACGTCAGAGTTTGGATCATATTTCCATAAAATACCAGCGTTTGTACAATAAGCCAACCCTTCGTGTTCAACAGCTACATCAAAGTTGAAATTTCCGGGGGCATCATTGAGTTGATTCCAAGACAATGGCTGAGACAGGTCAAGTTGATATACAATGTGTGCATTAAGCACATAAATACTGTTATTAAGTGCAAAGCTCAGCGGATATGATGTACCAGGTTGAGGCAGACTATCAATTTTTTCAAATAATATGTTGCTATCATTAAATAAATAACAATCATTGGCTTTTTCTAAATTGACCTCACCAACTCCTAAAAAGCCTATTCCCATCACTGATTCACCAACACCATTCTCACGATTGATGATAGATTGATCAAAACTGGAAGAAATATCAGTCCACTCTCCGGTAGAAAAATTAAACTTGAGAGCTTTACCAACATCCCCTGATGATCTGCCAAAAAAATATGCGTAGTCTCCTAACTTAAATCCCTGACTCCTCACGTACAGGTCGTAGAAGTCATCAGGCACAAACTTCCACCTGGATATATAAACTTCGTTTTTACTCAACTCCTGATCAATATTATTGGCAGACAAACTTATAGTCATATTTTGACCAACAGGAAAATCATCCGGTATAGAGAAGTAAAAATTCGAATTGCTTATACTATCTATGTTTAGATTAATATCTCCAATAGTAACTGATACGTCACCCTGATCAGGAACAAAACTTGATTGTCCTATAAGAGAATATGCGACACCTTTGCTTAGAGTATCAGCTATTAATATCCATTCGGAATTTATATAATTTGTATTAGCTACGTTGGAATAAATAGTTTCGTTATCAACAGAAACAAAACCTCTTGCGTACACAATTGTATTTTCCTTTGATGATTCCAATACAACTGTTTCGGTTGTGTTCTTATAATCTGTAAGACCAGTGTATTCCAGACTTTTTAAAATAGTTGAAAAATCACTCTCTAGGGAAAGCTGAAAACCATAAGCATCAACTTCCATATCACCTGGATAGAAACTACCAGTTAATTCTATCGAGTTAAGATTCACTTGTTCAACTGCGGATAAAGTTACCGAAGCCTCTTTTGGCGGATCTTTATCCTCATCTTTACAAGATATTGCACAAAAGGCTATAAGAACCCCAACCAAGAATAACTTACATAAATAACTCATGAAACTTAAATTAATGAATGTTTTTTAGGTAAAAAAACCTCAGCCATCATACACCTCGCACTTCCTCCACCCAAAGCCTCAATGGTATCTAATGAACTGTGAATGATGGCGCAATGTTTCTCAATACTTTCTACTTGCTGGTCGGTCAGGCTCTTATAGGCCGATTCTGACATTACCAGGTACTTTTCTCCAGCAGTAGACTTTACCTGCAACATATTGCCTGCAAACCGATATTTCTGCTGCTCGGAGATTTCAATAATTTCCTTACCCGTACTCTCCAATGAAGATAACACCTTTTCTTTTTCCTCCCTATCGTCAATAGCATCCACACAAAGGATGGCAAATTCCTCGGCTACGCACATCATCACATTGGTATGATAAATAGGCACTCGCTTGCCGTTCACCGTTTGATTTGCAGTGAATTTTACAGGTTTATAGCCAAATTTCCTGCAAAATTCATCCAGCACCTCTTCGTTGGTACGTAAAGAAAGCGCAGCATATACTATTTTATTTTGCCGGTCCAGGATCATGCTACCTGTTCCCTCCAGAAATTTATCGTGGCGCTCATGGGTGGAAAAATCCTCTATACCTGATATCTTCAGGTGATATTCATTTTCCAACGTTGCCAGAATTTCGTCTCTTCTTTCCAGTCTTCGATTATGAGCATACATAGGATACAAGCCTACGCGGCCATCATCATGAAAGGAAATCCAGTTGTTAGGAAATATAGAGTCAGGAGTGTCCGGGGCAGGTGTATCGTCAATAACGATCACGTTGACCTGCCTTTCTCCAAGCTTGCTCACCAGCCCGTCAAATTCTTTTTGAGCCTTTTGTTGCACCTCCCCGGGCTCCAGATCATCCATCACCCGTTGGTAGTAATTATTCACAGCGGTTTGCTCATTGTACCGGAAGTTCACCGGTTTTATCATTAGAACGGTATGTGAGCACTGTTGTGTATCCATTACTTTTCTAAAAGGGCATTGGTAGTAGCCTCTAATATTTCGAAGGCATTTTCAGCCATTTTGTTTTCAGTATCTAAAGTGGGATTTACCTCCACCATCTCCCAGGCAATCACCTTCGGATCCTTAATGAGTATGGTGTTCAGCTCCTTGGCCTCCTCTACCGTAAGTCCATTAGGCACGGGAGTACCCGTACCCACTGAAAATTTAGAGTCCATGCTATCCACATCGAAAGAAATGTAGATCAAATCGCAATCCTTTAGCAATTCAAGAGCTTTGGCTGCAATGGCTGCAACACCTTCGGACCTTACTTGCTGAGTGCTAAAATTAGTGATATTATGCTGCTGCATGAGGAATTTTTCAGGTTCCTCAAAATCTCTAACGCTAATAAACACCACATCTGAAAGGCTGATTTTAGCGCCTTCTCCTCCTATCCTCTTCAATTCTTCCCACATCTCAACTGTTTCTCCTTTCGGATTATTGATCTGGCAGTCCTTATTATCAAGATTGCTGACCATAGCCAGGGGCATGCCATGCATATTACCTGATGGTGTGGTATATGGCGTATGCATGTCGGCATGCGCATCTATCCATATTACACCTAGTCTTTTGTCTGCAAACGTTTGTTTAATACCGCAAATAGTACCGGCTGCTGTTGAGTGATCCCCTGCCAAAACTATCGGGAAGTTATTAACCTTCAACACTTCCCCCACTTTTGAACAAACCCTCTTCTCCATTGTTAAAACACCGTCAATAAACTTGGCATGAGGATGGGCGTAGCCATCGAAAAGAATATCATTTACATTTTCTACTTCTTCGGAATCGAAACGGGTAAAATAGTCTGATTCAAGATCTAAACTGGCAATTTTTACTGCATCGATGCCTAAACTAGCGCCTCTCGTGCCTGCCGCGATCTCCGATTTTACCTCTACAAGCATGATATCTTTCAATGGCAATATTCTGTTCATAAAATAGTTTTCTTGATAATCTTAAATGGCAATGGAAATTGCTTTGCAAAGATTGCAAATTTATACCAATATTGCATTATTCATTAAAATACTTCCAAGCGTATATAGTACAGCTTATCTATGAAAAAATACATTGATCTGATTGAGCAGACTTTCGAATTCCCACAAGAAGAGTTCAAAGTGGTGAATAACGAACTTCATTTCAATGGGGTACCATTGATGGACATTATTGAAAAGTATGGAACGCCTTTAAAGCTCACATACCTCCCTAAGATCGGAGAGAATATTAAGTATGCAAAGCAAATTTTTAATAATGCTATAAAAAAGCATAATTATAATGGCACCTATACTTATTGTTATTGTACCAAGTCGTCTCATTTCAGCTTTGTTCTGGAAGAAGCGTTACGACATAACATACATATTGAAACTTCCTCTTCTTTTGATATTCCCATAGTACGAAAGCTGTACGAAAAAGGAAGGATAAAGAAAGACGTATATGTAGTGTGTAACGGCTTTAAACGCCCGTTGTACAGACAGTATATTAGCGACCTTCTTAACGATGGGTTTAAAAACTGCATACCCGTACTGGACAACCTTCATGAATTGAAGCACTATGAAGAAAATGTTAAAGGCACCTATCAGGTGGGCATCAGAATTGCGGCTGACGAGGAACCTAATTTTGAATTTTACACCTCAAGATTAGGCATACGCTACGGTGACATCAACACACTTTATCGAGAGCAGATCAAGCCTAGCAAAAAAGCGAAACTCAAGTTGCTTCATTTCTTTATTAATACAGGTATTCGCGATACCGCCTACTATTGGAGTGAATTGAGCAGGTTCATTTTTAAATATTGTGAACTAAAAAAGGAATGCCCCGAGCTTGACACCATAGACATTGGTGGTGGTTTCCCTATCAAAACTTCACTGCATTTCGAATTTGACTATAAATATATTGCGGAACAGATCGTGGAAAACATCAAATGGATCTGCGGAAAAAATAACGTACCGGTTCCCAATATTTTTACTGAGTTCGGAAGCTTTACGGTAGGTGAAAGTGGTGCGGTGCTTTATTCTGTAATGGACCAGAAACTACAAAACGATAAAGAGCTATGGTACATGATCGATGGTTCGTTCATCACGCATCTGCCTGATGCCTGGGGGCTCAACCAGAAATACATCCTGCTGCCCGTAAATAAGTGGGATGGCATGTTCCATAAAGTAAACCTCGGAGGGCTGACCTGCGACAGTATGGACTACTACAATTCAGAAGCCCATACCAGTGATGTATTTATGCCTATGCTTGAAGCGGAAAAAGAAGACAAGTTATACCTGGGCTTTTTCCATACAGGCGCGTACCAGGAATCTTTGGGTGGATACGGAGGCATTCAGCACTGCCTGATCCCTGCGCCAAAGCATGTATTAATAGATAAAAATTCGGATGGAGAGATTGAAACCACGCTTTTCTCGGAAGAGCAGGAGAGTGAGTCGATGCTGAAATTGTTAGGATACTGATAAAGTAATGAACTGGCAAAAGAAATTATTTTGGGATATTGACGTGACTACCCTTGATACCGAAAAGCATGCCGGCTTCATAATGGAAAGGGTTTTACATAGAGGAGATCTTGATGATTGGAACCAATTAAAAAAAATGTATGGTTGGGCAAGGCTAAAAGAAGAAGCGATTAAGCTCCGTAACCTTGACCTGAAAACATTAATCTTTCTAAGCACTATACTTAATATACCGAAAGACCAATTTAGATGCTATTCTCAAATACAGTTGAACCAAAACATTTGAACTATTAAAAAGTATATCATCTGAAGAGGTCTTTACTCACTTCTACTTAGTGTTTGTAAGAGAACCCTAAGTGGCTTTAAGAAATGAAGTCCCAAAAAGCGGGGCGTACTAAGGTACGAGAGCATTTTTGGAACAAAGGTAACGCAGACATTGGCGTTTTTCTTAGAGACACTACTTAGGAGGGGAAACAGCATTGGCATTGCAGATAGGACATAGAATATTTCGTGAACTTCATTAACACTGTCCTCCGCTGGCGGAGGTGGCCAAAGGTCGGAGGTGGAGAAACAGAGGTGGGCAAACTGGCTGCCGGCTGACTGGATTACGCGTTGTGCCTGTTAGTTTTTAGCTTGGCGAGAGAATTCGTGGCACCACTACTTGAAGATAGTGGTGCCACGAGTACTGAGACCGGCGAACTGTGAACGGTTTCATATATGTAAATCAATCTCCTCTCCTAAGGAGAAACCTATCCTCTTTAGTTTAGGATGTAATCGGTATGAAAGAGTGAACTTACTATAAAACGGCTTAGTAAGATGCTTCCAAAGCATACGGCATGAAAATTCTTTTGAAGTCAGTCCTTAACTAAAGAGGATTGCGTAACCCCAGAGGGGGGCCAAAATCTTTGTAGCCCCGAGTTTCCAGGACCGCATCGCTACCGGGATGCTTGGATTAAAGGCTATGGAGAGCCATCGGGGACAACAAACGTTAACAAAATCTACAAGTCCTTTGCCATGTAGGATTACAGTCGGAGCAGTTGGAAGCCAAATAGGATTTACAATCATCATAGGTACAGAAACCTGCAGATAAACCACCACCCCTAATCGTTTGGCTGTTAAAATCCTCTGCGTCAGTCACAAAACTTTTTACTTTCAGATCATTTAATTTTAGCTTTTTCATTTTTAGTTGGTTTTATTTTGCCCCTACTCTTTTAAGGCTTTTCGGGAGCTGCCTGGTATGTAAATTACCAGAACAGGCCAACTTCGACTTGTAAAAATATGCCATTTAATGGTAGATCTAGTCCATCTCCATTGGAAACGGCTCCTCCAATACTCTTTAGTTAAGAAAGTCACCCCGACCCTGGAGGGATCTATGAACGAATAACTGCTTCAAAGGTGCTTGGATCCCTCCCTTGGGGTACCAATGACAAGTTTTATTACACACTGATAGTCAGATGATAACATGTTATTGCTCAGTTTGTAGCATATGTCTTACCTTTTTGTTCCCGAAAGCGTTTGAAAAAACGGGGCTCAAACAGTGTGATTTATAACATGTACGTGTGGCATTGAAATTCTTAACGCCATTTTCTCAAGGCCGGTCGGTTAATTTGTCATTATCCACAAAATCAACTAAAAAGTTGTTGGCTACCTCGAGATGACTGAGCTTTTTAGAAGAGCTTTTCTTAACTAAAGAACATGACGGATTCTCAAACGGATCAACTAAAATATTATCCAAAAATAACCTCTAAAGCATCTGCCAGATTCTGAGCCCTGTAGTCCGCCATGCGGCTATCATCATTATCCACCTGAATGGTTTTAATGCCCAGCTTTTTAGCAGGTACCAGGTCCCTTTCCTTATCACCGATCATCCATGACAGGCGGGTATCTATGTTGAACTTGGCAATAGCCTTTTCAAACATCAGGGAACCGGGTTTTCGGGTCAGGCTTTCGCTAACGGACGGATGCCATGGGGCATAGTAAAAATGATCGATCTGGTGATTGAATGCCTTTTGCATGACCTGATGGCATTCGTGCATTTGCTCCCTGGTGTATATCCCTTTGGCTATGCCCGATTGATTCGTAATAACAATAAGCAGGTATCCGGCTCTTTTCAAAGAAGTCAACGCGTCAGCCGCTCCCGGAAGGATCTCCAGCTTATTGGCAGAATATACATAATCCACATAATCTCTATTCAAAACCCCATCACGATCCAGAAAAACACATTTATTCAAAATATCAGTAGTTTAAATTTTAAAAAAAGATTCGTAAAATTAGTACATACGAAATAAAAACAAATGTTAACTGTTAATGATTTAGTAAGAGATTTATTATTTTAGGGCACTCTAAAAAATACTCTGAAGCAGCGTGAACGACAGTTTAGTAATTATACCCACTTACAACGAGCGAGAAAACATCGAACTGATCATCAATGCTGTATTTTCACTGCCTCACAAATTTGATATTCTGATTGTGGATGATGGCTCACCTGATGGCACGGGAAACATGGTTAAAAACCTGCAGGGCAATGATCATGATGGAAGAGTGTTGCACCTTTTAGAGCGCCGGGGTAAGCAAGGCCTGGGAACAGCGTATATAGCAGGCTTTAGATTTGCGTTGCAGCAGAAATACCAATATATTTTTGAAATGGATGCCGATTTTTCCCACAACCCAAAGGACCTGATGAGGCTCTATGAGGCTTGTGCTACCGAGGGTTATGATATGGCCGTTGGCTCCCGGTACATCAGCGGAGTAAATGTGATCAACTGGCCCATGGGAAGGGTGATCATGAGCTACTTCGCCAGCATCTATGTGCGCTTCATCACCGGCATGCCCATCTATGACACCACCGCAGGTTTTGTCTGCTTTACCAGAAAGGTTTTGGAATCCATTAAGCTGGATGATATCAGGTTCATCGGCTATGCCTTTCAGATCGAGATGAAATTCACTGCAATGAAGTATGGATTTCGAATAAAAGAGGTGCCTATTGTTTTTACTGATCGTACCAGGGGTAAATCAAAAATGTCAGGCTCTATTTTCAAAGAAGCATTTTTTGGAGTGATCCAGATGAAAATAGTAAGCTGGTTCAAGAAGTATTATCCGGCTACAGAGATTAATTAGAGTCTCTAAGAAAACTCACAATTTATCGTCATTGCGAACGAAGTGCGGCAATCCCCTCTTTTTTTTGGTGTGCACTAACAGGGGATCGCTTCGTTTCCTCGCGATGACGACAAGAGTTTTCTTAGAGACTCTAATTAATCAATTAATCTCAAAAAATTACTTTATGAGGTTTCTAAGCGCCACTTGGTATAGCCCAAAGCTGGCGCGCGTTTAACGAAGTGTAACGCGTGACTCTCAATCAAAGCCATCCACTTCCAGCTAAACCTCAGCCATCCAATTTACTTCATTACCCACCCCTGTGTCTCCTCCCATGGAGACTCTCCAATGCTCTTAAGTTAAGGCGTCAACCCGATGAAAGAGGGAACTTACTAAGAAGCATAGACGAAACGGCTTAGTAAGATGCCTCCAAAGTCGGCATGACAACTCCTATTATCAGCATGCAATAAAAACTAATCATTGGTATCCTCATGAGAGCCAGAAAGCCCTTCTCCATAGGATGCCACACTATAACCGCTGCTTCCTACCTCGTAATAACAATACCCAACACCTTCGCCAGCTCCATTTCAGATTTTTTAAGCTCAGAATGTATTTTAAAATGTTTATCCTGATCCTCCTCGTTAGCGGCCCCTTTCATTTTCTTTAGGTTGTCCATGATCAGTTTTTGAATAACACGGAACTTCAGGCGCAGTACATTAGTGAAAACCACATTTTCAAGAATATCATGTTCATGTGGCACAAATATTTGAAACTTATCATTCCAGTTGGGGCTTACTTCGTGTCTTTCAGTCATCAAATCCACCACCTCCTTTTTAATCTCTGAAGAGCAGTGGCTGATAAAGTACTGACTGTCCACAACTTGCCCCTCCGTCAATTTCTTTTTAAAAATATCCAGTATTTCGCGGTAGACGGGTGTGCTGAATTCCACGTCTTCAAGTTGTTGCAGCAGATAATCATAAAGCCGGTATTCCTCCTCTATCTCATTAAATCCATAGTTGATCAAAAGCCTGATACTCTCGCGCTCCTGCAAAGTCACCATCTTTTCAGAGTCAAGTGTCTTTACTTCAGTAGCTTCTTCGATCAGCTCCGGAAGCAGGTCCTCTCCTGTCGACTCCTTTATCTTCTCCTTATCTTTCTTTCTACGGCCGGTGATCAGCAACTTGTTGAGCTCAGTGAGCAGTACAGACTCATCAATCCCCAGAAGAGATGAGGTCTCCTTAATATACACTGCCCGTTTCACCGGATCGGGGATCTTGGCAATACTGCCGACAATCTCTTTTATCGACTCTGCCTTTTTCAGCGGGTCTTTAACTGCTTCTTCAGCAAAAAGTCCGGCTTTAAAGGTGATCAGATCCCTGGTATTTTCCTTTAGATACTTTTTAAATTCAGAAGTGCCCAGCTTACGCGAGTAGCTGTCGGGGTCTTCACCGGCAGGAAAAACCACGATCCTCACATTCAACCCGGCTTCTAAAATCATATCCACTCCGCGCAAAGCGGCTTTCAGGCCAGCCGTGTCTCCATCAAAAAGAACGGTAATGTTTTCAGTCCAGCGATTGATAAGCCGGATTTGATCATCAGTAAGAGATGTTCCTGACGATGCAACCACATTTTCGATATCAGACTGATGAAGAGAAATAACATCCGTATATCCTTCTACCAGGTAGCAATTATCCATTTGCCGGATAGCCTGCTTGGCTTGAAAAAGCCCGTATAGTATCTTACTTTTATGGTATACTTCCGTTTCAGGAGAGTTGAGGTACTTAGGCTTTCCATCCTTTTTCAGCGTGCGGGCGCCAAAAGCAATGACTTTGCCGGTAACGTTATGTATAGGAAAGATAACCCTGCCCCTGAACCGGTCATACTTTTTATCATCCTTCTTGATCAGCAGGCCTGCTTTTTCCAACAGGTCTTCGCTATAAGCATTCTTTAATGCTATTTCGGAGAAAGCATTCCATTCATCCAGGCTATACCCGAGTTCGAATTTATCGATGGTTTTATCGGTAAAGCCCCGTTCTTTGAAATAGCTGAGCCCTATAGAACGTCCGTCATCGTGATTTTTGAGAATCTCCTTATAATAGTCCTTCGCATAGTTGAGAACGATGAAGAGACTGTCTCTTTCATTCTGCTGAAGCATCTGCTCGTCACTCTGTTCATCTTCTATGATCTCAATACCATATTTCTGAGCCAGATACCGGATGGCTTCAACATAGTTTAGTCCGTCATGCTCCTCTACGAAAGAAATAGCATCACCTGCTTTTCCACAGCCAAAGCATTTATAAATACCCTTTTGAGGCGCTACTGAGAAGGAAGGAGTTTTTTCATCGTGAAAGGGACAGCAAGCCCAAAGGTTCTGTCCTTTACGCTTTAAACTGACGTAATCAGACACCACATCCTCAATGTCCACTCTGTCTTTTACTGCCTGTATGGTAGCCTGGCTAATCACTTTTTCACTTCAGTTTAACTTCAAAGATAGAATTTTTCGACCCATTTTGTCTTACAAAAGTTACTAAAAGCAAAAGTTAAAGGCTAAATTTGCTGACAGATTATATTTTAATTTAGAGGGGAGATATTAATGAAATTTATAGAATCTGACGTTCTCAAGGCGCTTTCAACAGTTGATGATCCGGACCTGAAAAAGGATCTGGTGTCGTTGAACATGATCAAAGACATTGAAATATTTAGCGACACAATAAAATTTACTGTAGTGCTTACCACACCGGCATGCCCGCTAAAAGAACTGATCAGGCAAAATTGTGTTGATGCCATTCACGAACATATGGACAAGGACTTGGAAGTCGAAGTGGTAATGACATCAAATGTAACGACTACAAGAAGCAGCGCTCCGTTGCTCCCTGATGTAAAGAATATCATTGCCGTTGCATCCGGCAAAGGCGGGGTTGGAAAATCCACCGTTGCTGCCAACCTGGCTGTGGCTCTTGCCCGAGAGGGAGCTAAAGTGGGTATTATAGATGCTGATATCTACGGTCCGTCCGTTCCCACAATGTTTAATTGTGAGCAGGAACAACCTACCGTACGCCAGGTCAATGGTAAGAATGTGATCGTTCCCCTGGAACAATATGGCGTAAAACTGATCTCTATCGGATTTCTTTCCCCAGCGGATAGCGCTGTAGTATGGAGAGGCCCCATGGCCAGCTCTGCATTAAAACAGTTTATTGGTGACACTGATTGGGGCGAACTGGACTATCTGCTGATAGACCTGCCACCAGGAACCAGTGATATCCATCTGACCCTTGTACAGACAGTACCTGTAACCGGGGCGGTTATTGTCACTACCCCTCAAAAAGTAGCCCTGGCAGATGCTCAAAGAGGGCTTTCAATGTTTAAGCAGCCACAAATAAATGTTCCCGTATTGGGTATTGTGGAAAATATGGCCTATTTTACCCCTGAAGAGCTTCCTGATAACAAGTATTACATTTTTGGGAAGGGCGGAGGACTGAACTTATCAGAGAAATTCGATGTTCCTCTACTCGGACAAATACCTATAGTACAAAGCATCCGGGAAAGTGGAGACAACGGCTATCCTGCTGTATTGAAAGAAGGTATTACACAGGAAGCATTCACTGATCTTGCGGAAACACTTGCCAGGCAAGTAGCTATTAGAAATGCAAATTTTGAACAGACGAAGAAGGTAGAATTTAAAGTATAGATAGAACAAATGGAAACTGCAAATACATTATCAATAGATGATCTGATACAGAAAATAGATGCAGCTCTTGATAACATCAGGCCTTACTTAAGAACTGATGGTGGAGATGTTAAGATATTAGAGATTACTGATGATATGGTCGTAAAGCTGGAGTTAATGGGAGCTTGTGGTTCTTGTCCTATGTCTACCATGACACTCAAAGCCGGTGTAGAAGAAGCGATTCGCAAATCTGTACCGCAAATAAAGTCAGTTGAGGCTATTAACATCACCCATCCGGATGATCCCAACGCCAAGTTACCTGACAATTTGTTGTAGGATCAACGAGTAGATATTGAAAACGACCTGAACCCCTGAAAACATCTAAGTATATAGCATCATCTATAACAAGCCTCCTCCGAGGCTTTTTGCTGTTAAGCAGTCTTTATTTCATATCGACCCATACACTCGCTCAGCGCTGCGCCACAGTTGAATATCAAAAACTACGGCAACAGGCCAATCCCAAGCTTGAAAATGAAAGCGAATTTGAAGACTGGCTGAAACAAAAAATCGAAGAACGTAAGAATGCCAGCTACAGCACATCACGCGAGCAGGCTACAGTGTATAAGATACCGGTAGTAGTGCATGTGATCCATAATGGGGAAGCGCTGGGAGTCGGCAGGAATATTCCCGATGCACAAATCATCTCGCAGATCGAAGTGCTGACAGAAGATTTCAGAAGAATGAATACCGATGCTTCCAACACACCTGCCTCCTTTATACCGGTGGCAGCCGATGTGGAGTTGGAATTTGTATTGGCGCAGCGGGATCCTGAAGGGCTGCCTACCGATGGCATTGTGCGGGTAAACGGGCAACAAAGTGAATGGGCTCTCACTGAAAACTATGAGCTTAAAAGCTTAAGCTATTGGCCCGCTGAAGATTACCTGAATATTTGGGTGGCGGATATTAGCGGTAACTACCTGGGTTATGCGCAATTTCCGGTTTCAAATTCGCTACCAGGATTAGAAAATGGCAGTAACAGCAGGGTAACCGATGGGGTTGTAATTGATTTCCGCACCTTCGGCTCCAAAGATAAGTATCCTCCGGCCAACCTGGTCAATGCTTATAACCTTGGCAGAACTACTACCCATGAAATAGGCCATTATTTTGGATTGCGACATATTTGGGGTGACGACAATGGCGGATGCAATGGCACTGACTATGTGAATGATACTCCCAATCAGGGAGGAAGCACTTCGGGGTGCCCTGCAACCTCTCCTACTTCCTGCACCTCTGAGGATATGGTACAGAATTACATGGACTACACAGATGACGCCTGCATGAACCTGTTTACTTCAGGGCAAAAGACCAGGATACGGACCATACTCGATAATAGCCCCAGAAGGGCCAGCCTGAAAGCATCAAAAGGCGCCATTGCCCCGGTGGTCGTCAGCAATGACCTTGGAATAAGAAAAATAATCAACCCAGGTGACTTTGCCTGCAGCGGCTCCTTTACACCATCGCTTCAAATCCGCAACTATGGAGACAATGCAATTACAAGCTTTCAGATTACCCTTACCCTCGATGGCGCACCAGTAGAAACGGCTTCATTTTCCACTAATCTGGATCCCCTGGAGATAGATGTTGTAGAATTCAGCCCTATAAACATAAGTACTGGTGATCACACACTTCATTTCGCGGTTACACAGGTAAATGGCACTGCAGATGGAAATACCGAGAATGATGAAAGCAGCCGTCTGGTCACCGTTCCTGCCATTTCAGCGATGCCCATCACTGACAATTTCAATACACTAACACCTGGAGAAGTACCTTCCTCATTGGATATACTGAATCCTGACGGACTTTATACATGGGAAACAACCAATGCTGATGGTGGAAATATATCTTTATTTGTCAATTTTTATGACTATGAAATCGAAGGGGAGTACGACACGCTGCTTTCGCCCGTCTTTGATCTAACCACAGTGCCGTTCGGAATTGTGGCTTTTGACAGAGCATATGCAAAGTACCCAACTGTCTCCGATGAAGGATTAATTGTGGCTCTTTCGACCAATTGCGGAAAATCCTTTGATCATATTCTTTACGAAGCCTATGGCGATGCACTGGCTACAGTTCCACAACAATCGGCTGAGTATAAGCCCGCAGCTCCAAGCGACTGGAAAAGAGAAAGTATAATCCTGGGTGAATTTCAGGGTATGTCAGGCATTAGAGTGGCATTTATTTCGAAAAATGGATATGGAAACAATCTATATCTTGACAATATTCTAATTGATGGGGAGGCCGATACTACAAAACTGAAAGATCTGGCAATACTTAGCTTGATAACACCCTCAGTAGTATCATGCTCTAAGGATGCTCAACCTGTGACACCTGTAATACAAGTTAAGAATGATGGTTATACCACTGAAAATGAAATTAACCTTACCTATCAATTTGATGATGGAAAGTTAATGACGGCCTCGTTTAATATAACTCTTGCCCCCGGAGCCATTGCAAACCTGCCATTAGCGGAAATGTCCTTTGATGCCGGTGAACATAGCTATGTTGTCAATCTCAACAACAGCAACGACAACGATCTGTCAAATGATGAGATCTCCGGAAGGTTTTATATCAATAACGAAAAAGATTTTATTCCCATAAAGGAAAACTTCGAAGATTTTGACCAATCCAACTGGGTTATTATCAGTAATGATGAACCAACTACCTGGCAAACCATCAAGACAAATAAGGGTACTTCATTATTCCTGGATTCGGAAAACTATACCGGGGCAGGTCAGGATGAATGGCTGGTAAGCCCGGTTCTTGACTTCAGTTCCTCCCAGGAAGCTACACTGTCGTTCAATATTGCATATTCGTATGTGGAGAACACCAAGGACGGCCTTACTGTTCTCGTAAGTACCGACTGTGGCGTTACCTACGAGGATGTTATTTTCAGTAAGTATGGAGAAGATTTGCACACAGGTACGTTTACAGGAGCCCCGGAATCAGATAGCGTATGGTCAAAGATAGATATTAATATGATCAACTACGTTGACGAAGAAAACCTGCGCATTGCATTTATTTCGACAAACAGCAATGGTGGGAATATCTACCTGGACAATATTCAAATTTTTGTTACTGACCATTTGGTATCCGGTGATAATGTGATCTACCCCAATCCATCGCTTGACGGTTCTTTTAATGTTACTTTCGATCTACCTGAAAAGGAAACCGTAGAAATTATTATTTATGATAGAAAAGGACAGATCATAACCCGAAACACTTTCGAAAATACTTTGAACCAGACCTATTCATTTAATTATGAGAATCAGGCGCCGGGTATCTATTTTGTAAAAGTGGTGAGCAAGTCATCGTCCTATGTAAAAAGAATAGCGCTTTTCCCATAGTTTTTGATTTCCTCGTATATTTGATCCACTGCATAATTTTTTCATAATACATGAGCAAAAAACAATCCGTAGCCATACTTTTTGGCGGTAAATCTGTAGAGCATCAGGTTTCTATTAATTCGGCAAAGAACGTTTATGAATATATAGACAAGGAAAAATATGAGCCAGTCCTTATTGGGATCTCTCCTCAGGGAAAGTGGTTTCAGAAAACCGAAATTGATGATAATTTTGAGTTGAAAGACGAACTTCACCTGATCCTGAGGGCTGACCAGGGGGGCTTTTATAACCAACATACCCGGCAATCGATTATCCCTGATCTGGTATTTCCCGTTCTTCATGGCACTGATGGAGAAGACGGGAGCATTCAGGGTATGCTTCGCGTAATTAATAAGCCATTTGTTGGCACAGGTGTATTAGGATCTGCGATCTCCATGAGTAAGCTGTATTCCAAGCGTTTGTTACAATCGGCAGGTATACCTGTGAGTAAGTTTTTATCTTTTGAATATCATGAAAAAGATAAAATTAACTATGCTCATATCTCAGGCGCACTGGGTATCCCATTTATGGCAAAAGCAGCAAATCTGGGATCCTCAGTTGGTATACACAAGGTAAAATCAGAAACAGATTTTGCTACAGCGGTTGCTGATATTTTTAATTTTGACAGCACCGTTATTTTTGAGCAGTTTATTAAAGGCCGGGAGCTGGAATGCTCTGTTATGGGAAATGAAACGCCACAAGCCTCTTTACCAGGTGAGATAGCCGTGAGCCCAGACTATGAATTTTACACTTACAAAGCAAAATATCTGGATCCCCAAGCCGCAAAACTGGTCATCCCTGCAGAAGTAGATACTCAGGTATCAGAAAAGATCCGTGAACTGTCAATCCGAAGCTATCTTACATTGAAATGTGAGGATTTTGCAAGAGTAGACCTCTTTTTGACTGATGCAGGAGAGATCATGATCAACGAGATCAATACTATTCCCGGTTTCACTAATTCGAGTATGTTTCCCATGATGTGGAAAGAAAGAGGCATCTCCTTTACAGAATTAATTACCAGGCTAATAGAAATGGCAGAAAAGCGATATGCCCGCAGTCAACAGATCTCCAGCCAATTCTCAGTCGAAAAATGACCTTTTGACTTATAAAATTTCGCCACATTATAAGAAATGATTAAGTTTAACCGTTAAGTAATATCAGTTTTATTCTATGAAATTCAGGATCAATACATTTAAACACTTTCTTATTCATTTAATTCTTGCACTGGTATTACTTTTTGGATTGGCCTTGCTGTTCTTTTACGTCTATCTTCCTTCCAGTACTAACCATGGTGAAACTATTACTGTTCCTAACCTTGAGGGCATTCATATGGACGAGATTGACGAGTTTTTAACACAAAGAAACTTGAGATTTGAGGTAAATGATTCCACATATTCAGATGAGTATCCACCGTTAACAATACTAAAGCAATATCCGAAGCCGGGTAGCAAAGTAAAAGAAGGTAGAAAAATATTCATTTCGGTAAACAGGGTAAGCCCTCCCACCGTGCCTGTTCCGGAGCTTGTGGACAGGTCACTTCGTAATGCGGAAGCGGTATTAAAGAGTAATGAATTGAAAAGAGGAAATATTACCTATAGGCCCAGCCCTTTTTTAAACCTGGTGCTGGAAATACAAGTGGAAGGCAAACCCATTAAAGCCGGGGAAAGGATTCCTAAAGGTTCGGTAATAGATCTTGTAGTAGGCGATGGCTATGCCCAATCTAACTTTCCTGCTCCCAAGCTGACAGGAAACGAGTGGGAGGACGCCAGGTTCATACTTATGGGATCAAACCTTGAGATAGGTCTGATCACCGTGGAAGGCGACACCGCAGGTGTTGATGCCATAGTTATCAAACAAGAACCGGAGGCAGGGAAGCAGGTGCGGATCGGGGATGCTATTGATTTGTGGTTGGCGCCCGAAGGTGAAGAGGAAGATCCTTCAGAGAACTAGCATATGCAAAAGCTCATTCGACATATTATCATCTTATTTATACTTGCTGTCGCGCAAAATGGCTTCTCTCAACTCAAGACCTACCCTATACCACCGGCAGAAGGTGAAAGCACAAAACCCAGGAAAGGGGCAAGAACACACTCCCATACACTAACGTTGCCGTTTTGGGATGATTTTTCGGCCTCAACCGGTGCTCCGGATACTAACCTCTGGCAAACGTCTGAAAATGTATTCATCAACCAGGGATTGGCTCACCACCCCCCTACCCTGGGAGTAGCGTCTTTTGACGGTTTGGACCAGACCGGGCAGGGCTATAAGCAAGATCAGGCCAGTGTAGGTAAAACAGACAGTCTTACCTCCCACCCCATTGACCTAAGTGCGCTAACGGTAGCTGGCAATGTTTACATCAGCTTTTTCTATCAATATGGAGGTTTCGGTGAAAACCCTGATAGCAGCGATTCACTGCGCCTTGAATTTAAAAATGAAAACGGCCAATGGGTAAGTGTATGGCCGGGTTCAGCAGGGCTTGACCGCACCGGGGAGTTTGTGCAAGCTATTGTACAAGTAGATGACCCCTTGTTCTTTTACGATGGTTTCCAGTTCAAATTCCAAAGCTTTGGCCGCCAGTCCGGCCCGTTTGATGTATGGAATGTGGATTATGTGTATGTGAATGAAGATAGATCTGCGACAGATCTCTATTATCCTGACAGGGCTATTAGCACTCCGTTAACAAATCTATTTCAAGATTATTCTGTAGTGCCTATTAGTCATTTTGCTTTTGAAAATTTAAGTATGCCTCAGTTTGAAGCCTATAGCCTTGATAACCCTGAAGATACTCCTCAGCCATATGATTATGGGCTAAATATTAAGATTACCAATTATTCTAATGGAATGGCAACAATCACTACCAGAGGCAATGATGACATAAAACCGGAAGAAAGTCCGTTGGCTCCTCTGGAGAGGGACATTGTAACTATTCCTGACTATTTTCAAGATGGTGACATCGACAGTAACGCTGACTCTACTGCCATTGAGGTTGTTGTTATTTTGGATGCCGGTGACAACATTCCCATATCCAGCAATGGAGATTATATTCCTGAAAAGTATGCCCCTATAGACTTTAGAAGTAATGATACAACACGAACCTCCCTCCTACTGTCTAATTATTATGCCTACGATGACGGAGGGGCAGAATCAGCAGCCGGGCTTAACAGCTTCGATGATCGGCTAGTCTATAGGTATGACCTGATCCAAAGCATGACCGATACGGTGGTAGCCCTGGATATATATTTTCCCTATATTGGCACGGAGCCCACAGGCAAGGTTATTGAACTGTTGGTGATGGCGGCAGAGTCAGGAAAACCTGGTGAGCTCTTACACCAGGAAATGATCAATATATCAAGAACCCCAGGGTTAAACTCCTTTACCCGTTATGAACTCAGAAAATCGGTGAACGTCACTGATTCGTTTTTCATAGGCTACAGACAAAAGACTTCGGGAGACCTTGGAGTGGGCCTGGATAAAAACAATGATTCCGGTGACAGAATTTACTTTGAACTGGATGGCACCTGGCAACAAAATACTACTGTAAAAGGCAGCCTGATGATGCGGCCTGTTTTTGGCCCATCGAGTGGTCCGGTTACCTCTACTGATCCGGATAAGGATCTGTCCCTTCAGGTATTCCCTAATCCATCCAATGGTATATTTAAAATAAAAGGAAAATTTACTGAGCTGAAAGTCTACGATCTGAGGGGCGTCAGCAAAAACTTTTCTTTGTTTTTTGAAAACGATGAAGCAATTTTGAGCCTTGAAAATCAAGCTGATGGGATTTACATCCTTCAGTTTGTAAATAATAATAGCGCTAAAACAATCAAGGTAATAAAACAATAGTTCCTAATGCTCGAGATCACCGCAGTTGAATTAAAACAAAGACTGAAAAACAATGAAAACCTGGTCATTATTGATGTGCGCGAAGATTGGGAATATGATGAGGTAAATCTCGGAGTAAGGAATATTCCCCTGGGCGACCTGCCTCAGCGCCTCGAAGAACTACCGGACAAACAAACAGAGATAATTGTACACTGCCAGTCAGGCCGCAGAAGCGGACAAGCCCAGAAATACCTGACACAGCAGGGCTATTCTAAGGTGATCAGCCTGAAAGGCGGCATTGAGGCTTATCTGAGACACGCATGATCCTCTCCTTCTGCTTCTGCCCAAAAAGAACCACAAGTAAACCATCCTTGATAATTGGTTGGTTTGCAAATTGATTGTTTATAGCTATAAAAGTAGTTTTGGAGATTAAGGTAACGTGAGTTATATAGTAGAACCAATTAAATTGTATTCGTATCTCCAAACAGACCTTTAAAGGTCATTCTGGCTACCAATGACAAGTTTCATTACACATTGATGAAAACTCATCCCTTCATCGCCTGGTCATCTCGACTGTAGGGAGAGATCTATTCACCTTAGCACCTCTTCCCTTTAAAAGAGACTCACCCTAGTACAGAGCATTGCCTACTTTTATGGCAAATAGCAGAGTGAAAATCATGATCAAATGCAGATGCTAAGCCTTGATCTCTATCTGCATAGATCCCTCCTTGGGTACCAATGACAAGTTTTCATTACATGCTGATAGTCAGATAATTA
>NZ_AMZN01000109.1 GCF_000331535.1 Fulvivirga imtechensis AK7 | reverse complement strand
TTCATTAAAATATATCAACGTTTTTATATCGAACTCACGTTAATTAGTGTCTCTAAGAAAACGTCAATGTCTGCGTTACGCTTGTCCCAAAAATGCTCACGTACCTCAGGACGCTCCGCTTTTTGGGACTTCGTCCCGTCCTTTGGCGGGAACGTTTTCTTGAAGCCACTTAGAGTTTTCATACAAGCACTAATGACCTGATCTATGTGATAAAAGTACCATTTAAGTTGATTTTTGCATGTTTCTTTACTCGAGTAAATATTTTAGCTAAAATCTTTCAAATTGACCTAACAAATCCAGGGTAGTTTTGTTTTAAAAAGTGATGATAAACAACAGATTTAATAAACTATTGTTTAGATCATTTTTTGCCGGCCGATCATGTCTGTGAATAGTTGATATTTTGGCGGCTATTTTTTATAGTTTTAAAACACCCTCTTGTGGTGGTATAAGAGATATTAAATATAGTAAATTGACCTTTTCTCAATCACATCCAAGGCAGGCTGCATCCGATCTAAAAGATTCAGACAACCTACAAACTTGCGAAACCGAAACCAGGCTGGCAGAACTGTTTGAGCAGGCCCCTGCTGTCATGGCTGTCCTGAGAGGCCCCGACCACGTATTTAATATGGTGAATGTCAGCTATATGAGGCTTGTCGGCCAGGGTAGAGATATTATTGGAAAACCAGTAGCAGAAGCGCTTCCTGAGATTAAAAACCAGGGTTTTATTGAACTTTTAGACTGCGTTTATAGCACTGGCGAACCTTATATCGGTAATGAAACACTGTTAAGAGTGGATAAGCATGGCAATGGCATTATGCAGGATGTCTATGTTAATTTTATTTATCAACCTCTTAAAAATGCGAAAGGGGAGGTAACAGGTATTTTTGCCCAAGGTGTTGACGTAACGGAAACTGTAAAAGCTCGTTTGCAGATTCAGGAAAACGAGCAGTTTTTAAACAGACTGGTGTCCAACCTTCCTGGTTCTGTTTACCGGTGTGAACCGGAAAGTCCCTGGAAAACCACTTATATGAGTGAAGGTGCCTATGAGCTCACCGGATACAGACCGGATGAATTCACATCAGATGAGGTCAGGTGGATTAGCATCATTTATCCGGAAGATCTTGATTATGTGATCAGTCGTACAAAAGAGGGGATTACCAACAGAGAAATATTTACCCTTACTTATCGCATTGTTACAAAATCAGGAGCGCTGAAGTGGGTGTGGGACAGGGGTGTGGCCACCTACAATGAAAATGGCGAGGCTGTTTTCATTGAAGGTTTTACTACAGACATCACCGAACGAAAAACCGCGGAAATTGAGAAACAAAAACTGGTTGCTATTATAGATGCTACAACTGATTTTGTGGGGTTGTCTACCGTGGATGGAGATGCTATGTATATCAACCCCGCGGGGTTGAAAATACTAGGCTGGGAAAACATAGAAAACCAGAAGATACTGGATTGCATTTACCCTGAAGACAGAGCCCTGGCCAGGGATGTGCTGCTGCCTTCCTTGTTTGAAAAAGGGCATTTTAGACATGAGATCCGTTTCCTGAATGAAAAAACCGGTGATCCTGTATGGATGATCTGGAATGGTACTAGCGTAAGAGATCCTGATACAGGAAAAATAATTGCATTGGCCGCTATTTGTTCTGACATATCAGGACTCAGGGAGGCTAAATTAGCCCTTGAAATCAGCGAAAAGAGGCTCAAAAAAGAACTTGACGGCATGAAGCAACTGCATAAGCTGGTTTCGCGCCTGCTTGCGTGCCCTGATCTGCAGACCGCGCTTAATGAAGTATTGAGCGCTACTTTACAAATTGTTGGCGCCAATATGGGTAATATACAACTTTATGATGAGCAGGACCAATGCCTTAAGATAGTAGCGCACATTGGCTTTAATGACGATTTTTTAGAATATTTTGGAGAAGTAACATTTGGTGATGATTCGGCATGCAGTATGGCGATGAAAAGGCTGACCAGGGAAATAATTGAAGATGTACATCTGGCGCCTTCATTTAAAAAACATTTAAAAATAGCGGAATCGGCCGGCTACCGGGCTGTGCAGTCTACTCCGTTATTGAGTCGCAAAGGGCAGTTGCTGGGTATGCTCTCCACTCATTACAGGCAGCCATGCAGGCCATCGGAGCGCGAGTTGCGCATACTTGATCTGTATGCCAGACAGGCGGCTGACTTTATTGAGCTTTTCCGCAGTGGTGAAGCCTTACGGAAAAGTGAGCTTCGCTTTAAAACATATGCCGAAGCTATGCCACAGATGGCATTTGTGGCTGATGCTCAGGGAAACATAATTTACTATAACCAGCGATGGTATGACTATGTCGGTAAGATGGAGGGCACTGAAGGGTGGGGATGGGTCGATAAACCGATACACCACCCTGATGACCTGCAACTTACCCTGCACCGGTGGCAGGAGTCGCTGCATACCGGCAAGCCATATGAAATGGAATATCGTCTGTGCCGGCATGATGGAGAATACAGGTGGCACCTAGGCAGGGCGGTACCTATGCATGATTCATTCGGAAATATTGAGATGTGGCTTGGTACAAATACGGATATTCATGCACAAAAGCAGGCAGTAGATGCGCTGAGAAAAAGCGAAGAGTACTACAAGACCATGACCGATAACACTCCAGTAATAACATGGATCACCAGACCGGACGGACACTGCAGTTACCTCAACAAGCAATGGTATGAATACAGCGGACAAACTCCTGCCACTGGTCTGGGCTTTGGCTGGTTGGAAGTCGTGCATCCTGATGATTACGAACGAACAAAGTACATTTTTCTGGATGCGGGGAAGAAAAAAATTCCCTTTAGCATGGAGTATCGCCTCCGGCAAAAAGATGGCCGGTACAAATGGCATCTGGTAACCGGCCTTCCCAAATTTGATGATCAAAAGAAATTTGAAGGCCATATTGGTGCGGTAATTGACATCCATGAGCGTAAGATGATGGAGGAAAAGCTTCAGGAAAGCGAAGAATTCAGCCGCACGCTTTTTGAAAGCAGTCCTGATAGTGTAAAGGCGCTGGACATGGATGGCAGGCTACTTTCTATTAATACCAGAGGCAAGGAGATGTTTCTGATCGATGACCCGGATGGGTACAAAGGAGTACATTGGCTGGATCTCTGGAAAGGAGACTATTTTGCTGAAGCGTTAAAAGCCATTACAAAAGCGCAGACTGGAGAGGTTGGCCACTTCAGGGGCATCCGGGAAAATCCTAAGGGCGAGCAACGTTGGTGGGATGTGCTCGTGGCGCCAGTATACGGGCCGGGCGAGAAAGTGGAACGCCTGGTATCCGTTTCCAGAGACATCACTAAGCTGAAAGAACTGGAACAACAAAAGGATGACTTCATTGGCATTGCCAGCCATGAATTGAAGACCCCTGTTACCAGCATTAAGGCCTATACGCAGGTGTTGCATAGTAAGTTTGATCAGGCCAATGACAGGCAATCAGCCGATATGCTGGGTAAAATGGATATCCAGATCAATAAACTCACAGGGCTAATTTCCGACCTGCTCGATGTGACTAAGATCGAGCAGGGCAAAATGATTTTCAGAAAGGAGCATTTTGAATTTCATGAATTGGTAGAAGAAATAGTAGAGGAAGTACAGAGAACGGCATGTAATCACGAGATAATTACAGAACTGGCAGAAAGCAAAATAGTTGCCTATGGCGACAGAGATCGCATCGGGCAGGTGATCACCAACTACTTGACTAATGCTATCAAATATTCTCCCAGAGCTGATAAGGTAGTGCTGAGCACCAGTGCTGGCATAAGAGAATTGGTACTGTCGGTCCGGGATTTTGGCCTTGGTTTAACAAGAGAGGACCATGAAAAAGTTTTTGAACGGTTTTATCGTGTAGGAGGTAAGGGTTACGAAACTTATCCTGGACTGGGGTTAGGGTTGTATATCTCATCCGAGATCATTAAGCGGCACCAGGGCCAGGTATCAGTGGAAAGCAGGAAAGGAGAGGGGGCTACATTCTATTTTTCATTGCCATTGCCACAATGACTGAACATCACTGCTGTTTTATGGTTTAATGTGTTACCTATGAGTGATTACAAAAAAAAGATACTGGTTGCAGATGATGATCCTGGAATACTGGATGTAATGAATATCATGCTCCATGATGTAGGAGGCTATCATGTGGAAACAACAACACGTGGTGAAACCGTTCTTGAAATGCAGGGGGAATACCCGGATCTGATATTGCTGGACCTATGGATGTCAGGCATCAATGGCAGTGAGATCTGCGAACAGCTAAAAGCGAATGAGCAAACCAGGGATATACCCGTGATCATTTTTTCCGCTAATAGGGATATCCAAGCTATATCGGAATCTGTGGGCGCTGATGACTACTTGGCTAAGCCGTTTCAGATGAATGACCTGCTGGAGAAAGTAAGGCGATTTATAGATTCCTGAAGTCTTTCGTCAAAAATGGGCATTCGAGGAAGACCTTTTGTGCTAAATGCTATCGTGATTCTACTTCTGCCTCCAGTATCTATTTTTCAGATATCTGTACGATAAAAGTGGCTCCTTCCCCTGGTGCTGACTCTACTTCAATAGTACCGTTATGAACCTCAACTATTCTTTTAGCTATTGAAAGACCAAGACCTATGGGCTTTTCACCTTTGGTGCCCGGCTGTTTCACTTTTGTAAACCTTTCGAAGATCTCCTCTTGCTTATCTGCCGAAATTCCAATACCGTCATCAGCAATTTTTAGCGTTACCAGTCCATTCTCTACATTTGCCGAAAGTGTTATATGTCCGTTCTGTTCTGTGAATTTTATGGCATTAGAAATTAAATTTTGGATCACCAGCTTAAATTTTCCAGGATCGATCATTAGATAAAGCTCGCCTTTCGGAATATCTTCCCGGTAGTTAATATCCTTGTTTTTCATATCCAATGCGTAATTTTCAGTCACTCCCTTAAGAAGCTGGATGAAATTTGTCCTGGACCTATTCAGCCTGAAGCGGTTCGATTTCTGTTGCACCATCTCGATCATACTGTTGATCATTGTGTTCATCTCTCTGGATATACGTTGAGCAACTATATTATACCCCTCTGCATCAATGTACTGTTCCTGACCAAAGGAATTTTGCTGTATCTCCAATAAATTCATAACGCTGCCCAGTGGCCCCCGCAAGTCATGCACGACAATGTGGAGAATATCCTCAAGATCGAGGTTTTCCTTTTTAATCTGCTCTAACATTGTAGTTCTGTTGGTAATGTCTATCACATGGCCCGCAACTTTTTGTGATCCGGATGATTTAATAGGATGAATGCTGATATTCACCCATTTTAAGGGTATTTCTTCATTCGTTATCTTAAGCTCTTCATCCTGTTGGTAATTTCCTTTTTCGATCTGATCAAATATATTATCGAAAATCTCGCGATAATCCCGATGTATGAGTGTTCGCATGTTCCCGAGATCATCATCATTGTTAGCAAAATTGAATTTTTGAAACGAGTCGGACAGGTAGACGATCTTTTTTTCTTCTACGTCATATACAAAGAAGTATTCGGGTATAGTCTCAGTGATTTGCCTACGATAATTATCTTTTGTAGTCTGGTTCAAAACTTTGGTCAAGGTTGTTGGTTTTTTAGTTGTCACTTTATATAACAAAAAATGGTTAATACGGTTTTCGGTAGTTGGTTATTCGTTAATTGTTAATTGTTATTGGTGCTGATTTAACCATAGAGGAAGCAGAGGAGGAACAGAAATCATAAACCACCACGTCATCCTGAAATTTCGTAGAGCAACGAAGAAAATATTCAGGATCCCCTTGTTCCACGGAAGAAGCTGAAGCCCGGACACTGCCAGTTAGCGAAGAGATCCCGGATCTTCACTGCGTTACGTCCGGGATGACGGCATTGGAAATCGCCACTGTCCTCCGCTGGCTATGGCGACTGAGAGACGGAGGTGGATGAGCGTAGAGCAAAGAGCTTGTCACTAAGCGACACAAAACTAGTAACCAGCTACCAATGACCAGCAACCAAATGATACCCAACACCACGTAGTGTAATGATCTGAATATTAGGATCTTCCTTCAGGTAGTCTCTGAGTTTGGTGATGTAGACATCCAGGTTGCGTGAGTTGAAGAAGGAGTCATCGCCCCAAAGCTCCATCAGAATGTCTTTCCTCAGCACTGGCTCATTGCGGGCGGTGAGCAGTCTGAGCAGACAGGTTTCACGGTAGGATAGCTTTCTCACCTGATCACCCTTTCTCAATTCGTATTTGTCAGCCCACAATTCATAACTACCAATAACCACCCTTTCCTCATTATCGGAGCGCTTTGACAGATTCAGTAAGTTATGGATCCTGACGATCAACTCTTCCATACTGAAGGGTTTGCGCAGGTAGTCGTTGCCACCGGCATCAAAGCCTTTCAGAAGGTCTTCTGTCTGCGTTTTGGCGGTTAAAAAGATAATGGGAACGCTGGAAATCTTACGGATGTCTCTTGCCACCGCATAGCCGTCTTTATTGGGCAGCATAATATCCAGCACACACACATCGGGCTGCAACGCCTGGTATGCCTCCAGCACCCTGGCGCCATCGGTGACCATATGTACCTCCAGCTTACGGCTTTCCAGACTTTCTTTCACTATCCTGCCCAATGCAGGTTCGTCTTCCACATACAGCACCTTGATATTAGCCATTCTTAGGTAATTTAATGGTAAAAGCACTTCCTTTTCCTGGTTCGCTTTCCACTTCAATAGTTCCCTGATGTGCCTTCACAACCTGCTTCACATAGCTCAATCCCAGGCCATAACCTTTTACATTGTGAACGTCACCATGAGGCACACGGAAGAATTTTTCAAAGATCTTATGCTTATATTCCCGGGGAATGCCCATTCCAAAATCCTTTACCTCCAGGACCAAATGCCTGCTTTCCTCAGTCAACGTAACCCGGACAGGGGTTTGTGATCTGCCATGGTTAATGGCATTGTCGAGTAGATTATAGACCAGGTTAGTCAGGTGCATTTTACTTCCTTTCAATTTGAAATCACTACCATGAAAAACCGTCTCCACTGTTGCCAGCTTATCTTGCGATGACAAATTCATTCCTTTAACTGATTGGTTTACAGTATCTTTAAAATCAAATACTTCATTATCCACTTCAATTCCAATATTTTCATATACGGAGGTATTCAATATCCGTTCTGTCATTAACGACAGCCGGTCCAGCTCCGTTTTCACAATATCCAGGTACTCGTGCGTCACTTTAGGATTGTCCAGCACATTAAAATTTCTGAATGCCTCCAGCGCCACATTTACCGTGGCAATGGGTGTTTTTAGTTCGTGCGATACATTGTTGATGAATTCATCCTTCTGCATGGATAGCCGCTGCTGAGTCATCAGGTTTTTGTACATCACCAGGAAAGCGATCCCGATCATAATGGTCAGCAAGATGGAAAAAAGGATCTGGGGGAGGATCTCCTTAAATAAAAGTAGTTGTACGCCCTCAAAAGATGCCGCATACTGCCGCGCATTAGGTGGGCCTATCCGTATAAATTCAGTCATAAAAGCAGGTGAATCTGTCCTGATCACCTCTCCGGGCTCCCTCTCCAATACTCTGAAAACGATCTTACCGTCCAGCGCCTTCAGGTTTTTATCATATTGATTTTTAAGTGATTGCACATCAAGACTGTCCGGGTTAATACGGATCATAATGCTCTTCAGAGGCCTTTCTGCATCTCCTGCTGTGTCAAGCTTAGCCAAAGAGTCTCTGGTAACAATCAATTTCGATCCCGAAAGATCCAACTGCAAGGCTTTTCCTATGGCAGAAAAGGCTATGCTGTCTCCAAAGTGACTTCTCCTGAACCGCCTGTGCTTATACCGCAGAGAATCTGATTCCAGCAGGTCAATACGCGACATATAGAGCGAGTCCATAAGCGTGGCCACGGTGTTTCTGAAAACCAGGTTGGTTTCACGCCTGAAAGCATTTTCAGCACTCTTATACTCGCTTTTGATCCAGTAAAACTGTAATACTAAAAGCAGTAAAATGCTGCAGCTCATAAGCGCTAGTAACCATGTGTTTCTCTTCACGTTCTGTTATTCGTTATTCGTTATTCGTTATTCGTTATTTGTAAATTGTTAATGGTCATTGGTTAATGGTTAGGTCATCTTCCGACTTCGGTCTCCGGTCTTCATCGCCACTGTCCTCCGCTGGCGGAGGTGTCCGAAGGACGGAGGTGGTAAGGTTTAGAGCAGAGCGCCAGGCGCTAAGCGCTTAGCGTTCAACCCACCTCTGAATCTCCTCCCAGGAGGAGAATAGCGTACGTTTGTTAAATCAAACCATCAATCATCATCACACCCTCTTCCGACTTCGGTCGCCGGTCTTCATCGCCACTGTCCTCCGCTGGCGGAGGTGTCCAAAGGACGGAGGTGGTAGGGCGTAGAGCAAAGCGCCAGGCGCTAAGCGTTGAGCGTTCAACCCACCTCTGTATCTCCTCCCAGGAGGAGAATAGCGTACGTTTGTTAAATCAACTATCAATCATCATCACACCACCCCATCACCGACCACCGCTCACCGATTACTGATCACCGATTACCGATACATCCGCAAGATACGGCCAATAAGGCTGATAAAGTAATACTTTAACCTTAATTAACCTTCCTTTAAGGTTGCTTAACCCAGTTCCGTGACGCGCCCACGTACATTTGGAAAGTACGAATCCCAAAAAGCAACAACATCATGAACAAACATTTACTCTTTCTTACAATAGTTACACTTGCTGTCAGCACCTTCAGTTACAGTCAGTCTGGGGCAGATCAATCCAGCGGAGTGATTACCTACGAATCCAAAATGAACCTGCACCGGAGACTGACAGGGGAGCAGGAGGGAATGAAGGCTATGGTGCCGGAATTCAGGATCACCAACTTCCGACTGGCATTCAACGGTCTTACCTCTTTGTATAAACCCATATTGGAAGACGAAGAGGAAGAAATGGGTTCCGGTGGTATGAGAATACAGATGCGCCAGCCCTACAGTGAAAACTATACCGATGCCGGCAACCACACCACCACCCGTATGGTGGAGTTTATGGGTAAAGAATATCTCATAGAAGACTCACTGACCATACAGCCCTGGAAACTGGGTGATGAGGTACGGGAAATCAATGGCTACAATTGCCGCATGGCCTATTACACTGATACCACCAATAACAACACACTTGAGATCACAGCCTGGTATACTATGGAGCTACCTCCCTTCATCGGCCCGGAGCGGTTCAACACTCTGCCGGGAACAGTGCTGGCCGTTGATTTTAACAACGGTGAGCGGGTGATACTAGCCAGAGACATCGTTTTTCGCGAGCTGAGGAAAAATGAAATCAAAAAGCCAGAAAAAGGCACGAAAGTCACTGAAGAGGAATACCGTAAGCTGGTGGAAGAACAGATAGAGCGCATGAGGCATGGTGGCGGAAGGATGATGATTAGGAATTAGTGATGGGTTAACTGGTCACTGGTCATTGGTCATTGGGGACTGGTTGCTGGTGATCGGTAAGCAGTAATCGGTAATCGGTGGATTGGGCTAAAAAAAACTGCCAGTTTCCCGGCCTTGTGCCGGATGACGGGTCTAATTAAATAACGCGTCATTGCGAGGAAAGGGACGGTATGAGCCGGGTGACGAAGCAATCGGATAGAATTTACGAATTATGAATTACGAATTATGAATTACGAATTATGAATTACGAATTATGAATTACGATTTACGATTAATTGCTAACGATTAACCAATAACCATTAACGATTAACGATTAACGATTAACGATTAACGATTAACGATTAACGACTACCATTAACAACAAAAAAATGAAACACCTATTTACAATACTTTGTCTGCTCATTGTTGCGGGCGCATCGGGTCAAAATTTCAATATAAAAGGGGAGGTGGCAGACGAAAACGGAGGTGGTTTACCTGCAGCAACGGTCATGCTGCTGAATGCGGAGGATTCGACATTGGTAAACTTTACCGTTACTAATGCTGATGGCGTTTTTGAACTCAAAAATGTGCGCAATAAGCGCTGGCTGGTGAAGGCTACATTCTTAGGATATCATCCCGCAACGGTGGTAGCCAATCCTCCGGAGGGCGCGCTGCTGGACCTGGGGAAGATCAGGATGCAGCCTAAAAGCACTCAACTGGATGAGGTGACTGTAGAGGGCGAGCATATTCCGGTAACGGTAAAAAAGGACACCATAGAATACAACGCACGCGCTTTCAAAACAGCCAACAATGCCATGGTGGAAGACCTGCTCAAAAAACTGCCTGGCGTAGAGGTAAACGGCGATGGAGATATCACCGCACAAGGCGAACAGGTTCAGCGGGTTATGGTGGATGGCAAAGAGTTTTTCGGACGTGATCCGAAGCTGGCCACACGCAACCTGCCTGCCGATGCCATTGAGAAAGTGCAGGTGGTAGATGGCAAATCAGAGCAGGCGCAGTTTTCAGGTATCGATGATGGTAAAAGGGAGAAAATGATCAACCTGGAGCTGAAAGAAGACCGAAAGAATGGCGCTTTTGGCCATGCAACGGCAGGAGTGGGGACAGACGACCGGTTCGAAGCCAAAACCAACCTGAACCGCTTTACCAAAGGATCCCAGCTTTCGCTGCTAGGGATGGCCAACAACACCAACCAGCAGGGTTTTAGCATTGATGAATACATGAACTTCACTGGCGCAGCCTCGCAAATGATGGGTGGCGGTGGCGGCAGGATCACCATCAGCGCTAACAGCGATGGAGGTATACCATTGAACTTTGGGAATAACAACAATGGCATCATGACGACCATAGCGGGCGGGTTGAACTTCAACAAAGACATTAACCAGGATCTGGAGCTCAATGGCAGCTACTTTTTAAACAACCTGGAGCATGATATCTCCCGGACATCGGTCCGTGAAAACCTGCAGCCTGATCCTGAACGCAACTTCAACTATATCGAGGAAAGCACAAGGGAGAATACCAATAACAACCACAGGGGCAATTTCACGATCAACTATGCCATAGATTCTGCCAACTCACTGCGGTTGAATGGAAACCTGAGTTTTAACAACACCACCACGAATACCATGGGCAGCAGCAGGACGCTGGACAGCGATGGATCGGTCAGGAACGACAGCGAACAGTCGAATTATACCACGGGAACGTCTGACAGGGCCAATGGCAGTTTGCTTTTTCGTCATAAGTTTGGCAAAAAGGGCAGAACCTTATCTGTAAATTCGGAATTCTCTTACCAGGATAGCGAAAATGAAGGCACATTACAGGCGGTAAACCGCTTTTACGGTCCTGTAACAGAGGAAATTATACTGAACCAGGAGTCCGTACAGGAGACACAAAGCCGTGTGCTGGGCTCAACGGTCTCGTATACTGAGCCGCTTGGCGGGCGGAAATACCTGGAAGCTAACTACAGTATCAGGCAGAGTACTAATGATGTAGACAGAGAGGTTTATAATATTGTAAATGAGCAACTTATATTCAATGAATTGCTGAGCAACAAGTATTCCAGTGATTACTTATATCAGCGTGGTGGCGTTAACTTTCGCTACAACCAGCGGAAGTACAATTTAACGCTGGGAGTGGGGTACCAGGCCACACAGCTCGATGGACTGCTCGAACTTCGCAATGTGGCTATCGGACAGCATTTTGAGAATGTACTGCCGGTAGCACGGTTCAACTATGAATTCACCAACTTCAAGCGCGTGAGTATAGACTATGAAACATCCGTTCAGGAGCCATCGATACAGCAATTGCAGCCCGTGGTGGACAACAGTGATCCGCTGAATATCTATGAAGGTAATCCTAATCTGCAGCCGGAGTACACCCACAATGTACGGGTAAACTTCAACAGCTTTAACCCGATGAAGTTCCTGGGCTTTTTCGCTTTCATCAACTTGTCATACACCGAACATGCGATCGTGGATACACAGCAGATCAATGAGCAGTTTATCCGGTACACCAGGCCGGAAAATGTGAGCGATGCGCTCAGCATCAGGGCTAATTTCAATTTTTCTCTGCCCATAACAGTGCTTAAAAGTCGCATCAATATTGGAGGGTCGCTGAACGAACGGCATGCCTCAACGGTGCTGAACGATGTGCAGAACAACTTCAGGCAGACATCGGCTACGCTAAACCTGAGGTACAACTTCACCTATAAAGAAATACTGGACCTCAGCCTGAGCAGTTCCATCAACAAACAGCTCTCTGACTATGAGCTGAACCAGCCGGACCAGGCATTTGTGAACAGCACATACACGGTAGAGATGAACTACAGCTTTCTGAAGAGCTACCAGTTACAGACCGTGTACAATTACATGTTGTACGACAACGAGAGTCTGAACTTTAAAGAAGACATCTCGCTGCTGAATGTGTCGCTGTCCAGGACATTCCTGAAGAACAACAAAGGCGAAATCAAGCTGTCGGTGGTGAATCTGCTGGACGAGAACGCTGGCGTAACCCAGACAGCCGGTGTGAACTACATCGAGCGCCAGAGCACCAATGCACTGGGTCGTTACTTCATGGTTGGATTCACCTACACCATCAACAAACACCTGAATCCTGTTGGCGGTGGGGGAAGGAGAATGATTTTTAGACGGTAGTGTAATGTGGGGTGCCCTTGAGAATTGCTGCTCGTTATTTCATAGCTTAGGTTCTTACTTTTTGTCTCTTAAGAAGGCTTTCCTTGAAAATTAATTGATCCCAGGCGGGTGGGGTGTCCGCGGGCAGCGCGGTCCGTTCGATGCATGTGGGTGAGCAGCCTTAAGGGCTGGACATGAGCGTTTAGCGGGGAGAACGGGCTTTGGCCGCGGCGCCCTTTTCTTTCCCAAAGGGATCCCTTCTGGATTGTTTCGTCCCGATTGAAACATCGGGATGAAAACCAGAGTTAAAACCTCAAAAAATAGCGAAACTGCTAACTTTTGAGGTTTGCATAAGCCAAAATAGTACCCAAAACTGACGCCTCCAGTGTGAAGCACGAAGAATCTTCCTAAGTTCAAGGATACTGCCATTAACTTAGGAAGATCCTTCTCCCGAAAGCATTCGAGATAGGATGACCGCCTTTTTTTAAGCATTTTATATCGAACTCACGTTAAATAAGTTGTATGGTCAAAAGCCCTGAAAGGGCAATATCCATTAACGATGGGTGAAGCCCATCGGGTACGAACCTACACTTTAAAGCCCTGCAGGGGCGAAATATAACCCTCCGGTAGTACTGAGCCAATCCCGCCCTTTCAGGGCTTGTGTTTACATGCGGCTAATTGAACAAAAGGCTACACCTTTTGCTGACAGATATTGCCCTTTCAGGGCTGGACCATCCATATCACCACAGCCACTTAGTATCTTATATACATATGTGCATAGAGTAGCCTCCCAGGGAAAGGGAAGTGCAGACTGCAGTAAAAGCACAGGCTGTTGATGGGTGAGGTGTGAAATTCGGGGGCAACGAGAAATCTATTATTTTCTTTACAAATAGGAAACATATACATTTGTTCTGCGTATAGGAATGATATGAAATGACCATAAGGCTAAGCCATACCAACCGAGGATGAATATCAAGAAATCTTCGGGATACCGGCAGAGATTAAGCACCTTGGTTATTCCATCCCGATAAAAATCGGGACAAGTAGTGACCATTGAAAATCAATTATATACACATGAAATGAGCATAAACTTTAAGCATCCTAAATTATACCACCGAGGATGAATAAAGTTTGTAGCGAATTCCATGTGACCATTGAAAATCAATTACATACACATGAAACTCACACAGCTCGGCGAATTTGAAGAATTAGTACTGCTGGTCGTTGGCGCACTAGGCGATGAAGCCTATGGCGTCACCGTGAAGCAGGAGATCGAATCACAAACCGGAAGAAAGCCCAGCATCGGGGCTTTGCACAGCGCGCTTAACAGGTTGGAAACCAAAGGGTTTATCAATTCACACGAAGGAGGCGCTACCAACGAACGGGGCGGACGAAGAAAGCGCTATTATCAGTTGACAGCTTCCGGAAAGCGGGCATTGCTGGCAGCCCATGAACTGCGGAGCAACCTCATCAGCCGTGTTCCCGGGTTATCGTTAGGAGGGAGCCTGTCATGAAGCTCCGGCATACACCACCGGCCTGGGCAGACCGCTTCCTGGAGTGGTTTTGCGCAGACGACCAGTTGGAGATCCTGCAAGGTGATCTGCACGAATTGTACCAGGATCGCCTGGAGAGATTGCCCCGATGGCGGGTGAACCTCTGTTATTTCCGGGACGTGCTGGACATGCTCCGGCCTTTTGCGCTGAAGCGAAAACGCACCCTATACACTTTAAATCAAGTTGATATGTTTAAAAATTACTGGAAAATAGGCTGGAGAAACCTGCTGAAAGAGCGGCTTTTCGGCTTTATCAATATCATCAGCCTGGCACTGGCCATTACTGTAGTGTCATTTATATTTCTCTACCTGAAGCAGGAGATGTCTTACGACAAATTCCACACTCAGGGTGAGAGGATCTACCGGATGGCCCGGTTTCAGTTTGAAAGCGACCGTAGTATTACAGAGCGTGATGTATATCTGCCCGAACCTCTGGCCAATGCCATGACGAGCAGCTACCCACAGGTGGAGCAAACCGTGCGTATTTTTAATACAGAAGTACTAGTTAACCATAACAATAACTTTTTTGATCAGCAGGCGCTCTTTACAGACCCCTCTTTTACCGATATGTTCAGCTTTGAACTGTTGGAAGGCAATAAAAATAATATACTGCAAGACCCTAATAGTGTGGTAATTACGCCTAAGATGGCTGAGAAATACTTCAAACATGGAGATGCGGTGGGTAAAACCCTGAATATTCGCTTAAACAACGAGCCATACAGCTTTAATGTAAGCGGCATTATCGCCAATGCACCGGTCAACTCATCAGTACAATACGATATGCTGGTGCCGCTCAGCTTTGTCCTTACCAATTTTGAATTCGCCAAAAGATCAGTCAATAACTGGGGCATGTCTTACCTGCAAACCTTTGTGTTGCTGCAACCCGGGGCAGACATAGCGCATTTGAATGATCAAATGGATCAGTTGTGGATGAAAAACAACCAGACATCGCTTGATTTCATGCAGGAAAGAGGCACCTGGAAGGAGGGAAGCCCCGCTCCGTTTACCTATCACCTGCAGCCGCTCCATGAGATGCATTCGGATATTAACTTTCCCGGTGGCATTACTGCCCCGGTTGATGGCCGCAAATATTACATCCTTGGCGGAATAGCGCTGTTTGTGCTGCTGCTGGGCTGCATTAATTTTACGTTGCTATCTATGGGCAAATCAGGACGAAGGGCGAAAGAGATCGGGATGCGTAAAACGCTGGGAGCGAGGCGCTCGCAAGTCGTGCTGCAGTTTTGGAGCGAGAGCTGCATCACCAGCCTCGTAGCGCTTGTGGCAGCCATAGGCATGGTCTACCTGGCACTACCGGTATTCAACGAGATGGCTCAGGCGGCACTCACTTTTCAGGACTTCATCCGGTGGGACAGCCTCGCCATTATGCTGGGGGTGACGCTGTTTACAGGACTGCTTGCCGGAGTATATCCGTCACTGGTGTTGTCGTCCTTCGAGGCCATTACAGCTATGAAAAGCCGGGTAAAAATGGGTGGAAATTCAATGTTTTCACGGTCTCTGATCGTTGTACAGTTTGCTGTTTCGGCCTTTTTTATCATCGGGGCGTTGGTGATAGACCACCAGGTAAGCTATATGAAAAATAAAGATATTGGGATTGACAAAGAAGGTGTGATGGTGCTTTCAGTTGCTGATCTCGATGATCAGGAAAGCGAGGTGTACCGTAAGACCATTTCCAATTATTCTTTTGTAGAAAATGCTTCGGGAATTCGCTTTCGCCTGCCGGTATATTCCAATGCCGGCTGGAGCTATAATGGCGAAGGTTATAAGGGCTATATCCTGGCTGTAGATCGTAATTTTCCGGAAACATTCGGCTTGGAGCTTGTAGCCGGACGTAATTTCCTGCCGGAGGAGAGCGATTCTGTCAACGCCCTGGTTGTAAACGAGGCGCTTGTAGCACGGATGGGCTGGGAAAATCCCATTGGCCAGCGGCTGCTGGGCTATGAGCGAAAAGGACTGAATGAGCCGGTGATCATTGGTGTAGTAAAGAATTTCCATTTTCAGTCGCTGGAGAATGAAATAGAGCCCATGATCATTACCATTAACCCGGCAGAGCCGCTCAGCAACCTCATGGTGCGCATGAACACCAGCAACCTGGGGGAGAACCTGGAGGTAATGAGCAGTGAGTGGAAAACGCTGTTTCCCGACAAACCCTTCCAGTACAGCTTCCTGGAAGACGACCTGGAGGCTGAATACGCCAGCCAGGAGCGCTGGAGTACAATATTAAGAGTGGCCTCGATCATGAATGTATTTATCGCGTGCCTGGGGCTCTTTGGCTTCGCCACGCTGTATATGACCGGCAGACTGAAAGAAATCGGTGTTCGTAAGGTTTTCGGGGGCTCCACGGCATCTATATTTTACAAGATAGCCAGCCAGTTCCTGGTACTCGTACTTGCAGGCTTCACGATAGCTGGCTATTTCGGTCGGACCATGCCAGTGATTTCGGTCAAAAGG
>NZ_AMZN01000108.1 GCF_000331535.1 Fulvivirga imtechensis AK7 | reverse complement strand
GGGTTTGTGCGGCATGGTTGCGGGTATGAGTAATCCCTCCGGCTTCACCATCGCCCGCCGAAGTCCGATAGGGACGAAGTCGGAGAAGCTCCACTGAAATCCGGGTCTGGAAGAGCTTTTACAAGAGGCATTTATTGTGATGATTAAGCATTTTATATCGAACTCAGGTTAACTTAACATGAGTTGATCGCCACTCCGTTGCGTCAGGAATCACGAAAAAGAGAAAGGCTATGTCAGGAATAACAACAAAAAGAAGAGGATGATAAAGAAAAAAAGTTTGTGTTTCGGGATGACGGAAGTCGGTTTTTTAATATCTGCCCAATAGCCATTCCGGTCTGTCACCGTATGTGCTTTTCCGGCGCCAATAGTTTTACCCTCCTGATTCAATACTCGTGACTCTGCTACTATCTCTTTATCATACATCCGGTAGGGCGGCCTCCGGCAATAGCTGGTTTACCTTTAAGCAATGCTTCAATATTATCTTTCAGATACCGCTCTTTCACATCTGTGGCGACTTGTGGGTTGTTGTCGATGGCGCCATGATAGAATATGCTAAAACTCCCATTATTCTTGAGAAGAAATACTTCCGGACTTTTGCGCGCCTTAAAGGCATCCAGTACCTGCTGATCCTTATCTGCCAGGTACGGCACGTCAAGACCCCAGGCTGCAATTTTATTAGCCATTTCCGACTCAGATTCTTTGTTCTCTGTATGAGAGTTGATCAGGAGGAATTGTATGCCTTTGTCTTTATATTGCGCGATTAGCTGTGTAATGCGACCCTCATAATACACCGAATAAGGACAAACATTGCTTGTAAAGATCACTACTACTCCCTTGGCGTTACTGAAGTCTGATAAGCTGACCTGCTTATTGTTTCTAACGTCTTTCAATGTAAAATTGCTAACCTTTTGTGCGGACAAACTTCCGCCAAATACAAGTAGCAGGCTGAGGATTAAAATATTTTTCATCACAACGCTCTTTTGCCTATAAATTAAAGGTGAGAATATAATCATTTTCTATTCTATACTCTAATTTAAAGCTATTTATAGTACCATTTACAATTACTCTGCCAATAAGCTCTCCTTTTGGCTGAACTTCGAAAGGCTCTATAGCCATATGGTTTTTAAAGCTTATTTTCTGATCCACAATCTTATACAAAGTCTCCTTAGCGCACCAATGAATACATAGTAACGTAATATCGTCATTGGTGAAATGCAGCTCCTGCGTATTCAAAAACTTGTGCGCCACCTTTTGTAATTTTTGCTTGGGTTGCTCAAGATCAATGCCCACATCTTTATTGAGATCAAGAATTGCCGCTACATAAGGGTAGGAATGTGAAAGTGATATTTCTGCCTCACTGTGTCGAAGAAACGGCTTTCCGGTGGTGTTTTTTCTGAGCCCTTCATACCTGATGCCTATATGTTCGCACAGGCTTTTTAAACAAAGTCGCCCGCAGTACCACTCCAATATTTTTTTATCGCTCCTGTAGCTTCTTAATAGATCAGTATCGGAAGACCTTGGATGTAATTTTTCCCGCAGCTCTTCTGCAGATTCTTCCATATGCCAGATGGCGAGATACCTCGAATCACTTATTTGTTCTATTTTGGTTAATGGCATTTGATAACTGGCTGGAAACTTGCTTCTTTGCTTTAAAATTAGATATTAACCAGCAAACGGACGATTAATGAGCAAAGTTAACGTTTCTCGGCTCAAAACCTTCACCGGCCACAACGATTGTGTTTATACTATTGAAAAAACACAGTACGAGCAAAAATTCTTTTCCGGAGCAGGTGATGGAATGGTGGCATGTTGGGATATGGAAGAGGAGGATGGACAACTCATTGCCAAATTGCCCAATTCAATATATGCACTACACTATAAGGCCGACCGTAATTTGCTGATCGTAGGACACAACTATGATGGGATCCATCTGCTGGATTGGGAAAGTAAGAATGAGGTTGGTTCGCTAAAAATGACAGACCAGGCTATCTTTGATATTAAATCTTACAACGACCACCTGTATGTTGGGGATGCTTCCGGAACCGTCAGCGTTGTCGATATAAAAAGTCTTCGCGTACTGTTCAAAATGAAAGAAGCCTCCAAGAGTGCGCGTTCGATAGCGGTAAATGAAAGCCGCGGAGAACTGGTAGTCGGTTATAGCGATAATGTCATCAGGGTTTTTAGCCTGGAAGATTGCCAGTTGAAAAAAGAGTTGACAGGACATCAAAATTCTGTGTTTGTCGTTAAATATTCACCGGATGGGCAGTTGCTGTTAAGTGCCGGGCGTGATGCTCGCCTTAAAGTATGGGATGCTACAGCCGGGTATTTAGAGATCCAGGATATTGTTGCGCACATGTATGCTATTAATAATCTTGATTTTAGTCCGGATGGCAAACATTTCGTAACTTGTAGTATGGATAAATCCATAAAAGTCTGGGACGCTCAGGCTTTTAAATTGTTAAAGGTCATAGACAAGGCCAGGCATGCCGGGCATGGTACTTCGGTAAACAAGCTGCTATGGTCTGCCTACAACGATTTATTGGTAAGTGCCAGTGACGACCGGGCAATATCAGTATGGGATTTACAGTTTAATACATAGTTGGTTTAATAACAGATGATATGAAGATTACACCATTAGAAATACGCCAAAAGACATTTGAGAAGGCTTTTCGAGGGCTGGATAAGGATGAAGTCAATGCATTTTTGGTCACCATGTCGCAGGAGTGGGAGAAGCTGATCGATGAAAATAAAGAATTACGGATAAAACTGGAGGCCTCCGAAAGGGAAGTCGAAAAATTGAGGGAGGTAGAAAATTCTCTTTTTAAAACATTAAAAACCGCAGAAGATACGGGAGCCAGCATGATCGATCAGGCTACCAAAACTGCGGAATTGCATATGCGTGAGACCCAGATGAAGGCTGAAGCCATACTTAATGATGCAAAAAGCAGGGCTAAGGATATGATAGAAGAAGCTGAGATGAAGTCGAAGAATACCATTGATGAAATGGAAGATCAGATCCGACATATGGCTCAGCTCTACAGAACGCTGGAAAATGTAAAGGATGACCTGTTCTCCGATATCAGGAGCTTTGCCAAAGATGCGATAGAGAAGGTAGACCGGGTGAAGACCCAGTTTAAAAAGTTTGACGTAGAAGCCGAACTGATGAGGGTAAAACGCGAGGCGGTGGACAAGGCGGCCAAAATGAGCGTGAAGTATAAAGTGGATGAGCCTAAGCCTGCTAAGGAAGAAATTCCTGAGCCGGAGGAAGAGGAAAGACAGGAGGAAGAAGTAGTTGCGACTGAAGAGAAAAAGCCATCTAATAATAAAAATACCTCCTTCTTTGACGATATCGAGTAATGGGTAAAATACAACTGGAAGGGTTGCGCTTCAAAGCCTATCATGGTTATTATGATGAGGAACGCGAGAAAGGCAACCAATTTGAGGTTAATATTTCCGTTACTTCAACCTTTGAACGAGCTTCCAAAACCGATGATATCGAGGGTACTGTTGATTATGAATTGCTCTATGCTATTGTAAAAGACGAGATGACCCAGCCTTCAAAATTGCTTGAACACGTGGTAGAACGCATTGCCGACAGGGTGTTAAGAGAAATTCCTGCTGTAGAAGACGTGGAGATACGTTTGTCGAAGTTTAATCCACCTATTGGGGGGGAATGTAGGGCAGCTACTGTTAGTTTGAAGAAAGGCCGATAATCCTTTTTTTTTGTTTGATGTTTATAGTTTCGAGTTTTTAGTTTCCAGTTTCCAGTTTCATGGGTTGACTGCACCGGCTTACAGCTCTCAAAGCTCAAAGCTTTTTTACCGACTGATCTGTGTTTGATGTTGCTATGGGGTTAAGATTGCTATCTGTTACCGATCACTGATTACTGTTTACTTCACTTATCCTGCTCAGGACTGAAGACTAACTACTCAATACTCTCATGCCTACTACCTTGTTTGATATTTCGAGCTAGGCCGATTTTTTACTTCCGACTTCGGTCTTCTACGCCTACCGACTCTCCGGTTTCACAAAAGTAAACCCCCTTGCATCAGAACCTTCGTAGAAGTCCACTTCCAGGCCAAATAAATACATTGTGTGTTTTTTCTCTACCAAGATGGTGACACCGTCCTGTAGGTATTCCAGATCGTTATCCTTCTTCTTGTCAAAGCCAAGGAGGTAATTAAAACCTGCACAACCCCCACTACCTTTAATACCTATGCGAAGAGAGTATCCCTCAGGGATATTTTTATTATTCATGATATTTTTCACCTCTTCAATGGCTTTTTCTGTCAGTGTTACGGGGGTTATATTGTCTATCATAGTTATTGATCTTAAGACTTCCGGCTTCTCACACTGTAAACTTAGAAATCTTGAAATTAATTTCGGTGTGAATAAACTTTATTTAAAGAGGATCGAGAGCAAATCTTACTTCTTAATATCTACATCCGGAAGTATGTTGTAGTTACGCCAGAATTCGGGGTTATAAGGTATCTCTTCGTTTATTTTGTGAATTTCTTTAGCATTTGGAATTTGATTACCCTCGCAAAATGATGTAGTCATAATCTCTACTTTCTTCTTGCCGTTACGCATGGGCCAATTTTCTATTTTTCTCTCTATTTTTCCGTATTTGATGTAGTATAAGCCATTAAATTTCTGGTACACCGTTGATACTCTGAAATTTAGCACGGAAGAGTCATTGGAGTGTTGTACACTTCGAGGTAGCTTTCGCTCCATGGAGCCTTCGTATTTAATAATACCGTAGTCCTTCTTGTTGATAAATAGTTTTCCTGAAAAATGTGTCAGATAAGGATCATTGTCATTGTAGGTAGAAAGATTTTTGTCTTCTAACCTAAAGCTTACCACCCATACGGTATCACCCTCGAAGCTCGAAATATCATCCAGACTAAAATGATAGCTTTTATTATTGCGTTTGTCGAGAGGGCCGTCTTGGTGAGTTGTGATGTCCATACTGTAGAGATAAGGCAGTGCCACATGATCGTTCGATAGGCCATTTACATTTCTTATCTGTTTTATAACAGCTACGTGATTTCTGTTGAACTGCTTTTCATTGTAAAGTCGATGCCCTTGTGTAGCACCGAAATCTATTACTGCTTCCAGTTTTGATTCGATATTGTCCGATGAATCGTAGGCAGTAGACCTGTAAAACAACTCCTGACAATAGGGTATACCATAATTATCTTTTTTGTCAGACGAAGCCTTTTTAATAATATAACTTACCGATGGAGGAGCTTCGCCAGTAATCAGCACCTCTTTCAGCACTAATAATTCAGGATCAAGGAATATATGTTTCTCACTCTTTTCTAAAAAGGCCTTTACCAGGAGTGTTTTTTGCTTGTATCCTATCGCAGAGAATGTTATGGAGTCTTCTAAAAAGGCTTTAGGCAAGGTGATTTCAAATTCACCTTTTTCATTGGATGAGCTACCGTAAGGGGTGTTATTAATACCTATGTTCACGAAAGGAACAGGTGTTTTATCTTCTGCATTTAAGATCAGTCCATGTTCTTTTTCAGTAAGAAATTTTTGACGCGCTCTGCTATTAACTTGTTGTTTGTTGAGCGTTGTAAGAGGTGCCACCGCCCGGCTAAAGATAATACCGTCAAATATCTCACTCCATTCAGCTTTAATCGGCAAGTGACCCAGTGGAGAAGCGTAGAATGGAGGACAGATTTCCCCTGAACGAAAGTCTATCCACTGGCAGAAGTCGCCACTTTTTTCCGCATTTTGTTCCAGGCTTCCGGGTGGAGGAATAAGTACATTATAGGTCTGCTCGTCATGGCCATATCTGCCTGAGTATGTTGAAAAGGCGAGGGCATATAGGTTCTCACCATACCTCTCTTTAAGAAGCTTTCCCATTGGAACAGCTCCATCTAGTTCTGAAAGTTGAAAATCCTCTTCCTGAAATTCTTTCATGCGGATAATATAATCTTCTGTGACAGGCGTGCTGTTAAGCTTTTCGGGGAGATTTGCAAAGTGGTAAGAGGCACCCCACCCAATGATCTTTTCACTGCTAAACATTTGGGCTATGTGGTTGAAGTTGTTCGCCATCATTCTATCTCTTGGGTTTTGAACGGGCTCTTTGATGCCCTGAGCTTCTGCAAGATGCACCGTTGCCTGTTCCTGGAGCATACGTAAAATCTGCATCCAGAAATTGCTGTCCTTGTCCTGATAAGGTTTTGTAGCTTGAGAGGCAACACCCTCCAGTTTATTCAAAAGAAGTGGTATATCTTTGATCAAATTAGTATCTCTTATTTCACTATGGTGATGAGTACTTAGCAGTTGTAGAAAGTTGTCAAGTAAATTGATTTCGGTATCCGATAGCTGATAGCCGTTGATGTTCAGGAATTGGTGTAGCGATTCAAGTATCTCTTTTGTATTTGATGTGGTTACGAACTGAGAGTCAAATCCGTAGACTTCAAGTGGGTTGCCATTTTTCCTGCATTCCCATATATACTCCAGAAGGCTGTAAAACTCTTCATTATCTGTCCATTGGCTATCGAAATATCCTGACCAATTTATTAGCAACTCCTGCCCCTCAATTCGGCGAAGCAGATCATAAAGGTTATAAAAGTTGTCTTCAAAAACCAATACATTGTAACCTAGAGAATCATGCAGGTATTTTACCAAGTCTACCTTTATTTTTGTAACCGTACCTTCCTGGTGGGTTTGCTCCCCAAGTAGTACTATTCTTTTGTTATTGAGTGTTTGTTTCAGCAAACTAAAGTTTGTGGAAGATGACGCTCTGGTTTTTACAGGAAAAGACGAATAACATTCTTGTTGTGAAAGAGCAGAAATAGATAAACAGAAAGAGAAATACAAAAGCCATAACGAAGTTTTTTTATTTAAAAAAGAATAAAATACGCGCATCTTAGTTTTTAATGATCTTGTAATGTCAAAACCCCTTCCTGTATCAATTCCATTATTACAACCCGTTTACTTTCCAGGTCATAATCTCCGGGTATTTCCTCTATTGAAAAAGATTTGCTGTTGATAATATAATTAATTTCTTCATACAAGCTAGTGTAAAGAATTACAAAAAGACGAACTAATTTTGATAAA
>NZ_AMZN01000107.1 GCF_000331535.1 Fulvivirga imtechensis AK7 | reverse complement strand
AGCTCAGAATGGAGGGAATCATCAGATATATGTGTATAGTCCTGATCAGGTAAACCGAATTAGAAATGCATCCAATGATGGAATGGCTTTGAATATAGCCATGTACTCAACACAGAACCGGTTTGTGGATGGTAAAGGAAATCCAAGTAACTACGCAGAGAGAACATTTAACAAGAAGTTTCCTAATTCAAAAATAAACTTTCCATCGAATGGGAATGCTGGTTTATTTATTCCAGGGAGGAATTCAGACATATTAATTTATGGTCTAAATTATGATACTGGAGAGTTTGATCAATTAAGAATGATTGATATTCGAACAGCAGAAGATGTGTTAGACGAAGTTTCTAGGATACTATTACATAATCTTGTTGATGAAGTGATAAACCGAATTTTTAGGCTTCCGCCTATTATTGTACCTCCAGGCACATTTGATGAACCATTCAGGCCTTCAGCTCCGAAAGGAAGTTAAGAAGCTGTAGATTAATGGAGCTATAAAAATCATATGTAAGATTAGGCCATAGAAAAATTTAGTCGAGATACGCAGGAAACTTAAAGAATAGCCATATATCAAGTAGGTTAAAAGGGCTGATAGACTAATGTCCTGATAGTAGAAATGGGATACGCTGAATAGGATTAAATTTGCAAAAAAGAGATAGTTATAATTTTTAATTAAAAATGCCTCTGTCGCTTGGTTGTATAAATATTTAAAAAGGAAGAAAAAGGGAATTGCAAGAATAAATGATAAGAGATGAAATTCCAGCAATGTAATAGGGATTTTTAAGATAAGGTTAGTAAGAATTAATAAAATACTTGAAATAAACAAACTGAACGAGATTGAAGCGCGTACTGCAGATACTTTGAGAGGTAATCTAAATATTAGCTCCTCATAAAGTGGAATTGTTAATAATATTAGAAGGTTAGCAGGGATAGCTTTTGCAGCTTCTTTTGTGATAGGGGTTTGAGTGGATGGGATAAAAGAAACAAAAAAGATAAGGGTGTAAGTAATTAAAAGTACGAGTATAAATACTTTTAATTCGTTGTCGGATTTTATTGTGGAGTAGTTTTTTTTAGGATTAGCAAGAAAATTGAAATATGATTTGATTATGAGCATGTATAAAGGACCTTATGGTTTTGAATTTATAGGAGCAGTCATGAGATGGTCTTTTTTGATGCTTTTTCGTAGATACCGAAATCAGAAAGACCTTTTTAAAAAGGTTTTAACAGGGGGTACTAATTTGGGCGAAAGATCATCAGAAATATTTATTTTAAATTTGGTTGTAGGGTTAATAGGTGTTGTGTTAATTGTCATTGGTGTAGTATATATAAGGTCAAAGTGATATTATTAAAGCAGCTTTGAGAGGGTAATTTTTAATGCATCATACTTTGTAATTTAGCTTTAGTAATAAAAGCATCGAGGAACTCAAAAACGAGTTCCTTTTCTTTTGGAGAGAGTTTGGCAACTTCCTGTATTCTTTTGAGAGTGGCTTTATCAATTTCCTGCTCCGAACTTCCGACCAGATAGTCGAGCGACACTTCCAGAGCCTCGGCTATTTTTTTAGCAATCTCTACCGATGGAGTAATCTCACCACGTTCATACCGGCCAATTACCGCACCAGAAGTACCAACCACTTTACCTAAAGTATCACGGTTGTAACCTTTTTGTTTACGTAGCTCTGCTATTTTTTTACCTAAATCCATAACCAAAAGATGAAGAAAATGCCTTAAAAATCACTTAATAGTCAAAATTAGTTTATTGAAAGGTGAAAAACAAAACTTAAAAATTTGCTTATTAGTTCATCTATTGATTACTTTTGTTACCGATAGATGAACCTTAAAATTTTTAAAGTTTTTTTCAATGGCAGATCAGAAGCACAAACAAATCAAGCTACAACCTCGGCATAGAGCCCTTAGCTACGGGCAGAAAATAGTGCCTGAACTAAAGTTATCAGGCGTGTGGCTGGAGAAGTCAGGCTTTAAAGCCGGAGAAATGGTAAATGTGACTGTCCGTGAAGGCCTTTTGATCATCCAAACCACCGAAAGCTAATGGAGATAGCCGAAATCAAACAGCAATTAGGTTTAGCGCAGGTACTGGATCACTACCACCTGAAACCAGACAAGCACCTGCGGTTAAACTGTCCCTTCCACGATGACAAAACCCCGAGCCTGCAGGTATATTACAAAACACAATCCTGCTACTGCTTCAGTGCCAATTGTAGCACCCACGGCAAGGCCATGGACGTGATCGACTTTATTATGCACATGGAAAAGAGCACCAAACACGAAGCCATTAAAAAAGCAGAAAGCATGATAACAGGTGAAGTAACTCAGGCCGTGCAGCTCTCCCGGACAGCAGTTTTAACGAAAATGTTTACCTACTTCAGGAACGGAGTCCACAACAGTAAACCCGCCAAAGAATACCTCGAGAGCAGAAACCTTGACAAAGACAAACTGCAGGTCGGTTATAACAGCGGCCAGTTCCACCACGGCAACCGGAAAGACAAACACCTGGTAGAAAGCTGCCTGAAATACGGCCTTTTACTGGACAGAGGCCATGTAAACAATAGAACGGGAGAAAAAGCCTATAGCCCCTTTGGTAAAAACTGCATCGTGTTTGCACTGCGGAACCCTCAAAACCAGGTGGTAAGCCTTTACTTTAGAAGTACCATAGATAACCACAAGGCAAGACACTTTTACCTGAAAGACAGACAGGGACTTTACCCAGGCTACCCACAGCAAGGAACAAAAAGGCTGATCCTGACAGAATCTATTATTGATGCAGCCACTTTGCAGCAACTAGAGCTAACAGATTATGAACTACTAGCCCTTTACGGCACCAACGGGCTAACAGAAGAACACACCAAAGCCATCGAGGATCTGCAAGAGCTGGACGAAATCATCTTCTTTTTAAATGGAGATGAAGCAGGAAGAAAGGCCACCGAGAAATACAGCAAAGAGCTACAGCAACTAAAGCCCTCAGCCAAAATCACACAAGTAGAAGTCCCAAAAAATGAAGATGTAAACAGCTTAGCTCAAAGCCATCCGTCAGTGGACGGACAAGCTTCCCCAGAGATCTTCACGCACTTAATCAATAACCGGAAACCCTTTTTTCCTTCAACTGAAAAGAAGGATCCAAAGCCTGCAGCAGCATCCAAGCCAACAGAAACCAAATGCACCCTGAACACGGAGAACCCTGAACAAATCACCTTCGAAAACGAATGGCTGACCGCCACGGTCTGGGGCGGGATCGAGAAAGAGAACCTTAGCCGCTTAAAGATCAGTTTACACATTAAAAGCAAAGAGAACAAATACAAGACCTTCAGAGATGATGTAAACCTGTACAGCCACCAGAGCACCAAAAAACTGGTTCAGAACCTTACAGAAGCTTTAGAGCTTAGTACCACCCAGATAAGCAACACCGTAACAGAGCTGACCGAGAAGCTGGAAGAATACAGGATGAAAGAAAGGGAAGCACAGGTAAAAGCCCTCAAACCCAAGCTTTATGAAATGACCGACAAAGAACTGCGAGCCGCAGAAGCATTTTTAAAAGCACCGGAATTAGTAAAAAAGACCCTGTCTTTGATCAGCCAGAGCGGCCTGATCGGAGAACAGAAAAACGGCTTACTGCTTTTCTTCCTGTACCTGTCAAGGTTCTTTGATGAACCACTGCACGCCATCATCTTTGGAAGATCCGGAAGCGGCAAAACCTACCTGCAAACCAAGATCAGCGAATGCCTTCCGGAAGAATCAGTACGAACCATAACCAGCTTAACAGAAAACACCCTTTACTACTCCACCAGAGATTTTTGGAAAAACAAAGTCCTGCTGATTGAAGACCTTGACGGAGTTTACAACGCCTTTTTGCCCCTCAGAGAGTTCATGAGTAAACAAAGCATTACCAAGCTCACCACCGATAAAGACGCCAAAGGCAACAACGTGCAAAAAGTGCTGACCGTAGAAGGCCCGATCTGCGTATCAGGAGCCACCACCAAAGAAGGAATCTACGAAGACAACGCCAACAGGAGCTATTTACTCCACATCAACGAAGGAGCTAACCACATGGAAGAAGTTATGGACTACCAAAGGAAGCTGCAAGCCGGATTAGTGGACGAAAACAGCCAGAACATAGCCAAACAACTGCTCAAAAACACCCAAAGGCTGCTGAAACCCATAAAAGTGATCAATCCATATGCTACACAGCTCAAAATCCCCGACAGCATATTCAAGAAGCTCAGGACAAACATGCATTATCTAAGGCTAATAGAAATTATCACCTTTTACCATCAATACCAGAGAGAGGCAAAAACAGACAGCAAGGGCAAAAGCTATATCGAGACATCTTTAGAAGACATCAGTTGGGCAAACAGACTGGTAAAAGAAAGCCTGCTGCGCAAATCAGACGAACTGAACGGCCAGCTCAGGAGCTTCTTTGAAATCCTGAAAACCACCATTATTAAAAGACCTGAAGACCAGAGAGCTTTTTATAGCAAAGAGATCAGGGAGCTGTTCAGAATGAACCCTATGAAAGCCAACAGGTATTTAAGGGAGCTTGAAATGTGGGGCTACATCAAAAAGACAGGTGGCCACCGCAATACAGGCTTTGAATATGAGATAACAGCATGGGACGAATACCAGCACCTGCAATCAGGAATAGATATACTGGACAGTACACTGGAAAAATTAAAGGAACAGCAAGCCAAAAGAGCAAAACAATCTCTGGTATAACATTAGTATAACATGGGTATAACATGGCTCAAATGTTATACCAGATCAATATTAAGTAACTGAAAATCAAATCAATAACAAGCATGAAAGCTGGTATAACATGTATAACATCACCGGAAGCAAGAGGGGTAAAAGCAAAACCGTCATACACGTACCAGAGAGTACTGGAAGGCTATAAAGAGTGGCTGGACATCATAGGTTACTCCAAAAACACCATTAACAGCTTGCCAGCGCAATTAAAACCCTTCTTCCTTCATCTGAAAAATGAAAATATTACCAGCCTGCAGGAAGTGCCCAAATCAGTAATCAAAAACTACTACCAGAGCTTAAAGCAAAAGAAGAGCAGCCACACCGGAGAGCTTTTAAAGAACTCCACCCTAAATGGCCATTTACGAAACCTCAGGTTATTTAGCGATTATCTGGAAGAAACCGGGCAAGGCAGTTTACTGATCGATATCCGGTACGAGCCCAAAGAATACCCCGAAAGAGAAGTACTGACCCTTCATGAAATAGACCACATCTACAATGCCTGCAGCGAGCAGGTCACCGGACTAAGGGAAAGGGCAATATTAAGCCTGTACTATGGCTGCGGGTTGAGATGTAAAGAGGGCATCAACCTGAATGTAAATGACATCTTACTAGACAAACAACTGGTACACATCCGGAAATCAAAGAACCAGAAAGCAAGGTATGTGCCCTTTGTAGAAGGCCAGAAAAGAGACTTTGAACTGTACCTAAGACATTGCAGATCCTCGATACCAACAACACCGGAACAGACAGCCTTCCTGCTCAATAACCAAGGCAGAAGAGTAAGCAGCACGGGATTATCCAAGACCCTTAAAACCCTGATCGAACGCACCGGAAATGAAGAACTGCAGGAAAGGAAAATAGGATTACACACACTCAGGCACAGCATAGCCACACATTTACTGCAATGCGGAATGGAAATAGATGCTATCAGCCAGTTTTTAGGCCATAGCGGAATAAGAAGCACCCAAACATATTTACACCTTGTCCACCACCTTTAAAGCATATCTGGAGGCGAAGAACTACCACCCGAAAGTGCTGGAAGCCTACCTGCATTATCAAAAGCAGTTTATGGCATGGCTGGAAACCGAAAACCTGACAGTGGAAACCTGCCAATATGCAGATCTACTTAGCTACGTGAAAGAACTGAAGCAAAAACAAACCAGCGTTTACAATCAAAATAACTACATCAGGGGCATAAGATACTTTTATGAATACCTGCAATCAGAAGAAAAAATAAAACACAACCCTGCAAGGAAACTTTACATTAAAGGAAGGGTGCAGCAGTTGCCAAGTGATCTGCTTACCAAGAAGGAAATGAACCAGATTTATGTAGGCTGTCCAAATGAAACACCAGCCCAAAAGCGGAACAAAATAATGTTGGGACTGGTCATTTACCAAGCCCTGCGGCAGGATGAAATAGCAGCATTAAAACCCGAAGACATCGACCTTCACCAGGGCACAATCTTCATTAAAAAAACAGGCCGTGGAGCGAGAAGAATACTGAAACTGGAAGCCCATCAAATATTGCCACTACAGGAATACATCAAAGAAGTTTTACCAGAAATCAGAGAGAAAGCAGAGAACCCCACTGACAAACTGATCATAAGCTTAGGCAAGAATACCAACCTTAAAGAACTGGTCAGCAGCTTAATGAAAGCCATGAGAAAGGAAAATCCAAGGTTCAAAAACCTGCTTCATATCAGAACCTCAGTGATTAGCCACTGGATCAATGAAAAGAACATAGTAGAAGTCCAATATATGGCTGGCCACAAGAGCATTACCAGTACAGAAGTTTACAAGCACGTGAATATGAAAGACCTGAAAAAGGCGCTGGATGAGTATCACCCTTTAAGATGATTTACTGTTACTACTTAATCCACCAACTAAAAAAAGCACAACGACAGCCCCTGCAATGCCTAAGATCTTAGATTTATCAGTGTTGAATCTTTCGGCTAGTTCTGTTACTTCTGAATAAACCTTTATTCCTATTACAAGCGAGATTATAACTACAAGGGCAATAATGATGTTTTTTTGAGTTAGATAGTTCATTGAGTAAGAGTTGGTTAAATATAAATAAAAGGGTTAACGGAAGAGAGCTTGTCTTATTGCTTCTACCAATCAAAAGAGCCCAAACCCGCACCACCAAGCGCACAGGCCAAACCGCACAGGCTTTGCATCCTTCGGCATGCATAAAGGGTCAGCGGTGTTCGTCCGTGTCCTCGGCCAGACTTCGCTGCGTAAAATGCAAATCCACGCACCTTAAACCGTTCCACAAGTAAAATGATACCGTGATTATTGTCTGATGTGGTTGCCCTCCTGAAAAAGGAGAGCAGAAGCGGCATCACCATATCATTTTACTTGCTCCACTATTTAGCCAACGCACAAGGCCGATTTGCATTTTACTCCACTCGCTGTCCTGCGGTACTCCTCACGGCTGTTCCTATTTTTATTTTTGATTGATTAATGAGCCTCCGGCAGGTAGGCAAAAAATAAAAACCCACAGCCAGTATTATTGCTCGCCTTTAGCCTCAGTCAGACACAGCCAAGCCGCTTCGCTCCCCCTTGGCTGGCTTCCTTCGGACTCGCAGACGGCTCGCAGGGGGACAGAGCCAGTAGGTTTAGGCAGTAGAACTTGAACGGTTGGATTAGGGCAGTGAGCCTTAGCAGCGCCAAGAGCCGGAACAACTTCGATCAAAGCAAGCAGTTGGCTTGCATCATTTTTTTGAAAGCTAAAAGCCTTCAAAGATCACGACAAGCTACAAATGTTGTCCAGGCTTTTACCCTTCAAAAAAACGGTTTTTAACCTTGCTTTTCATGGACAATGACATGCTCATTACTTGCAATAAAAATAATGGAGTTATCCTCACCTCTAATAACTATTTTTTCTTGGTGTCCTTCGATCTCCCTTCCAGTAATCTCAAAGTTGGCGAGATGTTGAGAAATAGGTCTAACAACGAAAGTTTTCATAGGCTATATTTAGTTTTGCTTTTGAAGAAGGAATATAGTAATACTTATTTAAAAGTTGGTGTAGTTTTAAACTTATTGCAAATCCTTTTACTATACTTATTCAAAATAAAATCACAGAAAAATATGTCAAAAACAGATGAAATGCTCAAAAAGATCTATGCAACTCAAATTGTATTGCTTAGGAAAATTAGAAAAATGGAAGAGAAAGCCAAAGGAACAATGTCTTCCGACTCTTATTCAAGAGATTTAAGAGAATTAGATAAAGAAACAGAAAAAGTCATGAAGTATCTGAATGAAGAACGGTAGTCTTTTTCTTTTTCAACTGAAAAAATAAACCCTTATCTTGGCCGGAGATAACGTTCTTAGGAAGCGGGATTTTGGGAAGTCTGTTGTTGTTGGAAGTGGCTGAAAAGAGGTCAAGAGGGCAATAGAAGC
>NZ_AMZN01000106.1 GCF_000331535.1 Fulvivirga imtechensis AK7 | reverse complement strand
TTCCATGATCCATTGAGCAAAGAAGAACTGGAAAACCTTTATCAACAATATGAAGGTAAAGATAAAGTGATTTTGGGCCTGCTGGTACACCAGGGACTAAAAACCGGAGAAATGGAAAAGCTAAGAAAGACAGATGCAGACCTGAGACGAGCACAACTGCAGGTTCCATCCACTAAAGGCGGCTGCAGCAGGGCTTTACCCCTGGCGGCAGAACAGATCATATTACTGGCAGCCCGGTTACAAGAGCATCCCGGAGAGTTGCTGTTGGGAGAGAAGCTGCAAAACCGGGTGCGTAGCATCATAAAAAAGATAAGGAAGCTGAACCCGAAAGTACGCACCGCCAAACATCTGAGAGGCAGCCTGATCGTATACTGGATCAAAAGCTATAACCTGCGGAAAGCCCAATACCTGGCAGGCCATAAAAACATCCTGTCTACCGAATTATACCAGCAGGCCGATGTTGAAGACCTGAAAAAGGCGCTGGACCAGTTCCATCCTTTGAAATGAGTAGGTCAAAACCGTCAAAAAAAGTGTAACTCTGTAACCGGTAGATTTTTTTTAAAAAGGGCATTGTAATGTACATTACAAAATGCAGCCTTTTTTCTAATGCGGTCAATGATTAAAGCTGCTAAAATACCAGAGATAACACCCGATAAAATGGCTAATAAGAAATTTAATAAGATGATGCCAGCTGAATCCATTATGAATGTTAAGATACAAAACCCACCGCACAAATCCACCCTCCTGGATGGAGAGGTGTTTTTTGATCGGGCATTTAGCCACTCCCAAAAAACAGCAAGGTAAAGCGGTGTGTTTGCGGTACTCGCTCAGGCTGCACTACAGAAAAAAACAAGGCTATACAAGCTCCACTACGTTCCGGCCTTGTTTTTTCTTCCGTTTGCTTCGCTGCGTTCCTCACTGCGGCTGTTCCTATTTTTATTTTGATTGATGAGCCTCCGGCAGGTAGGCAAAAAATAAAAACCCACAGCCCTTGTTTGTGCTCGCCTTTAGCCTCAGTCAGACACAGCCAGGCCGCTTCGCTCCCTCCTGGCTGGCTTCCTTCGGACTCGCAGGCGGCTCGCAGGGGGACAGAGCCAGTAGGTTTAGACAGTAGAATCTGAACGGTTGGTTCAGGGCAGTGAGCCTTAGCAGCGCCATGATCAGAGCAGCGCCAGAAAAGAATAAGCAG
>NZ_AMZN01000105.1 GCF_000331535.1 Fulvivirga imtechensis AK7 | reverse complement strand
TGGAATAGCTTCTTAAAGATTCGTCTACTAAAAAAAGCCGCTCTTTCGAACGGCTTCTTTGATCTTAATCTCTTTTATATTTTTAAAAGCAATTAATATTCTTCAATAAATTTTTCCCTATCAAAATCTTTAATCACTCCTTCCATCATTTTTAACTGCTCGCTTTCCGGATTCTTAAGAATTAAATCTCGTATTTCATCCAGTGCAGCATTTTCATCTTCTAAAAAGATGTATAAGAAGGCGATATCCGATAGTACTTTATCATTCTTCGGATCATTCTCCAACCTTTTCTCATAGGCTTTAAGTGCCTGGCTGTATTTCTGGTGGGCCAATTCCATTCGTCCCATTTTTTCAAGAATAAACCCCTGTTCGGTAATAACTTCCGCAAAATTCGGCTTGATATTTTGAACTTTATTTAAAGCTTCAAGAGATTCCTCTAACTTACCTTTTCTTCGCAAAACTTGAGACTTATTAGAATAAGCTATCAAATATAGGCTATCTATTTCAAGCGCCTGATTCAAATACATTAATGCAGAATCATATAAGAATCCACTAAGCGAATCATAAGTATGCGCAGCATCACCAATAAATTTGACAGCTTTATTATTAAGCTTTACAGCATTTGAATCTGGTTGATGTGTATTTACACTACTTTCTGCCTGTTCAGTTTTCCTTTCTTGATCACTGCAAGAAGCAATGATTAAGGCCATTAAAAATAAAATTCGTTTGCTCATGATTTTAATTCTTTGGCAGTCCAACAGTTCGGATATAAACTGGAATAGTCATTGTTGATGAGTGACGTTGTCCAGCAGAACCAAAAACTATATGATAACTAAATTTTAAATTGATCATAACTGTTCCACTTGTAGGTAATTGAAAAGAGAGTGCACCTAAGTTTGAAAAGCCATCAGGGAAACTTACATTATAACCATCGTTATATGTAAATGGGGTAATATTGACCTGCTTCCCATTCACTAATAATTCCGCGCTTCCTTGAAATGCAACATCTCCCTGACTCTTTGCTGGAGTAGTTCCTGCCGCTGAAGCCATAAAATAATATTTCCCATCAACCTGTTTTACAGAATAATTTCCAATCATGTTGAACATTGCATTTGCACCAACATTCTCGGCTCCAATGTAGTCAAGTTTTGTTTCATTGAAGGTATTACTAATTTCTTGGTAAATATTCCCTCCATTCTGTGCATTATACTCCCTAAACTCAGAATCTATATAATGCTCGGCATCAACAATTCCATTGACATAATAATCTATCCACTGGCCTTGTTTACCGTTTCTGGTGACTATTAGACCACCATCGCCATTATAAAAATCCTGGCCTTTCTGGTAACCTCCTGTTTGCTCCGAAATATACCGCTCATTCCTGTAAGAATCACTGCCATAGCCCAGCGACCAATCATCCCGGTAGATGCCCTGGCTCCAACCAAAAGCTCTACTCGGAATATATCCACCACCTCCATTAAACACCTGATACCCTCCATTGACAAACACATCATCCCTGCTCAGGTCTGCATACGATCCACCAGTCGGATCATTGTAGTAGATCGGGTTATTGCCCGCATAACTGTAAGGGCTTTCGTTCAGGTACCGGTTAGCAAACGGATCTACGGAATTGAACCTGCCTAGTGCAGGGTCGTACTGCCTGTAAAACGTCTCGTAAAAGAGTGTAAAGAATTATTCTTGAATCCTATCCAAACTATCTGCTGCTACAACTACATATTTATATTCAAATGGATATTCCTCATTATCTACGAAAACCTTGCCCTTAAATTCTTTCACCCCTGTGTCCTGTGTTACGATTCGGTATTCGTAAGGCTGAAAACTCAAAGAAGAGTCTTGTTCAAAATCACCTTGAGTAATAGTGATATCTTCATCCTCTCCATTTATTATAACTTTATTATTTTTATTCATCTCAAAAGCTATGTAACCTATAAATTCATCACCCAATTGTATTGAATCATCTTTAATGTCTATTTGAAATGATTCTCGATGATATTCATATTTGAAAACTCTATTTTTTTTATTGGTTCCTAAACTATCTTCTCCAATAGAATAAAACACTGTATCGTTAATTGAATTGGCAATAAAAATGTTTTCTCCATTAAAACCAAATTCCGGATTTTGGTATAAAATATTACCATCCTCGTCTACTATTATTGCCGTATTAGTAGTGTCGATTTCGGAAATATCATTGATCTTGATGACTTCTTGCTCTTTTTTTCCTTCACACGCTATAAGGTATACTAAGGAAAAAATAATCACCGTAACTTTTCTCATCTTTTTTATTTTACCTCTACAATTCTATAAATTATTCGACCATTTAAATCATATTTCACAGATTTCCAACATCTCATCTCCCAGTTAGGTCCTCTCCATTGTTTAAAGGGGCTCCAGTATATACCTTCCTGCCCCGAAACTTCATGAAATGTTCTAAACCCGTTTGTCCTTCCATTTATTGGATTCCCATCATAAAATGAAATAATAAGCGCATCACCAACTGCTTTTTTACCTTGTGATTTAATTAAACTTAAACTATTAAAAAAGTTATCCGGATAACTTAAATCCAATGTGGTAATATTACCTGATGCCGACCCTTGACCATAATCCACTTCATATAATTCGCCACCGGGACCAATAATTAAAAATACTAGATGAGGAACAGACGCTACCCACTAAATGCGCCCAAGTTTGAGGCCTCATTAATCGTTACTTATGCTATCAGCAGCTACGACTATGTATTTATATTCAAAAGGATAATTTTCCCCAAAAGTGTAAATAATACCGGAAAAGCTGTAAATTCCGAGTTCGGTAGCTTTAATTTTATGAGTGTAAGGAAGATCTTCACTCGTTAGTACCTCATCTAAACCTTTGATTTCGATTCGAATATCTTTTTGCTGACTGTAAATATTCCCGATAAATTCCTTACCTAATTTCACTGTATCAGTTTTCATACTAATATCAAAAAATTCATTTATATAGTCATAATGGAATACTTTCTTTAATTTCTTCTTATTTTCAATACTATCATAAACTGGCTCATTATTTTCGTCAGAATAATAAAGGTAAAACAGCTCACCTCCAACTGAATTTACTTTTTCGATATTCTCGGTTTTATGACTGGGATTAACATATACTTTTATGGGATTACCATTCTTATCAAAAAGTACAGTATCTTTTGTTATTCCCTGTATATCTGGAAGTGATTTCAAAAAAGCTTCATCATCCTTATTTTTATTTTCACAAGCACAAAATAACAGTATAAATAAGGCTATCAGTCTAATCTTTTGTCTCAATTTCATAAATTTTATCTTGTTTTATTATATAGTGATACCGGAACTACGAGATATTTGCCTTCTGAGTGTAAAATTCTATAGTAGGTAAGATTTGACTGATCCGCTTGCCTATAATAATACAAACCGGGATGATTTTTTGATGCCATGAATAAAGAATATCCATATTCGTTTTTCTGATTTAATGGATTTTCAAAGTGAACTGAGAAATAGTTGTTTGTGGCATCCAGTTCCGATGAATTTACTCTTAAATTAAGTACATTAAAAACATTATTAGCATTACCTAAATCCAAAACCCCAGTAGGCCCTTTACCCCAGTTCCCACTCGAAAAATCAATTTCATATTCTTGACCACCAGGGCCTACTATTACTATATTAGCCCCAGGTAATGACTTTAAGTTATTTAAAAACCTACCATATGCATTTTCCTCCCTGTTTTCCTTTAAACCGGTGCCAGACATAAACTCATTCCACAGCCTTTCAAATAATCCACATTTCGGACAATCTAGATCCATGCCTCTAGCTTTTGTAAAAGTAGTTTCGTAGCTGTAAGATGTTTCATCTGCTACACCGCCATACTCCCGCCAACGGGTAGTAGTTTCAACCACATACAGCTCCCCGTTTACAAAATCTGTTTGAGACTGATGTGCTCCATATTTATTTGTGAAGTCACTTCCGCCCATCAGGAAGTAATCCCGGGTAGACTCATGGGCCGTACCGCTCCACAAGTCGTTAGCCCAACCAAAAGCCCTGCTCGGAATATATCCACCACCTCCATTAAACACCTGATACCCACCATTGACAAACACATCATCCCTGCTCAGGTCTGCATAGGATCCACCACTCGGATCTGAATAGTAAATAGGATTAGCCCCGGCATAGCTGTATGGGCTTTCGTTCAGGTAGCGGTTAGCATACGGATCTACGGAATTGAACCTGCCTAGTGCTGGGTCATACTGCC
>NZ_AMZN01000104.1 GCF_000331535.1 Fulvivirga imtechensis AK7 | reverse complement strand
CTTTGGTGCAGGAGTTGGTGGCTAGCGGGGGTGCTACTGTGGGTGAGGATTTGGGTTATGAAGCAGCGCAGAGTGAGCACCATCAAACCAGATCCGGTCAAGATTGGATTGGAACAGCTGTGGCTGTTAATTCCATATTTGCAACAGGTATTTCTTTAGGATCAGAAGTAAAACCGCGATACTGGGGGACTACAGATTTCAAACTTGCTTCTAAGACAGGTCAGAGCATTGCTAGAAAATTGTCTTTTATTGGAGCTTCTGTTGCTGTATATCAAGCAATTGATAATCCAACCGGGGGTAACATAGTAGATGCAACATTTGGTGTTATAGGCGCAATACCTCACCCGATAACTATGGGTATAGGGGGAATTTACTTTGGAGCAGATCTACTTACTCTTGGAATTAGTGGTCAAGGAATTAGTGAGCATATTGATGATTATTATTGGATGTCTAACCCAGTCGTTGGCATCGGCTATGTACCTGTTGCGAAAAAAGTAAAATGATGTTTAAGGTTTTTGATTACATTTATTATAGGTGGTATAATATAGTTACGCATAAGGATGTGCATCGGGATATTTATGCATCATCTATTGTTGCTTCATACCAAATGCTTACTTTTATAAATTTAATTTTATTAGCGAGTATATTGTTTGGGTTTAAAAGACCTGATAAAATTTATATAATTTTATTAGCTGTCATTTTAATAGTTATTAACTGGTACCGTTATGAACGTGGCTTTGATATAAGCAAATTAGAGGAAAGATGGGGAAATGAACCGGAAGATAAGAAGCGTATCCGGTTTATTCTACTTATTGCCTATTTGGTGGTGACATTTACAGTGCCCTGGATATATGGCTTTGCTACAAATTAAACCCCCTGCTGGCGCCAGCTTTTTAGCTGGTGACCATGAAGCCTTACCTGAAAGACAGGCAAGGACTTTACCCAAACCATCCCAAACCAGAAACCAAAAAACTGATCCCCAAACTGGCGCAAGGTGTGCCGTGAATGCAATGGGCGGCAT
>NZ_AMZN01000103.1 GCF_000331535.1 Fulvivirga imtechensis AK7 | reverse complement strand
TAGGTGCCTTGTGGGGTGGTTTGGGAGCCTAGCTGGGTGGGAACACTATAATTGTAGGTGGTGCCAAAATCAGGCAGGTTTTTGAAGGTGTAGTCATCGTAGTAGGTGACGGTCAGGTAGGTGTTGGCGGCTACTCCGGTGGGGTAGCTTTGGTCGGTGTAGCCGTGGACTGTCGTGCCCCGGGTTTCATACCAGGCATCTTCGTCTCCCACTCTGCCGTTTACATGGACCTGCATGTCTGCCTGGTTGAAATTATTGGCATCAGTTAAAATGCCAGTGCTAATGGGGCGATTCAGTGCATCATACTTTGTAAAAGTCCACTCGTTATCTAGGTTTGCATTCTGTAAATGCTTTCTCTGGTTGCCGTCCTGGGTGAGTACTAATCGATCTCTGTTGTCGTAGACCATGTATACCCAGTCGGCTCCGGGCACACGCTTTTCGATCATGCGCTTGCGGCCATCGTATTTGTAGCAGAAGGCCCATTGGGCCAGGAAGGGGTCATCGATAGTGGCGCCCTCGGCTATTTTCTGGTTGGCCATTGGGGGTAGTACAAATCTCAAATTGCCGAAGTCATCGTAGATGTAGTAGGTGTCGGCCCATTCTTCGGTGGTAGCTTCGGGTTCGTGGACCTGGACTCTCTTGAGGATGGTTTGCCCGAGTTTGTCAACAAATTCTATGGTTTGATGGTCTTCTTCGTCTGTGGTGATGGTTTTGGTGAGTTGGGTCGGATCGTATAATGTATTTCCAAGTAATCCAAACCCTATGTACCAGGACTTTACTTTATCTTCAGAGGTGTTAGTGACATACTCAAATTTTACGGTTTTTCCCGCCTGTGGATTTCCTTCAACAGGTTGCCAGGCTTCTCCGGGAGCGCCTTGTTCAACAACTCTGTTTAGAGGAGAGCGTTCAAACACCTTTGCTGCATAGGCGTAATCTGTGTTGGCAATATAGCGGGCTGTTTGATAGAATGCAGCCTGATCCACTACATCGGATGTGTGGTAAGTTCCGCATCCTATTTCACTAACGTAAGGAAGGTAATCTTTTGAATTTCTACCAAAATCATCATATTCAAAGATAGTAATCACATTCCCTCCAGCGGGACTATTTTTAATCTCAATGTTTCTTATTGGCCTCCCAAAACCATCATAATATCCAACAGCATAGTGATAATCAGATATATTCAAATCATAAAGGGAGGTGTTTTCATCAATACCTGCTTTTTTAAAGGTAACAGATGTAACATAGTTTATATGTGACTGATCCTCAACAGAAGAATAAATATAGTATTCCTCAGTTGTATATAAAGGACCACCAGGTGACGCCTCTACGGTTACCTGGTAGGTACCTGGATTTTGAGCATTCAGAACATTTGAAGAAGTCTGGTCTATAGTCACACCATTTCTTTTCCACTTATAATTATTGAATCCATCTGAGGCTATAAGTTGCGTACCTTCGCCTGGACAAATGTGCGTTGGGCCATTGACTACTATTGAGGGGATATCATAAATATGCACTGTTGCGGTAGAAGAAGCATCCGGAGGACATACTCCGTTGGTCACACTCACCATATATGAGGTAGTTTGGGTTATATTTGAATAATCAAAAGTTGTTCCCGGATTGGCAAATGAAATCCAGTTACCAGTTCCTACCTTGTAATGCCATAACAGGTCATTACCATTATACTCTGAAAGTGTAAGCTGCCCTGTAGCTGAGCCAAATGCTTCCCCATCAGAAGATAGAACCCCTCCATAGGAAAGATCATCAACATCTACAGTTACTATGTTAGAGTATTTTGTATCGCATCCATTATTATCAACAGTTCTTCTGCGATAATACGTTTTAACTTTTATTTTCCCGGCTGTAGAACAGGTCTTACCTGTAGCATCAGTTATATTGATCCATGAACCAGAGCCTTCTTTCTTCTGCCATTGATAAGAATAGCTACCACTTCCCCCTGTGGCAGACATAATATTACCTAACAGACCAACATTATTGTTATAACAAACCTTTTCAGGTCCATTGATTTGCCCTGCCGCCAGAGGTTCATAAAGACTAACAGATACATCTTGCTTCAACCCTTCACATGAATATTGATTAATTTTAGAAACACTGTATGTCTTTGGTGAGGTCAAGACAGGAGTGGTAAAAGTTGCTTGAGTGGAAACAACTGTAGTTCCATCATACCATAAATAACTTTCTCCTGAAGTCGCTCCATTGGCGGTAAGAATTGCAGAACTATTATAGCATATCTTTTTATTAACAGAAACAGGTTTAGAGGGAATAGGATATATTGTAGCCTCCACTGACTCATAAATAGAGTTGCACGCTACAATTTTCTTAACATAAAAAGTTCGGGTTTCAGATAGAGCAAATATTTTCAGCGATGAATTTCCTATACCTTGGCATTGATAATTAGTACCGGCTACACCGCCAATCCCAATAGCCGGTTCACCAATATTTTCATACCACTCGTATTCACCAGAAGGATTAACTACGGATAAAATGAGTGGGCCTCCCATACCACACCGAGAGTCTCCTTGTGTATCTACCTGAGGAGACGAATTATTTACTGATACATATATTGAGTAGGTCTCAGAAACTCCTTCCATTGTATCTGTTACAATAAGTATTAAGCTGCCACTTATTGACCATGAAACATTTACTGTTCTACTGTTGCATGAAATCCCGCAGTTTAGATTATTTGCAGTTCCACTCACAAACCACTCGTATGACAAGTTTGGCCCTGCCGGAGAACCTATATAACTATAAGCCTCTGTTGATGCTCCACAAAGTTCTGTTGGTCCATATATTTGCGCCTTTAAAGCAAGGTTACTAAGAGCGAAAATTATTAGGAATGAGAAGTTTTTCATTATAAAATTCATTTTTACAAATTAATGACGGGCATAGGAGTAGGTATATGCCTTAAGTATATTATGATCATGGTCCTTGACATAAATTAGTCTGTGAAAATCATCGTAGATGTAATATTGAACCAGGTTATTGGGATCACTAATGCAACTTATATCAAAATTCGCATTGTAGTTATACGTAGTCATTTTTGCTCCTTGGGGATAAACTCTAAGTTCATCCAATCCTGAAGCATTTGCGGGAAGTGTTATTACAGGATTATAAGAAATTTCATCCTGAAAGTACCAGGATCCATTATTGAGATACCAATATGTCATCACTAAATCATCTCCAGTTGGTCTTTCCGATATAGGAATGGCATAACTATTACCAATATGATAGCGATCACCTGTTTTTGCGAAGCCTGTAGAACCAGATGATTCAAATCCGGTATAATATATTTCTCCTGGCTCTGCTTTGACCACTTCCGCCGAGAGTAATTTGGAGGTATCATTCAGGCTCCAATAAATATAGGATGTTCTTGTTCCCGTGGTGACATTTAATTGAGATATAAGATAATCCCCATTATATGAATATAGCATTTCTTCTGAATATTCATTTAAATCAGCATTATATATAAAGCGAGACAATGGTAGCTTGTAATGATAGGTTTGCTTTCTTCCTTTGACTAGATTTCCGTTTACTTTTTGTTCAACCCTGATCACTAGATGTGGATTGTCTTCATCTCTGTCAATTTTTTGACTTAAAACATCTCCATTACTATTTCGTATTGTTTTGGATGTATAGTAATGATGAATTTGCGGGGAGGACATATAATCATAATCCACTGTAAAGTTGTATACAACCGTTTCATTCTGAAACTTCTTTTCTTCAGATTTGTGTAAATAATACCACATAGGACGTATTTCATAATCATGTCTGGCGAAATCATCATTATAAGAACAATGGTAACAGTAGTATGATTGTTTCCTTCTTAATTTAAAACCAATAACACGTTCGGAAGATGAAATAAATTTATATTCGTTGACAGTTTCCTTTACCTTTACCAGATTCAGCAAATCCGTATCTTGCTCATAAATTGTTTTTCTAATAAGTTTGCCATTTTTATAGCTTAAATCCTCTTGCGGTATATAAGGATATGCAACATCATTAGTGGGCTCATCATTAACAAATTGGTATTCAATCATTCCCTGCTTTCTTAAAGATTCCGGGTACGTACTCAGCCCATGATCCTCAGTTTTAATTTTGTACTCCTGAACTTTGGAATATCCCACATGACTACCTTGTACAGTTGTTAAAGGTAATTGGCTGTGCGATTCCATATTAAGAACACTTTCACTCTGAGTATCATAGCAAATAAAATCTTGTACATCACCATACCTATATTTACTCTGATAAGCAAAGATGGGCTTGGTAAAAAGTACTCCACTCGACTCCGAATTGTTAAAATCCCGGCGATACTCAAACCGAGTTATTTCCTTGCTAATATTTACTGGATCATAAAAAATAATTTCCTGGATCCTGAGACCCCCGACATAGACATTTTTGGATTCTATTTGCTCAAATTCAATAGAAACAAAACTCTCTATTCCATCACCGCTAACAGCATTTAATTTATATTGCCCGGCTGGCAATATCCACCTAGAATTATTAGTAGCCAACGTCACCGGTTGGTAATTGGAACCATTCCACCGTAGAATATTGCTATTATGATCTATTGCCTGAGGATTATCATCCTTCTTTATCGTAGAATAACAGTCTTCCAAAACAGAAAATGTCACTTCATCAGTATCAATATTTTCAGTTTCACCAAGGGCATTGGCTTTGTAAAAATAAGTTTGACTGAAATTGGTATCAAAGTAATCATTTAATTCATATTTAAATTCCGAATAGCCCCCAGTTGGATAGTATAGCTGGGATAAAGTGCCATTCTTACACTCCAGGGAGGGTGTACGGTTCGCTGGATTATGATTATTAACATTCCAAAAGTTATCCTTATACTGTGGTATCAAATGCGTATTACTGGTAGCAGCATTATAATATCCCCACGAATCTTGGGCGTTAGAATAAACGGGAGGTACATTCCCAGAATAGTATTCGCATCTATACCCATCATTCAACTTTACTCGCGAATCTTTTGTTGATACCTCATATATTGATTTAAGTTTCAGTTTATTTCCACTGAAATATGAAGTCTCTATTTTAAACCTTTTGATAAGTTTATTATTATAGTAAATAATGACCTCTTCAAGCGCATTCGAGCCATTTAGATCCGATCGTAATTTATTGGCTACAAATTCAATTTTATAACCATTTGAAGTAGTTATATTGCTCAATCTCTTAGAATTCGTGGTAGTACTATTACGGCATTGTTGAAGTTTATATCCTGCAGAATTAGTGTTCCCAGCCAATCTAAATCTGCCAGTGCTAACCAGCCGCATTTCATAATCTATAACTTCAGTAACATATTTAAACTTTATCCATTCATTACCATTAGACATTTCAGTTAAATGCCAAGAACTTTGGTATTCGCTAATAGAAGAAGGGTAGGAATCACCACAAGATGATTTTGTATATGTCCTGTCGGCAATATCGAAGGTATAATTAGTACCATCTGTACCCTTTATTTTCCATGTGTAGTCGGTTGGTGAAAGTTCTGGAAAACTAATATAGGGGTGATAAAGAATTTTGATATCATCCACTTCATATTTAAGAATTTGTCTATTTATATTAAAGACAAACTTATTATTTACACTCGGAGCACGTAGATAATAAACATCTGGTTCTGCAGTCAAGATACCCATGGATAAAGAATCTGCTGTACTCCAATTTGCATCATTAAAAGGAACTCCTGCTGAATTTGAACAGCTAAGTAAACTGGAATTGACCGTGCCATTTTCATTGTAAAGCCGCCTATTATGAAAAAAGCCTTTATCTGCTCCACCTGAGTACTCATCAGGAAGACCATTAACTGTTCGACTAATGGCACCCCCAGCACTTAAGGACCATCCATATCCAACCCATGATGAATATTCTTCTACTTTAATTCCTGAAGAATGATAGTCTAAGGTTATAGGAAGTTCAAACTGGTTCATTTTTATCTTATATATAGGAATAGAGATCTGCGGAATGCCAGTATAATGGCTTACCGGTATATCTGTAAATTTTTGAAATGCCGCGACATTAGGTGCTGGGGGGATAACACTGACAGCAGATTGGATATCATCCTCTTGTGCAGAAGTAATGAAAAAGGTATGTATCATCAGTGTTGTTATTAAATATAACTTATACATTCGAAACTAATTTTCTTTTAAAATCAATTTAAAGTTTAATTATTCAAATTTAAAATTTGATAAGTTATAAAACAAATTATGAAATCGTAATAATGGGAAAAATTATCAATTTTGCGAAATAAATATCATACATTGATAAAATCGTATACTATTTGCATGACGCGAACTTCGGAGCTAATGCTACTCCTACTTTCTATGGCGGTATCAACACTCGTTTGGAAGATAAGGGTGTTTTATACATTACTCCTCTGTTATTCTACTGGCAATAAACTTTGCGATACCTGGGCAGGAACGTAGACACTTTATTTCGCAGTTGGTAAAATTTGCAACTAGCGCAAGTCTGTGACTTGTGCTTAAAAAAGGATACCAGAGTCTGTGACTCGCAAAGTGGGCGAAATTGTGAATAGGAGGCGAGACAAGAAGAGGAAGATGATTTAAAGAAGGGTCGTAGGAGGTTGCAAATCTGGCTTATAAAAAGGCACAAGTTACAGACTTACGCCGGAGGTGGGATCCAGGAGCTCCATTACGTTTCGCCCGGGATGACGGGTGAATATTTTTTAGCACTTTCCATAAAAAAGCCACCCTGGCGCGAAGCTAGGGTGGCATGATTAAGTTTTCCGGATTGGCCTGGCTTACTCTACATCCCACCAAACGCGGGTATCGAGATTGTCTGTGCCCTGTCGGGCTACGGCTTTGTCATAGTTGGCTTTATTGTTTTGTGACTCTGATGCAGGGTAGGCTTGCCGTCTGGGTATCTGGCCGGAATTGTTGACTGCGGCCGGTGCAGGCTGCAGGTCAGGATAGCCTAATCTTCTCCATTCTGCCCATGCTTCGTACCCTTGCATGTAAGTGGCGATCCATTTTTGCTCGCCGATGAGTTGAGTGGCATTTGAAGCATCAAAAGCTGCTGCTGGTTGAGTAATGTAGCTATCATAAGAGGGTTGGTCAAATACACCCCATTGCTCCATACTGGCTTTGATAGCCTCATTGTAATACTCTTCAGCGGTACCACCGGCATTCCAGCCATTGGCAGCGCCTTCAGCCAGGTAAAAGAGTACTTGGGCATAGGTCAAGATCGGAATGCTTGAATCCTTACCAATTACTTTAGAAGAATTTGGTAGCGAAACCTCTTCAAAGCCGTAGCCACCCGCTTCCCCATTGCCCAGGCCATAAGGCATGCCTGCATAAACATCAGGTTGACCGGGATTAATAGGGTCTGCGTAAGCTTGCAGCCTCGGATCATTCAGATCTAGAAGCATGTCTACCAATGGCTCACTTACGGCATTATCCGTTCTTGTAAGGAAAGCAATGTGCCAGGGGTTATCGAATGCACCATTGCCCAGGTAATTGAAAATAGCATTGTCGTTATTGGAAGTAAAAGTACCATCGGCAACGGCTGCCTCAAATTCTGTTTTGGCTTTGTCCGGAGCAACTTTTGATATCCTCAGCGCCATTTTCAGGCGTAAGGAGTTGGCAAATTTCCTCCATTTGCTGATATCTCCATTGTAGAGAATATCTCCCTTAGGCGCTGCTCCATTGTCGAATTCCTCTATAACATCATCCAACTCCTCAGCGATAGAAGAATAAATCGCCGATTGGGGATCGTAAACAGGGGTGAGGTTCTCTGCACCTCTCAGCGCTTCGCTATAAGGCAGATCACCCCACCTGTCTGTCGCATGAAGAAAAAAGTAAGCTTTAAGTATTTTTGCCACAGCAATTTGATTGGCATTTGAACCACTTTCCGCAGCAAAAACCCGCGTTTCGGGATCTGTATTCATATCAATTACCTTTTGGAGGTTATTGAGCGGACCGCTATAAATGCCGGTAAAGTCAAACTGTGTAACACTGTATCTTGATGCCTCCGTATAGCGTGTGGCCGACCAGTATTGTGAATAATATAGGCTGGTGGCTGTGCTTTCCATCCCGGGCATATCGCTGATCGCGTCAGTTAAAAAACCAGCCACCGGTACCTGGGTAGGATTATTCGGGTCTACATTTTTATCGCCAAAGTCGCTGCAGGCTGCTACTACAAAGGCTAATGGTATTATAAATTTTTTCATCGTCAATTCTTTTTTACTGTTTAAAAGCCCAACCTTAAATTAAATCCGTAGGTCCTGAACCCAGGAAGACCGCCACCCTCATGGAAAGATACTCCTGAGGCATCAGGCGTGATCTCTGACGGGTCAATACCATCAATGTTGGAATGGATCAGCCAGGCGTTTCTCACGGTGAAAGCCACATTAACCTTTGTGAAAGGGAGGTTTGCCAGAAGCTGATTGGGCAAGCTGTAGCCAAGTCTGACTTCACGTAGCTTAATGTAGCTGGCATCGTATATCCAGTTGCCGGTTACCCCCACCATATTCCAGGTGTGCTGTGCTCCGGAGGCATATCCTGTCACAGGAGTACCATCCTCCAGCACACCCGATACCATAAAGCCGCCCCCATCGCTAATGCGATCACGTACTGATACACCATTATCGTTCAAGCCAACGGTTTCAGCCAGTTGCCCGGCACCAAAACCATACATTTTGGTTACGGAGTGGAAGTTGCCGCCTTTTTGAAAATCAAGGTTCAGCGAGAGGTCGAAACCTTTGAACGAAAGCGTATTTACTAGTCCCCCTGTAAAGTCAGGAAGCACATTTCCAATTACCCGGTTGTCTTCCGTGAGGTATTCGAGATTGTTTTCATCGCCAGAGTGATACCAGCTTGCAGCAGGCCTCACCACTGGCTGACCGTCAAGCATTAGGAAATCAGAGCCTTTAAGTACTCCCCATTCTTCGCCTTTTTCCAATACTACATCGACACCGCGCCTTCCAAGGATAGAGTAAGCAGTGATGTCGCCATAGATATCCTCAACGGTAGACCGGTTTCTGGCCAGGTTGAAGGCTACGTCCCAGGTGAAGTTGCTGGTTTTTATTGGTGTGCCGTACAGCGCCAATTCCATGCCCTTACTCACGATCTTTCCCCCGTTTGTGGTCAGTTCTTCGTAGCCTGATGCACCCGATACGTTGATCCTGATGATATCATCCTCGTTGGTTTGGGTGTAGTAGTTGATGTCTAATCCCAGCCTGTTTTTGAAGAACTTTAATTCCATTCCTACCTCAATAGCCTCAGCCAGGGAAGGCTTGATGTTTGGATCAACAAAATCGTCCCTTACGATAAAAGTTGGGGAAGAACCGTAGACACCCCCGGATAAATAAGTTTGATTGATCTCATAAGCATTCAGGTCGTTACCTACCTGGGCAAAGCTTCCCCTCACTTTTCCAAAGGAAAGGATGTCAGATGATATCAGCTCGGAAAACACAAAACTTAGTCCGGCTGAAGGATAAAAATAGGAGTTGTTGCTTGCCGGTAAGGCCGATGACCAGTCATTTCTGGCGGTCACATCCAGGTAAAGCATGTCTTTATAGCCAATGCTTGCCGAAGCATAAATACTTCTTATCTCTTTGTTGATCTCCCAGTTATCAACAAACGGTCTGTCGACAGAGGCTTCCAGGTTAAACCAGTTGGGTGCAGAGAGTCCTCCGACTGTATTGCCGACCAGTCCAATATATTTTTGCTTCAGGATATTTCCACCGGCAAAACCAGAAACTGAAATATCATTAAAGGTTTTGTTGAAGTTGAGGAGTAGTTCATAGTTAGTCTCAATGCCCTTTCGTGAGGTTTCGTAGAATAAATCCTGTGCTTTGGCTTCAGTAGGTATCCTGTTATTGATCCTCTGGTCGTAAAAGTCCGTTTTGGCAACCCCTCGCAACGAGAAAACATCATTGAGTTGATAATTCAGAGTAACACCACCTATTACACGATCGCGCTCATCATAGGGTGTGGCATTTTCGAGCATATAATAGATGTTATCCCAGAAGTTGGGAGTAGTATTGCCCGGTCCGGTGATATTCCATGTTTTAATGGTTCCGTCAGGAGCGCGGTAATCTTTAAGCCGGTTATAATCCAACTGGCGCTGGGTCCACATGTTGAGGTTAGGGCCGATGTTGATCAGGCTCCAGCCGCTGTAACTTCCGGTATATCCGAAACCGGGCCTTCCACGGTAGCTGTTATTGGCATAATTGACAGTGGCTTCCACACTCAGCTTATCATTTATCGATGAGTTGAGATTCAGGGAAGCGTTGTTCTTCTTCCCTTCACTAAAAGGTACTGCACCGTTGATATCCGTGAAGCCGTAGGAAAGTCTGAACGTAGTTTTTTCATTGCCACCGTTTATTGCAATATTGTGCGACTGTGTCACTCCGGTTTCAAAGAAATTTTTGACATTATCCGGGTTGGGTGCCAAAGGTCGTGTTTTCCCGTACTCGGATGTGCCTGGATACCAGCTATCCCAATGCCTTACCAGCCTGCCGTCCATCCTTGGTCCCCAGCTTTCATCAGCGTTATATTCCAGCACATAATCCCCGTCTACCTGTGACAGCTCCTGAGAGTAGCCACCGGCATACTCATTTTGGTATTTAGGAAGGATAGCTACTTTGTCGAATGAAAACTGTCCGTTATATTCTATACCCAGGCCTTTTCTTCCGGAACCTTTTTTGGTTGTGATAAGGATCACCCCATTCTTTCCCCTGATCCCGTAAAGGGCTGAGGCTGCGGGCCCTTTTAATACCGAGATAGACTCAATGTCGTTAGGGTTGATATCCTGAGCGAGGTTACCATAGTCGCGACCATTGTACGTGTTAGAGAAGTTAGCATTTGAAATGGGGATACCATCTACAACGAACAGGGGTGGGGAGTTGCCGGAGATGCTATTGGCGCCACGAATACGTACGTTAACTGTTCCTCCCAGGCTTGCTGCAGAAGGATTTACGATCTGAACTCCAGCTACTTTTCCCGACAGTGCTCCCAGGTAGTTTTGCTCTCCTGTTTTGGTCAGGTTATCACCATCCACCTCTTGCACAGCATAGGCCAGAGAAGCTTTTTCACGCTCTACACCCAAAGCGGTAACTACCACTTCCGATAGTTCGGTAACATCACTTTTCAGGGCAACGTCAATGACGGTTCTGCCACCCACATTTACTTCGTGTGTTTCGAAGCCTATAAATGAAAACAGCAGAGATGCATTGGAGGATACTTGTATACTGTAGTTTCCATCAGCATCGGTAATGGTACCCTGTGTAGTACCTTTGATCAAAACTGATACCCCCGGCAGTGTCGAACCATCTGCATCAGAGGTAACCTTCCCCTTTACGGTAACATCCTGGGCAAAGGCAACTGTACACAACACCATGAACAGTGCCGGTACAAGTAGTTTTAGTGTTAGTAATTTTCTCTTCATCATTAAGAAATTAGATTAGAATGATTAAATAAAGTTGCCATGCCAACAGGTTGTGTGCTTTGACATAGCATTAAGTTCTCAGGTTAGTGAAGGCAAAAACCTCCCCTGTCAGCCAATTTTTTAGCTGAGAATGATTCTGAAATGGATGGTCAGTACTTAAGAGGCGCTATGCAACAGAACTAATAGGGTTTTTGAGCTGATCCGGCCAATTGGTGCAACACCATTTTTAGCAGATCAGCGAAAATAGAACCAGTGCATAGGCATCATTTCTATGGAGGTGCAAAAACCGTGTTCGTAGTGTAAAGCATTTTGATTCTTGGTTAGTGTAGTTATAATTACAAGGTAGGAAGTATTGGAATGTGGTTTTGATACTTTATTGACCGATTAGTATATAACATTATCAAATCATAAATATTTATGTAAAATTCTAATATTACTGAATTTGATTAAGTACTAATATGCTTTGTTTGATAGTGTTAAAAGGTTTAATAAAGAAAGACTTAGATACTCTGATTAAGCTTTCTGAATGCCATAGGGGTGTATCCGGTTATTTTTTTGAATTTCCGGTTAAAGTTGGAGAGGTTATTAAACCCGCACATATCGCAAACTGCGGTTACACTCAGGTCTTCTTTTTGAAGCATTTTACAGGCGTAACTGATCCTGATCTCTGTCAGGAATTCTATGTAGGTCTTTCGGGTTCGTTTTTTGAAGTAACGGCAAAAGGATGAAGTGGTCATGTTGGAAACATCCGCCACCTCGTCCAGGGTAATGTTCCTATGAAACTCATTCATAGTAAACTGGTAGATGTCATTCAGCCGTTTAGCCTGGGATTCTGTGTAGTCATGAGCAATATCAGAGGTGAGTATCTGATTGTCTTCAGAGTTGGCCAACACCTCTAGTATTGACAGCATTTCGGTTACTTTGCTGACTCCGCTGAGTGACTGCAGATTGATGATCCTCGGCCTTAATTCATTGGCTGTGTCAGGATGGAGTTTGAGCGACTGGCGTTTTCTTAGAAACTGGCCTACTGCCTGGGTCTCAGGTAATTGAAAGAACTTATCGCCAAACAATGTATCTTCAAAAAATATAGAAATACCATGTGCCCAGAGATCGTTTGATTCTCCGTAGTATTTTTTATCATTTTTGAAGACGTGAGGTACATTGCTGTTGATTAAAAAGATATCTCCCGGTTTAAAGTTGCCCACATAATCTCCCATAATTACGGTGCCATCGCTTTCGATGATAAGGGTCAACTGTAGCTCAGGATGTTTGTGGAAAATATCATAGAAATGAGGCTGATCGTCCACCTGCACCAGGAAGGAAGAATTTATTGTCTTGGATACTTTAAAAGGTAGTACTTTCACAGCTTGCTCTCAGATTTCCGTCAGTAATAATATTATATATTCTCATATTAGGCAATTTTATCCATTGAAAAGGATAATATAATATCATTATTGGCAAAGATTGTTAATGTGCCGGTAAGGTTAGAGTCCTGCATACATCATTTTATCGGCTGAGATCAGAGTGTCAAGGTTTCTACTTTAGGCTTACCACTTCAGTAGCCAGGACCGAAAGCATCAGACGCCAGCAAAAAGCTCAAATGATTCCAGGTATTCCGGGATATAAACGTTGGACCATCCCAACTCATTTTTTATAGTATCGCTAAAACTAAGTGCACATGTCTCTTCTCCGTGGGTTATGAATGTCATCTTCGGGGGCTGTTGGAAATTCCGCAGCCATTTTAAAAGTTCATTTTTATCAGCATGGGCTGACAAGCCGTCAAGATGTTCGATATGGCATCGGACAGGCACATCTATACCGAATATCCGGATAGTAGGTTCTCCATTGAGTATCCTTCTACCTCGTGTTCCTTCAGCCTGGTAGCCTACAAACAGTAATGTGTCATTACGTTTGGGCAAGCGGTGATACATGTGATGGAGTATCCGTCCGCCTGTGCACATTCCGCTCGCAGAAATGATGATAGCATTTTTTTCCAGGCTATTCAGGCTCACGGAGGCCTCCTGGCTTCTATAATATTTTATATGAGGGTAATCGAATATGGAAGGCGCACTTAATTCCTTTTTTGAAAGCTTATGGTACTCCGGATATTGCTGGTATAGTGCTGTAGTACTTATAGCCATCGGACTATCCACATATATAGGCACTTCAGGTATTTTGCGGGCCTCCATAAAGGTTTTAAAATAATGTAACAGTAGTTGTGTTCTACCGACAGCAAAAGCAGGTATGAGCAGACAGCCATCTCTTTCCAGGGCCTGATTGATCAATTCGGCAAACCGGTCTTCCATACCCTCGTTTTCGTTTACCCTGTCGCCATAGGTAGATTCAACAAGGAGTATATCAGCCTCACTAATAACTTCCGGATTTTGGAGTATGGGCCGGTCATATCTGCCCAGGTCACCTGAGAAAACAATTTTTTTAGTTTGGGATTTCCCCTGTATTTCAAGTACCACTATGGCTGATCCCAGGATATGGCCGGCATTGAAGAAGGTAGCGCTGACTCCCTCTGCTACCTCTATTGTATGCTTGTAATGATGGCCCTTAATCAAAGCCAATGCCGCTTCCGCATCTGAAGTGTCAAATAGCGGCAGAGGGTTTTCGTGCCTGGAGTATCCTTTCTTTTTTGCAAATCCGGCTTCTTCCTCCTGAAGCTTGGCGGCATCCATAAGCATAATTTCCAAGAGTCCTGCCGTGGCAGTAGTGCAGTGGATAATGCCGTGAAAACCTTCTTTGACAATTTTAGGAAGGTAACCACTGTGATCTATATGTGCATGTGTTAGTATAATGGTATCAATGGTATTGGCATCTACAGGCAGTGCATCCCAGTTGCGCAAACGCAGGTCTTTATGGCCTTGAAACAACCCGCAATCTATAAGGATCTTTCTGCTACCAATTTCAAGAAGATATTTAGAGCCAGTTACTGACCTGGCGCCCCCTAAAAACTTAAGTCTGATATTCATGTGTATATTAGTATTGAGATGTTAGTATTGAGTATTGAGAACCAATTAGTGTCTGTAAGAAAACTCTTAGCGGCTTTAAGAAAACGTTAAGGTCAAGGCTTGTGAAGTGCCAAAAAGCGGAGCGTACCGGGGTACGTGAGCATTTTTGGGACGAGCATAACGCAGACATTGGCGTTTTCTTAGAGATACTAATTATTTTCTGCATTGCCCGATAAATATAGGCCTATTTCATAATATTTTGATATCTTAAAATGACGACTTAGGAATCATCACTTAACAGGAATGCCACGGGTTCCAGAGCCTTCAGCTTGGAGAAAAGGATCACCAAAATGCCCAAATAGGGGATGGCTATGATCATACCCGGTACTCCCCATAGTATCCCACCCAACACAACCACAAGAATGGTCATCATCGGGTGGATATTTACTTTTTTACCAACGATCAACGGCTCCAGCAAGTAACTTTCAATGAATTGCACCACGGCAAAAAGAATTAATACTCCAATGATAGTAGTCGGAGAACCATAAATAGTAGCTGTAAGAAGTGGCAATGCCAGTGCTATGACATTGCCAATATAAGGGATCAGCGAGAGTAGGGCGCCAAGGATGCCATAGAATATTCCGAATTTCACTCCCAAAAGGGTTAACCCGGTTCCATAACAAACCGCCAGAATAGCAATTAACATAAATCGTCCACCGAGATAGTGCAGAGCCAGTGCACTTGTTTCCTCCATTGTTTTGCGAGCCTCTTCCTTTTTGCCATCAGTAGTGATCTTCAGTATGAATTTTTTAAAATGCCTTCTATAATAAAGAAAGAGGTATGTATAAATAAGCATGAGTAAAAGATCCATCAATGAATTCATTATGCCACTGCTGATATTTTCAGCGGTGTTTTGTAATTTTGTGGCTCCAGTTTTTTTCAGGTATGATTGGATCTGTTCTGAAGTCAAGCCTGTGGTTTTGGTGACTTGCTTTTCCAGTTTTTTCAGTTGTTCCTTACCTTTTTTCTCCAATTCGTCTGAATCCGAGGAAATTTGATTAGCCTGATATCCTACCAGACCTATAATGAAAATGATAAAGGTGGTTACGATCAGGGTCGAGATCACAGAAGACCACAGGCGATTTATACCTTTTGCTTCCGCCTTTCGGGAAACAGGAAGCATCAATAGCGCAACCAAAAATGCTACGGATAATGGTTTTAAAAATGAAGCGGCATGATATATACCCCAGAAGAACAATGTCAACAGGAGCAATACCAGTACCGCCTTGATCAGCCAGTTATTTTTTGTTAAATAATTATCTGGCATAGAAGTGTTTGTATTTGGCTACGATAAACATGAATACACCATAGCAAACCAACCCGAATGCCACCAATGCCATTAGCCAAGGCCCGTATGATGACTGTTGAATAAAGGAAAAGGCTCCAGAAGATCCCTGAACTTCGCCAGGATCATGTTGCAATGCGGCCTGCAAAAAGAAATAACCAATAATGCCGATGAGGATACCTCTCGAAATAAATCCGGCATAGCCTGCATGCTTTACAATTTTTTCAGCCTTGCTGTGAGGTATCCGGTGCGAACGTATATTTCTGGTAAAGTCACCCTTATATACCCTGTAGAATTGGTATAGACTTTTGGCAAATAGTCCCGCTGCGATCAGGATTACTAACAGTACCCCGGCATTACTCTGAAGCAGCGATGCCACTATACCTTGCTGCGACTGACCTCCCGAGGAGCTGCCACCACCGGAAGTCGCCTGAATGATAGCATATGCCGCCAACCCCAGGTATAGAATACCACTTATGAAATACCCTGTACGCTTTACCTTCCCTTCGGTATCATTTCCTTTCTCTTGTGGGTCCTGTACGGATTGTACAAATCGCCAAAATGCATAACATGCCAATCCTATGGCTACAAGGATCAAAAGTACATTGCCGAAAGGCTGCTTTTGCAGAAATTCCAGCACCTGAACTTTTCCTGCTTTTTGTCCCCCCATATTCAAAGCCGCCAGCAATGTAAGTATTCCGGCAATACCATAAACTATACCTTTGGCAACATGCCCGATACGACCGGCACGCTCTTTCCAATTGTCTGAATTACCGGAATTTATGATGATATCAGAGTTCATAATAATTTCAGTTTTTGATTAGTTGGTAAATTATAGTTGATAACTGAAAAAATAGTGCCTCTGTTGAATTTGCCTGAGAAGACCACTTTACCAGGTGAAAATGTGTAGTATTTACCCCACCGTTAAAATGTAATTCTACGAAGTCTGTTGCCTGACCCGGGTTAATTGTACTTCTTCGGTAACAGATCCAAAGAGCCATGTCGTCAGATTTCTGCTTTCCTAATTCCTGTTTCTTGATCATTATTTCCTAGTTTAGCTAATGAATAGTTAAAGCATACATGATAGGATCAAAAGAGAGAACCCGGGAATCGAGAGCCGCCATCGAGCGCTTGTATATTACAATGAGGCACCTTCTTATCAGGGGCAGCTATAAGCCCATGGGTGTATCAGGTACATCGTTGATAGAGGCCTTGCTTACCTTACGGCCGGAGATATATGGCACTGTGGCCGACCCGGGTAAAGTGGAACTGGACGGGCTGCTTTACGTTATTGAACGACTGCCCAACGGTATCGAAGAATGCCGATTTATCAAACTTGTAGCGAGAGAGGGTTTTGAGGAGGCGGGCCACCCGGCCATGATACCCATCAAAAGAAGGCGAAACTGCTTCCGGATCGATGAAAACAGGATGTACATTGAAATGACCCGCGGCAGAAGTGATATTTATGATATTCTGACCCACCTTACCTTTTTATTTATCGAAGGTGAGAAGATAAAAAACCATAGCCTCGACCAAAAAGGTCAGGTAATAGATGACTGGTATCGCCTGGAAGAGATCGTGAAATTGGAAGAACAAAATGAGCCTTTCGATGAAAAAAAGGCAGCGGTATACCTTAGCAATTTCCTGGGACGTACCATCAAAGAAACCTATGCTGCAATAGAAAAATTTAAAAAAGGGAAGAACAAAAACAGCCTGTATCACATCGTCTACTGGTTGGGTCGCACAGCTATCCTGGAAGAGAAGGAAGGGTTGGATAAAGAGATCACATTTTCATCTAAGCTCAGAGAGATTATCGGCCATCACATCTATGGAGAAAAATGGGCGCGGAGGATCAAATCGTACATCCATGGAAAAGGCCTGGCCCACAGGCCGATACACATCATTAGTGCGAATATGCATAGTTTTCTCAATGCCATCTATGGCTTTCATGCATTGGCAGAAGAGTCGTTTTCATCTTTAGAGGAACTGGCGGTAGCGAGCAGTAAAGACGAAAATGCGGATATGAGGGAAAGGGTAAAACAATATGCCCAGGATAATGGTATGCACGAAATTCAGGATCAGTCAGGTACTAACCTGTCAGTACAGATATTTGACCTGGACAGGATAGATATGCAAAGGCTACCGTCCGAGTTCCAGCCAAAAAATGAGGTAGTGCCGCCTGTACTGATTGTCATGGATTATGCCTTTGGAGAGCAGGCTTTTGAGTGTATGGATGAACTTCTGAAGCCTTATGAAGAAGGTGATAACATCTACGACATGAATATTAGATCCGTTTCTATTATGGGTAAGGCGGGTATCCTTACGGGAAATAAGAGCGATATAATGATCCCCACAGCCCATGTTTTTGAGGGTACGGCTGATAATTATCCTATAGAGAATGATTTTGATATCAGTGAATTCAAAGGCAAAATGGCTACATATGAAGGTACCATGATCACCGTGCTGGGCACTTCGCTCCAAAATCGTGATGTCCTCAATCACTTTCTAACATCTACATGGAATGCAGTAGGGCTGGAGATGGAAGGCGCCCATTACCAAAAGGCGATACAGTCTGCCGCCATGATCCGTAAGAGCATCAGCGAAGATATAAAAGTACGATATGCCTATTATGCATCAGATAACCCGCTGATGACGGGCAGTACGCTGGCTTCAGGAAGCCTCGGCCTGGAAGGAGTGAAACCCACATATTTGATTACCAGTGCTATCATGAAGAGGATATTGGTGTAGCGGATGAGGTTTCCGGGATAATAATGCCAGTCTGAACACTGAAAATGAAGCAAAAGCACAAGTGACGCTATCGCTTAACACTCGCGCCAGTTTCAGTATCGCCAGGCTCTCAATGTTTTTAAGCCGTTTTTGAAGTGATTTGATGATGTCATCTCATCCCGATAGGGGTCTGTGCATAAGTAACTACTATTCAGATAGAGATCAAAGCTTAGCATCTGCATTTGATCATGATTTTTGTTCTGCCGCTTGCTATAAAAGTAGGCAATGCTCTGTACTACTGTACTAGGGTGAATCTCTTTTAAAGGGAAGAAGTGTTAAGGTGAATAGGTCTCTCCCTACAGTCGAGATGACCACGCGATGAAGGGATAAGTTTTTATAAAACCAGGTCACCGGACCCACAATGCTCTTAAGTTAAGGCTTCATCCCGATGAAATCAACAACTTTCAGTTGATTTTGAGGATAATGACATTATACCATC
>NZ_AMZN01000102.1 GCF_000331535.1 Fulvivirga imtechensis AK7 | reverse complement strand
AATCGTCCTGCAGCCTACCTGAACTACATCCTGTTCGATGAGCACATGCAATTCTACCAGCACGGCCACGTTCAGATAGGAACAGCAGCCAATGGCGCCCATGAAAAGCTGATGCTACAGGACATAGTAGCAGAAAAGGCAGGATTTGTGTATGTTTATATCAGCAGCGAAAGTGCTGCCACCCACTGGGTATATTTTGATGACATGAAGGTGACCTTGAATGAGAGCCCTGTGATTCAGGATGATGATTATTATCCCTTCGGTCTCTCCTTTAACTCGTATCAGAGGAGCACGGCCAAGGAGAATAAGTACCTCTACAACGGCAAGGAGAAACAGGACGCTTTAGGTATCAACTGGCTGGATTATGGGGCCAGGATGTATATGCCGGAGATTGGGAGGTGGGGTGTGGTGGATCCTTTGGCTGAGCAAACGGCTTCTTGGAGTCCATATGTATACGTTCATAACAATCCTATTAATATGATTGATCCTGATGGACGCTCATCTGAATGGATTCCTGATAGTGAAGGTAATTTAATTGCTGAAAAAGGAGATAATGCTCAAACTTTAGCGGATTTTCAAGGTATATCATATTCAGAAGCTGCTAAACAATTAAAAGATCAAGGATATATTGATAATAATGGTAATTCTACTTTAAAGGTTGGTGATAAAGTTGAACTGGATAATCTATTTACAAGATCTATCGAGAATTCAACCAGTGATTTAACTTTAGATAAAGCCATAAATGGTACAAGCAAAACAGGAGCTACATCAGAAGATAATTATAATTGCTGGGGTGCAGCTTGTGCGGGAAGTCAGGGGAAAGAAATAAAAGTTGGAGTTGGTATACCTGATCCTGACACTTTTGATAATAATCTAAAAAAAGATTATACTCCTACAACAGAAAATAAATCACAATTTGGAAAAACTGTTCTTAGATTCGCAGATTCAGACAATCAAACCCAACACGGTGCTGTTTATTATGGGAAAAGTCAAGATGGGACAACCTATGTTTATACAAAAAATGGATGGTATCTTAAGCCAGAAGTGATGAAATTATCAGATTTGCAAAATAAAATTCCAAGTTATGGTACAGTTAAAGGCATTAGTCCCGATCAGTCTGGCTATTATAATCCTAAATAGTTGTAATGGCAACCCGAAGAAGAATTCAGTAAAAGTTAAGAATAACATAGTTAAAAATACTGTGCAGGATACAATTTTTATCACAAATTCTCAATACAACATTTTAATTAATGAATTGGGTGCAATGGATATAGAAATCGTCAAGAGTGATCTTCTAGAAAAGATCAAAAATGACTCCAATCCTATTTTAAAAATAGAATTTGAGGGCAATTATATTTACGCCAAGGGAAATAATATATTTAAATCTTCCGTTCCGAAAGGCTGCGACTATTTTTATCCCTTAGATAATAATGATAAAGTTGTTATAAATGATAAACAGGTAATAAAACTTAGAAAAGTTGAATAAATGGGGTAGGTATAAACAATCCCGCAGTCGCTCGGGTATCCCGAGTGACTAATATTAAAGAACAGGGTTAAGAAAAGAGATTGTTTTAAGCTCGGCTGAGCCGAGCCGTGTAGGCGAGTTGATTAAAACCGTAAAGTTGCAATAGTAGTCACTCGGCACACCGAGCGACTGGTCTCTCCGCTATCCGTCTAAGATCTCATTATGCCGGCAAAACTATAGGAAAGAAACAAGCGTCTTTGGATTTTCATAGCCCCCAACACGAACGTTTACTTCGGCCATTGCTCTTTTCCAAAGCCCCGGGAACCCCGAGTCCGGGACTTGTAGTCTGGATTTTTTGAACTACCCTTTAGTTTTACCAATCAGCTAAACTTCGGAGGCTTGTTTTTTAGTTATTTTTTATGTTTTCAGACTGTTCAACGACCACAGTCCGGCAAATCCGATAGTTAACCGAAAGGTCAAAAGCCTCACCGCTTAGCGCCCCGCGCCATACCCTTAACCCCTCAATAATCTCCCCACATACTCTTCAACCCCCTCTTCCAATTCATGAAACTTCCTTGAGTAACCGATAGAGCACAGCTTATCCATATTCGCCTCAGTAAAATACTGGTACTTGTCTCTAATATCCTCAGGCGTATCAATGAAACTGATGCTCTCTTTTTTACCCATCGCCTTAAAAACGGCTTGAGTCAAGTCCAGAAAAGTACGTGCTTTGCCGCTACCTAAGTTGTAAATGCCAGAATCTCTTCGATGGTGCATCAGCCAATAGCATACATCCACCACATCCTTTACATACACAAAATCCCTCATTTGTTCACCATCCTTGTACTCCGGGTTGTGAGAACGAAACAGCTTCATACCTCCCGTTTCCCTGATCTGGTTGTAAGCATGCCATACCACCGAAGCCATTCTGCCTTTGTGGTATTCGTTAGGACCGTAAACATTAAAAAACTTCAATCCAGCCCAATAAAAAGGCTTCTCCTCCTGGTCAAGCGCCCACAAGTCAAAGTCTTGCTTCGATTGTCCGTATGGGTTTAAAGGTTTTAGTTTGGGGATCAGCTTTTCATTGTCGTCATAACCATGTTCACCTAAGCCATAAGTAGCAGCAGACGAAGCATATACCAGAGGGATCTGGTATTTGACACACCGGTTCCAAATTTCCCTGGTGTAGCTCGTGTTCAGTTTATTGAGAAGCTCAGTGTCAAAAAGCGTAGTATCCGTCTTGGCTCCAATATGAAAGATAAACTCCACCTCTTCATAATTAACATCCAGCCACTGCATAAAAATGTCGCGATCGACTTTTTCCAGAACCTTTAGTCCCTCCAGGTTCCTATTTTTTAGCGGATTGTCAAATTTATCTACCGCCACAATGGCATTGAAATTCTCAAAATTCAGTTTTTCTATAAGTTGGCTCCCGATAAAGCCAACCGCACCGGTTACTACGATCATGTCAGAATGGTTTTCGGCAAAGTAACCCAATGATTTCTATAAATTAAAGTAGCTGAACCTAAATTTGCTTTATATAGAGCTCCTTTGAATATTTTTGATTGTATTTTCATAATTGTGCCTTAAAATTGAAATACGACATCAGCATCGTCATGAGGACCTTGTTGTATCTTTGGGTCAGCGTTGGTATGTGCGGGATCCAACACCGTCCGAATGACGATGCGGGGCCCCGCGGCCCTGGAGCGTCACAGGCCGAGGTTAAGCTATGAAAAAAACTTTCGACAACTGAACTTTATATTCAGCGCAGACTGCCTGTGAACCATGTCTGGCATCTTTGCTAACCAACTGAAGCTTTAAGACCATTGAGAATAAAGCTCAGTCCAATATTCCTTGGAAAGTTTAACTGATCCCGATTAGACATTTTTTGGTAGCCTTGACCTTTTTGCTCGCTTTTGTGTCAAGACAAAAAGTAAGAACTTATATTTGTACCTCAAACAGTTCATGAGATGGTTTTTTTAAGTAGACAGGAACATTTTAACGCTGCGCACAAACTTTATAACCCCAACTGGTCGGAAGAGAAGAATGTTGAGGTATTTGGCCCGTGTGCCAACGCCAACTGGCATGGCCATAATTTCGAAATGATTGTAACCGTTAAAGGGGATCCTGATCCCGATACCGGTTTTGTGGTAGACTTAAAAAAACTAAGCGTGCTGATCAGAAAGGAAATCATCGAGAAAGTAGATCACAAAAATCTGAACGTTGATGTCCCTTTTATGAAAGGTAAGATGGCTAGCACGGAAAATCTGGTGATAGAATTCTGGAAGATCCTGGAAAAAAAGCTGCCGGAAATTACCTCTTCAGCCAAATTGCACTGCATTAAATTATATGAAACCCCGCGTAACTTCGTTGAGTACTACGGGTAAGATCTGTTATTAACAACTCCACAAGTCCCTCTCCTTGAGGAGAGGGATTTAGGGTGAGGTGAAAAAATGAAATACTACATCATAGCCGGAGAGCGCTCCGGTGACTTACATGGAGGCAACCTGATCAAAAGCCTGAAGCAGTACGATAAGGAAGCAATAGTGAAAGGCTTTGGAGGAAATTACATGGCAGATGCCGGAGCTCAGATCTCTGTCCACTACCGGGACCTGGCCTTCATGGGCTTCTGGGAGGTGGTTAAAAATCTCTCCACCATCAAAAAGTATTTGAAGCAATGCAAACAAGAGATTGAGCAGTTTAAGCCCGATGCAGTTATTCTCATTGATTACGCGGGTTTCAACCTGAAAATTGCAAAATATGCTAAGCAAAAGGGCATTCCCGTCTACTACTACATTTCTCCAAAGGTTTGGGCCTGGAATCAAAAACGGGCATTGAAGATCAAGAAGTTGGTTACAAGAATGTACGTTATCATGCCTTTTGAAAAGGAATTTTACGAAGGCTATCAATGGGAAGTCGACTATGTCGGCAATCCTGTACTGGATGCCGTCAATGATCACACTCCAAACGCCGGCAATATTGCCATTGATGGCGATTACATAGCCATTTTACCGGGTAGCCGTAAGCAAGAACTCCTGAACGTACTGCCCCTGTTTGACGAACTGGTGAAGAAATTTCCGGCCAGCAAATTTGCCATAGCCACTGTAGATAACCTCCCGGATGAACTTTATGCGGAAATCAAAGCCAATTCTAATGTAACCCTTATCAATGGCTACACCTACGACCTGCTGGCACATGCGAAAGCCGCAATAGTAACCTCAGGCACGGCCACATTGGAAACGGCCATGTGGGAAGTGCCCCAAATTGTGATGTACCGTACCAGTGGGATATCATACCGAATAGCAAAAAAACTGATCAGAGTGCCATACATTTCCCTGGTCAATCTGATAGCGGGTAAAGAAGTGGTAAAAGAACTCATCCAAAACGACTTTAACCTGGAAAATATCACCACAGAGCTGGACAGGATATTAAATAACAACGAATACAGGTCAGCTATGCTGGAAGAGTATAGAAAAATCAAAAACCTGCTCGACATAGGCCGCGCCTCAGACAATGCCGCCAAACTAATGGTCGCGCATTTGTCGAAATCAAATTCGTTTCTATAATAAAACTTTTGTCGTCATCGCCCCTGTCCCGGGCTTGCCACCGTTAACTTAAGAGAAAAACGAGCCCCAGAGGCCCCCAGAGGGGGTAAATCTTTGTAGCCCGGGGTGAAGCCCCGGGTTTAAACGAGAAGTTGAGTGTGCCATAGGAAGGCCCAACCATGGAACACAGGCTTCCTTGGCACACATGGCAGGAATGAGTTCGAAGCATTTACCTTAGTAAGCATGGATGCGCCAAAATAGCCTTCTCATCTTCCCAAGCTTGAATGTGGCGCATAAAAAAATCTAATCCTATCCCGGGGCTTCACCCCGGGCTACCAATATTGCATCCCTACCGGGATGCTTAAGTTAACGTGAGTTCGATATAAAATACTTAAAAAAGGGCAGTCATCCTAGGATATTCCTAAGTTGCTGGTAGTATCCTTGAACTTAGTAAGATTCTTCGTGCCTCCCCGAGGCAAGTTCGGGGACCTTGAAAAGAGGTTTTTTGGCTTATTTTTGGATACGAATACAATTTAATCGGTTCTACTATATCGAACTCACGTTAAGTTAACGGCTATGGGGCTTGCCACGGGGAGGAATCGAAGCGATCCCCTTTTAGTGCACTCCAAAGAAGAGGGGATTGCCGCACTTCGTTCGCAATGACGATAAATTGTGAGTTTTCTTATAGAACGAATTAGCAAAATTTCAACGCTCACAAGCTTCTACGGAAAGTAATTTGAGCTCGAACTGCAATATACCTATCCTAGAATTTTCGCAGAGCAGCGAAGAAAATATTCAGGATCCCTTTGACTTTGGAAAGAAAGGCGGGTAGGCCTGCCAAAATACCGGGCCAGCGTCTGGCCAAGTGTGGCTGAAGGATTATTTTGGCAAGTCTTTTGCCTTCCTTTTGACGATTGAAAAAGAAGGAGCCCGCCCGGCTAGAGGGCAACAGGAAAGCTAAGCTAAAAAACAATTGCTAGAGATACCCCATTAGATTGGCGAAGAGCTATGGGGTCTATGAATACAGGCCTCTACTGTCGCGAAAGTTCTTTCGTGACACTATCCACAAAGTGGAGCGAAGTATGGGCAACACCCCCGGAAATAAAAAAGAACTGCCCTCTCAGACAGTTCTCTCTTCAAAATATTTTTGTAGTTAACTTAAGCCACCTTCAGCTTACTATACTTCGACTTACTAAACTTCTCTTCAGCATAAGAACGATTAATCACCAGCTTGTCCGCTTTCTCATCAGAAGGCATTTCAAACATAGCGTCATTCACAATAGCCTCACATATAGACCGTAAACCTCTGGCGCCAAGCTTATAGTCAAGCGCTTTTTCTACAATAAAGTCCAAAGCGCCCTCTTTAAACTCAACCTGTATACCTTCCATGTCAAAAAGCTTCTTGTACTGTTTTACCAAAGCATTTTTTGGTTCGGTCAATATCTTTCGAAGTGCATCTTTATCTAATGGATTAAGGTACGTCAGTACAGGCATTCTACCAATAAGTTCCGGGATCAACCCAAAGCTTTTCAGATCCTGAGCCGTTACGTACTGTAACAGATTATCATTCTCAACATCTAGCGGTTTGATAGCATCACCGGAAGAAGCAAAGCCCATAGGTCTTGTATTGATCCTTTTGGCAATGTTGCGGGAAATACCATCAAAAGCACCTCCGCAAATAAAAAGTATGTTCTCAGTGTTGACAGAGATCATCTTCTGATCAGGATGTTTTCTTCCACCTTGTGGTGGCACATTCACCGTTGTGCCCTCCAGGAGCTTTAACAGCGCCTGCTGTACACCCTCACCACTAACATCACGTGTTATTGAAGGATTGTCTGACTTCCTGGCAATCTTATCCAACTCATCAATGTAGACGATACCACGTTCAGCAGCTTCAGTATCATAGTCAGCAGCCTGCAATAGCCTGGTGAGGATGCTTTCCACATCTTCACCCACATAACCGGCCTCTGTAAGCACAGTAGCATCAGCTATGCAGAAAGGCACCTGCAGTATTTTTGCCAGCGTTCTGGCTAGATAGGTCTTTCCTGTTCCTGTTTCTCCAACCATAATGATGTTAGACTTCTCAATGGTCACATCATCTTCAGCCTTCTTTTGCATCAGCCTTTTGTAGTGGTTGTAAACAGCAACAGAAATCACTTTTTTGGCTTCATCTTGCCCGATTACAAACTCGTCAAGAAATTTTTTCATCTCCATTGGTTTCACCAGGTTGAAGCTTGGTGTACCTTCTCCACCACTATTAGATTTCTTTTCTTCAGAAAGGATCTGATTCGCCTGAGTAATGCACTTATCACAGATATGTGCATGTATACCTGAGATCATCAGATCTACGTCCTTTTTATTTCTCCCACAAAATGAGCAAGTAACGTCTGCCATAATATTTATTTTTTTCTTACCAGAACCTCGTCAATTAGCCCGTATTCCTGAGCCTCCTGAGCGCGCATCCAGTAATCTCTGTCTGAATCTTGTTCTATTCTTTCATATTTCTGACCGGTATGCTTTGCTAATATTTCATACAAGTCCTTTCTTAATTCCTGCATCTGCTTCAAGGTAATCTCCATGTCTCTGGATTGTCCCTGCATGCCTCCGCTTGGCTGGTGTATCATGATCCTGGAGTGAGGCAGTGCAGCTCGTTTACCTTTGTTTCCGGCAGACATCAGAACTGCAGCCATGGAAGCAGCCATTCCGGTGCATATTGTTGCCACCTCCGGATTCACATACTGCATAGTGTCATAGATCCCTAAACCTGCATATACCGAACCACCCGGACTATTAATATACATGATTATATCCTTTTTCGGATCACTTGATTCCAGAAAAAGCAACTGAGCAGTAATGATATTCGCTATCTGATCATCGACCCCCATACCCAGGAAAATGATCCTGTCGGAGATCAACCTGGTAAATACATCTATAGCACGGAAATTCCCAGGGCGTTCTTCAATAACATATTGAGTCATGTTTTGAACAGTTTTGGCATAATCATCAAACGTGGTGCCGCTAATACCCTGATCCTTAACTGCAAATTTTCGGAATTCTTCTTTATTGATCATTTTACTTTATAGCTTTATTATTCAAGTTAATTTTACTATACTCAATATTAACAAGAAATTAATAAAGTTGTCCTACTAATACTAAAAAAAGCCCTGGCAGTCCAGGGCTTTCAATTAAACCTTTATCATTGTAGATTAGTTCGAAGCAATCTTCTTAAATTCTTCCAGATCTACCTTCTTTTCCGCGAGTGTAACCTGCTCCTTAATAAAGCTTAGTATCTTTTCGTCCCTTACCTCGCTATATACTTTCATATAGTTTTGGCCATTCTCCGCCTGCAGGTAGTTGTTGGCAAATGAATCAAGATGGTCTTTCAGTTGTTCAGCCGCGCCAGGTCCCCCCAATTGCTGAAGGATCATTGATTTAGCCTTATCCACAACTTCATCATTCTCAACTTTTATCTCGTTGTCCTCAGCAACCTTATTCTTGATCAGATCCCACTTTAATGATTTAACATACTCATCAAACTCCCTATCCACATCCTCCTGTGTCACTTTTCCTTCATTAGATCTCAGCAGCCAATCCTTTAAAAAGTTTTCAGGGATATCAATCTTTGTATTCTTAACAAAATGCTCCCTTAAACTATGATCAAGGAAGTATTCTGTTTCGCGTTTGTAGTTCTCCTCTACTGTCTGCTTTACTTTATTGTTGAACTCTTCTTCATTATTAACCGCCCCCTTTCCGAAGACTTTGTCAAAAAAGTCCTGGTTCATTTCAGCAGGCTCAGTGCGGTTGATGTTTTTTATGGTAAACTGAAATTTGCCTTTAAGCTCTTTCGCCTTATCGTGCCCAATTTCTAAAAGGTGAGCAGCAGTATGATGATCTTTAAACGCTTTTTCAATATTGAATTCGATAACATCACCCGGTTTAGCTCCCTTAAAAGTCTTTTGCTCTTTTTTGTCCAGATCATCCCAGTTGATAAGACCCTCGTTAGACAGGTCTCCATCCACTTGTTTCAACTCACCATAAAAAGAGTCTCCTTCCTGACTTACTTCCGGGTTGGTGGTAGTGCCGAATTGTTTTCTTACGTTTTCGATCGTTTCGTCAAGTCCTTTCTTATCTAGCTCAATGGTATAAGATGCTACCTTCTGTTTTTTTGACAGGTCGTAGGTGAATTTATCCACCATACCAATGGCATAGTCAAACTCAAAATCCTTCTGGTTGTCCCAGTCGATGTTAGCAGCCTTATCCATATCAGGTAGTGGCTCACCGATCAACTGGATATCCTCCTTCTTTATATATTCTGAAAGCGACTTCGATAGGATATGGTTGACCTCTTCAACAACAATAGACTTACCATACATTTTCTTAATTAAGCTCGCAGGTACTTTACCTGGTCTGAACCCCTTAATATTTGCCTTCCTGGCGTAATCCTTTACTTTTTCTTCTACATTAGGTTGATAATCACTTTCCTTTAATGTAACTTTAATAGAGGCTTCTGTTGAGCTTTTTTTGTCTAATGTGATATCCAAAGCTGTTAATTTTAGTGTTGAAAAATAAATAAAAACCCTCAATCACGAATTAGAAACTTATCGGGACCGAGGGTTGTTTTTTGTGCGGATGGAGGGACTCGAACCCCCATGCCCGGAGGCGCTAGATCCTAAGTCTAGTGCGTCTACCAATTTCGCCACATCCGCTTTATTGTAAAATGGAGTGCAAATTTAAAGAAAATTTTCTATACTGCAATACTTTTTTAGGATTTTGAAAAAATAAAAGGAGAATAGATTTTTTATATGATTGCCATAGATGTAGAGGAAGAAAATAAAGAGATTGTTCGTAAGTACAGGCAGCTTTTAAGACGAGCCAAACCCTTCCTGAAAGAAGGAGACTCCAAACTGATCAGAAAGGCATTTAACACTTCTCTTGAGGCGCATAAAGGAATGCGTAGAAAGTCCGGTGAACCCTATATTTTCCATCCTTTATCCGTAGCTAAAATATGTGTTGACGAGATTGGTCTCGGTACTACCTCTATTGTAGCGGCATTACTGCACGATGTAGTAGAAGATACCGAATGGACAATTCAGGATATTGAGCGCGATTTCGGAAAGAAGATAGCGCGGATCATTGACGGCCTTACCAAGATTTCAGGCGTATTCGAACACGGAAGCTCCCAGCAGGCTGAAAATTTCAGGAAAATGCTACTGACACTTTCAGAAGACGTGCGCGTTATCCTGGTGAAACTGGCCGACAGGTTGCACAACATGCGCACATTGGACAGCATGCCGGTAAACAAACAATATAAAATTGCATCCGAAACCATTTTCCTGTACGCTCCACTGGCACACCGTTTAGGACTTTACGCCATCAAGTCTGAAATGGAAGACCTTTACCTTCGCTATACTGAAAATGAAGTTTATGACGAGATAGTAAAGAAGGTCGATGTCACTAAAGAGGTTAGGAATAAGTTCATTAAAAGTTTCATCCGGCCCTTGCAGAAAGAGCTTAATGACCACGGGTTTGACTATATAATAAAAGGCAGGCCTAAATCAATCTATTCCATTTGGAATAAAATGAAAAAACAGAATATTCCGGTAGAAGAGGTTTACGACTTATTTGCTATCCGTATTATCCTGGATACACCTGTAGAAAATGAAAAAGCCGCATGCTGGCTTGTATATTCTATTGTTACTGATTACTACAAACCTAATCCCGATCGTCTCAGAGACTGGATTAGCACTCCAAAGGCCAATGGTTATGAATCCCTGCACACAACCGTAATGGCAAAAAATGGACAGTGGGTGGAAGTACAGATAAGGTCAAAACGAATGGACGAGATAGCTGAAAAGGGATACGCTGCCCACTGGAAGTACAAGGATAATGTGAATAGTCAGGAATCCGGCCTGGAGCAGTGGATCGGTAAAGTGAGAGATATGCTGGAGCAAAATGATTCCAGTGCACTCGAATTCGTTGACGATTTCAGAGGAAATTTATTCAATGAAGAAGTATTTGTTTTTACCCCTAAAGGAGATCTGAAAACACTGCCTCATGGAGCTACTGCACTTGATTTTGCTTTTGATATTCATACCGAAGTAGGAGCAAGATGTATTGGAGCTAAGGTGAATCAAAAACTGGTTCCCATTAATTATACGCTAAAGAATGGTGACCAGGTCGAGATACTTACATCAAGTAAACAAAAGCCTAATGAAGACTGGCTGCGATTTGTTGTTTCCTCCAAAGCCAAAGCCAAGATAAAAGATGAGCTAAAGGAGGATAAAAAGTTTATAGCAGATGAGGGCAGGGAAATCGCACTTCGCAAGCTAAAACAATTAAAGATCGATCCGAATAATGAAACATTTGATCGTTTGAGAGCATTTTTCAATGTCAATACACAATTCGATCTCTTCTTCAATTTTGGTATGGGAATTATTGATGTCGCAGACCTTAAACGGTTCAGGGAATTTAAACCCGCAGCCCCTATTAAAGGCAAGCCGGTGTCCAAAATATCTGATGCAAAATCTTTCGAAAAAGAGATATTTAAAATTAAATCCAATGATATCCTGCTCATAGGAGAAGATATGGATGTGGTGGATTATAAACTGTCGAAATGTTGCAATCCTATTCCCGGAGATAATGTGTTTGGCTTCGTGACGGTTAACGAAGGTATAAAAATACACCGCACCACATGCCCCAACGCCCCTGAGCTTCTGGCTAACCACGGGCATAGGGTAGTTAAAGCCAAATGGGCATCACAGCATGCCGCATCTTTTCTTTCCGGATTGAAGATCATTGGTACAGACAGGGTAGGGTTGATCAACGATGTTTCTTCTATAATCTCAGACGAGCTTAAAGTAAATATGAGGTCCATGTCCATTGATACAGACTCCGGTATTTTCGAAGGGGAAATTATGCTATATGTCAATGATACCAGGCACCTTGATCTGTTGATCAGCAAACTGGAAAAGGTCGAAGGAGTAGTGAAAGTTTCACGGTTCGACTACAATGAATAAGCTTCTTTACACATCATTAAAATGTTTCAAGAAAGAAGTTATATATTTGCAATCCTGTAGAGATTAAATCATTCATGGCACTAAATCAAAAAGTTTACGAAGAGGTAAAAAAGATATTCACAGCATACCTGGAGAATAAAGGCCTCAGAAAAACGCCAGAACGATACGCAATACTCGAAGAAATATATACGAGAGATGGTCATTTTGATGTAGAGTCGCTGTACATCAGTATGAAAAATAAAAACTACAGGGTAAGTAGAGCTACCGTTTACAATACACTCGATTTATTGGTAGAGTGCGATCTGGTAAGTAAGCATCAATTTGGACGAAATCTGGCTCAGTATGAAAAATCCTACGGATATAAGCAGCACGACCACCTGATCTGTACGGAATGCCATAAAGTAGTAGAATTCTGCGATCCACGTATCCATAATATACAGACCATGGTGGGAGAGTTGCTCAATTTCGATATCTTGCACCACTCTCTTAACCTGTATGGCATATGCGGAGACTGCAGGATCAAATTACAAAATGAAAAATCACAATGAAATTTAAGCATCAAATTAAAAACCAGGTGCTCACATTGAGTCTCCAGGGAGATTTGATAGGAGAAGACAATGGCATGGATATCATTGCCATGATCAATGATCATATCCAAAACGGTGTAAGGTCATGTATAATTGACATTTCCGGCCTAAGATATATAAATAGTAGTGGCATTGGTGTTTTAATCACCATACTTACTAAATTCAGAAATAAAGGAGGTGAGGTATGCCTGCTTAAACCATCTGAGAATGTGCAGAAACTACTGATCATTACTAAACTCAATGCTATCTTCCAAATTGCCGGTAGCGAGGAAGAAGCGTTGGAGGTTCTAAAAGCCGCTTAATTCTTTATTTGAACTTTATTAATTATAATATTGGGGGTTCGCGCCCCCTGTTAAATAATATTGACGAACTATCGATGATGTATGAGAAATATTGAAGCCGAAATGCTTGGTTATTCTACCCGGTCTCAATACTAAATTAATACGCATGAAATGAGCATAAACTTTAGGCATCCCAAATTATACCAACCGCGGGATGAATAAAGTTTGTAGCGAATTCCATGTGGCCATTGAAAATAAAATTACACACATGAAATGAGCATAAGGCTAAGCCATACCAAACAAGATGAATAGGCAGTTGGCAGAGGCAGTAGGTAAAGGAGGCTGTGCAATAAACACGGACGTCATTAGTGAAAACATACAGCTTGAAACTTGTGGCTTCTCAGCTTAATTCGTAAATCAAAAATTGTAAATCGTAAATACATTCTCAATACGCAATACTAATATCTCAATACTAAATTTATACACATGAAAATGGATGTTTTGCTGGGCCTCCAGTGGGGAGATGAAGGAAAAGGAAAAATTGTAGACTTTCTTGCACCTAAATATAATGTGGTAGCACGTTTTCAGGGTGGCCCAAACGCTGGCCATACACTGGAGTTTGATGGAATTAAACATGTCCTCCATCAAATTCCATCAGGTATTTTTAGAAAGGATATTGTTAATATCATTGGCAACGGAGTGGTATTGGATCCAGTCATTTTTAGAAAGGAAGTAGCAGCACTTGATAAATACAACCTTAATGTTGTAGAAAACCTCTTTATATCCAAAAAAACCCAGCTAATACTTCCGACACACCGATTGCTGGATGCGGCTTATGAGGAAGCAAAAGGAAAGAAAAAGATCGGCTCAACATTGAAAGGGATCGGCCCGGCTTATCAGGATAAAGTTTCCCGTCAGGGGTTGAGAGTGGGAGATATCCTCTCGCCTGATTTTAGGAGGAAGTATAGCAATTTGGTTGATAAGCATCTAGAGATACTGTCTCACTACAATACCAGCTACAATATGGATGAGCTGGAGAAGGAATTTTTCGATGCTATAGACTATTTAAAAACCTTTGCATTAATAGAGGGAGAATATAAGATCAATTCGGAACTTAATTCAGGAGCCAAGGTACTTGCCGAAGGCGCTCAGGGGTCATTACTAGATATCGACTTTGGCAGCTATCCCTACGTAACAAGCTCTAATACTACAACATCTGGTGCTTGCAGTGGCCTGGGAGTAGCTCCAAACAAAATAGGGGAAGTATATGGGATTTTCAAGGCATATTGCACCCGTGTGGGAGGCGGACCATTTCCTACGGAGCTTTTTGATGATGATGGAAAGGAAATGCAGCGTGTTGGTAATGAATTTGGTGCTACAACAGGCAGGCCCAGAAGATGTGGCTGGCTTGACCTGCCCGCATTAAAATATGCTATCATGATCAACGGAGTCACACAGTTATTTATGATGAAGGCAGATGTCTTGAATATTTTTGAGAGAATTAAGGTCTGTACCCATTACAAATTGCCCAACGGGGAAGTAAGTGACGTGTTCCCATATGAAATAGTAGATCAGGCCATTGAGCCGGTTTATAAAGAACTTCCGGGATGGCATACCTCGCTGGAGAAGGTAGAAGAATTTGAATCACTTCCCCGCGAACTAAAAAACTATGTTAGTTACCTGGAAGCTGAGTTAAATGTTCCTATTAGTATTATTTCTATTGGTCCTGATAGAACCCAGACAATCCTGAGAAATGGTGTTTTAGCATAGGTGAAAAAATAATTTCAAAAATTTTCTTAGTCAGGTATTGTGATTAT
>NZ_AMZN01000101.1 GCF_000331535.1 Fulvivirga imtechensis AK7 | reverse complement strand
AGTTGATTGATTATCAATGTATTGCACAACTTGTCATTGGTAGGTAACGAGGGATCCTACTAAGTTATAAGGAAGGTGCTTTCGATCTTAGTAGGATTCTTCCTCCGTCAGAACGACTTTCAGAGTTTGGTCTTTTGGGACAGCCCTATTGCTTATGTTCAGACTGATACAGACTCACTACCCCTCTACACAATTGCCTTAATTTTAAAGCACTCTCTTCAGGTGTGATATCTCTCTGCGGATTGCCTAACATCTCAAATCCAACCATAAACTTTTTTATAGTCTCTGAACGGAGTAGTGGCGGATAAAAATGCATATGCAGATGCCATTCGGGGTGTTCGCTATCATCAGTTGGTGCCTGATGAATACCCGATGAATAGGGGAATGAGACATCAAAAAGATTGTCGTAAGTTCTCGTAAGCAGGTGGATGATTTTCCACCCGGGCTATAAGTAGATCTTCTTCATTTAAAACTTTGCCATCGTTGCCTTTGATAAGTGCGGGATAGTCATTATCAAAAACAAGATGATGCCCACCATGCCACACAACGACTTTTAGCACTTAATGAACCGCCTGATGCTATTTTTTGTATCAACGACCCTGTAGCGCTACAGGTGATCCAGGTGCTGAAAGCAAACCACCTGCGTATCCCGGAAGATGTATCCGTAGTGGGGTTCACCGATGATCCTATCTCAGCCCTCATTGAACCTGCCCTCTCCACAGTAGCGCAGCCATCTCATGAAATGGGCAAATGTGCCGCGAAACTTCTGATAGACCAGATCAAAGGGTATAAAGGCACTTCCAGAACCATCACGCTGAACACCAACTGATCCTGAGGAATACTACGAAACCTTTGGGTGAATAGTGGGGATTTTAATCAATAAGAAAAATGCTGCTGCAATGTAACTTCAAAGCAACTCATAAAAGAAACATTGCAACAGTTGAATAAACCAGTTAGTGTTTATAAGAAAACTCACGGCTTATCGTCATTGCGAACGAAGTGCGGCAATCTCCTCTTCTTTAACGTACTTTAAGAGGGGATCGCTTCGATTCCTCCCCGTGGCGAGCCCGGGACAGGCGCGATGACGGCAAGAGTTTTCTTACAAACACTAACTAACCTCTGCCATCAATCAATACAAGCCATAGGCCCAATTGATAGCTGCTCTGTCTCCATAAGACCACCCGGCCGAATTGTATTGCCATAAACCATTCGGCACCCCTGAATTCATCACAGAATACCTGTCACTGGAAGGAGTACCGGGAATATGATATCCTCCCCCCTGGTCAGTATGCCTGTATCCTAATGTATGTCCGAGCTCATGCACCATCAGGGCTACCTTGTCACCATAACTCTGGTTATGCGGCTGGTAGGTGTTGATCCACATCCATGGCCCTACATTTCCATTACCAGTAGGAAGCGAGGCCACTGCCCATCCGTATTCTCCACTGTCATAATACCCTGATACTACGATATCGGCATTGCTTCTGGAGCTGGTAATAGTGATATTAATATTCGGGCTGATATTACTCCAATGCCTGGCGGCATAATACAAAGGCCCACCATACAAGTAATCAGGAAATGAAGGATCTTTATAAATCCTGACATCCCTGGTGTAAGAATAATAGGTTTGTACACCATGCCACCGTTGCTCTTCAATGGACTCGGCTTCTGAAATGTTTTTGGCCATATCCTTATCATAGACGATGTCGACTCCCTTCACACGGTAAAATCCGTCTTTGACATAAATGTCTTTTGTTTCGTATCCGTCTTTGGTGATAAGCTCCACCATTTTGGCATCAAGGTTTTGCGGCTGTGCCTCTGCTAACGGAACATCTTCTTCCTGACAGGAAGACAATACTACTATGCCCGCTAAAAGGCATAATTTCGAGAATAATTTGCTTTTTTGGTTCATAATGGTTGGGTTTTAAGTTGTAAAAGCAAGATATTGACATGAGTGGGCAAATGCTTCTCGAATATTTTCACATTGTTGTACAATGTTTACAAGATCACCTATGGGAAGGTCTCAGTGGCTACTTCAAACATCAACCGGAACAAAAAACCTCCTGCTTTTCCGAAGCAGGAGGTTTTTTCACCGTATCAATCAAAAATTACTCCCGGATCATAATCTTCTTACTCATCACTTTGTCACCGGAATATACCTTTATGATGTAAAGTGCGTTAGTGTTGAGTTTCACGGGGATGGATGTAGTTGGAGACTGATCACCTTTGCACTCCCAATCTACAATTTTTCTACCCGAACCATCATAAACCGTCACATTCACTGCTCTTCCTGTTCCATGCTCCACCAAAAGATGATTTTGCCTGTACTCTGTTTGGATGTCAGTTACTCCTCCCCGTGCAAAACTACTCCCGGAGCCCCAGATAGCAGCCACATATTCAGGATGGTCTACAAACGGGTTTCTATTCCCCTGATGAGCATATGCGGCTTCATTTCTGGCTATTTCTTTGGCGCTGACGGGGTCGCTGTTATGCCAGTTGATCAGCATATTGAGCGTCCATGATTCAAAAACCTGATCACCAGTGCCATTCAGTACTGCATCTCCATAAGTGCTATTGGTTTCCCATGAACCTATTACATTCTCATAACGGGTGGCCATATAGAACATAGCGCGAGCGAGATCACCTTTAAATTCATCGATAGGCTCGAATACAGTGCCACCGTAGCCTAGCCCGGAAGCCCCGGAGCCTAACCGGCTGCCATTATCAGAAGTATAAGTTGCTGATCCTACTTCTCCATAAGGGTAGCTGCTTCTTCGGCCATTGACATAGCCATCCGAGGCAAAAATGTGGTGCACATCCGAATTCATTGGCTCCACCGCTCCGCCAAACCAGCTTCTGGGAAAGGAATGCTCTCTGTTGTAGCAGTCTCCCTCCGCTGAATAGGTACCACACTGGTTGGTCGATTTCGTAAAATTATATGGGTCCGCTCCCGAAGGATTTTCGGAATAAATATCCAGGATCGTACCATCATTTTCATAGTAGCTATCCAATTCATGGGCGGCATAGAATGTCCACAAAGCGCTGTAACCCTGGCTGCTATGGTCTTTTATAATGTTATGCAACGCGGTTTTTAAAGTATACCCGGACAAGCCCGCTGCGCTGCTGTAGTAATCGCCACTACCACCTCCGCCACCCGGACCTATGGTAAAGGATACTGCTTCCGAAGCGCCAAAGGCACCACCGGAACTCAACGTAGTACCTCCTGACGTAAGAGCATAAGCACCCTGTCCATAGGCACAGCAGATGCCATCGCCATAGGAATCATAGATAACAAAATCGTAAGAGCCATCAGCCAGACAAAATGTTTCTGAATAGCTGCTGTTGTTTGCATAGCCGTTACCATTGTAGAGCACGGTACCTGAAGTATCTTTCAACTCCCAACTGGTCTCTGAGGCGTAATTGTCTGTCACGAGGCTCAACACCACTTCCGTTTCACTGCAAGAACCTCCACCTCCGCTGGCAGTTGCCGGCTGATAATCGTCTACATACACCACTTCAGAACCGTCAAAGCCCGAAACATCGTAAAAACGCATCCCCACCTCTATAGACGAGGCAGAGGGTGTGTAGTTAAAAGTTACTTGTTGCCATTGATTAGTAAGTGAAGGGTCAGAATACACCTGATAACCATCTACGTAAAGTCTGAGCCTTACTCCTCCTTCGGTATGGTATACCCACACCGAAAAAGTATAGCTTTGGCCGGAGCTTACATTGATCGTTTGCCTGATATCGGTATCACCCTGGGTAGAGGTGTTCACCGTGATACTTGCCGAAGAACTTCCCTCTTTAACAATAGTCGTATTTTGGCTTACCGACACCCCGGCATCAATGGTGGTCCAGCCGTCAGGACTACCACCCGACCAGGCTTCAAAGGCTCCATTGTTGATTTGGGCATAAGAAGAATACCCGACAAAGCAGCATGCCAGACATGCCGCCAGCTTGTTGATTTTTTTCATTATAAACAGGTTTAGAGGTTGAAAAATCTCTTTAAAAATAACCCATTTTTTTGTAAATCAGGGATATGTAATTGTTATGGGAATATGAATAAAGCTGCAAACTGTTAGCTGCAGGCTTCAAGCATGCTGTATATGACAGGCTTTAGATAGAAATAGTAATTAGTGCTTTATAAGAAAACTCCCGGCATATCGTCATTCCGAACAAAGTGCGGCAATCCCCTCTTCGTTTAACGCATTGTTAAGAGGGGGTCGCTTCCATTTGTTGCGATGACGGAAAGAGTTTTCTTACAAGCACCAATTAGAAAACCAGGCTGGAGTAATGCTCCACTGTTTCTCTGGCTTTCTTTCTAAGGCCGGGGTGGCCATCATGCATTTTGCTTAAGATGAGTTGCGCCTCTTTCAGGAATACACGGGCAAAATCCTCATCGTTTTCTGCCAAATCTACGGTGTTGTCAATAATATCGGCATATTTTACCGTTTGCGCATCAGGGTGAGCCTTCCCCAGTCGCTCTGCCTCTTTCCTTTTTCTCTTTTTACGGTTAAGGTGTGGATAGTCCTTTTTTATATAAATGTCTGTAAGATCGACTACCAGCCGCACAGTGCGTTCCGCTTCATAAGTCTCCATCACCTCTATTAGAAATGAAGCGATTTCCTGCTCAGTTACTTCAGTATCTTCCAGAACATCGTGTAGCAGTGCCGCAGCCAGTATAGTATGATCCTGTGTATGTTCGCGACAAAGCTCCATCACCCGTTCAGGATGCCTGATGTATTTTTCATCACTATATCTCCGCATTTGGTCTCCATGCGCATGCTCTGCAAATGAGCGGATTTTGTTCAAACGCTCTTCCATTGGTTTCACACATAAAATCATTGCTTATACCAACACCATTGTTGTTTGTAAAAAAGGCTGACACAACAGGGGCTCCTTAATTGATTACCGAAAGCGGCCATTGCAGGAGCCTCTTCGATATGAATATTCTATTGGCTAACGTAGTAACACCAGGGCTCCTACTGCTAACAATCCCCCCAAAAGCAAATTACGGTTCTTACTGATCCATAATTGCTCGCTTTGTTTGTAAGCCTGTGCATTGAAGCGTCCATGAGAGCCATGATCTCCGGGTATTGGCTCCCATAGATTATCCTGACGATTAGGGTCTTCAGGTTCATCCGTTTGCTGTCCTTTATAACCATCCTTTGCCAGCACATGATCAGCATACCAGGGGGCTATTTTGTTACCTAATATTGCCTTCATAGATGAAAAGCCAACAAACATCTCTCTTCGGTTATGTTCGGCTGCATACACAATAGCGTCAGCAGCTATTTCAGGCTGATAAATAGCGCCCATCGGCCGTGGTTTGTTAGGAAGACGGCTCTTCACAAAGCTAAACTGGGTCGTATTCAATGCGGGCAGCTCTACCATTGAAACCTTTATCGGGCTTTTGTCATGCAAAAGCTCTGTTCTTAGTGAATCATAAAAACCCTGTACTGCGTGTTTTGCCGCGCAATATGCAGATTGCAATGGTATACCTCTGTATGCTAATGCCGAACCAACGAATACGATCGAGCCTTTCTTCCTTGTGTTCATCCGTTTCATGGCTGCCAGAGTGCCATATACCTGGCCCAGATAGGTTACTTCCGTCACCCTTTTGTATTCTTCGGGCTGCATATCCATGATGGGGCTAAACACGCTATTCATAGCATTATTCACCCAAACATCGACAGGCCCCAACTTCCTTTCGAAATAGTCGGCTGCTTCTTCGACAGCATGGGCATCGGCTACGTCAACCTGAGAATATAAAGCCCGCTTTCCTAAGGCTTCAACTTCTTTTTGAGCGCCTTCCAGGCCATCCTTTCCCCGGGCAATGAGCCCTACGTCATATCCTTTTTTCGCAAAAGCAGTAGCACAGGCACGGCCCACCCCTGCAGAGGCTCCGGTAATTACTACTACTCCTTTGTGCTTTGGTTTATTGTTACTATGCATGGCAATAATCTTTTAAATTCAAAAATTCGGTGATGATTAATGCTTTCGTTCCGGAATTTAGAGAGTGCTCTACTTAACATACTTATCCCAAAGACCATAAGTTTCCGTTTTGGGACCAGCCGGTATAGCTAAAGCAGCAACAATCAATCCTGTTACCACTCCGCTGATATTCAGAGCTAAATTGCTATCCTGAAGAAACCAGGGAATGATAGCAACGGTCAATCCCAACAAAATGTTGAAATAACGCCCCCTTCTGATCACTTCCCCCATACAGATGACGGATACCACCACAATAAGAGCTCCTCCGAGGTGATTGATATCTGCTGCGCTGGCTGCAATACCCACACCAAATACCGAGGGAGAAAACATGAGCCAAAGCCCAAGCAGTGTTGATACCACCAATGTCCACGGAAAACTCATACCCCAGATAGACGCCTTAAATATTTTCATTGGCTTTTTGGGAAGGTCGATCAGCTTAGGAGATCTTTCGTCCTGGTTGTACTCTTCCGGTTCACTACCTTTCCAGAAAACCTTCCAGAGATTTTCTCCTCTTTTTTTAGCCCGCACCATATGCTGCCCCATAGCCACCACTTCGTCAAATTCCAACGGTATCATCGGCAACATGATGGCTGCGGCCAATAGGCAGAGGGTACACCACTCACCCACCATAACGGGCTGCGAGATAACCAGAAAGATATGCACCAGGCCCAGAGGAATTACCAGAATACCGAACAAAGTAACCATCCAGGGCATTGTTCTCCAGCGAGAGGGACTGCCCATCCAACCCATTAGAAACTCAAATGTATAAGCCAGCGCCCCAAAGGCTCCGTCTGATATTGGCCAGGAATGGCTCATATTGGAGTTAAGTACTTTCCGAGTCCCCTCTCCGAAAAAGGGGTCCCAGGCATGATCTATATAACCCAACTGAAAAGCGCCAAGATACCGTGACACCATCCAGCCGACAAAGCCCAGGGCGATCATTATCCAGCGCTGTGGCCAACTGGAGGGATTATAGCTCCACCCGGCAGGCACCTGGCCACCCATTTTCATATACATGATCATATTGGGCATGCCGGGGATCAATATTGTTAACGCAATAACCAGGGCTCCCACCAAGGTACCGTTGATATAGGCGCCTGCATTTGGAGCCCAGAATAACAATGGCGCAATGCTTATCCAAATACCAATGAAGCAGCATATCCACACGCTTACGGGGCGGTTGGGCGTCAAGGAGCGCCATCCAAAGTATATTAGCAGCAAACCACTGATAATATCACTCCATTTCATGGCCATTACACGCTCTGCCATAGATAGCCAAACTTCCCGGCCGCCACTAGGCATCACTGTGGCCTTTCCATAGCTAAAGGTAAGTGGAGAGAGTATCATCCAAACACCCAGCATCACGATCATCCAGTACACCCAAAGCGTTTGTATGTGGTGCATATGCAACATTTGCTCGCGCTGCTCACGGGTCATCTTATGTTTTCCATGATCTTGTTTTTGTTCTTTATCCTGATCGTCCTTATCCTTCTGTTGCCCCCGCATCATTTGCATTTCAGCCATAGGTCTTGAAACGCCACGCGTGCCCATGCCATGCCCTTTATGCTTCTGTTTGTGTCTTTCTTTGCGGTGAGATTTATGCTCTTCTGCCATTAGGTATGCCGCTTTAGTGAGAATAAATAAGAGGAGACCCCTCTCCTCTTATTCCCTTATTAATCCAGGGCGTTGATTTTAAACCACCGCACCTTCGTAACTCCTACAAGCTTCCTCACATTCGCTACAGGCGCGGGCACATTCCTGACAGTGATCCATTTCATGCTTTTCACACTCCTCCTTACAAGCCCTGCATATCTCTTCGCATTCTTTAACCAAATGTGCAGCATGATCAGAATTAGATGCAATCAGACTGGCAGTTGTATAACATATTTTAGCACAGTCCCGGTCTAATCTGATGCAGCGCACCATTCTTTTAATATCCTCTTCATCAAGACAAGCGTCCATACAGGCTTCGCATGCTGCTGCACAGCGGGCCAGTGTTTGTATCAATTGTGTATTTTCCATAGTCGTTCATTTTTGTTATTAGGTGGATCTTAACATTTTATATTTCAATAACAGTTGGAAGGGATGACTGTTCTGCCTGATATACATTTTAAATAATCATTTGACTTTCCAAAAAGGAAAAAGAAAGTCTTGATTTGGGTCTAAAAGGTCAAAATAGCTAAGGCTTAGCACCAACCTTTCAGAAGTTTTTTTCAATATAGATGTCTATATCACAGCAGTTTACAATCAGGTGTTGCAAATACCATTTATTTTAGTTAATTATAGCACAAATATTGTGGTGAAACAGGTAAAGGAGAAGGAGAAAACATGAAGAAGACTAACAAACCCACCAAAGTGATTCTGCAGCAAGTACGCAGACTGTATCATGCAAACAGCTTGATCTATAAATCACTTGCCCACCTTCAGAACAAAGCTACAGGCTTGGACCTCAAGGAATCATACGAAATAGAAATGGAAGAAAGACTGCGCCAGCAGCACAGAATCGAGATTATCTTCAATATACTTAAAGAAAGCACCAAAGGATCGGCGGATGATGTAATACTGGCCATGACCAGTTCTCAGAAAAAGCTTACAAAAGAAGCTTCAGATAACAGCCACATGGATGCTATGATGATTGTGACCAGCCACGCACTAGCTACCGCACAAGTGCATGGCTATGAGACTACGATCAATTGCGCTGAGGGGGTTATTAACCCCGAAATTACCAGATTGTTAAGAAGAGCGCTCCGCGAAGAAAAGGATATAGAAAAACGGCTGGCTGCCCTTGAGGAGCTTTATAAGGAGGCCATTAATGGAAAAAAGCTTTACGAAGAAGCCTGTGAATTCCATTAACCACCATTTTTTAAGTTTCCTTTAGCAAAAATATGTTCTTTATGGCCCTGCCGGCAGGTTAAGGCGGCTGTCATCTACGCCAAACAGTTTTTTAGTAAAGCCCATAAAAGGAGGAAAAAACATGACCTTCATATAAAGATTGCTCAGAAAAACTGAAAACTTATTGCGAGGTACAAAAGAGTTTGAAAATCTTAAAGCCACTCTTTGCTTTTCCGATGTGGCCGGTTGGAGAAAGTCCTGATATATTTTTAATGCCTCTGCCAGACGTCCGTCAGACTCCTGCAGCGACCGTGCCAACACATATGCACCAGCCATAGCAAAAGAAGCGCCCTGACCTGCCATAAGCGATAAACAGTAGGCGGCATCCCCTATCAATACCACCCTTCGATCATACCATCTGTCCATCCTGATTTGCGATACGGTGTCAAAATAAAGCTTCTCATCACTTTTTACACTATTTATCACTTCGGGTATCACCCATCCCACATTTTCAAAAAGGCCTTTAAGAACTCCATGTCGTTCTTCCTCTGTCATATACGAATACTTTTTGGTTCTCCATATGAAGAACGAAGCATACTTACCTTCCTGTAGCGGACAAAGCACCGCCTGTTTATCGGGCACCGTCACTGAATAGAAGGCCGGCCCTTCTCCGGGTAGCCGGATTGGCTTGTTATAAATTAGAGCAGCAACGTGGTAGCCCAGATATTTTTGAAACTGTTGCTCATTCCCAAAAACCAGTTCTCTGACCTTAGAATGAATGCCATCTGCCCCGATCACCAAATCATATTTTTCTATGTCGCCATCTTTAAAAGTGACCTGTACATCCTCAGATGTTTGCTCGATGGCTTCGATAGTAGTACCATAGGTTATATCCACGGCAGAAGACAACTGGCCATGGAGAACATTAACGAGATCTCCGCGCATAAGCAGAAAATATCTTTTATCAAGCAGGCTGATCAGCTTGTGGTAATTGAAGCCGCTTTTCAACCGGCCATGAGCATCAACTGCATGAAAGCTGCCTATGTCATAACTCCGGTGATCAAGAGCATCCAGTATGTCCATTTTCTCAGCCACATCATAACCAGGTCCAAAGAAGTCCATCATATAACCTTCATCCCGCAGGTCAGGGGCTACTTCCACCACTTTTACCTGATGTCCCTGCCTGCTTAACCACCAGGCGGCTGTAAGGCCGGCAATACCGGCACCTGAGATTAAAATATTCATGGTCCGAATTGTTTTCGATATCTCTTTAAAGTAAAATCCAAGACGGCTTCAGGTTTGAAGACATCTCCGGCAAATATTGAATGTAATGCCACTCCATCCATGATGGCCAAAAGCTCCTTAGCATCCATCTCCGGTTCGCTGCTGCCCAACAAGGCAAATTGATCCTTCAAAATGCTGTAGTATTGAACGTATTTATTTTTTAATATTAGCCTCACTGCCTCTCGATTCTGGTTTTGAAACAAAACAGAAGTAGCCACTTTCCATCTGGTCATGTCCTTAAGGGCAGTTCTAAAGCTTTCCAGAAGCTGTTCGATAAATTCCAGGGGTTCTGCACCATCAGCCATTTCACCACCACCCTCATCAAATATGTGTTCTATCAGCCGGGTTAGTATCTCTTCTTTGCTGGAAAAATAAAAGTAGATCAGCCCCTTGGAAACCCTCGCCTTTCGAGCTATCTCATCTGTAGTAGTGCGATTAAACCCTTTATCAGCGAATAACACCAGCGCTGTATCTAATATTTTCTTTATGGAAATTTCTCGTTCTGTATTTTGCATGTCACAGACTGACTGACTGGTTAGTAAGTAAAAGTAAAAAAATAAATGTGTGTATGCAAACCTCCCTACAGGCAGTCTCAAGCTGCTTTCACCATTTTTTAAAAATAAAGAAGACAGCCAGCATGATAAAAACAAATCCCACAAGATAATTCCACTTAAGCTCTTCCTTTAGATAGAAGATAGAAAAGGCCACAAATACGACAAGCGTGATGATCTCCTGAATGGTTTTCAGTTGAAATCCGTTAAATTGTCCATACCCAATCCTGTTGGCGGGCACTTGAAAGCAGTACTCAAAAAAGGCTATGCCCCAACTGATGAGGATAACCTTCCAAAGCGATGTCTGCGTAAATTTCAGATGTCCATACCAGGCGAAAGTCATAAAAATGTTGGATATGAGCAGAAGCAAGATCGTTTTCATAGTTCAGGGAAAATTTCACAAATGTATAAATTCACCCCTGAATATGATTACTTGTCTCCGAATTTTCGGAGCTATAATCTCAACATTTAAAGTTCGTTATTTCTCACTTCAGCCTTTTTGGTTTTCTCCGTAAGGGAAGACGAAGATATGGCGGAATCACTTTCATAACCCTTTCTTTTTTCCTTACTTCCTCCCTCCGGACCGGGCAGCAGGCTGTTGATGGCCTCAAAGGCTGATATGGTAAGATCTGGTGCTATTCCATGAACCGCTTTTGCCAGCTTGGCAGTGAATGACAGTGTTCTGGTCCTTTCTCCATGCCGCATGGCATTAATTATTTGTTTGGAAGCCCGCTCCGCATTCATAGAGATCACAGGCAAAGAGTCTGATATTTTAAACCAGGCATATTCTTCCTCATGACGGCCTTTGACGTCAATGTTACGGGGGCTTCCTGTTCTCATCAGACCAGGATAAATGGTGGTGACCTTTATGCCACTTCTGCGCAACTCTGCAGTCAGCCCTTCCGAAAGTCCTGACAAGGCATATTTACTTGCATTGTACGGGAGAAGGTGAGGAAAACTAACCTTGTCTCCTATCGAAACGATGTTGACTATGCGACCGTTCTTTCGTTGCTTCATTCCGGGTATCACAGCCTTCATTAGATAATAAGGTCCCCAGAAATGCACCTTCATGGCCTGTTCATAATCCTGATCTGAGAGAGTTTCCATAGGCCCTACCTGTATTATTCCGGCATTATTAATAAGCACGTCAACAGGACCCATGATGCTCTCTGTTTCTTCGATCAGTTGCTGTACCTGTTTCGGGTCTGTAATATCACACGGCACTGCCAGATAGTGTTGCGTCCGTACCGACAACTCTTCAGCGGAGCGTACCAGCTCCTCTTCATCTCGAGCGCAAACCACCACCTTTGCTCCAAGGTCTACCAACTGCCTGGCCATTACAAGGCCAAGACCGCGTGAGCCTCCGGTGATTAATACTACTTTGTCTCTCAGATTATACTTTTTAACAGCCCTAACCATAGACCTCACCGCTATTGCTCCTCCGATAACAGTTGCACTTCCTAACAAAAACTTATTTATTCCTGAAAAACGCATCATGTATTTTCGTTTTTAATTTTTATTCAATTCCAAAAAGAAAAGGACTATTCAAAAGTCTATTTGCCATTTGCTAACTTGATTTTGAATCTCCTTAAAATGTGTAGAAACTCACCGTGGGCCTTGATGCTCTTTAGTTAGTGTTTGTAAGAAAACTCTTGCCGTCATCGCGCCTGTCCCGGGCTCGCCACGGGGAGAAATCGAAGCGATCCCCTCTTAAAGTACGTTAAAGAAGAGGGGATTGCCGCACTTCGTTCGCAATGACGATAAGTCGTGAGTTTTCTTACAAACACTAGTTAAGAATGTCATCGACCCGAGGAGGGATCTATGCACAAATAACTGCTTCAAAGTGTATAGATATCTTCCCTTTGGGTTGAGATGACTTGCTTCTTAGATGTCCTTCTTCTTCATTATTCTAATATATTCACCATCACCCATGACCATGTGGCTGAGTTTTAGGCTCCTGTACCTTGCGAGTCTCGAGTATCCTTTTACACTCATTGAGCTCGTCTTCTATCTGATCCTTAAACACCGGATGGTACATAGAAGCAAATGCTTTGGCGATCTTACCGGTTTGATCCGCATATTCAAGTGTGACTGTCAGTTGGGTAGCCTTATTGCCGGCAGCATCTCTGAATTCCACCTGACCTGTTGTTTGCACCTCAGACCCCGGCAGCGATCTCCAGCCAATTCTTTGCCCCTGAATGTCTCTGGTTATTTCTGCATCCCATTCAATATCCACACCTTCAAGCTCCGCTTTCCAATGGCTTTTCTTATCATTAAGCTCTCTCACCTCTTTCAGGTGCTTCATAAAAGTAGGGAGATTCTCCAGCTTTCTCCAGAAGTCGTAAACCTCACCTTTCTCTTTATTGATCAAAATGGAGGTTTTTACTTTTAAATGTTTTTTGCTACGGTTATTAACCAGGTACAACGGATTTTTTCCGGCAATTCCCGCAATAGCAAGTGCACCGCCTATTACAGCCAGAGGCCACCCTCTTCGCATATTTTTTATGCCTATGTATGACAGCAATGCACCACCAGAAGCTACTCCTATACGTTCATAAGTGTTGAGATTCTCTTTAGAAGGTTCTTGTACTTTTTGAAGCACCTCCGTTGTTTGTTTTTTAACATTCATACTCGTTGATTTTTATTCCACATATCTCCTTTATAGGACAAATAACACACCAGAACCACCCTGACAGAATATGTATTTTAAGCTCCTGTAAATGAGCCATAAAGGAGTGGTTACCCCCAAAATCAATATTATAATGTGTAATAAATTAAACAGTTGTCGAGGAATAAATTGACCACTTGAACTTCAGGATCGACACATTTAAGTGAATATGCATTAATTTAGTTACTATACTAAACGTCTTCCATCTTTGCCTGTTCTATGAATATGAAACAACTCATCAAGATCAGTTTACTCTTAACACTTGTCACCTCATTTGGCAAAGCGCCTGGTCAGTCAATTCGCGGGAGGGTGCTTGACGGTACAAATTTTCAGCCTCTGGCACACGCATCTATTTTTAACTTACAAGACAGTACCGGCACAACCTCAGATGAAAAAGGCTATTTTTCCCTGGAAACTTTCCTTCCGGTTCTTCTTCAGGTTTCCCATGTGGGTTATGATCCACAGCATGTACGGGTATCTGCTAATGATGAAATGGTTATTATCACACTACAAGCACAGGAAACCAATCTTCTTGAAGTAATTGTGAGGGCATCACATATCAAAGAACGGTACCTGGATGCACCGGCTACCATAAATCTGATTAGCAGAAAACAGTTGGAACGAAATGATGAAATGATCGTAACCCCGGCATTGAATCGTATCCCCGGAATATATATGCACTCCGGCAGCCTGAATACTAACCGGATCACCATAAGAGGTGTAGGAGCACGAACTCCCTATGACACTGATAAGATCAAAGCCTACTTTGATGATATTCCACTTACTTCAGGAGAAGGCACTACAGCTTTGGAAGATATTGACCTCAGCGCTATTCAGCGTATAGAGGTGATCAAGGGACCAGGGTCAAGTGTTTATGGTGCAGGCTTGGGAGGCGTGATCAATTTGCACTCGCGCACTGCCACCACCGGAGAAAATGTAGCGCATGCAAAAAGCACGGCAGGATCTTATGGATTGAGGAGAAACGTTTTGCAATATCTGGCAGGAAAAGGCAACAAGCAACTTGCAGTTTCCTATGCGAATGTTCATAGTGATGGCTTTCGGGAAAACAACGCCTATGACAGGCAATCGGTGGTTATTACAGGTCATTTTTTCCCTAATGACAGGAGCAAGTTCTCCCTGCTGGGTTTGTATACCAACTTGAAAGCCTACATTCCCAGTTCCATCAATTATGAAACTTATAAAAGCTCTCCTGAAAAGGCGGCCTTCACCTGGAAGCAGGCAAGAGGCTATGAAGCGTACGATAAGGCCTCAGCAGGGTTTTCCTATGAATATGACCTCGCAAGAAACATCAAGCATATCAGCAGCACATTTGTCAGCTTCCGTTATGCAGATGAACCCCGACCATTCGATATTCTGAAGGAAAATACCATTGGCATAGGCTTCCGGTCCCGGCTGGTTGCAGAAAAAGAGTTCTTTAATATTTATAGCAGTTTTAGCCTTGGAATGGAATACTTCAACGACTGGCATCAATGGGCAACTTATCAGAACCTTTATGAGCAATTTCCAGGCCAGGGAAGCATTGCAGGAGGCATACTGAGCGACAATGAAGAGGCAAGGCAGTATTACAATCTGTTCGCCCAGGCCAATTTACAGTTTACTCCCAAACTGGCCGCCCAATTTGGGCTGAACTTCAACAACACAAGTTACACGCTCACCGACCTGTACCCTGCCGACAGCATTGATCAGTCCGGAAATTACACTTTCGACCATACCTGGTCTCCGCGCATGGCCTTATCTTATAAAATAACTCAAAACAATGTGCTTTTTGCCTCCGTAAGCCACGGCTTCTCACCTCCCAGTCTGGCCGAAACGCTGACTCCGGAAGGACGCATTAATCCTGACATACAGCCAGAGGCTGGCTGGAGCTACGAAGTTGGAAGCAAATCAAGTTGGCTTAACGGCAGACTTCATACGGAAGTGTCTATCTACCGTATGGAAATCGAAGATCTGCTGGTAGCTGAACGGGTGGGCCCTGATACGTATGTTGGTGTGAATGCCGGAAGAACAATCCACAACGGCCTTGAGGCAATGGTCAACTTCGAGATAGCTGATGGGGTGAGATGGTCTGTGAAACCTTACCTTGCCGCAACATTTATGGATTATAAGTTTGATGTCTTTGTTCATGAAGACCAGGATTATTCCGGAAATGAGCTGACAGGCGTTCCTCAACAAACACTGAACTTTGGCCTTGACATGTCCTTGGCTAAAGGATTTTACCTTTATTTTGACTACAGCTATGTGGGAAAGATACCTTTAAATGATCAAAACAGCGCATTTAGCGAGAGCTATAACATATTGCACGGAAAAGCAGGCTACCAAACCGCAATAGGACAACATTTTAATGTGGATGTCAGCTTTGGGGTAAATAACATTACCGATGAAAACTATGCTGCTATGGTACTGGTAAATGCTGTGGGCTTTGGTGGTTCAGCACCAAGGTACTATTATCCGGGCTTGCCCAGGAATTATTATGGATCGGTGTTGGTGAGCTATAAGTTGTAGCGGCAAGCTATAAGCTGTGAGCCGGTGGATTAGTTGGCAGGTGGCAGAAGCAATTGGCAAGGGATTAGTCAATAAATCGGCTTCCCCGGGAGGAGCATAGTGCACGTGTGTCCAACAGACCGCTAAAAAATGCTCCGTTCGCATATTGCATTTGTTATGCTCTCGTACTATGCTTCTACATTGAACTTCAGGTGTCCTCCAAGTGGCTTGTGGTCACTGGATACTGGCCACTGGTTGACTGACTGACCACTTAATCATCCCTCAATGTTTTGCTGGGATTTGTCATGGCAGCTTTAAAGATAGTGCCACTTGTCGCTGATATTCCGATAATAAAGATCGTGATACAGCATAATAAAACAGAGACCCAGCCGATCTCCATATGCTGAGCATACAGGTCTTCCAGTAAACCACTGGTAAGAACGTAGCCGCCTGCCCCGCCCAGCACTGCGGCCAGCGTCAGAATAATGGCAAACTCCCTGTTGACCAATTTTAAGATACTGGTCACCGTAGCTCCTAACACCTTTCTTACTCCTATTTCTTTGATTCTCTTTTGCACGTTGAGACTGGCCAATGCATAAATGCCACAGGCAGAAAGCAGACACCCCAACACTGTGAGAAAGAAGAATATCTGTTGTAAATTTTTGTTATAGCCATTTGCTTCTTCATAAACTACATCCTCCTGCAGTGTATAAATGAAAGGATCGTCAGCAAATAGTCCTTTCCACTCCTTTCTCAGCGAACCCAGTAATGACGAAGCGGTGTTAGCACCAACTTTGACTACCATAGTGGTATATTCCGAAGGGGGCGCCAGCATATAGATATGTTCACTGTTATTGTGCTCCTTCAAGCCGCTCAAGTGATTTTTCACAACACCTACAATGCGGTATGGCTTATCCCGGTAAAACAGGCGCTGATCAATAGGGTTTACCAACCGGTGATTGGCTACAAAGTTTTCATCCACTATTACCGCAGATGAGTAGTCCGTTTCGCTGCCTTCTATAAAATCACGCCCTGCGGTAATCTGTAAGCCTACAACATCAAAATAGCCTGCGCCCACATGGTACAGATCCGTTTTAAACAGCCCGGTGGTATCAAAGCGTACAGTCACATTGGAGGCACTGTAAGGTCCAATAGTATTTTTTGCACCGGCAACAGCTTCAATTTCAGGGTTAGCAGTCAATACACGCTTAAATTGTTCAAAACTTCTTTGCCTTTTTACTTTAACGTTGACCAGTTTTTCGCTATCATACCCAAGATCAAGCTCCTGCTGATAAGCAGCATTTTGAGTAAAAATGGTGCCTGCTGTCAGTACAATTACGGAAAGCGAAAACTGGAAGACCAGCAATGTCCTGGTGAAAAGATTTGTGCCTTTTACCTGCTTCCTTCCTTTCAGCAACTCTACCGGACGGAATTTACTACCGAACAATGCTGGATAAACACCAGCCAATATTGCTGAAATAAACAGAAGCACGAGCAATGCCATGATAAAATTCATACTGCTCAGGTCCTCCAGACCGTATTGCAACTGCCACATGGTGGCAAAGTGCGGTATGATGATCTGTGCCATAACCACTCCGGCCACTATGGCCAGTGATATGGTAATCACCGTCTCTAGGATAAATTGAGAGATGATCTGACCTCTCCCTGACCCCATCACTTTCCGCACTCCAATCTCCTTCATGCGTTTACCGGTCAGCGCTATGGTGGTGTTGGTAAGATTAAAACAAGCAATCAACAGGATAATAGTAGCCAAGCCGGAAAAAATAAACAGGGCAATATAGGGGATTGGAAGCCGAAGGTCGCTTTTGTTCACCTCCCCATTGATGACAGGAGTGTAGAAAGGCACCAATTCAAACGACAGCGTTTTGTCTTCTTTCCTTGTTTCATTCCACAAGGTTGCGTACCTGTTGAGCACCATACTAACCGATTCACGCTGGTTGACGTTATGAAGCTTAAATAGCACAGATGAAGTGTATTCCCAATCGTCCGGTTCTATTTCATGCGCATCGAGGAACAACTCCACTCTGAGCAGCGCCTGAATATTAAAAGAAATGTTCATAGGGAATTTTGCCAGCACTCCTCCTACAGTCAGTTCATAATTTTTATCGTTGAATTCCACAGCCATTGTTTTTCCCACCGGGTCCTCATCTCCGAAATATTTCTCCGCAGTGGCTTCACTCAAAAACACCGTTTGCTGATTTTTAAAATTTTTAAGGGATCCGCTTTTAAGGTCCATTTTAAACATATCGAAAAACGAAACATCTGCAAATCGAAGATTTTCTTCAAAAGCTTTGTCTTCGTTACTTAAAGTGCCCCAGCGGTTGACAAACCGGGTATATTCTTCGATAGCCGGAATATCTTCTGCAGCCCATGGTGCCATGGTAATAGGCGCTGTCAGGTCCTGGTCCTGATCACCGTTGGCATATTCATAGTGATGCATCACCTTAACAATCCGCTTTGTTCCCTTATCTTTTCTGAAATAGTCATCAAATTCGATGTTGAAGGCTATCAACAGGTAGGCTGTCAGACAGCAGGCCATGGCTATGCCCATTCCGAAAGTGTTAATAAGTAGATAGATCTTATTTTTCCGAAGATTCCTAAGTGCAATGGTGAGGTAATTCTTAATCATCGTACTATTTTTTGTTGGTTTAGTAAAATTTAAACCCTTTGACGCGGCTTGCAGTGACGAGGTTACAGAAAGTAGCACGAAAAAATCTGCTCACTCTTACAATTTCTCCCCGGATCTGTTCCCATAGCCGTTAACTTAAGCATCCCGGTAGGGATGCAATATT
>NZ_AMZN01000100.1 GCF_000331535.1 Fulvivirga imtechensis AK7 | reverse complement strand
TCAGGCTTTTTTTGACGGTATTTCAGCTATTCGGCTTAGTGTTGGCATTAGTATAGGTAAAAATAGCTTCTTCATCCCCTGTCGGTCCCTCTATTTTTGATAGGTGCCAGGTGGAGGGAAATGTATGTTTCGTTTCATAGGCAGCGGGATCAGGAGTACTGGTATAGCTGGCTTCATATTCCATTTGCTCAATTGTCGTATATTCTATTTTGCTCGTACTCTCCCCAAAGTAGTATTTATATCCATTTTCATCAATGATTGTCCAGGTTAGGACAGCACCGGATAGTTCAGCTTTGGTTATTTTCATATCCTGAGCTGGAGATGAGTACATTTCTCCGGTGTTCGGGTCAACGTAGAACTTTCCTGCTCGTCCCAGAAAAGAAAAGAAATATACATCGAGTTCTGTATCACAGCTCTCATTTATAATGTCGTATACCACTGCTGAGCTAATCGACTCTCCACAGTAAATCCGTTTCTCATCCGGCAGCCCTCTCACCACTCTGGTAACCATACCCCCGGCTCCTAAAGACCATCCCAACCCAACTGTATTCGCCACATCTTGAACTTTTATGCCTGAGGCATGATAATTTAGCCCAACAGGAACACTTAGGGTGCGCGCTGGCAATGAATATAAAGGCATGTTTACGTTTGCAGTACCTGTATACGAGTTAACAGGAATGTTAACAAATCTGACTAAAGAAGCCGCCCCTGGTGAAGGAGGTATTACTATCTGATCATACGAAGGAATTTGAGCAGATACAACTTCTGATAAGCTTAAAAATAGAACTGTAGAAGCAATTAATTTGATAGTCCGCATGTTTACTTATTTTCTAAACTCTTAATTCTTTTTTCCAATTCAATAATATAAAGCGTCAGCTCCTCCACTTTCTCTAATAGCTTCGCGTTCATCTCACCCAGCTTGACACCTTCTTCTTCCACTGTTTTGGCATCAGGGATGCCTGGCAGGTGTTTGTTCTCTTTGAGGTAGATTTCCAGATCCTGAAGAGGAGTAAGGTTATAATTTTCTTCGAATACATAGTCGGGCCACGAAGACTGGAGTTTTACTACTACTTCTTCAGAAATCATTTTCCCGACAACAGCAAGCTTGTACCCCTTAGTATCCGTGGTACCAATTCCCACATTGCCATTACCATGAACAAATAATCTCGTCTGGAATACACCGGCTTCTTTCCCTGCCTGAAAAACAAATGACGATCAGTAGCGTTATCACTTGTCGGAGTTACTTGAAGATACAGATGTTTGACATTTGTGCCGGGGTCATTTGTTGTAATATATGACCCTCCTGAGCCGGAAGATATCTGAAGATAGTTTTGACCACCGGATTCACGTTGAAACCTTACATCTCCAACTACATGTAGTTTGTCTTGTGGATTGTCTGTACCTATCCCTAAATTGCCATCCCTGCTTATTCGCATACTTTCATAAATAGGCCCGTCACCATCTGTTCCCTGTGTAAAGAAAGAAATCCCTATATAATCGGCATCGGTATGCTCCTGAACAGCAGCAATTGCCGCCCGCCTACGGCCTCCTGATTTCCAGGAAATACCACCAAAAAAGCCTCCCATACCTACAGCATTAGAAACCAAGGATATGTGATCCTGATTTTCACTTTCCATCTTATTGTTAAATGGCAATTCATTAAAAATTTGCAGCTTCTGTGTTGGACCATATGTTCCTATACCTATATTTCCGTTGTGCTTAATGACCATTCGGGGAACAGGACTGCCTTGGCCAGCAAGAAACACAATATCTCTTTCCAGGCTCGTTCGCGGTTGAAGGACCAGGTTTCCATTTTGTGAGAATGGATAATCATTATTTGCATTATAAACTGATCGATATATATGTGGAGAGTGGTCGTTACTAATACTCTGATCCAAGCCTCCATTTAGCTTAAGCTTACCACTTATAGTAACGTTAGTAAAATTATCATCCTGGCTAACTACCATACCACATGTGATAAAACAAAGCACAATTGTTGTTTGTAATTTCATTTTAACTATTAAACTATCCAATTAATTATCTTTTTTTAGCTGTTCAATTTCTTCCTTCAAGAGCCTGTTCTGCTCCAAAAGCAGGTTATTATTTTGCTTGAGTACCTGCATTTCTTTGTTAAAATCAATCATATAAAGCGTCAGCTCCTCGACCTTCTCCAAAAGCTTTGCATTCATCTCGCCAAGCTTGACCCCTTCTTCTTCTACTGTTTTGGCATCAGGGATGCCTGGCAGGTGTTTGTTCTCTTTGAGGTAGATTTCCAGATCCTGAAGAGGAGTAAGGTTATAATTTTCTTCGAATACATAGTCGGGCCAGGCGCTGGTTACTTCTACATTCACCTCTTTGGCTCCGATGGTACCGTTTACCGCCAGTTTATAACCAAAAGTGTTTGTAGTGCCAATACCCACACTGCCGCCAGCAGTAAATCTTGTATTGAAGATCTGATTGCCTGTATATATATCCACATGCTCTTTAAAGTTTTCATCATTTACAAAGTCTATGGACTGATGATCGGTGCCATCGATCATGGCCTGAAGTTTCAAAGTTGTATTGTTCCAGTTTGTTTGATTGGCAGTTCGGGAAGCTTTTAATATCAATTTCTGTCTTCCAATCTCCCAGTAAGCCCCATTGATGGAATTCCCCGAGGTTGAGCCAACTGCTTCCTGAATAATATGTAATCTCGCCAAAGGATTGGTGCCTCCTATGGCTAAATTGCCATTAATCTCCTGATTGCCCACACTGTGAAGTACTTTACTCCACTCTCCGGTACCGTCACTACCTCTGCTTCTAAAATATAGAGCAGGACTGCTGGGGGTGTTCCTTATTAATATTTGACCTCCATATTTATTACTATTACTATTAGATCGGTGCCCTAGGTTTATTCCCCAGAACCAGCCGCTGGATTCGGGAGCATTGGATTTACTATATCCTTCAAAAAAACCGCTTTGCCAGATGTCATTCCAATTGATGACATCGTTAGGGTCATCAATTAATAATGTACCCGTACCTCTCAGCCCACCGTAGTATCGGAGTGTACCATTGTCGGACATTAATCGAACGGAGTAGTCGTTGCCATCAGTGTCACTGTCATGAAAATCAACATACTTACCTATTTCCATCACTCCATCAGTCCTTATCTCCGCATTCTGCCCCCACCAATCCTGAGCGGTAGCCATATTAGAAATTAAAGCTCCTAGTAATATTATTAGATATCTCATTTAATAAAGATTTGTATTTTAATTATTCAGTCTAAAAAAATTATTGGTCAGACAGCTTCTGCACAATGCTCTCAAGCGTTTCCAGTCTGGCTTTTAAAAGCTCGATCTCGCTATCTTTAGCTGTCATTTCCTCTGCTTGCTGCTGATTTATTTTATTTTGTTCCAATAGATACAAAGTCAATTCCTCCACCTTCTCCAAGAGCTTTGTATTCATCTCACCCAGCTTCACGCCTTCTTCCTCTACTGTTTTGGCATCAGGGATGCCCGGGAGGTGTTTGTTTTCTTTGAGGTAGACTTCCAGGTCCGATAGCGGAGTGAGGGGATAATTTTCTTCGAAAACATAGTCGGGCCAGGGATTTGTTGCTGTTACCTGCACCTCTCTTGCACCTATTTTCCCTTCCACAGCTAATTTAAATGAGCCGGGGTCTGTAGTGCCAATGCCTACTTTTCCGCTGGTGTGTATAAATACATCACCATTTTTCAAATCGTATCCGCCGGGGTAGAAGTAAAGATCACCATTGGCGCTGCCTATGTCTGTAACTCCTGTGGCAGTATTTGGTCTTTCGAGTCTGAGCTGGACCATACTTTCACTAGATGCATGTAGCTTACGTTTTGGATTGGTCGTACCTATTCCCATATCCCCTTCAGCATCTATAATCACATCACTTAAATGATTATTTGCTCTTAGTATTAATTGGTTGCTGCTATGATTATATTCCATTCCACCCACATAAGGGTCGTCAGTATCTGCAAAACCATAGTAGCTTGTACTGCTATTGTTAGAAAGTAAAAGCATCATGGGATGATCCGCATCCTCGACAATAGCGTCAGCCATGCCGTGCGCAGTGCCATAAGTTGTCGTATTGGTAACATGTAATCGGCCATTCGGAGAGACAGTACCTATACCGATATTGCCGTCCGAGTTGATGACCATATCACTGTTATGGTCGTTGACTCTAAAGATTAGTTCATTGACATTATGATTATATTGCATTCCTGCAACGAAAGGATCATCAGAATCCGCAAAGCCATAATATCCCATCTGATTATTTGGAGAAAGTAAAAGCACCATCGCTTCACTATCATCTTCAATGACTGCATCGGCAAATCCATGAGCTGTTCCACCCGACAATCCATTAAAAATATGGATTTTAGCCATTGGGGATATTGTACCTATCCCCATTCTACCAGTAGTATTGATAAGAAAATTGCCATTTTTTAGATCATATCCTCCGGGATAGAAATAGAGATTTCCACTTGACGTACCAATGTCAGCAAATCCAGAATAGCTATTTGGCCGTTCAAGCCGGAGCTGAATCATACTCTCATTTGCTAGGTGTAGCCTTCTTTGTGGGTTAATTGTTCCAATACCCACATATCCATTGTTATAATAAATTATTCCGGACCCATCATTTCCTGGATCCGTCCATTGGGCGTGACAATCCAGAACAAGCACCAGAAGTAAAATAAGAGGGAATATTGTTTTTAAAATGGCATTATTCATATCATATTTTTTTATTGCTGTATAGGATATCTCTGTTTATTTGCTTTGGATCTCGCTTTTCAGTTGCTCTACTTGTTGCTTCAGAAGATTATTTTGCTCTGCCAGCAAGTCGTTATTCTCCTTGAGCATTTGCACTTCTCGATCAAGGTCAATCACATAAAGTGTCAGTTCCTCTATTTTTTCAAGAAGTTTGGCACTCATGGTCCCAACTTCTATTCCTTCTTCCTCTACTGTTTTGGCGTTCGGAATGCCGGGCAAATGCTTATTTTGTTCTAAATATTTTCGAAGATCCGAAAGCGGAGTGAGAGAATAATTTTCTTTAAAAACATAATCCGGCCAGCTGCCCCTTAGTTGCACTACCACTTCTTCCATGATGGCTTTCCCGCCAACTCCAAGTTTATAACCGTTTGGAACATCAATGTCATACCCGATCTCAACGCTTCCATCACCACGGATTATGAAATCTTTGTTATTATATTGATCTCTTACTATGAAATGCTCATAGCTGTAAGAATTGCCTTCCCCTCGTATGTCTAGTCTGGCATCACCAGTCCGGCCTATACCGACATTTCCGTTGTTTGAGATCGTCAATCGGGATGAAGGAGTAAAAGTACTTCCGTCCGTTAATCCTGAGTTAGAAAAAAAGTAGATATTTCCATACGATTGAATCATTCCTGAAACCTGATCAACTTTGGCCGTAAATTTCCCGGAGTTATAGTAATGTCCACCTTGTGAAATGACACCATACTTAGCATCATGGCTCCCCACAAACATACCAACAAGGCTATTGGATGTATGTAGGTGAAGCTGAGCATCATAGTAGTTACTCGAATGAGGACCTGTTATATCCAATGTGCTATACGTATAAGGGTTCCAGCTTCCGATTACTGTTTTACCACTCGGAACTCTGAACCCTCCTTCCGCATACCAGTATTGTTCGTCTACTCTATAGCCAAAATCCCGATGCCAATTCCACGTACCCCCGTTAAAAGCAGCATCATACGGACGAATAGTAAATCCATACACGTTATCCGGTAAATTTAAAATGCTTGCATCTCCATCCGTATAAGTTGTACCATTTTCTCTTATGATTAGAGGATCTTGGCCGTAGGAAATAGCTGTAATGATCAAGCTTAAAGTAGTAAGAAAAAGAATCTTCATGAGTTTGATTGATAAATGTTGTCACAAGTATAATGTCTGCCAGTCTCAAAAAATGAGACTGGAATATTTTTTATAAATTTTTTAGCTTGAAAATCCCCTTTCGCAGCTGACATTTAGAGAAGCGGTTTAGTTGTGATGAGAGCATGCAAAATTGAAGCTGTATCTAAACAACCAATATAAATCAAAAAACCTGACAAATATATTACATTCAACAACTACAAAGCAAGCATTTTCTATATTAAAACTATTTTATAAAATCTTAGCTTAAGCATATTTACAAAAGCTATCTGATTGAAAGAGATGGGTTTAAATTACTGTAGCTAAATAATTAATTGAAAAACTGATTGATAAAATTACATCAAATTTAGAACTACCATGAATGAAGTTGTTATTAAAACAGGATTCATTATTTTAATAATAGCTAATCCTCAATTGCCTATTCACCAATTATTGGTAGCTTTGCAGCTTTATTGAGATAAAATTTTACTCTTTTTATTTTGAAGCACCTTTTTATTTTCGGTACACGGCCCGAAGCGATAAAAATGGCTCCTGTTATTAAGGCTTTTCAACAAGAGCCAACTTTTAAAACTATAGTTTGCGTAACAGGACAGCATCGTGAAATGCTTGATCAGGTATTGGAGTTTTTTGATATTATACCGGACTACGATCTGAGTCTAATGTCAAAGAATCAGACTTTGTTTGATGTTACTGCTAAAGCACTCACTGGATTAAAACCCGTACTCGACAAAGTAAAACCTGACAATATCTTTGTACAGGGCGACACCACCACTGCGTTTGTGGGGGCGCTGGCCGGCTTTTATGAGAAAATTCCGGTGTCACATATAGAGGCAGGATTAAGAAGTGGAGATATCTATTCGCCATTTCCAGAAGAAGGAAACAGAAAGCTGGCAGGACATTTGGCCGCACATCATTTTGCTCCAACTGAAAGAGCCGTTAAAAACCTGAAAACTGAAGGGATAACTAAAAATGTATATCAGGTAGGTAATACGGTGATAGATGCTCTCTTGCTTGGATTGGATATTATTAAAGAAAGAGGCGAAGATAAGTACCACGAATACTTCAGGGATGTTGACTTTACCAAAAGAATAGTACTGGTCACAGGGCATAGGAGGGAAAGCTTTGGTAAGCCATTTGAAAACATGTGTGCTGCTATAAAAGAAATTGCAACAACATATGATGATGTTGAAGTGGTATACCCCGTTCATTTAAATCCAAATGTTCGCAATACCGTCAACCAAATACTAAAAGGAGTAAACAACATCAAGTTGATTGAGCCACTTTCGTACCCTTACCTGATTTGGTTAATGAACAGAAGCTACTTTGTGTTAACAGACTCAGGTGGCATACAAGAGGAGGCGCCCACTTTAGGGAAACCCGTCCTTGTAATGCGTGACGTTACGGAAAGACAAGAGGGCGTTGAGGCGGGTACTGCATTGTTGGTGGGTACAAATAAAGGCGTGATTTTAAGAGAATCTATACAACTTTTAACCATTCCAGAATACTACGCAAAAATGGCCAATGCTATAAACCCTTATGGAGACGGCACTACCAGCAGACAGATACTTGACATTTTAAAAAAGTAATTGATTAGACATGGTAAAAAAGACTTTAGATATTAAAGCTGTCATGATCGGACTTGGTTACATAGGCTTACCTACTGCGGCTTTAATGGCCAGTAAGGGAATCAAAGTCCATGGAGTTGACATTAACGAAAAAGCAGTTGCCACTATTAATAAAGGCGAGATACATATTGTCGAGCCTGACCTTGATGGTCTTGTGCATCACGTAGTAGAGGAAGGCTTTTTATTTGCAGATACCAAGCCTACTAAAGCTGATGTATTTTTAATTGCAGTTCCTACTCCTTTTAAAGGTGATCATCAACCTGATATTTCATACGTGGAAACTGCGGCTAAAAATATAGCTCCCTTTATTGAAAAAGGTAATCTGATTATCTTGGAATCAACCTCTCCTGTAGGCACAACCGAAAGGGTTAAAGAGATTATAGATTCAGAACGGCCAGAAATTAAAGGAAAATATTTCATAGCTTATTGTCCAGAGAGAGTTTTGCCAGGAAACATTATACATGAGCTTGAACATAATGATCGTTCAATAGGTGGCATAGACGACCAATCCACGGAGAAAGCTATCGAATTCTATAGGCACTTTGTAAAGGGTGAGCTTCATCCGACAGACAGTCGTACAGCCGAAATGTGTAAGCTTGTTGAAAATTCTTACCGGGACGTCAACATTGCATTTGCCAATGAGCTATCCATGATCTGTGAAGAGGCGAACATAAATGTGTGGGAGTTAATCAAACTTGCTAATAAACACCCACGAGTTAATATATTACAACCAGGCACTGGGGTAGGGGGTCATTGTATCGCTGTTGATCCGTGGTTTATTGTATCGGAGTTCCCCAAGCATGCAAAAATCATTCGTGCTGCGAGGGAAATTAACAACTACAAGACCGAGTGGGTGATAGAAAAAATAAAGAATGCAGCGCTTGAGTTTGAATTGAAAAACAATCGAAAACCGACTATTGCTTGTTTAGGACTGGCTTTTAAACCTGATATTGATGATTTAAGAGAGTCACCTGCACTCAGGGTAGCAGAAGTAATCAAGAATGATTTTGATGATGTTATTTTGGTTGAACCAAACTTAACTTCCCATACGAAATTTGAATTAGCCGAAATAGAAGAAGCATTAGAACGAGCAGATATAGTATCAATTCTAGTAAAACATCGGCTATTCAGAAACACTGTCTTTCCGAAAAAAAGTTTGTTGCTAGACTTTTGTGGGCTTTAAGTTTGAAAATTATTCGGTTGCTGAAACTGTGAAATGTGTTACAAAAAACAATCTTAAAAAAATGGGATAATCCATTCGTAAAGAACCTATCTTATCTGATAAGTGGGACAATTATTTCTCAATTGATAGGTATTGCTCTTACCCCTGTTCTATCCAGATATTACAGCCCGGCTGATTTTGGAGTATTGGGAAGTGTGGTCACTATAGCCGGTATAATGGCGACTTCTTCTACATTAAGATACGAAATGGGAATTGTTCAGGGAAGCGATCGAGAGGCAAGAAGTTTACTCACCCTTTCATTCACTACATTAATAATAACAGTTACCGCCTGCTTTATAATATTTTCTATTTTTCCAGATCTGCTGTTGTCGATAGGGATGCCATCGCCGGGAATATTACTAACTAGCATCCTATGCCTATTAGCCTTGGTATTGGGAGCTCGGAATATATTCATTGAGTGGCTTAATAGAAGTAAGAATTTTAAATTCCTTTCGAAAAGAACTGTTATTGAACGACTAAGCACCGTAACACTTCAAATGGCTTGGGCATGGTTCATAGGTACTGGGATAGGTTTAGTATACGGTAATCTACTTGGAGTCATTAGCGGGGTACTACTAATAGCCGTACCCTCCCTTAAGACCATCAAAGGCCTAACATTTAGCTTCGATACTTTAAAGGCAACAGCAAAAAAATATTACAGATTCGCAGCATATTCTACTCCCCAAAATTTACTTAATGCTATCTCACAAGGGCTACCTATTCTAATGTTGGGTCGCTACTTTGGAGAGTCTGAGGTAGGTGCCTATTTTTTTACGATGCGAATACTTCAACTGCCATCTGCTCTCGTAAGTGGTGCAATCAAGCAAGTTTTTTATAAAGAAACGGTGGACTCAATAGAGAATTTTGATAACTTAAAATCAAAATACTTCAAGCTTACAGGCTTGCTATTAGCATTAATATTGTTCCCCGCTCTTATTATATTTGTTTTTGGGTCAGATATTTTTGCATTTATTTTTGGATCTGAGTGGGAAAGTGCAGGAACATATGCAAGTTGGATGTTTATTTGGGTAGGCTTAATGTTTGTCAATCCACCCTCGGCAGTGCTTTATTACACATTACATAAGCAAAAGATTCAACTAATTATGGAGGTTTTTTTGTTTGCATCACGTTTTTTAGCACTTTATTATGGAGGGCTGTACGGGGATATGCTGTTCACAATAAAAGTATATTCAATAATAGGATTTATTTTCAACATATTTTTTATCGGTTATATTTCAATCTTATTAACAAATGGAAGTTCTAATCGGAGGTGATGTTTATTTAGGTGGTTTAATAGAAAACATGGCTATTAACAGTCCGGCTAAAATATGGGGAAATAGCATAGACCTCTTTCATTCCTGTGATCTAAGGATTATAAATCTGGAATCTCCACTAACCAACTCCAATAGAACCATCAAAAAAACTGGACCCTGTATAAAAGCATCTCCCTCCACGGTCAACACATTAACTTATGCTAAGATAAATCTTGTTACATTGGCTAACAATCACATTCTAGACTATGACCTTCAAGGGCTGGAGGATACGTTAGATGTTTGTGAAGGTAATGACATAAATCATGTTGGCGCAGCTAGATCTCTTACCGAAGCAAGAGAGACTTTTTATTATAAGAATGATGGGAAAACTATTGCAATAATAAATTTTACTGAAAATGAGTGGGCTTCAGCCTCACGATCAAAGGGTGGAGCACACCCAATGGACGTAATAGATAACGTACACCAGATTGTTAGAGCAAAATCTATTGCAGATTTTGTTATAGTAATTATTCATGGAGGACATGAACATTATTCATACCCGAGTCCGCGCATGGTTAAACAATATCGCTTTTATGCAGAACAGGGCGCAGATGTAATAGTTGGTCATCATACACATACAGTCAGCGGATACGAGGTGTACAATAATGTGCCTATATTTTACAGTATCGGAAATTTAATTTTCCCTTCAGCTACGGAAGCGCAATATTGGAAAATAGGAACTTTAATAAAAATAAAATTTGGATCAGAAATTTCCTTTGAGTTAATACCATATAGGCAGTTTGACAAAACGGAAGGTATAGTCCTATTAGACGCAAAAGAAAAAGCACTTTTTCACAATCAAAAGATAGATCAATTTAATAAGATCATTACTTCACCAGAACTTTTAGAAGAAGAATGGGATAAATTTCTTGAAAAATCATATAAGACAAGATTACTTGAAATTACCGGACAACGAAATTTGTTTTACCGAGCTTTGAAACATACCCCCTATTTTGATAAGCTAATTAATAAAAGGAAACTTCGCCTTTTATTAAACCTATTCCGATGTGAAGCTCATCGGGATTTAAGTATTGATACACTTGAACAGCTTAGTAGAGATATATGAAAATTGCTATCCATCATTTTAAAAATAGCTTCAGCGAGAGGTGGTTGAGTTATTGTGAAAAAAACGACATCCCATTTAAGCTAGTCAACTGTTATTCTTCTGATATTATTGATCAGCTAAGCGACTGCTCTGGTTTGATGTGGCACTGGAGCCAAGAAGATCCTAAAGCGAAGTTATTTGCACGTCAACTTACTTATTCCATTGAGGCTATGGGTAAAAAAGTTTTCCCTGATTCGAGTACGGCTTGGCATTTTGATGATAAAGTTGGCCAAAAGTACTTACTTGAGGCTGTTTCAGCTCCCTTGGTCCCAAGCTATGTATTCTATAGCAAAAAAGAGGCACTGAGTTGGATAAGCAAAACAAACTTCCCGAAGGTGTTTAAGCTAAGAGGAGGAGCAGGAGCTATAAATGTCAAACTTGTAAAGAGTAAAAGTAAAGCTAGGTCGCTAGCAAAAAAAGCATTTGGAAAAGGCTTTGGTGCCAGTGGTAGAACCGCTTTATTTTATAATCGTCTATGGAAATTTAGAAAAAATGGAGATTTCTCTTCATTCATAGGCATTTTTAAAGGATTAGCTAGGCTATTTATTCCGTCTGATCTCGAAAAGTTCCATGGGAATGAAAAAGGATATATATATTTTCAGGACTTCATTGCAAATAATGATTCTGACATACGGATAGTCGTAATTGAAGAGAAAGCATTTGCTATCAAGAGGATGAATCGAACTGGAGATTTTCGGGCATCAGGAAGTGGGATACTTCATTATTTAGATAATCATACAATAGATAAACGGTGCTTATTAGCTGCATTTGAAGTTGCAATAAAATTGAACGCCCAATGTCTAGCATTTGATTTCGTTTATAATGAATGTCAAGTCCCTTTAATAGTAGAAATCAGTTATGGATTTTCAATGCTAGCATATGACCTGTGCCCTGGCTACTGGAATAAAGATTTAAGCTGGGTTGAGGGATCTTTCAACCCGCAACACTTTATGATAGAAAATTTCATAAATTCTTTAAAAGAAGAAGATACTGTATCCAATAGAAAATGAAGCGATATCTGAACAAAGAGTATCTTGGCTATTCCAGCATTGGCATCTTCTTTCTACTTGTCAGCCCTATTCTGACCTTCCCTGTGATTCTTTTCGGCTTGATTAAAAGGTATAAACTCGCCTTAATATTGTTGGGACTAAGCTTTGCTCTAATCAGTTATCAAATTATTCCACGAAGTACATCAGATTTAGCTCAGCATTATAAACTCTTTGAGGCATTTACTAAAATGTCCTTTGATGAATTTTTGATATATCTGCAAAAAAGACCCGATTTCTTATTTTATTATTCCTTATTTTTCTTTTCTAAAACAGGATTATCACCACAGTGGTTCACTGCCGCAATTACCTATATAACAGTCAATAACATTTTACGTGTATACCATTTTCAGTTCAAAAAAAGTTCTACTTCTGTTTACATTTTTGGAATTATAATTCTGCTTCTTTCTATTCAATGGTCATTACTATTTTCAGGGTTACGTAATTATTTAGCCTTTTCTTTTGTGGTACTTGCCATTTACAACGGAATTATATTAAAAAAAAGATTCAGCTTTTGGTGGATAATACTGGGATGCATGATACACTATAGCTCGATTGTATTTATTCCGATTTATTGGCTACTAGTAAAGAATCGTAATAAAAAAAATACTTGTAAAGCATTTTTTTTATTGTCCATACCCTTTGTTTTTCTATCAAAAGATATGCTGTTGCAGTTCATTCAGTTATTCCCACTTCCTGAATCATTAGTGTTTAAAATGAATTGGTACCTAGGAAAGGATGACATTATACAAGAAGCAATTAAAGCCAGTTTTGCAGCTAGAATTTCGTTCTTTCTTCAATTTCTGTGGGTATATTTTGCTTATGTATATTTACTTCTTACCATAAGAAGAACTTCTTACCTGAGAAATATTATATATACAATTTTTTTCCTACTAAACATTTTTTTTGCAGCACCGGATCCTTTTAATAGATTCTGTTATGTGGCACGGATTTTTTTTCTACTGCTTTTGTTATTCGAGTTGAAGTACTATCGAGATAAAATTCCACTTTACATGTTCTCAATGTTAATGCTCATTTATGGTTTCGTGGATTTTTATATAACAAAAGATGTCTATTTTTGGAGCCTTTTTAACACTGACGCTCTAACTACAATCGGAATTTTATCTAAAGATTATTTTATACAACCTGTTGATCCTGTACGCTAATGAAGATAACACTAGTAATACCTACTTTTGTACAAGGCGGAATGGAGCGAGTAATGAGTGAGCTGGCAAATTACTGGTCAAATGAGGGTTTAAATATCGACATTATCTTTCTTGTTAATCATGAGCCTTTTTTTGAGATTAACAAAAAGGTAAATTCCATAGCTATGCCGGAGTTTACCTATAGCAAGTCTTCAATATCAAAAATCGTTTATTCATTGCGCCTAATACTCTTTCTACGCAGAAAGGTTCGGAAAATTAAACCTGATGTGATTTTAAGCTTTGGAGAGGGATATAATTCCTTTGTACTTCTATCAACATTAGGCTTGAAGGCTGATGTTTATGTATCTAACCGCAGTAACCCCTTAAAACGTCAAAATTTCCTTCTGTCCACATATGAAAGAATTCTTTACCCAAGAGCAAAGGGAATTCTTGCCCAAACTTCACTTGCTAAAAAAATCCTTTATAACAAGCTCAAACACGAAAACATATTTGTTGTTCCGAATCCCACTAAAGTGATCCCCAGAATCGAATGCAAAAAAGAGAATATAATATTAAATGTTGGGCGCCTGGTTCCAGAAAAAAACCAGTTAACACTCATAACGGTTTTTAACCAAGTGCGTTATGAAGACTGGCAACTGCACATTGTTGGCGATGGTCCTCTGAAAGGAGCACTTGAAGAAGAAATAAATACCCTGGGGTTACAAAATTCAGTCAAATTACTGGGTGCTAAAAAGAATCTGAGCAAATATTACTCAAGAGCAAGAATATTTGCACTCACTTCGATCTCGGAAGGTTACCCAAATGCTCTTTGTGAAGCGATGGCATTTCCGCTGGCTTGTATCAGCTTTGATTGTAACGCTGGACCAAGGGATATAATAAAAAATGGAACGAATGGCTTTTTAATTAAAGAAGGCGATATCTATGAGTATGCAAACAAGCTACAAATGATGATGAAATCGGACGAGCTTCAGAAAAAATTCACTAGTGAATCAATTAAGCTCAGGGAAGTTCACTCAACGCAAATAATAGCTAATAGGATTTTAAATGCTTTTACATCTAGTAAAAATTTTTAGATTTCCGGTTAAAACTAAGTGGTTAATGAGCAACAAATGGCTAAGATTATATCTGACTTTGGAAAACTAGCTATTAAATATGAGGCAATCCCAGTTCTATTATGCTATGTGTTAATAGCACTATTGCCTTTTGATTTATTTGTTATCTCCCTGATTATCATACTATTGTCAGTTTCAGCACTTATGATTTGTGATAAGACCAGATGGTGGCTCTGCTTAAAGTCGGGGTGGAAATTCTATCTTCCTCTTTTAGCTTTTTACATATATCACGTAATTGGCCTCGGCTGGACCAGTAATTATCATGAAGGCTTTCGATCGTTAGAATACAAATTATCATTCCTCGTACTACCACTCATCATGGCACTAATAAACCTAGATTCCCGCACAATACTTAGACTATTTAATGTTTTCATTATAATTAATTTAGTTCTTGTCATCCTAAGTTTTTTACACTTTATTTTCATTGATATTACACAAGATGAGTTCATTATTCTGGGAGAAAAAGTGGAAGGTAATAGAGTAGGAACTAGAGGCGAATACTTGAGTAAACATTTCTTAATTATCGATCAACATCGAACCTTCTATTCCATACAATTAGTAATTTCCGTTTGGTTTTTGCTAAATTATATTCCCTTTCTCCGGAAGATGACGAAGAAAAAGGTTATAGCAATTACTAGTAGTGTTTTTATACTGATATCTGGTATTTTAGTGATGCAATCCAAATTAAGTTATCTCTTATTAGCCTTGACAATAATTACATCATTAATTCTCCATTTTAAACTCATTCCTAAAAGTGCTTTGATCTCGGCACTATTGGTTATAATTGCCTCGCTGTTGTTCACAAACGAGCTAATTACAGATCGTTTTGAAAAGATGGTCGATGAAGTTGAGTATATCTTTTCGGATGGAGATGATCAAACAAAAACTTTTGCCACTAAGTTAAGGCCCGGGAGTTCAGAAATTAGATATATGTTATATAAATCTTCACTCCAAGTAATCTCAGAGTCGTTTTTATTTGGACATGGAACAGGTGATGTGAGAGACATGCTTAAAGAACAGAACTACAAGAACGGCTACATAAGCATTGCACATCTAAACTACGGAGCCCATAGCCAGCTACTCCATTCGAGTATTGCTTTTGGAATTATTGGTATAATTCTACTGTTCAGTATTTTTCTTATTCCGCTATCGAGCGAGATAAAAAAACGCAATTATTTCACTTGTGGAGTCTTAGTAATATTCTTGATAGCATGTATTTTTGAATCTTACCTGAATAGCAGAGCTGGAATTATACCGGTGGCTTTCTTCATCCCCCTGCTATCACATTTCCAATTCCAACATTTTAATAAAAAATAAAATTCAGTTAACCAACTCGTTGTTGAAGTGTATCCGTCCGACAAAACCCAATGATTTAACCTATTTCCTGTTTTCGACACTGGGACACCCAATCCTAAACGAGCTCAA
>NZ_AMZN01000099.1 GCF_000331535.1 Fulvivirga imtechensis AK7 | reverse complement strand
GCAAAAGGTTGATTATCAATGTATTGCAAAACTTGTCATTGGTAGAGCAACAACTTTCAGTTGATTTTGTGGATAATGGCATTATGCCATCATTAACCACAGAGGAAGCAGAGGAGGAACAGAAATCATAAACCACATCATGGAATTTTCGTAGAGCAACGGAGAAAATATTCAGGATCCCCCTGATCCGGTGGGAGAGGCTGAACTTCAGTCACAGTCAGTAGCGAGGAGATCCCGGACCTTCACTGCTTTAGGTCCGGGATGACGTTGGGAGGAGTTTAATAATTCATTGGACATAACTCAGAAGATCGGGGAAACTCCGGCTGACTCTCCCTGTGTTCCATCTGCGGTTAAATTTTACGGGCCAAATCTTACAAAAACATACCCCCTGAAGCCTCCAGCCGCTGGCCGTTTATCCATTTAGCATCATCGCTGCACAGGAAGGCCACCACGCTGCCTATATCAGTAGCGCGGCCAACTCTTCCAAGGGCCGTCTGCGAAGCGATAGCAGCATTCAGGTCAGCGTTGTCGCGTACTGCACCACCGCCAAAGTCGGTTTCGATGGCGCCTGGGGCTATCACATTGGCGCGAATACCGCGGGAACCCAGCTCTTTTGCCTGGTAGCGGGTCAGGGTTTCGATGCCCCCTTTCATTGTTGCATAGGCAGCGTATCCAGGAAAGGTAAACCGCGCCAGCCCTGTGGATACATTAACAATGGTGCCTCCGTTGTTCATCAATGGCAATGCTCTTTGAGTGAGGAAAAAAGCCGCTTTTAGATGGATGTTCATTAATGTGTCAAATTGCTCTTCTGCAGTTTCTGTAAACGGTACATGTATACCTATCCCGGCATTATTGATCAGGAAGTCAAATGTTTCAAGACCAAATACATTCTTCAGACTTGCTTTTACTTCTCCAAAAAACCGCTCGAAGCTACTGCTATCGACTACATTAAGTTGCAATGCTGCCGCTTTTTGACCGATAGCCTCTATTTCACGGACTACCTCCAGGGCTTCCTCTTTTTTGCTGTTGTAGGTGAGTATCACGTTTATCCCTCTTTGCGCCAGGCTCAGGGCCATATCTTTACCCAGGCCGCGGCTGCCACCTGTTACCAAAGCGATTTTTTTGTTTGATCCGTTCATTGCTGTCTTTTGTTTGAATTGCAAAAATGATTACACTACAAAAGACGGAAGGCAATAGGAGAGAGGTATGACGGATTTTTAAGATAAAATGACGAATTTCTAAGAATAATAAACCACAGAGATCACAGAGAACTCCGAACAGAAACCACAGAGGTTAATTCTCCGTGACCTCAGTGCCTTCTCTGTGTTCTCAGTGGTTGAAAAATGCTTACCAACCCACGACACAGCACGTGCCGGTATTTTCCCTGGTAAAACACCCGAAAATATCGTTGGTGGGGCATTGATAAGTACAAGGACAGCTTCCACATGGTTTTGTTAAAAGTGTTCCCCCGCCTTTTACAGTTTCCGTGTTCATATCATCTTCAGCGATGATAAAGCTTTTCACGGTGAGACTTTTTAAGGTCATTTTTTGCTTTTTCATAATTCCTTTTGGTTTAAATTGAACTCACCATAAAGGAACCATATAATTACGCAAAGTGCTGGTAATGGTGTGCCTGTTTCTGGTAACAATGTGCCATTAGCTGCTTCTTCAATGAGCTAGTTTGATATCGATCAAAAGCTTGATGTCCTTCACATCCTTTTGATTTTTAACAGGTATTCTGATTCCTCTTCCTTCTGCATAGGGGCGGGCAGCCCTCAGTTCATCCTTAATAATATCAGTTATCGGGCTTTCAAGTACCATTTCGGTAGCTTTCGGACTAAATACCATTGCAGCAAGGAAATAGTTTTCCCTGGGCAGTAAATAAATAATTACACGTTTTTTGTCTTTTACTCTAAAGCTCCAACCATACTTTGCTCCCGGATACTTCCATTCTTCCGTGGCTTTCGGATAGTGCTCATACACATAGGATTTAATGTCATTCCACAAGGGGTAGGTGTCTCCAATGCCGGAGCTCAGCGTCTCTTCATCGGGGATAATGGTTTTATCGGTAAATACGCTGATGTCGTCCATAGCAGGGGCTTAGGTTAGGTAGTTAAAATTAACAGAAAATAACTAAAAATGTACTAGATATTTTCCTTCCGGTAAGTATTGGGAGTCATGCCTGTATGCTTTTTAAAATAACTATTGAAATGAGTAGGTTCCGAAAATCCCAGTTGATAGCCGATCTCTTTTGCAGTAAGCTTGGTGTTTTTTAGCAGGGACTGTGCTTCTGCAATGGTTTTTTCTGCTATCCATGTGTTTACCGGCTTGCCAGTCTTACTTTTGATCACATGGCTGAAGTAGTTGGGGTGCAGATTTTGCTCGTAGGCATAATCCTGCACCTGGAAAGCATATTTTGTGTCCCCGGCAGCAAGTTTTCTATAATGCTTTTCCAAAGATCTCTTGAAGTGTTTTACAATTTGGGAGTTGCGATCACCTTCTGCTATGGGATCAAACTCCTTCCAAAATTTTTCCTTGATCTTGAGGAGTAACACTACAAAAAGATTTCCGATGATCCGGTATTTGTAAGGAGAGTGGGAGTGGTATTCCTTATATATCTGCAAGTATAGGTTCTCGAATTCGGCAAACTCTGCTGGAGGCAACGTGTTGGGAGGCACTGTTTCCGCAAGCAGGAAGGGAAACTCTTCAAAAATATCAGGATGCACTTGCTCCTTGAGAAATGCTTCAGTCAACGTGATGATATAGGCGTCATTCAACGTTTTCATCTCAAAAGCCTTGATGTGGCCCGGATTAGTGAAATAAATGGTGCCGGGTGCCGTTGGGAAGGTCTGCTCATCCGTGGTATATGTGCCGCTGCCATCTTTTACAAAAACAAAGGAATAGTAGTTGGCCCGGAAGGTAGGAGACTTATAGGGCATGGTTTTATGGATATTGGGCAGGTAATGGATAGTGAAGTCTATCTCCTGCTCAATGGGCAGGTCGAGTGCCCTATACAGGTCGGAGAGGGTGTTATAAACGATCAGGTCACTCATTTGTATGCGCTGAAGAGAACGTCTTACTAATTAGTGGCTCTAAGAAAACTCTTGTAGTCATCGCGCCTGTCCCGGGCTTGCCACGGGGAGGAATCGAAGCGAGCCCCTCTTAATGCATGCTGAAAAGAAGGGATTGCCGCACTTTGTTCGCAATGACGATAAATGGTGAGTTTTCTTAGAGCCACTAATTAAAGAAAAAGAGCTGTCTGTTCATAGTACCTTTCCTTTTTCATTGCGGGTTTATATTTGTAATTAACAACTATAAATATAATTTGATAATTATAAATATAGTTATACATTTGAGGTATGAAAGAGTTAACCAAAGCTGAAGAACAAATCATGCAGGTGTTGTGGAAGCTGAAAAAGGGCTTTCTTAAAGACATCGTTAACGCCATGCCTGACCCCAAGCCTGCTTACCCGACAGTATCCACGGTAATACGTGTGATGGTGAATAAAAAGTTTGTTGGATACAACACCTATGGAAAGGTGAACGAATATTTTCCTTTGATCAGAAAGGAAGACTACTTTAAAACTCAAATGAAAAGCATGCTTACCAGCTTTTTTGGAAGTTCATGGCAAGGCTTCGCGACTTTTTTTTCCAACTCGGATTTGTCCATAAAAGAGTTGGAGGCGATTAAGGCGCAGATCGATAAGGAAATTAAAAAACAAAAATCATAATCCATGGTATTCTATTTATTTGCCGTGAGCGTTGGCTTGTGTGTTTTCTGGTTATATTATGTAGCATTCCTGCGAAGAACCACCTTCTTCAACCTGAACAGATGGTATCTCACCGGATCATTGCTCTTTAGCCTTTTGATACCACTATGCAGTTACTTCAGTGGGACGAGCAACGAAGTGTTGAGCGGAGATGCCGGTGTTTTGGGTTTCTATAAGTCGGAGATGTATCCTGCTGTTGAGGCAGTTAGAGGCAGGATAGATACAATAGAGGCAACTGCAGTAAGCAATTTTTCATGGCTGCCGACCTGTTACTTTCTGATCTGTGGATTACTCTTAGTGCGGTTTATCTGGTCATTTGTAAGCACGTATAAAATCATGAAAGCTTCAAAAGAGGAGGCGGTTTATGGTCTTAGTATTTATCAAAGCAGCACTATAAATCAGCCATTTTGCTTGTTTAACAAAATCTTTTTTCCAAAGTCATGGGGTAGAGATCTGTCAAGAGAGATGGTGCTTCATGAACATGAACATGCACAAAAGGGACATACGATTGACCTGATATTGCTCGAATTGGCGGCCATAGTTCTGTGGTTCAATCCAATTATTTATTTATATAAAAGATCTGTCAGACTTAACCTGGAGTATCTGGCGGATCGTGCGGTACTTCATCAGGGCGGTGATCCGCTCAGGTATCAGTCATTACTGATTTTAAATACACTTGAAAGTAGCATCAAGTCTCCAATAACAACTCATTTTGCTACACCACTTAAAAATAGAATTACTATGATGAAAAAGAAGAAAACTCAAAACTGGATGCGTATAACTATTTTTGGCGTTGTTCCGCTAGCCGCTGGCTTGGTGGCTATGAACACGCGCGATGAAGTTAAAACGCCACTTAAGGAGTCTTTGAAGCGCGTTGAGAGAATCATTGAAAATAACGTGCCGGCAGGATTGCCGATGGCCCAAAACGACCTCATAAAAATCTCTTCAGGCTATGGTTTAAAAATGCATCCATTTCTTAAAGTTGAAAAACTGCATGCGGGCATTGACCTGGTGGCCAAAACGGGAGTGCCTGTTTATGCTACGGCAGATGGTGAGGTGGTTGTATCTGAACACGCTGACGACAACGGCAATTATGTAAAAATCAAACATTCGGATAAGTATGCAACCCAATACGCTCATTTAGATAAAAGAACAGTATCGGAAGGAGAGAAGGTTGAAAAAGGTCAGGTGATCGGCTATGTAGGAAGTACAGGGAAGTCTACAGGTCCGCATCTGCATTACGAAGTGCACGAAAACGGGGAAGCGGTAAACCCTCAGCCATTTATCAAGTGATCTCAAGTAATCTAAAATGATTTTAAATTAAAATTCATTGAAGTAGCAGGGTACTTAGCTTACCCTGACTACCACCTTTCCAACCGTTTGCCCTCGTTGAAACAAATGAATGGCCTCATGCATATCATCAAATTCAAAGATATGCCCCACATGTTGAGGCTTGAGCTGAAGCGCTTGCAGCTCGTTAAGCATCTCATGCATCATATCCGTTTGCTCATACAGATAAATAAGGTTAAAACCCATTAGCGATTTGTTCTGTGTTGGCAACCGAAGTGGGTCTATTTTCGGCCGTTTGAGGTATTTCCAGATCAGTTTGGGGTAGTTGGGCCTAGCGCCATGGCTGGTAAAACTGGCTGAGCCGTAGGCAATCATTCTGCCCATAGGCGCCATCTGTTCCCAGCCTTGCTTTAATATCCTGCCACCAATACATTCCATGATCAGGTTGAGTGGGCGACCATTCAAGACGGCTTTCAGCTTTTCTGGAAAGTGCTTATCGCGAAGGATAATTTCATTGTAGGCTTCCTGCTCACGAAGAAAATCCACCTTTCCGGGGTTGCCCACAGTACCGATAGTATAGGCGCCATATTTCTTACAGATCCTGTTGGCCAGTATGCCCACACCACCTGCAGCGCTGTGGATGAGCACGGTCATATCTTTTTGGAGGTCGCCCAGCTTTTTCAATCCATAGTAGGCTGTCAGTCCCTGCACAAGGAAGCCTGCTCCCTGTTCAAAGCTCCAACCTTCAGGAAGCGGAATGACGTAGTGGTGATGGGAGTTGATATGGGAGACATAGCCACCAAATTTGGTAGCGCCCATCACTCTATCACCAGCTTTCCACTCTTTTACATTGGAGCCGACTGCTATGATCTCTCCCGAATACTCGAGACCAGGGATAAAAGAGCCTTCGGGAGTGGCACTGTAGAGCCCTTGTATGGCAAAGATATCGGCAAAGTTGAGGCCTACGGCTTTCACTTTTACACATACTTCATCGGGTTGCGGAGCCGGTAATTCTTCTGTTTGAAGTTTCAGGTTTTTAATGGATCCTGCTTTTGGGGTGCGGTAGACCTGTCGTTGGAGCATATTTGTGTTATGAGTTGCGTCTAAATTACTGGATAAATTATATATGTTCTGTCAACCAGCTATAAAGCAGTTTTCACAAGACTTTGGATCCTCTATAAGTTAGTTTCTGATGGTAAATTTTGTAGCGTTGACTATTTCAAAAAAATGTTCCTTGTCAATCTCGTTAGTGTATGAGATGTTAAAACTGAAGATATTAGCTCCGCCAATAAGTCTTTCAAGGATCACAGTAGTAAAAAGCAATTCATCTTTCTTTTTACTGTAATATGTAATTGTGGTAGTTCGGAAGGTGAGGCCATCAATATCATAAACTCCGCTTTCGTGGGAGATCTGTAATTTAGAGTCCCTCAATGAACTTAAAAGGTTGTCAGTTTTTTCTTCATGATACTCATCGTACAAAACAGAATCTTCAGCATCAAATCGTCTCCATCCCGATGTTAAGCTATTGTAGGGGTTAGTGGTAAGAGTAATCATGTGGTTGAATGGAGGCTTAGATTCATTCTTTATTTTTTCTTTATTTTGTTGAGGCTCTTCAGGTGAAAGTACATGAATAAAATCCGGGTATTTCATCAGGACTCCTATTTCTTTATTCGCGATTGTCTGATAATGCGTAACAAGTGTGTTATTGTCAGCTGACTCCCACGGAATGCCCGGGTGGTGTTCTGTCAAATAGGCTATATCGCGATCCATTTTGTCTTTCACATTAGTAAAGCTGAGAATATTGTACGGCATGATATTAAACTCTCCAATGTATGATATTATACCCGGTCGGGAGCTGAATTTCAGGGAAAATTCTCCAGACCTCCTTGTCTCCTGAATATAGCCACCATTACTGAAAAAGTAAATCTCATATATTTCATATTCGCCGGGAGGTAATTCGAGAGCGAAGAGATGGATGCCTCTGTCATCATCGAAAAAGTCAGGAATTAGTTTCATTTTTGTAACCTGCTCCGGTATAATCCTGATTCTGGAAAATTTTTCACTGCCAACCTTTCTATATGTGATGTCATAACTGTTATAAATAGGCCGCTCGTTTTTTATAGCGATTGATCCAACTACTAACCCTTTCTCATTGGCAGGATCGTATTTTTCAGGGATTCTAGCTGACGGTATACATGAAGTGAGAAATACTGAAACTGCGACAGCATATAGCGTTTGAAATGATAATTTCATTAATAATTCATATGTTTTATTAAATTTGACAATTATATAATGTTGTAAAGTATTTTCATAATAATTTTTTAAGAAATCAGTTTTGGACTCAAATGGACCGCAATAACAGTAGGTAACCTCTGAAGGTTGATGAGTAGTTCAATGGATAATTTCCAGGATAAAACGTATTTTTAAATTATTCTTTAATTAACAGAAAACCATCTATGAAATTCGGAAATGTAAAAAATCCTGAAGATATAGACTTCACACTGCCCGCGGATCACCCCGATACCAAGCGGGTGCTGAGCGCCAATAAGTCTTCATTGCAAACCGTCAGTGTCGGCTGTGCTAAATGGAATAAGTCGGATTTGAAAGGTTTCTATCCGCGAGGTATTAAAGATGAACTGGAATATTACGCTACCCAGTTTAATTCGATTGAGCTCAACGCCACTTTCTACAACTTGTATAAGGAAGATCAGATTTTAAAGTGGAAAGAGCGGACACCTGCCGATTTCAAATTCTTCCCCAAGCTGCCGCGCTATGTGAGCCATATCAAGCGACTTCAGGAGGGTTACCAGGATTATCTAAATGATTACCTGGTGGGCATCCAGGCTTTTGGTGAGCAGTTGGGGATGCTTTTTCTGCAAGTGCACGACAATTTTGGCCCGAAAAAGGAAAATATCGATCGACTGAAAAATTTTATTGACCAATTTCCTAAAGATCTGCCATTGGCCATTGAACTGAGACACACAGATTGGTTTAGCGATAAAGGTATTGCGGATGAGATCTATCAGCTTTTTGAGAAAAATAACATTACCAATGTACTGGTGGATTCTGCCGGCAGGAGAGACATCATGCATATGCGGCTTACCACACCAACAGCGTTTGTCCGCTATGTAGGCGCCAATCACGAGAGCGACTACACCCGTTTGGACGAGTGGATAGAGCGGATTAAGGAATGGAAGGAGCAGGGGTTGCAGAATCTTTACTTTTTCATCCATCAGAATATCGAAAAGGAGTCTCCGTTGCTGGCGGCTACATTTATTAAAAAGCTGAACGAGGCTATAGGTACGGATATTAAAATACCTTCATTGCCGGAGGATGCGCAGGTGAAGTTGGGGATTTAATATTTTGTCCCTATGGGGCAATTTCCGATGACTCCCTTATTCTACAAAGATTTTGATCCTCTGGATCAAACGGGGGACATGCGTTTGTCTACGAGACACTAATAAAAAATCCAACTACTAGTCCCCGGACAAGTTCCCATAGCCGTTAACTTAAGAGAAAAACGAGCCCCCAGAGGCCC
>NZ_AMZN01000098.1 GCF_000331535.1 Fulvivirga imtechensis AK7 | reverse complement strand
AATATTTTCTCCGTTGCTCTACGAAAATTCCAGGATGACGTGGTGGTTTGTGATTTCTGTTGCTCCTCTGCTTCCTTTGTGGTTAATGATGGCACAATGTTATTATCCACAAAATCAACTAAAAGTTGTTGGTTATCTCCCCGAGGCAAGTTAGGCAAGTTCGGGACCGGCAGGATGATCGCCCCTTTTTAAGCATTTTATATCGAACTCACGTTAACTTAAGGGAAAAAATCCCCTGCTAGTCCACGGAATTCATTCCGGGTCCCGCAATGCTATTAGTGTAAAGGCGGCAATCCCATCCCCATTTCATACAGTGAGATTCCTATTTCAGGTTTACGTAGTGTTTGTAAGAAAACTCTATGTGGCTTTAAGAAAACGTCTAGGGTCAAGGCTTGCGAAGTGCCAAAAAGCGGAGTCCCGTACAGTTGTTACAGTTGTCGGGATGAGCATTTTTGGGGCGGGCGTAACGCAGACATTGGCGTTTTCTTAGAGACACTACTTATACACGGATCATGCCCGCATCCCCTTGTGAACCTCCGCTGAGCTACGGTTTCCTATTTCCCTTGGTCAACTTATAGAATTCCACCGCAATGCTATCCAGTTGATGCAATCGATCTTTAAAAATATTGGCGTGCTTATGTCCATATTCGTCATAGATCCCTTGTGGATAGGCTTTAAAAGCAGATTGTATTACTGTGTCAGTAAATGTTTTCTGAAGCTCTAGCGATTGTTGAGTAAATGCCCGGAGCGGTATATTTTTCAGAAGCATGGCATCCAGCTCAGCAGAGTTTTTAGCTAGCCCTGATACCTGTCCATATGATCTGTCAAACGATTGAAATTTGTTGTTTATTAATAGTGCAAATTTATTCATAAGGCCATCATTAAATTGGTAAAAAGCCATATCGCGATCCATGGCGATAGGTCTGCAAATGCTCTGGCCGGTGCTGTTCGAAAATACGGCCCATTTCCATTGTCCACCGTGGCGATCCCAATCGCTCATTAGCATATCCAGAAGCCGGCATTTGAGATATTCCAAGGAGTCAGCAGTAAGTTCATTAGATGATAACCCGCTCAACATCTCTTTGCTGGAAATGATCTTTTGAGGAGATGCAAACGCAATATTACCGACCCAGGTGCTATCAGGTTCTTCCTCAAGGATCATCACCCTGCCGGCCACATGATAAAGAGGTGTTTCATTCATCGTGCTATCGTAAGGTATGAGGTACATGCGTGGCTGTGTATGCAATATACCGGCTTTTTCTTCCAGTTGGTGGGCTATTAGCGCAGCAAAAGGGTTCAAAGCCGCGGCCTGATCCCGGAAAAGAGGTCTTATGGCAGAATATCTCAGGAATAAGGGTAGCGCCTGTGCCTGGTCTTTATCAACCGATCTTAATGTATAGGTATAACCATCGTGGCTTCTGAATTCTGCGCTTACGGTCTGCTGTCCACCACCCATTTCCAAAAATTCCAACCCCCCATGAACCGTGTCAAGATGTAGTACCGGTACTTTTATTTCCCGGCTCCACAGGTCGCGATAGTGTTTTCCAAAAAGATATCTGATAAATGGACCCCTGTCGTAAAATTCGGAAAGCACAACATTGGTGCTGTCGCCGACATGGAGAATATCAAAACCGGCCATAGCTTTTTCTACTCTGGCCTCAGATGAAAATGCTTTTTCTTCTCTTGTGTTGAAAATATTGGGTAAGATGTAAAAGAGAATCACGAGTACAATAAGGACGTAGCTAAAAATACGGACTGATTTTTTCATTGTATATTCCAGGGCTACAATGGTGCCAGGCTGGTGATTTCCATATTGGGAATATTCAGCACAAAATTGCGGAACAAAGGACAAACCAAGGGGAATTTACTCTACAGTCTTGATTACTTATATATGTCTGCGATGGACTGGCGCTTTCGGCAGGGTATTTTCAGATATGTCCAAAAAAAGCAAAGTTATGTCAATATTAATGATCATACTTACCCTGTTGCTGCCTCCCCTTGCGGTGGCACTCCGTTTTGGAATTGCTTCCAGCGAATTCCTTATCAATCTTTTACTCACCCTTCTGGGGTGGCTTCCCGGGGTCATTCATGGATTTTGGATTATGTCTAAGAGGCCTTAAAACTGTAGCACGTAATGTTGCTTGCGCAGCTCAGGATTAAAAAATACCAGGCCCAGTTGATAAAGGTCTAAGCTAAGTGTTACACTATAATGTTGTATAATATGCTTCCAGGCCTTTTCCATTTCCTTTGACCAATGGATGTCATCAAAAATGAAACAGGACGCTTTATGAGCTTTTTTAATTAAGAGTTCGAAATAATTAATCGTGGGTATAAAGCGATGATTGGCGTCAATAAAAGCAAGGTCAATGGCAGGTGAGCGCATAATAAACTCAGGAAGCGTATCATCTATATTTCCTTCGATAAGATGGATATTTGTCATCCCCTCACCTGCGAAAACTTCTCTGGCAATGCCACAAAGCTGAGAAGAACCCTCAAAGGTGTGAACCTGTGCATCTCGCTTGCTGGCCATATAAAGGGTATTAATGCCTAATGCCGTACCCAATTCGACTGCATGTTTTACCTCAAGGAAGCAACTTATCCTATGTATGAGTTGCGCATACCTGGGTTGGGTAACTCCATATGTGGCAATATTGCTAATTTGTCTGATATTATTTTTTGTAACAGCAGAGCCGGCACCGAAATCTTCCAGTTGTATATTTTTGCTACTGTGAACAAACTTTTCTCTTAGAGCCTCAATATGCCTGTAGGTTGTTGCATCCTCACTATTTTTTACAACCTTAGTATAAAGCTCATACACAAAAGGTGCATGGAGAGAATGTTGGTCTACTGCATTGAGCCAGTATTCAATGTAGCTTGAGATCTGATGAAGTTTTGACACTTAATTGAGTTTGAATGGCGCCACCATGCTGAATTCAGGTATGGTCACTTCAAACCGGTGGCCGTCCACAATACGTTCCATGAGATAGTAGCCCCACATTTTGCCGAGCCCTGATTTTAGATTGCATCCTGATACATATTGATGGTACTGATTTGGCTCCAGGATCGGCTGCTGGCCAACAACACCCTCACCTTCTACTTCTCTGGGCAAAAAGCCTGCATCATGAATAAACCAATGCCTTCGCAACAATTGAATGGTATTTTCACTTTGATTTTCTATTGTTACTTTGTAAGTAAATACATAATGGTACTGACTGGGACTTGAGTAAGCCGGCTGATATTCAGTTTCAATACTGACTTTGATGCCTTTTGTAATTTCAGTAACCATACCGCAATAGTTATTTCTATTATAAAAACGGATATGAAATATAAGAAGTTTTAATTTTATATCGGAAATAAATCAGAGAGAAAAAATTATGTATGTGAAAATAGCCCCATGTTGGAAGGATTATCTGGAAGAGGAATTTGGCAAGCCCTACTTTTCCGATCTTGTAAAATTTGTAAAGGAAGAGTATCGACAATACACCATTTACCCGCCCGGACCAGAGATCTTTAGTGCTTTTGATCATTGTAATTTTGAAGATGTTAAGGTAGTAATTATCGGTCAGGACCCTTATCATGGGCCGGGGCAGGCCAATGGATTGTGTTTTTCCGTCCGTGACGGGGTGAGGAAGCCTCCCTCATTGCTCAATATTTTTAAAGAGATAAAAAATGATCTGGGAAAAGAAATACCGGAGTCAGGAAACCTGGAGCGTTGGGCGGCACAAGGAGTGTTGCTGTTGAACGCCACCCTTACTGTCCGGGCCAATACCGCAGGCTCACATCAAAACAAAGGCTGGGAAGGATTTACCGATGCCGTCATTAAAAAGGTTTCTGAGGAGAGAGAGGGTGTGGTTTTCCTATTATGGGGAGCCTATGCCCAGAAAAAAGGCGCAGTAATTGATCGTAACAAACACCTGGTGTTGCAATCAGCCCACCCGTCACCTTTCGCAGCCGACAGAGGGTTTTTTGGATGCAAACACTTTAGCAAAACTAATGAATATCTGCGCAAGTTGGGGAAAAAGGAAATTGATTGGTAGGTGTTTGGTTGCTGGTTAACGGGTCACTGGTTAGGTTGCTGGCCACTTTGTCAACTAATGACTAGTGGCCAGTAACCAGTAACTCCTATTCTATCAGGTTAAAGAATCTTCTCCACCGGATTTTGCTGAAGAAACTTTCATTGGGATCCAAAGAAAGCCAGATGAAAAAGCCTTTACCTACTATGTGGTCTTCAGGTACGAATCCCCAGTATCGTGAATCCAGCGAGTTGTGTCTGTTATCACCCATCATAAAGAAGTAGTCCTGTTTAAAGGTATATTCCCTTACCTCTTTACCATCAATGAATAGCTTATCATCGGTGATCTTAACATCATCATTATGTTCATAACGGGTTATGATCTTTCCGTACGTGATGAGATTCTCTTTATTGATCTGAATGGTTTCGCCTTCTTTCGGAATCCTCAAAGGACCGTACCAATCCCCGTTCCAGGGAAATAAGGCCTGGTCATTAGGGAAGATCCTGGGCTCCCACTCGCCTTTGCCGAGGCTTTTATAAGGAGTGACTTCCTTTACGAAAGGCTGTGCTTTAAGTTTTTCTGCCTCTTCATTAGTAAGGTAGAAAAGCTGATAGACACCATTCTTGCGTGGATCTACACCCTCTGGTTTAGTGATGTTGAGATTTTCTAATACACGATCGCTAATCCTTGTATCCGAGAGTACAACGTAAGAAAACTGCATCTTCTCAGGATTGTCGATGGCCTGACCGTTAACAATTACTTGTTTGTCTGCTATTTCAATTACATCACCGGGAAGACCTACGCACCTTTTGATATAATTGGTCTTCAGGTCGACAGGGTAGTCTATCCATTTATTTTTGTCACGTTCTTCAAAATTATTTTCTTCTATTCCAGGCACATTAAAAACTACTACGTCATTTCTTTTTACCTCTGTAATACCCGGCAGCCGGTACTGCGGCAACTGGATCCAGTCGAGGTAAGAGGGAATATTTGTTCCCCATATCTTCTGATGGGTAAGGGGTACTTGTAGCGGGGTGGCTGGTGTTCTTGTGCCGTAGTGAAATTTACTAACAAACAGGAAGTCGCCCACCAAAAGGGATTTTTCCATAGATGGGGTAGGGATGGTAAAGGCTTCCATCAATAACCACCGTATAATAGTTGCTGCAATAACAGCAAAAACGATAGCATCTACCCATTCTCTGGTTTTTGATTTGGGCTTTCTATCTTCATTTTTTTTCCAGAATTTCCAGTTCATTCTTTAGGGTTTTATTTTATAGCTCAATAGTGTCTTTGCACTTAAAGAACTTACAAAGAAAGGCTATTTTTTATTCTATTTCAGAAAATTATCCATGGTAAGCACACCCTTTTTATCTGTTATCCACTCTGCCACCAATACAGCGCCTTTTGCAAAACCTTCACGAGAATGTGCTGTATGTTTAATTTCAATATCATCAACGGCAGAACTGTATTTAACGGTGTGAGTGCCTGGCACCCTTCCTTCTCTCAAAGAATTGATGATCAGATCTTCCTTTTTACCAAAAGGTTTATTGATCCATTTTTTCTTATAGTCGATACTTTTGATTATATCTTCGGCAAGTGTAATGGCTGTTCCGCTTGGAGCGTCTTTTTTTTCCGTATGATGGATCTCTTCAATGTCAACGTTGTATTCATTGAAGTCTTTCATTAGCCCGGCTAATTGTTCATTAAGCTTGAAGAAGAGATTTACGCCTATGCTGAAGTTGGATGCATAGAAAAAAGTGCCATCCTTTTCTTGACACAGCGCCTCGATTTCCGGTTTTTTTTCAAGCCAGCCGGTGGTGCCTGATACTACCGGTATACCATTTTCGATGCAGTAACGGATATTTTCATAAGCTGCATCGGGTTGACTGAATTCAATGGCTACATCCGCGTTGCCACCTGTGTATTTCACTAGGTCTGCTGTGTTGTCTTCATTTATCTTGCCTACTATATTATGACCGCGACTTTTGGCTATGGACTCAATGGTCCGTCCCATTTTGCCATAGCCGAGTAAGAGTATGTTCATGTCAAAATTTTATTTTTATGGATAATCCGGCATTGTAACCCATCAATGGGGAGTTTTCAAAAGATGGCTCAATGGATACCTGTAAGTCTGGGTTAAGCTCAAACTCTTTGAGGTGAGCATCGATATGTGCATCAGCTATTTGCAGGAGGTAAAGCACACCTATCATGATCATATAAAAATCCCGATCCCTCCTCTCACTATTGATACTGCTTCTTAGCCGTTCTTCGTCTCCATAAAGAGATGTATAATCCGGATCCTCCAGTGTTTTAAACAGCTCCCTTCTCAGAAGCTTATAATTATCGTTATAAAAATCTACCGTAAAGCCAAGCGCTACAAAACCACCATAGATCAGAGGTACTTTCCAGTATTTTTTATTGTATACCTGGCCTGCACCCGGCAGAACAGCCGAATATAGAGAGGCCTTTCTGGGCACAAACCTGCTGGCATAAGTGTCAATCTCCTTCACTTCGCTAGTTTCGTCTTTTTCCACGATTATATCCTGGGCTTCAGTAGTTGTTGTATCTATGTTGACAGCAGGGGGGGTAATCTGTCCCATTGCCATTGAACAACAGCCCAAAATCATTGCAAATATGAAGTAGATATTTTTCATTTAAACATCCAGGATCTCCAGGATTCTGTTCAGGTCTTCCACAGATACGAAAGGAATTTTAATTTCTCCTTTTTTGCCATCTGATTTTACCTGCACCCTGGTGCCAAAGTGAGACGCTAGTTTTGTCTGAAGGTTAGCAATTTCCCTGCCACCATCAACAGGCTCCTTTTTATCTTCCCTGGCCGCCTTACCGGACATAGCCTGCCTTACCAGCTCTTCGACTTTTCTTACTGAGAGGTCCTGTGCAATGGCTTTTTTGAAAATATCCAGTTGTGTATCTATATTTTCGATGTTGATAAGCGCCCGAGCATGTCCCATGGATAGTTTTTTGTCTCTCAGGGCAGCCTGGATATCCGGAGGCAGTTTAAGCAGGCGCAGGTAGTTATTTACCGTTGTTCTGTTTTTGCCTACACGGTCGCCCAGTTCTTCCTGCTTCAGGTCACATTCCGTAAGCAACCGCTGATAGCTAAGCGCAATTTCAATAGCATTCAGATTTTCCCTCTGGATGTTTTCTATCAGGGCCATTTCAAGCATTTGCTGATCATCGGCCGTTCTGATATATGCCGGTATACGCTCGAGACCGGCTAATTTGGACGCCTGAAAACGCCTTTCTCCCGAAATAAGCTGATACTTATTTTTGGAGAGTTTTCTGACAGTGATAGGCTGAATGATGCCTTGTACCTTGATCGATTCAGCCAGCTCCTGCAATGCTTCCTGATCAAAATGAGTTCTTGGCTGAAAAGGGTTAACCTCAACCTGCTCCAGTGGAATTTCATTGATTGATCCTACGGCTGCAAACTCCTGCTGCTCCTCACTTCCTTTGGCCGGGGAGTCGTCCAATAAGGCGCCCAATCCTCTACCTAATGCATTTTTTCTTTTAAATTCTTTTTTAGCCATTCCGCCTCCTTATTCAGTTGATCGTCAAAGTCCGTTTTTAGTCATTATTTCCTTAGCAAGATTCAGGTAGCTGATAGCGCCTTTGCTTTCTGCATCGTGCGCAATAGCCGGTACCCCAAAGCTGGGCGACTCACTAAGTTTAATGTTTCTGGGTATGATCGTATCAAAAACAATTTTTTTAAAATGAGTTTTCACTTCTTCCACTACCTGGTTAGATAGCCTTAGCCTTACATCATACATGGTGAGGAGTATGCCTTCTATTTCAAGGTTGGTGTTTAGCCTCGTCTGGATGATCTTGATAGTATTCAATAGCTTGCCCAAACCTTCCAGTGCGAAGTACTCACATTGCACGGGAATAATCACCGAATCAGCCGCGGTAAGCGCATTGATGGTGATCAGACCCAGAGAGGGGGAGCAGTCGATAATGATAAAGTCGTAATCCTTCTTTATCTTTTTCAGTGCATCTCTCATGCGCTCTTCACGTCTTTCAATATTTACCATTTCCACTTCTGCACCTACCAGATCTATATGGGAGGGAAGAATGTGGAGATAGTCTATATCAGTATCCGTAATGGCTTCTGTAACATCTATGTTATCCACCATGCATTCATAAATGCTGACTTCAACTTCTTTAGGGTTCATTCCTAGTCCTGAAGTGGAGTTGGCCTGAGGATCTGCATCAACAACAAGTGTTTTATATTCCAGGGCGGCCATACTGGCGGCCAGATTAATAGCAGTCGTAGTTTTACCTACGCCACCTTTTTGGTTTGCAATGGCAATAACTTTACTCATCGAATAATTTATAAATTAATAGTTTCTCCTATACCCATCAAGATCAATTCTCGGTCATGCTCTTTAAATGTTGCTACTGCTTTTTCATGATCTATTTTTATTGGCGGGAACGTATCATAGTGCATACCGATCACCTTTTTTGTTCCTATAAAGTCTGCTGCTCTGTTTGCATCTTCCACACCCATGGTGAAATTACTTCCGATCGGTAAAAAGGCAAAATCTATGTTGAATTCTTCTTCCAAAAGTTTCATGTCGAAGTGTAGGGCAGTGTCGCCAGAATAGTAGAAGGTATCCTCACCGCTTTGAATGACGAATCCGGCAGGATTACCACCGTAACTTCCATCAGGCATGCTGCTTGAATGTACCGCATTGACCATCTTTACTCTGCCAAAATCAAAATCCCAGCTTCCGCCATGGTTCATAGCATGACCATTTTCAAGTCCCTTTTCAGAAAACCAGGAGACTACCTCAAAGGTCGAAACAATTTGTGCTTTACTATTTCTGTACACAGTCTCAACATCTGCAACATGATCCTGATGCCCATGAGACAGCAGTATGAAATCAACTTTAATGTTGTTGATATCAATACCTTTGGCTAGTTCATTGGGTGTAATAAATGGGTCAAAAAGGAGTTTCTTTCCTGCTATTACCACTTGAAAACAAGAGTGTCCGTAGTAAGTAACTTCCATATTTAACGATGTGATTTAGGATTATAAAATCAGGGTTACAAAGATATAAGTTTAATTGAATAATGTAAGTTATTGTCCATACACTATTTGATGAAATAAAAAAGGCTCTTGATTATAAGAGCCTTAGGGGTATATAATAACAAATTTTTCTATTTTATTTTTTGCCTTTAGCCTGGCTGGCTTTCATGGCCTCTTCGAGTCGTTGCTGAAATTTGGACTTCTTTTTATTCACATTCTTCTTTTTGTTTTCCTCCAGTATAACCCTGATCTTTTCTTCGTCTACAAACCTCCTGATCAAAGCCTGCTGACCAAAAGTGACCAGGTTGGAAACAAAATAGTAGAAGCTAAGTGCCGCTGGATAAGAGTTCAGCACGAACATGAAAATTACCGGCATCAGGTACGAAAAGGTTTTCATCGGCCCCTGTACGGTGCTCACCTGCTGGTTAGACCATGTATAGAGTATGGTAGAAAGTGTCATCAGTAGTACAAACAAACTCACATGATCACCATAAAAAGGTATGGTGAAAGGCAGATTGAGAATGGAGTCATAAGTTGACAGGTCTTCTGCCCAAAGGAAGCTTTCTCCCCTAAGCTCGATAGACTGTGGAAAGAAGTAGAACATGGCAAATAGGATAGGCATCTGAAGCAGCATAGGGATACATCCGCTCAAAGGACTTACACCCACTTTCTGATACAGCTTCATCTGCTCCTGCTGTGCTTTAGTCAGATCCTCACTATGTTTTTCCTTGATTTCATCCAACTCCGGCTTGAGCACTTTCATTTTAGCCATAGAAAGGTATGACTTGTAAGAAAGCGGAGACAATACCAACTTGATAAGCAACACCATTACTATGATAATGATACCGTAGTTGCTGATAAAGTTACCCAACAGATCAAAAAGAGGGATGATCACCCATCTGTTGATCCATTTCATCGGAGGCCAGCCCAGGTCAAGGTTGTTTTCGAAATCGTCTGCTACATCATTTAGAATGTGGTAGTCATTAGGACCGAAATAATAAGTATAATTTCCTTTTCCGGATTTTATATCTTCATAGGGTAAGCTCAGTACTACCTGGGCTGTCTTTACTGTTGATAAATCTGCAGGATCCACAGAAGTTTTAAGGCGGCCTTTATTGAAGGAATTTTGTGCAATAATGCCGGAAACAAAAAAACGCTGTTTAATGGCTACCCATTTAATGGGCTCTTCAATAGTTTCTTCTTCTACATCAGTGCTTCTTTCTGCTAACCCGTCAAACCCATCGCGAAGCGTATAATAGTTTATGGTAGAGTTGTTTCTACTCATAGTCAAATCTTTTTCCTGCGTTTTCAGGCGATCATCCCAGGTGTATATCAGGTTTTCTTTTGATATATACTGGTCCAGGCCTTCAATTTTCAATTGATAGGAGAGTTGGTAAGTTTCTTTTCCGAGTTTGTATATGTGTTTTACGCTTTGCCCGGGCGCAATGTCCAGGTTAAAGGTAATTACGGTGGTGTCGCCCTCTGTGCGTTGTGCAGGGGTGTAGTAGAGGTCGTAAATATTAAGCTGTCTTCCAATATTGTTAACCAGCAGACTGAAGTTGTTGCTTTCCCCATCCAATAGTATCAGCGGTTCGCCATAGTAGGTGGTGAAGTTCTTCAACTCCACTTTATTCACTTTTCCACCTTTATTGGTCAGGCTGATCTTAACAAGCTCATTTTCAATAGTTATATCCTCTTTCTTGCCGGAAGCCCCTTTGGCAAATACGCCATACTTCTGCTGATTAAAGGCTTGCTGAGCCGAATCCTCAGCAACTGCAGGAGTGTATTGATCAATAACGGATTCAACGGTACCTTCTTCTACTAGCTCAGTAGTATCCTTTTGATGTTCTTCTACAGGTTCGGGTTTTGGTGCAAAAAAGTAAAAGTATAGCATTACCATTAATGCTATTAAAATCAAACCTGTTGCTTGGTTTCTATCCATTGTATTCTTTTATAAAAATTAATTCTTTGAGTTGTTCGTTTTTTTATGCTCCAGAGCAACCTCTACAAATTTCACAAATAGTGGATGAGGGTTTAAAACAGTACTCTTCAGCTCCGGATGATATTGAGTGCCGATAAACCACGGGTGATCCTTTAGCTCAACCACCTCTACAAGCCCCGTATCGGGGTTGATGCCTGTGGCCATCAGTCCAGCATCCTCCATTTGCTTTAAGTACTTGTTGTTAAATTCATACCTGTGTCTGTGTCGTTCGCTGATCTTTGCTTTTCCATACACCAAACTTGCCTTGCTTCCTTTTTTGAGGTCGCAAGGATAAGCACCCAATCTCATAGTTCCACCTTTATCGGTCACCTTTTTTTGCTCCTCCATCAGGTCGATTACCGGGTGCTTCGTGTTTTCGTTTAATTCCGTTGACGAAGCGCCTTTTAATTTGAGCACGTTTCTGGCAAATTCTATCACAGCACATTGCATGCCCAGACAAATACCAAAGAAAGGTATTTTCTTTTCACGTATATACCTTACTGCCTCAATTTTACCTTCCACTCCACGTTCACCAAACCCCGGGGCAACTAATACGCCATCTAATTTACCTAAAATAGAATGACAATTCTCTTCAGTAATAGTTTCAGACGATATCCATTCTATATCTACTCTACATTCATTGACCGCTCCGGCATGAATGAAGGCTTCTACTATTGATTTGTAAGCATCGGGTAGTTCTACATATTTACCAACCAGCCCGATTTTAACCTCATCAGTCGGATTTTTCAGCTTACCCAGAAAGACTTTCCATTGATCCAGGTTGGGCTCATTTTTGTTTGCAATTTTAAGCTTTGAGAGCACCCGTTCGGCCAGCTTTTCCTTTCTCATCAGGATCGGCACATCATAAATAGTCTCAGCATCCAAAGCTTCGATTACCGAATTGATGTGTACGTTACAAAACAATGCTAATTTCTTTCTGATCTCCATAGGCAGCCTTCTTTCTGATCTGCAAACCAGGATATCGGGTTGGATGCCAGCCTCCAAAAGCTGCTTGACAGAGTGCTGGGTAGGCTTGGTTTTTAGTTCCTTTGCTGCACTGAGGTAGGGGATAAGGGTAAGGTGTATTACCAGGAAATTGTTAACCCCAACATCCCATTTTACCTGTCTCACCGCCTCTATAAATGGAAGTGACTCTATATCACCTACGCAGCCACCAATTTCTGTGATCACAAAATCATAATCACCACTTTCTCCGAGCAGATAGATGTTTTTTTTGATCTCATCTGTGATGTGAGGTACTACCTGAACGGTTTTGCCAAGGTATTCACCTCTACGCTCCTTGGTGATCACATTATTATATATACGACCGGTAGTAATGTTATTCGCCTGGGAAGTAGGAGTATTCAGGAAGCGTTCGTAATGGCCAAGATCAAGATCTGTTTCCGCACCATCGTCAGTTACGTAACACTCTCCGTGTTCATACGGATTAAGAGTGCCCGGATCAATGTTAATATAAGGATCAAACTTCTGAATGGTGACTTTAAAGCCCCTTGCCTGAAGTAGTTTACCTAATGAAGCTGAAATGATACCTTTTCCAAGGGAAGATGTTACCCCACCGGTAACAAAAATATACTTTGCCGTGGCCATAAGTTGTGTTTATCGGGATATATTGCTGTAAAACTTATGGGGCACAAAGGTACATGGAATAACCGAATTAAGTAATGGAAATGAAAAATTTTATATTTTTATAACTTTTGCGACCACCTATACAAAAAATCTTTCATTAAGGGATTAAAATATCTAGTTTGCGCAGGTTACATGCTTTTGATGTATTGTATTTAATTATTGAATAAGTATATCTCGTGAAATACAATTTACAAATATGAGTATTTGAAGATATTTTCTTATTTTGTGTCGCTAAAAACCACTAACCTAACCGTTCGGCTCTAATGAAATTCTTTTTCAGGTTTAAAATTTGCTTACCATTAGTTCTCTTTTTGCTTCTTTTTTGTGTTGGATTTGAGGGGGTTGGGCAGACTCCTTTAACAGCCTCCCATCAAACGGACAACCAAACTCAAATAGCGATACAATTTGATGCGACAGGTTTTTCCACAAATGCATTAGACTATTTAGTTGACGGAGGTAGTATAACGGTTTCGGCCGTCGCTTCTTCTGGGACAACGGCAACGTTGCTACTAGCTTCTTCAATTCCAGTAGGGATGAGTTCTGTTTTAGTGTTTTATAGTCCAAGTGGTACAACTATAAATTCTGAAAATAACAGGCTTATAACATGTAGTGACTTTACTTTTGCAGGGTTTTTAGATGACACGGACCAATGTGCTCCGGTTACTCCTGAAAGCCAAATGATTTTTCGCGTAACACTCGGAGCTCGAAATTCTTCCAATTGGGATATTTCCAAGATCACCGGTAGGGTAACATGGATTACATTTGGAGCTGCGCCTTTTACAGTCCTTTCAGCTGAAGAGACAGATATAGGTGGCAACCCGGCCTCAAACACGGTTTATGTTGCATTTGATACGGATGATTTCACTGCGACATCGAATCCGGCCGGAAAATATGTGTATCCTGAAGATGACGCAGTTTGTGGGTACACGTCCAATTGGAATGTTAGATTACTTTTTCCTCCCAGTGAGGGGGTGACTACAAATTGTCCTTTGACAAGTGCCCCTCAAACACAAGTTTATGCGTCACATAACGATGATAACTCCGGTGACGATGCCGGTCTTGCTCTGGAACCGGATATTCCAAGCTCAAATCTGGTTTGTAAGGGAACTAATGTTGACATGACATTTAGCGACAACACTAACTTAAATTGTAATCCCACAGTGTCACCTATTCCAACCAATGATGCTACCAGGTGGGTGCGCGTTGTGTATGGTTCTACCGATTTGGGTGGGGGAAATACTGCCAATTCAAACATTCCTAATGTTGTTGTAGGGAGCACTACGGTTACAGATGCTAGTGGTAATTTGCTATTTCCAGGTGGATATTTTCCGGCTTCTCCCGCCACTACCACTTTTGGTGCTCCTGATGCTTTTGGTGTTGTTGAAGTACCTTCTTCAGTTACGGATCCCCGTGGACTATTAGAGCAGATAATCACCACTTCGGCGGTTGGTCAGGAAGTTGGTCAACGCTTTTGGGTAAGACTGGATTATTGGAATAAGTGTAATCCCTATGATGGAGTTGGAGATATAGGTAATCTGAGGGTATCAATTGAAAATTACATTGAGATAATAGATATTCCACCCGATGCCGTTGGAGTTGATACAGGGTTATGTACCGGGGATGCTCTCTCTGGAGTCAATTTTGAAATAACCGGAACAACTGGCACCGTTACGGCCGTAAACTGGTATGACGGAGACCCCAATGCAGGAGGAAATCCTGTTACTAACCCCATAAACACCAACTCCACTATTTTTCCGGCTAGCAGCTTTCCCGGAGGCTTGAATACAAATATTCCAGGAGAATATTCCATGTGGGCCACCTATGTGGTTGGAGCTACCAACTCCTGCGAAAGTGATCCTGTAGAGTCCGTAATAACAGTTAGAGAGGATTTGGCCAGACCTGATCCAATCACAGGCTCATCCGAAGTTTGTAACGGAACAAATAATGTGTCTTTTTCTTTACCCACTCCTGCCGGATCCACTACCTTCGGAGGAGCAGTTGAATATGAGTGGAGTAGCACCGGGGGGGCAGGGGTGAACCTGGATGCCACAACAGGACAAAGTATTACGGCAGATTTTAATATTGGAGGCTCTTTTACCAGTGTAACAAGAACTATTAGAGCAAGACGGAAATATTCATCAGCGCCTGACTGCTACTCACCCTACAGATCATTTACGGTTACTATTTATGGGCAAACATTAGGTGGTACGGTCACTTCTGATGCTACTATATGTGAAGGGGATAATACTGGTACATTGACATTAACCGGCCATAGGGGAACTATACTGAATTGGCAGCGCGACAGTGGAGGTGGATATGTAGATATAGGAAATGCAGGTAGTGCAACTTTCAATGAAACACTTTCAACAGCAGGTGTTTATCACTATCGTGCCGTAGTTGAAAATGGGGTTTGTGCTACTGAACATAGCGTTGAAGCTACTATTACGGTTAATCCTGTACCTTCGAAGCCTACTATTACCGAAGTGGGAGATGGCACCATCATTTGTGAAGATGGAAGCCAGGTGATACTACAATCGGATAATTCAGGGGGAAATGCCGATGAATATGCATGGTTTAAAGACCCTGACACAACAACTCCGATCCAACAAAGCACAAGCAACCAGTTAGTCCTTGATGCCGTAGCCGAATCAGGAAGATACTATGTCCGAACCATTGGAATAGACCCATCTGATTGTCAAAGTGAGTTGTCAGATCATATTGACATTGTAATAAACCCATTACCATCCGCCAGTAGTTCCGGTGGGGGAGCGGTTTGCGCAGGTAATCCGGCACCGGATATTGTCTGGGCCATCGGTAGCGGTACAGGCCCGTTTGATTATGAAATTGAAATCAACGGGGTTCCTCAAGGACTTGTTTCAGGACATGCTTCAAGTACAATTATTGTTGATGACCCATTAGTTGCCGGAACTTATGAGCTGGTTTATCTGGAGGATGCAAATGGCTGCGTAGCTACTACGCTTGGTGCAGTAAGAACGGTAACTATTGGAGGTACACCTCCGATCCTTGAAAATCCTTTGTCTGTTGAAGCCGCGGTTTGCGATGATGGAGCTTCTACGGATGCACCCGATATTACAATTGACTTAACAGACAATACTGCGGGAAAAAGCTATGATGTGCTTTATAGCATCAATGGAGGAGGAACAATAACAGAAACCTTACCATCTGATGCCAGCGGCAGACTTTTTATTCAGCCCGATTATGTGGCAGATTTGGGTACAACGCCCGGCACTTATGCTTACGAAATTCGATCTATTATTGATAACGCTACTACTTGCGCTGCAAATATTAACCTGGCGGTTGATGTGATTATCAACCCCAGACCCATAGCCCCCACTAATCCTACTGATGCTGTTTCCTGTTCATCAGCTTCTGTAAATTCGCTGTCTGTTGATGATCCCGGAGCTGGATTTACCGTACGATGGTATACAGCATTTACTGATCCGATAACAAATACTCCGGTTACAGGTGCCGATGGCGCTGTTACCGGTTCTAATGATCGAATTTTTACACCTGCCACAACAGCGAATGCTACTTTCTTTGCGGCTGTTGAGAATAATGCTACTGGTTGCTTGAGTACATCTGCGGTTACTTTGACTCATACGGAAGATCCTGCTCCGTTTGCTGATGCCGACCTGGATGGAGATGCCACCAATAATGTTACCTGCGATGGAGATTTTGCTTTGGCCGCCAATGTTCCCGCTTCAGGTGAGACGGGTACATGGACAGGGCCTGGTGGGGTGACCTTTTCCGATCCTAATAACCCTACCACATTGGCACAAAATCTTCCCATCGGAACAAGCGTTTTGACATGGACAGTGGAAACAGCCTTGGGAGAATGTTCTGCAGCAACAGATAATATCAGTGTCGAAAGATATCCGCTTCCTGATGCACTTGATCCTGCACCGGCACTTTGTGAGTTGGTAGAAGGAGGAGGAGAGGTGACGGGAATTGATTTGGAAGTAGATTACAATGACCAAGTGACTGATATTGTTAATTCTACGGATAGAACTGTGGAATGGTTTACCGATGCGGCAAGAACAACGCCTGTATCAGATGTAAATAACTATACTGCTAGTGTGGGTACTACTAGAGTTTATACTCGTGTGACGGATATTACAACTGGCTGTACCCAGGATGGTGAAGTGAATTTCACAATTCTATCATTGCCGGAAGCAATAGATCAAACTGATGAATCTTGTGAGAATGCTCTGAATAGCAATGAAGTAGACGGTATCGACCTCACTTCATACAACGCTGCTATTATTGGGGCTGCAAATCCGGCTGAAAGAACAGTAGATTGGTATTTCGATCCCGGATATACTTCTCCTATACCACCGGGAACAGTGACCAACATTACATTTCTTGGCCCGACACGGACTTTTTATGCCAGAGTAACTGATACCAGTAATCCGGAAAGTTGTACCAATGATGCCCAACTTGACTTCACCATTTTACCCCTCCCTGAGGATAATCCGATTATTGGTCCATCAACACAATGTGTTGGTTCAAGTATAGAGCTGTATCAAATTGATCCATTAACGACACCTGGATCAACTTATACCTGGAATATACCTGCTGATTTTACCCTTTTTGCGGGTGGTGGCCCTAACGATTTCTTTGTCCTTCTTAGCTTTCCTTCTGTCGCGACTGGAACTATTGAGGTTTATGAAACCTCCACAGACGGATGTGATGGTAACGTTCAGTCATTAACAATAGATGTAGTAAGCTCACCACCACCATTGACCATTAGTCCTAACCCTGCGGTGTTTTGCGAGAATGAAGCAGGTGTTGTATTTAGTGTAGCCAGCTTACCTAATACAGATTATGCATGGACAGTGCCAACGGGGGCTTCGATCATCAGTGGCCAGGGTACAAATCAGATTACCGTGAATTTGGGAGCTTTCGGAGGAAACGTGTCTGTGGTGCCCACAAGTACAACCGGTAACTGTCCCGGAACCCCTGCTACCAGAACGGTAACCATTAACAGAAGGCCTGACATAGATAAGGATCTGGACAATACGGTCTGTAGCGATGATTTTTCAGGTATTACCTTTACAGATTCCGGCCTAAGCACGGAACCGGCTGCAAGCTATGACATAACAGCCATAAGTGTTGATCCCGGTTTGATCCCGGGGGGATCGAATGCCGGTATTGCTCCAGGTCAGTCGGCAACGGCAATTTTAAATGATGTATACACCAACCAAACTGGTGGCCAGCTAAGCGTACGATACACCGTTCAACCTCGCAGTGCTGATGATTGTCTGGGTGCTTCTGAGATCATCACGTTGAGGATCAACGCAGAACCAAGGCTTAGCGCAAATCTTGACCAGGAGAAATGTAGTGACCAGGTTTCGGGAATTAACCTGGCAGTAGCAACCGGAAGTGTACCGGCTACCTCATACAACATTGTTTCCGTTAATCCGGGAGGCTTAACACCGGGAGCAGGAAATGCAACTATTCCTCAAAATGGTGTTGCCGCCAATTACCTGGCAAATGATACGTACACAAATACTACCTCAGCTTCTGTGGATGTTGAGTATATCATAGCTCCTGTAAGTGTTAACGGCTGTATAGGAGACCCCCCGTTTATCTTAAGATTTACTGTTAATCCGGAGCCTGTTGGCACTGATGAAACAAAACCTGTAGTTTGTTCCAACGTAGCATTTAGTTTTGATCTGCAGGACAATGTTAATGTCAATAATGGACTGACAAGCTCCTTTGCCTGGACAGCCACTTATGCTCCGGGTATAACAGGAGGAACAGGAGCCGGTACAGGTAATATTTCAGAAACACTTAGAAATCAAACAGGCGCTCAGTTGAATGCCGTCTATACGGTAACACCGACAGAAAGCACGAATGGCTGTAATGGAGAAATTTTTATTATTACCGTTCCGGTCGATCCTGAACCAGTGGGTGTGGATGAAACCAAAACGGCAGTATGTTCTGACATAGCTTTCAACTTTGACCCACAAACAAATATTTCAAATGGCCTGACCAGTACTTTCACCTGGTTAGCAGCTTACGATGCCGGCCTGGCAGGCGGGTCAGTATCAGGTTCGGGTAATATTGCTGAAACCCTTACCAACGTTACCGGCACCACACTTCATGCAGTTTATACTATCACTCCAACAGATAATATTACCGGCTGTGATGGAGAGGCTTTTACCATAACCGTTCCAATTAACCCTGAGCCGGATGGCAATGATGAAACGAAAGTTCCTGTTTGTTCAAATGTGGGATTTAACTTTAACCCTCAAACCAACATAACCAATGGCAGAGTGAGTTCTTTTGTCTGGACTGCCAGCTACGATCCGGGACTTACAGGGGGTGCTGGTTCCGGAACGGGTAACCTGAGCGAAACTCTTGTGAATACAACTTCAGGAGTATTGAATGCTGAATACACAGTTACTCCTACTGATAACGTTAACCCTACTTGTACAGGGGATGATTTTGTGATAATTGTGCCGGTAAACCCCGAACCTGTGGGTACATCAGATACAAAAGTTGCTGTTTGTTCAGGTATTGCCTTTGATTTCGACCCTCAGGATAATGTCGATTTGAATAATGGTGTTACCAGTAATTTTACATGGACAGCTTCTTATGGTCCTGGTATCACCGGGGGTGCTGGAGCCGGTTCCGGACATGTCGCAGAGACACTTACGAATCTTTCAGGAGGAACCGAAAATGCGATATATACTATTGTACCGACAGCAGATGGTACTGGGTGCTCGGGAAGTTTGTTCACGATAACTGTCCCAATCGATCCTCAGCCTATTGCTGTCGATCAGGCATTCACCATATGCTCCGATATGGCGGGTGGCAATACTGCAACGGTCGACTTGACTATGTTGAACAACAGTGTGAATGGAGGAACAGCTAACACCGTAACCTGGTACAGTGATGCGCTACTCTCGGTGGTTATTGCCACCCCTACCGCATATGCTGTAACAGATGGGATACCTGTTTTTGCGGAAATTGATGATGGAAATTGTCAAAACAGTGCGTCTGTTACCTATACAATAAATCCATTGCCTTCAATTATAGCTACCGTGACATCCAACTACAATGGAGCCCATGTAAGCTGTAGTGGAGCCTCGAATGGTCAAATTACAGCTACTCCCGGTGATGGCACCCCCACTTATCAGTATAGTATCGATGGAGGGGCGACCTATACGGCTTCAAACGTATTTAATGGCCTTCCTGCAGGAACTTATGTTGTTCGGGTGAGGGATGCCAGAGGTTGTGAGGTGGATTCAAGCCCGGTAGATATCATCGATCCAACTCCGGTTGCTGCAAATGCTACAGTTACCAGTAGCTATAATGGTGAAGATATCAGTTGCAACGGAGCCAATGATGGAGAAATAACGGTTACTGCTTCGGGAGGTACTGGGGCGTATACCTATACTCTTAATGAAATACCATCTAATACGACCGGTGCTATTACAGGTATATTCACGGGTCTGGCGGATGGTACTTACACTGTGGATGTTAGAGATGCCAATAACTGCTTTGTGACAACCTTACCAATCACATTGGATGAGCCAAGTGATATCAATGCAATAGCTGTGGTATCAAGGGACTACAATGGTTCAGATGTGAGTTGTACAGGAGTAGGCGATGGGGAAATAACTGTTACAGTGCCATTAGGAGAAGGAGTAGGTACATTATCTTATGTATTGATTGAAATTCCCTCCAATACGACGGGAGCTACCAGTGGGGTTTTTACCGGTTTGCCTCAGGGAAGCTATACAGTGAGAGTAACTGATGATAATAATTGCCAGAAAGTTACGGCTCCTGTGATCATTAGTAATCCTCCATCATTGTCAGCTACAGCCTCGGTGACAAGTAACTATAACGGATCGCATATCAGTTGCAACGGAGCAAATGATGCGGTGATCACCGTTACTGCCAATGGAGGTACAGGAGCTTATAGTTATCAGTTAAATGAAATACCTGCTAATACATCAGGCGCCACTACGGGTATATTTACAAATATCCCTCCCGGTACTTATACCTTTAACGTCAGAGATGCGAATTTATGTTTAATCACTACAGCCTCTGTTTCGGTATTCCAACCGGTTACACTCAATGCCAATGCAACAATAACAAGTAACTACAATGGGTCTCCGATCAGTTGTAATGGAGCAAGCGATGGTCAGATAACGATCTCTGCAACAGGAGGAACAGGCGCCTACGGTTATGTGTTAAACGAATTGCCGGCCAATACCAGTGGTGCTGCAAACGGCATATTTACCGGAGTGCCTGCCGGAACTTATACTTTCAATGTTACCGATGCTAATGGTTGCTTGTTTATCGCAGGGCCTGTAACCATCAACCAGCCGAATGCTATTAATGCTACGGCAACAGTGACCAGTAATTATAATAGCGCCCATGTAAGCTGCAATGGCGCCACCAATGCACAGGTCACAGTCTCGGCTACTGGTGGAACAGGCGCATTCACCTATACTTTAATTGAAAATCCTGCCAATACTTCTGGAATTGCCACTGGAGTATTCACCGGGCTTGGGGCCGGAACCCATACTTTCTTTATTGAAGATGTGAACAGTTGTGATTTTACAACGATACCTGTGACAGTAATTGAGCCCGATCCGGTTGCTGCTACGCCTTCAATTACACAAGCTATTGATTGTTTTGGAAACAGTACAGGAGAAATTACAGTCTCTGCCACGGGAGGAACAGGGTCTTATACCTTTGATCTTAATGAGATACCTACTAATAATACAGGGTTAACAACCGGAGTTTATACCAATCTGCCTGCAGGCACCTATACTTTTGATGTACTCGATGTTAATGGCTGCGGTTTTACCACTGGCCCTATTACTATTGGGCAACCAACTGAGGTTATTGCTTCGGCCTCGGTTATCAGCAATTATAATGGCACCCAGATCAGTTGTGCTGGTGCGGATGATGGCATTATTGAAGTGACTGCATCGGGTGGAACAGGAGGCTATTCCTACGCATTCAATGAAATTCCGGGTAATACTTCAGGTGTTACCAGCGGGATATTTACAGATGTACCCGCGGGTACTTACACTTTTAATGTAGAAGATGCCAATGGTTGTTTAGTTACCACTACCACTGTTACTATAACAGAGCCAGCCCCTGTTTCCGGAACATTGTCCATTAGCAGCAATTATAATGGTGAAGATGTAAGTTGCTTCGGGGCCAGCGATGGAGAAATCACAGTATCTGCCTCAGGGGGAAATGGCACCTATAGCTATTTATTATCGGGAATTCCTGGTAATACCACAGGTGCGACCTCTGGAATATTTACCGGACTTGCAGCAGGAAGCTATACCGTGGAAATTGAAGATGTAAATGGCTGCACGGCTACGACCGCACCTATAACCATTACCCAACCGGCAGCAGTTACGGCATCAGCCGCCTCAGATATCAGTTACAACGGTTTTGATATTAGCTGCTTTGGTACCAGCGATGGTCGCATTCGTGTCACGGCATCAAATGGTGTATCGCCTTATTCTTATGTGCTCGACCAGATCCCCACCAACATTTCAGGGGCATCGACAGGAATATTCACGGGTGTTCCGGCCGGTATATATACTTTTACAGTAACGGATGCTAACGGATGCGATTTTGTAACCAGCTCGGTTACATTGGCTCAACCTGTAGCTCTTAGTGGAACTGCTACTGTTACGAGCAACTACAACGGTGCCGATATTAGCTGCTATTTGGCTACTAATGGTGAAGTAACCGTTACAGTGGCAGGTGGTGCAGGAACTTACACCTACTTATTGAATGAAGATCCTGCCAACACCTCAGGAGCGACCTCAGGGGTGTTTACCGGTATGAGAGCCGGTACATATACCTTCAGGATCACAGATGCGAATAATTGTAACTTCGTTACGACTCCGGTGACCATTGATGAACCGGATCCAATTGATCTCACCATTGAAATTACTTCAAACCACAATGGTGAACATCTGAGTTGTAGCGGAGCCAGTGATGCCACGATAGAAGTGACTGTTATTAGCGGGGGTACACCAAATTATACATACGAATTGCTTGACAATCTGGGCACCAGCTATGGGACTAATAACACAGGAGTTTTTGCAGGCCTGGGTGCTGGAGTATACAAGGTGTTGGCAACCGATGTTAACAATTGCAGTAAAGAGTCCTTTCCGGTAGTAGTAATTCCACCCTTCCCACTTTCGGCAGGGTTTATTTCCGGAACTCAGAATGTTTGTGTAGGAGAAGCGCCTTCTGCATTTACTGAGCTGAGTGCGCCTTTTGGAGGAATAGGTGACTACCAATATCAGTGGGAGGTATCTAATGACAACTTTGTGGGTGATGTTAATAATGTACCTGGAGCTAATGCTGCTACGTATTCAGCGCCTGCAGAGGCTACTTCCGGCACGCTTTACTACAGAAGAAGAGTAGAATCAGGCACTTGTGCCCCTACCTATACTAATGTGATTACAGTCACGGTCAATCCGTTGCCTACAGGAGCTACTGTGAGCGGACCGACAGATATTTGCGAGGGTGATGCATTTATCCTTCAGTTTAATTTTCCGGTAGGGCAAGCACCGTTCAAGTTTAATTATGAAGATGACAAAGGCAATACATATACAGATGTATTCGGAGCGTCAACAACACCGGTATTTGTCACCTTTGGTGAGGTGACAAGCACCACTACATATACCATCACCAGAGTAGAAGATATCAACGGTTGCGTTGACTTCCCGGTAGGGGCTGGCTGGACAGTAAATGTTGTCAACATAAGCGCTGAATTTGATATAGTAGGGCCATCTGATGGGTGCAGTCCGGCTACTATTGAGTTTGAGTACGATCAGATAGATGACGTCACTTATACCTGGCAATGGTTTGACGGAACTGCTGATAGTAGTTATACTGCAGATGGAGATATAGCAGGCATGAGGGTGAGGCATACTTTTGCTAATGGCTCTCCAAATAATACCTTTAACTATAATGTATTCCTAACTGCATCTATTGAAGTAGGGGGCAAGCAGTGTACCAGGCAATCCAATGAGAGCGTAACTGTTTACCCGACTATATTACCTAACGTATTTACGGTAAACAGCCCTGTTTGTAGTGGCGATGAAATATATTTTACCAATTCTACTGCAGGAGCTACACAACACCGATGGTTTTATAGAGAACAAGGTAATGTTGGTCAGGAGCTTGGCGTACAAACCGTGCAGAATGCTTCTTTCACCATCAATAATACCGGACCAAATAACCCCCAGGTCTATGAGGTGGTGTACGCTGGCTCTAAAAATAACGGAGGCGAGGTTTGTAGTGCCAGCCAGGTTGTAGAAGTGGAGGTTTACAAAGAGGTAGTGCCTGATTTTAGCTTTAGTCCTTCTTCACCTACTTTTACTGCTGGCTCCGCCCTGGTAACCTTTACAAACCAGTCGAATCCTGCTGATGATCCAACCAATTTCTCTTATAATTGGGATTTCAGTGATGGGATCACCATGACGGATACACCTGAACCGGGAGTGATCAATTATACACAACCAGGCATTAAAAGTGTTAAATTAACAGTTGTCAATAAGGAAGCACCCGGTTTCTGCGATGTTCAGGTAGTAAAAAATGTGGATATCAAAGACGTACCTATCAGTGTTAATTTTGAAGTTACACCGGAAAAAGGTTGCATACCAACAACTGTAACCATTACAAATACAACGACCGGAAGTGCTAATGAATTTACCTGGCAGGTATTTGACGGAAACAATCAAACAGTTTATGAAAATGTGCAATTAGCAGATCCTGATCAGCCGCCGTTACCACAAATAAAATTTGATCTGTACGCGGCAGGAGCATATTCAGTGCGATTAACGGGACGGAATACCATTACTAATCAAACCGCTTCAGTGATTCGGGATAGCGTGATAGTAATATTTCCTCAGCCACTGGCATCCTTCGACCTAAGGCCTGATGTGGTATTTTTACCTGATCAACCTATCCGAACATTTAACTTTAGTCATCAGGCCGATCAATACCACTGGGATTTTGGAGATGGAGGTACATCAGAAGAGTTCGAGCCTGAGTATTTGTATTCTTTTGAAGGTACATTCAACGTAGTTCTTACAGCCTATACAGATTACCAGGACGGTGTAATATGTGCGGATACCCTATCCAGGCAGGTTGTAGCTCAAGAAGGTGGTGCTACCAGGATTCCAAACGCCTTTACTCCGGATATCAACGGTCCGTCAGGAGATGGCAGGATACAGAACGAGGTGAATAATGATATATTCCTGCCTATAACGCAAGGTGTGGAAGAATTCCAGATGTTGATCTTCGACCGTTGGGGTAGTCTGATATTTGAAAGTAATGATCAAACTGTGGGTTGGGATGGCTATGATAAGAATGGAAGACTTCTACCTGCAGGTGTGTACGTGTACAAGCTTACTTTACGCTTGTCGAACGGTTCCAGGACCACACGAATAGGAGATGTCACGTTGATTAGGTAAATTGAATTTAGGAGCAGCTATGTTAAAAAGAATTATTCTTGTTTTATTGATAGCCGGAGTTGTAGTGGTGGATTCTCAGGCGCAGGACCCACAATTTTCGCAGTTTTATGCTGCTCCGCTGTACCTCAATCCCGGATTTACCGGCATTACACCGCAGCAAAGGCTGGTGGTGAACCACCGCGTACAGTGGCCCAACCTCCCTCAGGCATTTTCTACATACTCCGCTTCATATGAGATATTCGTAGATGACCTGAAGAGCGGATTTGGTTTGCTGGCTACAACAGATAAAATGGGTTCTGCCGGGTGGAGGACTTCTTATGCGGGGCTCTTATACTCCTATAAGGTTCGGGTAAGCAAAAACTGGGTATTTTCCCCCGGATTGTATTTCGCTTACGGAACAAATGGTATAGACCGGTCAAAGCTGCAGCTTAGGGATGGATTAGAATTTGACGGACAGTCTATTGACCCTGAATTGAGTAAATTAGGAAGTCAGAATTTTTTCGATTTTTCTGCAGGAGCTGTCCTTTATAACCGAAGCTTGTGGGTGGGGGTGTCTTCTTATCACCTTAATAAGCCAAATTTATCCATTCTTGGAGAGGAGAGTCGCCTGCCCATAAAAATTAATATTCATGGTGGTATGAAACTGCCGCTTTACAACGGTCCCCGAACATTGTCTAAAGTATCTTATCTTACGCCTTCGTTTGTTTATCGAATTCAGGGTGCTACGTTCCAACAGATGGATGTGGGGATGCAATACCATATTGACCCCATTGCGGTGGGGCTTTGGTACAGAGGTATACCTCTAAAGGGCTCTTTCAAGTCGGAAGGTGAAATATTACAAGTGGTTCAGCAGGATGCTCTTGTTTTTGTAATGAGTCTGCTGTTTGGGAATTTCCAGGTAGGGTATAGCTACGACTTTACTGTATCCAAGCTTCAAACATCTACAGGCGGCTCGCATGAGATATCTATTATCTATGAGTTCGTAGCCAAAGGTTTTAGAAAGGGTGTGAAAAGAAAGAATAAGTTGATCCCTTGTCCTTCATTTAATAGTAAAGAAGGGTTCTGGAATTAAGTGGGGTAAGATCAAGCCCTCCAAGGGTTGAAAACCCTTGGAGGGTTCCAATGTTATTATTAAGGATGTCATCCCGAGGTAACCAACAACTTTCAGTTGATTTTGAGGATAATGACATAGCTTTCAGAACGGCCTTGAGAAAATGGCGTTAAGAATTTCAATGCCACACGCACCCCTTAT
>NZ_AMZN01000097.1 GCF_000331535.1 Fulvivirga imtechensis AK7 | reverse complement strand
CTGCTCTCCTTTTTCAGGAGTGCAACCACATCAGACAATAATCACGGTATCATTTTACTTGTGGAACGGTTTAAGGCGTGAGGATTTGCATTTTCTGGACTGCAGCCTTGACAACGCACCGGAACCACACCGCTGAACCTTAGTGCATGCCGAAGGATGCAAGGCCTGTGCGGTTTGGCCTGTGCGTTTGGTGGTGCGGGTTTGGGCTTTTATTTGAGCGGGTGGAACTGGTCTAATGCCTTTTTCAGGTCTTTCATATTCACGTGCTTGTAAACTTCTGTACTGGTAATGCTCTTGTGGCCGGCCATATATTGAACTTCTACTATGTTCTTTTCATTGATCCAGTGGCTGATTACTGATGTGCGGATATGGAGCAGGTTTTTGAACCTTGGATTTTCCCTTCTCATGGCTTTCATTAAGCTGCTGACCAGCTCTTTAAGCTCTGTATTTTTCCCTAAACTCATAATCAGTTTGTCAGTGGGTACTTTGGCTAGTTTCCTGATTTCGGGCAAGGTTTCTTTGATGTATTCCTGTAATGGCAATATCTGGTGGGCTTCCAGTTTTAGTAGTCTTTTGGCTCCACGACCTGTTTTTTTGATGAAGATTGTGCCCTGGTGCAAGTCGATGTCTTCCGGTGTCAGGGCTGCTATTTCATCCTGTCGTAATGCTTGGTAAATGACCAGTCCCAACATTACTTTGTTCCGCTTTTGGGCAGGTGTTTCATTTGGACAGCCTACATAAATCTGGTTCATTTCCTTTTTGGTAAGCAGGTCACTTGGTAGCTGCTGCACCCTTCCTTTAATGTATAGTTTCCTTGCAGGGTTGTGTTTTATTTTTTCTTCTGATTGCAGGTATTCGTAATAATATTTTATGCCCCTGACATAGTTGTTCAGGCTGTAAACGCTTATTTCTTTCTTCTTTAGCTCCTTTACATAACTGAGCAGGTCTACATATTGGCAGGTGTCTACTGTCAGGTTTTCAGTTTCCAGCCACTTGATAAACTGCTGTTGATAGTACAGGTAGGCTTCCAGTACTTTCGGGTGGTAGTTCTTCGCCTCCAGATATGCTTTAAAGGTGAACAAGGTGTAAATATGTTTGGGTGCTTCTTATTCCGCTATGCCCTAAAAACTGGCTGATAGCATCTATTTCCATTCCGCATTGCAATAAATGTGTGGCTATGCTGTGCCTGAGTGTATGTAATCCTATTTTCCTTTCCTGCAGCTCTTCATTTCCGGTGCGCTCGATCAGGGTTTTAAGGGTCTTGGATAGTGATGTGCTGGTTAACCTTCTGCCTTGGTTATTGAGCAAAAAAGGGACGTTGTCCCCATTTATCAGGTGTGGCCTGTAGTATTTCAGATAATGTTCAAAGTCCTTTTTCTGGCCTTCAACAAAAGGTACGTAACGGGCTTTCTGGTTCTTGGCTTTCCTGATGTGTACCAGTTGTTTGTCCAGCAGGATATCATTTACATTCAGGTTAATACCTTCTTTACATCTCAACCCGCAGCCATAGTACAGGCTTAATATTGCCCTTTCCCTTAGTCCATTGACCTGCTCACTGCAGGCGCTGTAAAGCTGGTCTACTTCGTGAAGGGTCAGCACTTCTCTTTCAGGGTATTCTTTTGGTTCGTACTGGATATCAATCAGCAGATTACCTTGTCCGGTTTCTTCCAGATAGTCGCTAAATAATCTTAGGTTTCGTAAATGGCCGTTCAGGGTGGAGTTCTTTAAAAGCTCCCCGGTGTGGTTGCTCTTCTTTTGTTTTAAGCTCTGGTAGTAATTCCGGATAGTTTGCTTTGGTACTTCCTGCAGGCTGGTAATATTTTCATTTTTCAGATGAAGGAAGAAGGGTTTTAATTGCGCTGGCAAGCTGTTAATGGTGTCTTTGGAGTAACCTATGATGTCCAGCCATTCTTTATAGCCTTCCAGCACTCTTTTGTACGTGTATGACGGTTTTGCTTTTACCCCTCTTGCTTCACCTGATGTTATACATGTTATACCAGCTTTCATCTTTAATATTGATTTGATTTTCAGTTATTTATCTTTGATCTGGTATAACATTTCAGTCGTGTTATACCCATGTTATACTAATGTTATACCAGCGGTTGTTTTACTTTTTTGGCTTGCTGTTCCTTTAATTTTTCCAGTGTACTGTCCAGTATGTCGATTCCTGATTGCAGGTGCTGGTATTCGTCCCATGCTGTTATCTCGTATTCAAAGCCGGTATTGCGGTGGCCGCCTGTCTTTTTGATATAGCCCCACATTTCAAGCTCTCGTAAATACCTATTGGCTTTCATAGGGTTCATTCTGAACAGCTCCCTGATCTCTTTGCTGTAAAAGGCTCTCTGGTCTTCAGGTCTTTTAATAATGGTGGTTTTCAGGATTTCAAAGAAGCTTCTTAACTGGCCGTTCAGCTCGTCAGATTTCCGCAGCAGGCTTTCTTTTACCAACCTGTTTGCCCAACTGATATCTTCAAGGTTAGATTCAATGTAGGTTTTACCTTTGGAGTCTGTTTTTGCCTCTCTCTGGTATTGATGGTAAAAGGTGATGATTTCTATTAATCGCAGGTAGTGCATGTTTGTCCTGAGCTTCTTAAAAACACTGTCGGGGATTTTAAGCTGTGTAGCATATGGATTGATCACTTTTATGGGTTTCAGCAGCCTTTGGGTGTTTTTAAGCAGTTGTTTAGCAATATTCTGGCTGTTTTCGTCTACTAATCCGGCTTGCAGTTTTCTTTGGTAGTCCATGACTTCTTCCATGTGGTTGGCGCCTTCGTTGATATGGAGTAAATAACTCCTGTTGGCGTTATCTTCATAAATGCCTTCTTTGGTGGTGGCTCCTGATACGCAGATCGGCCCTTCTACGGTCAGCACCTTTTGCACGTTGTTGCCTTTGGCGTCTTTATCGGTGGTGAGCTTGGTAATACTCTGTTTGCTCATGAACTCTCTAAGTGGTAAAAAGGCGTTGTAAACTCCGTCAAGGTCTTCGATCAGGAGTACTTTGTTCTTCCAAAAGTCTCTGGTGGAGTAGTAAAGGGTGTTTTCTGTTAAGCTGGTAATGGTTCGTACTGATTCCTCCGGAAGGCATTCACTGATCTTGGTTTGCAGGTAAGTTTTTCCGCTTCCGGATCTTCCAAAGATGATGGCGTGCAGTGGTTCATCAAAGAACCTCGATAAATACAGGAAGAAGAGCAGTAAACCGTTTTTCTGTTCTCCGATCAGGCCGCTTTGGCTGACTAAGGTTAAGGTCTTTTTTACCAGCTCCGGTGACTTTAAAAACTTCATGGCCTGCTGCTCTTCCTTGTCGGTCATTTCATAGAGTTTCGGTTTCAGGGCCTTTACCTGTGCTTCCCGTTCTTTCATCCTGTATTCTTCCAGTTTCTCGGTCAGCTCTGTTACGGTATTGCTTATCTGGGTGGTGCTAAGCTCTAAGGCTTCTGTAAGGTTCTGAACCAGTTTTTTAGTGCTCTGGTGGCTGTAAAGGTTTACATCATCCCTGAAGGTCTTGTATTTGTTTTCCTTGCTTTTAATGTGTAGGCTGATCTTTAAACGGCTGAGGTTCTCTTTCTCTATCCCGCCCCAGACCGTGGCGGTCAGCCATTCATTTTCAAAGGTGATTTGCTCGGGGTTTTCGGTGTTCAGGATGCATTTGTTTTCTGTGGTTGGTGGTTTTTGCTCTGTGGTTTTAGGTTTCTCTTTTTCAGTTGAAGGAAGTAAACCTATGGGCTTGCGGCTATTGATTAAGTGCGTGAAGATCTCCGGCTCATGAGATTGGGCAAGGCTGTTTACATCTTCGTTTTTGGGTACTTCTATTTGTGTTATTTTAGCTGTCGGTTTTAGTTGCTGCAGCTCTTTGCTGTATTTCTCGGTGGCCTTTCTTCCTGCTTCATCTCCATTTAAAAAGAAGATGATTTCTTCCAGCTCCTGCAGATCCTCGATAGCTTTGACGTGCTCTTCTGTTAGTCCGTTAGTACCATAGAGGGCTAGTATTTCATAATCCTGTAATTCAAGCTGCTGCAAAGTGGCTGCATCAATAATGGATTCTGTAATAATCAGGTGTCGAGCTTCTCGACTTGGGTGGTTTGGGTAAAGTCCTTGCCTGTCCTTCAGGTAAAAGTGTCTCGCTTTCTTGTCATTGATTGTGCTTCTAAAGTAAAGGCTTACTACTTGGTTTTGTGGGTTTCTGAGTGCAAACACGATGCAGTTTTTGCCAAAAGGGCTGTAGGCTTTTTCTCCTGTCCTGTTGTTTATATGGCCTCTGTCCAGCAACAGGCCATATTTCAGGCAACTTTCGACCAGGTGTTTTTCTTTCCTGTTTCCATGGTGGAACTGGCCACTGTTGTAGCCGATCTGTAGTTTGTCTTTATCAAGGTTTCTGCTCTCGAGGTATTCTTTGGCTGGTTTGCTGTTGTGGACTCCGTTTCTGAAGTAGGTGAACATCTTAGTTAAAACTGCTGTCCGGGAGAGCTGCACTGTCGGGCTTACTTTGCCTGTTATGAGTGATTCCGCTTTCTTAATGGCTTCATGCTTGGTCAGGTTTTCTTTGTGCATAATAAAATCGATCACGTCCATGGCCTTACCGTGGGTGCTACAGTTGGCACTGAAGCAGTAGCAGGATTGTGTTTTGTAATACACCTGCAGGCTCGGGGTTTTGTCATCGTGGAAGGGACAGTGTAACCGCAAGTGTTTGTCCGGCTTCAGGTGGTAATGATCCAGTACCTGTGCCAAACCTAGCTGCTGTTTGATTTCTGCTATCTCCATTAGCTTTCAGGTTCAAGTGCTTTAAAAAGATCTCTCAACTGCCGAAGGTGGTAAAACTGCTCGGCTAGGTCTTTCATGGTGTGCGGGTTATCGCTCACATACACGATAAGGATGTAAAGCATTTCGTCCAGCAGATCGCTAATGTAAAGACATCCGGTATCATGCAGGTAGGTGTCCAGTTCTTTGAAGTTGTGGTGGTAGGTATCGGGCATGGGAAAATATTTTAGATATATCTGTTCTGTATTTTAAATATTTTTTTTCTATCATTTTCGCTTCTAAAGTAGCATATACGATTTAAACACACAAGCCTTTTTCGATTTTGATACAGCATATAAGTATTGTAAATTTGACGAAGTACTGGATTTAGTGCTTATAAAACAGCAATTACGATATGACTTTCGGTGAAAATGTAGCTTTAGCCCGCAAAAAGAAAGGGTTTTCTCAAGATGAGTTAGCTAAAAAAGTGGGAACCATTGCCGTAACTATTGGACGTTATGAACGCAATGAGATCAAGCCCTCTATTGATATTGCCACTAAAATTGCAGATGCGTTGGAAGTATCGCTGGATTATCTGGTAGGTAGTTCAGATGCTATACTGGAAAAAGCACTGGTCAAAAAAATTACAGATATTCAGAAGCTCTCGGAAGAGGATAAAATATGTGTACATAAAATGCTTGATGCTTTTCTGAGAGATTCTAAAGCCAAACAAGCCTATTCATAAAAAAAGCCGCTCTCTCGAACGGCTTTCTTAATTTCTTGTAGTACATAGTTATTCATTAATATAACCTTCTTCTTTTGCCCATGTGTAATAGAAATTTACTACAGCAGTATCAGGTTTATAGGTAATTTCTGAAGGAGGCTCCATTTCTGTTATTTTTTTCATTGCAATCATTTTGCTTTGATATACAGATATCCCTTTAAATTTAATATGATGTGAAATTCTGGGATCATATGGATTTGTAAAAACATCCGTTATAAAGGTACGATCCCTTTGCTCACCAATTAAATAATATCCTTTAACAACTTCATCCTTATTGTCGCTACTAATCAATCTGCGAATTTTATCTTTATCACTTTCGCAACTAATCAATGTCATTACTATTATTAAAATCTTGAATACTCTCATTAGTCTCCTACAGTAAAAGTCCTTGTACCACTAATATATTTTGAATTTACTCTATGATTCAACATCCATTGAAAACTATGCGGAGACATATTAATACCAATGGCTCCAATACCTGTACCATAACCCGGAGTTGGTGGACGTACAATATTTATCCCTGAATTAATCAAACTACTGTACGCAATAGATGTACAGTGATTTCCCGATAAACTATAAAATCCAGGATTATTAGCCACATTAATTAAATTGTTAATTAATGCTTGTTGTTGAGCCGCAGTAATATTTAAGGTATAAGCTGTTATGTTGTCACCATTATAAATTGCATTAAATTCCTTTTTAGAATTGATATGCATTTCTCCTGGGCTATTCTTCAAATCATTCATAGTATAAGCCCCATCTCCATCAACATCCGTTGGATAATAGCCATATATGTTATCTCCAACTCTAATCGCAGTATGACCAACATCTTTACCGTGAGTCTTATTCCATATATAAACTTCGACATCCCCTGCATTCTGGGC
>NZ_AMZN01000096.1 GCF_000331535.1 Fulvivirga imtechensis AK7 | reverse complement strand
CGTGTGGCATTGAAATTCTTAACGCCATTTTCTCAAGGCCGTTCAGGTAACTTGTCATTATACCACAAAAACAACTAAAAAGTTGTTGGCTACCTCCCCGAGGCAAGTTCGGGACAGGCAGGATGACTACCCTTTCTAAGCATTTTATATCGAACTCACGTTATATTAAGAAAAACCAGGATATAGTCAAAAGGTTATGGCCGATTATCGTCACTTGATGCGTGAAATCCATTATTCACATTTCAGTTTTCCTTAAAAGAATGAAGCAAACAACCCGCTGGGTACCAGCAATCAAGATCTGTCCGGGTTTATTCACTAATTTATGAAGCCGATCCCTGATATAATTCCAGACAAACTTTGATACATTGATAGCAGTGTTAATAACACAAAAATTAACACAATTTTACTAAATTTGAGACAACTCTATATTGGCTTTTCTTTTTGATAGACTATTACAACATACTTCAGGTAGACAGGGAAGCTTCGCAAGAAGTGATAAAGGCAGCGTATAAAAGACTGGCTGTAGAATATCATCCTGATAAAAGTGATCACCCGGAAGCCACACAGAAATTTCAGGAGATATGTCAGGCTTATCATGTGTTAGGACATGAAGGGAAAAGGCTCATGTATGACCTGAGCCTGATCGAAACCTTTCAACTTAAAAAAAACTACCTTAACGGAGAAAGCGATGAAGAAAAAAGACGCATCATATCGTCTTTTGGCAAAAGATCGTACCAGGAATTGATTGCCGACTATGTGAAGTATGCTCGTTATATTTCCAGAATAGCGTTTATTTTTTGCTTGTTTCTTTTTTTGGATTACTACATGCCGCATCAAAAAAGCATAGAGAAAATTATATTCATAGAAAGAGAAGATGGTATTTATGGCAGCTCCTCCGGGAGGGAATTGATCGTAACACTTTATACTGACCAGAACACCGTACTCCGGCTACCCGATGATGATTACGACTTTTTTAATGCAGGTGACGAGGTTGTTGTCTCCAGAACACGTATAACCGACTCCACTATTGCAGTGGCCAGGGCATTTCGGCCTGGTACCTCCGTTAATGTACGTGGTAGCATTTATGGGCCTAAGATCATTATGGTCTTTGCCCTGGCTTTTTGTGCCCTTATGGGTGGATTCATTTACCCTACAGCACATGGGACCTTCAGCTTTGGAGTAGCCAGTACCTTTTTAATGATAACGGTGCTGATCCTGCTTTAGTACTCCACTACTGTATCCGAATGTAAACTTTAGTTGCTATATTGGGCACACCGTTAAACACTATGCCATGATCAAATCAATATTTGCTATTTGCACCATTATCTTCGCTGCCACTACAGCTTCTCTTTGTCAAACAACTGAAACCAGTGCAGACAGCATCCCTCAACTTTTCGAGCCGGGGCGTATTTCTACCAAATATCCTAATCGTGATATCGCAATTTCCCCTGACAGGGAGGAGATCTTCTATACTTTTCAAGGCTATAAACGAGAATTCAGCGTGATCATGCACCTGATGCAGATCAATGGCGAATGGATGGAGCCCGTGGTTGCCAGTTTTTCCGGTCAATTTCATGACCTGGAGCCCGCCTTTGCTCCTGATGGAAAAAGACTGTATTTCGCCAGCAACAGACCTACGGAAGAGGGTAGTAAAAAAGCGGATTATGATATTTGGTATGTAGACAAGGAACATGGAAAATGGGGCACACCCGTCAACGTAGGAGCTCCTGTAAATACTGATAAAAATGAGTTTTATCCCTCTGTTGCAGAGAACGGTTCTCTCTATTTCACAGCGGAGTACGAAGGAAACAAAGGTAAGGAAGATATTTATGTCAGCCGGTATTCAGACGGAAAGTATGCCCGGCCGGAAAGTCTCAGTGAAGGAGTTAATAGCGAAACATATGAGTTTAATGCCTTTGTTGCTCCTGATGAAAGCTATATTATCTTCAGTTCTTACGGCCGGGCTGATGATCTTGGTGGTGGAGACCTCTATATCAGCATGAAAAATGAACAGGGAGAATGGACAAATGCCAGGCATTTACCAGCACCCATCAATTCGGAGGCATTGGATTATTGCCCTTTTGTATCTGCTGACCAACAATACTTCTTCTTTACCAGCAACAGAAGTAAGGTTCAACAGGCTGATAAGTATAAGGAATTGATCCTGATGATGGAAAGCATAGAAAATGGCTTTGACAACGTATATTGGATGAAGGCTGACCGGGTCTTAAAAACCCACTAATCATCATTAATTTACAGTAACGTGAGTTCGATATAAAATGCTTAGAAAAGGGCAGTCATCCTATCCCGAAGGCTTTAAGGCTTTCGGGAGAAGGATCTTCCTAAGTTGTTGGTAGTATCCTTGAACTTAGTAAGATTCTTCGTGCCTCCCCGAAGGCAAGTTCGGGACAGGCAGAATGACCTTAAAA
>NZ_AMZN01000095.1 GCF_000331535.1 Fulvivirga imtechensis AK7 | reverse complement strand
ACTTTTGATGTGGTAGATCCCTCTAAATCCGTTAAGAAATTCAAAGGATGGGTACATTTGATCAGGTAATTGTAAGCAGACAGAGGTGCATTACCCATAGACTAACTAATCTCAGCAGAGATTCGTTCAACATAGCATTCATATTCAGTTTTACAGACAACACGAATGCTTAGTTATTTGTGTGACGTTTTTCTTTTTATTCTACTACTTCAAACTCGGTTCCTGCCCAAATTTCATGGCTTACATCACAGTAGGCACATACTTCAATCAGATTTGTTGTAATGTCAATTGCTCCGACATTCTTAATTATCAATTTACTGTCCCTCTTGAACTTTGCACTGAGTGCTGTTCCATATCCACCATATATTTTTCCTGTTTTTCTATCAACTACGACTCCACTTTGACAAGGCGAACCACAACCCCAAGTCACTAATGTATATTGTCCGGCGAAGTTTATCCCATTGGCGCATTCGTTTTTAATTCGAGTTACGAATTTTTTTGAGCCCGGGTCGGTCGAAAAATCAGGGTCAGCTAATTTTCCTTTGTATATGTCCGCTGGATAGTCTTTGAAAGAAGTTTGGGGTTGGTACTTTTTGTAGATTCTCAAATTATCGTAGTCAATATTTTCTCCGATAATTACGTCATTCCGATACCCAATCAGAATCTCAAAAGTCGGAAAGTTGTCAACTTCATTTTCATTCACAACTTTAACCTTAGCGAGTTTGTCTCCAAGGATCAAGTAGTCATTTGTATTTAGCAACGTGTCGAGTTCATTTTTCTTTATTTGAATTTCTGTCGTTGAAGAATTGGAACTATTCAATTCTTCCTTTTCTAATTTGGGTTGACAAGACAGAATTAAATGACACGTCAAACATATAAGTAGTCTATTCATTTTAAATACAGCACAACGTCCAATTGTTCATCCGTAAGCCTGACTTTTCGTTTCTATAAAGACATCTCATCACACTAGTCCTTGCAAACAGCTCGATTATCTTATGGGTGATCGTGTTTGTGTGGACTAGCATAACACTAGTTGAAATATACTTAGATTATCTTGAAGGTACAAGTCTCTTATATGCCAGCAGCGAAACGTATCAGCAAGTGACAAGGTTCGGATGGAGCGATTCATCGACTGCCCCAAAGGGATGACTATGCCAAAGGAGGCCAAACGGCAAATCCTGTTCTGACGAATCGGAACAATACCATACCACACCGGATGAGACTCAAATTGGAACAAATGACTGGTGCTTAACAAATTTCAACACTAACTCGTCAATATTCCAGCCGACTCCTGGAGAAAAAATGACTTACTCTTAGGCGGAATACCTTTATAGACAGTGCATTCCCATCAGCGGATACCCATTAACTCCAGACAGAGATTAAGCCTTACAGGCCACACGAATGTTTTATTAGTAACACTATAAAATTTCGCGTGATCACAACTTAAAAGGAACGACTATACTCACCTTACCGAAAAAGTTAAAAGGCTGTAGTTCCACATACTCTTCCCTACCTAATCTATTAAGATAACCTTCTATTCCCATCGATGATCCAATTTCCAAGTGATCACTAAGCTTTACATTAATTCCCACTTCAACACCGGATTTAAACTTAACATCTTTCTCTGGCAACAAAATCACCGCACCGGCATAACCTGACACGGAAAAATTTGAGATCAACCATTTCTGCACCCCGATATGCGCTCCATACATTTGGAACTCATACGTTGGCTGAAGGCTGGCATAATCCGCAGCCATATTATCTTTTTGCAGGTAAATGAATTTCGGTGTGATTTTAAGCTGTTGATATAACAAGTCACCGAAAACACTATAGCCTCCCCATTTTTTGCTAATTCCCACAAGGACACTATACCCAACCCTGTCAAAATACAATTTCCTTTTATTTTCCTGATCAACAATGAGTAGATCATCGTCAGGTGAGGGTCTGATGATGGCATATGTGAATGTTGGACCAAACCCGAAACGTAAGTGCCAAGTATCATCGTTTTCTTGGGTTGTAATAACAGTGGTATCTACAGGAATTTCCACCGGATACAGCCGCCTAAAAATGATCTCATTGTTAATTTCAAGAACAGATTTTAGCGAGTTTAACAGGGCAGGAGCAAATGCATAACCTCTTTTACTACTGTGATCAGGCACTTCGGCAATTTCTTCAGATAGAGAAATATCCTCTTCGTTTGTTTCCAAACCTTTTTGTATATCGCTATTGCGGTCCCTTGATCGGTTAACTTCAGAATCAACCCTACCATCTTGATTTAAATCAATTGCTATTTTTAGATCAATTTTGTCAACTGCATCAGACCTCAACTTGCTTTTCATCATTATAGGAGTAACTGCTTCATTCTCTGTGTCAATACAACCCTCCAAAATCATTGCACTGGAAGCATCTACCATTATTTTATATTCATGGGCAGTTATTTCATAATTTTCCACAAAAACCTGTTCACTGGAGTGTATACTATTACTATCCTTAGTTCTGAAGGGTTTATCTCTAATCCCCTCTTTTGCATCGAATTGTATCAAGTCTTCCATTCCCGGATTTGCATATATTACTTTTTGAATCTTTAATGACAAGTTTGCCTCTCTGCCCAAAAATTTCGGCCATACACATAGAATAAATGCCAAAATGATTACGACTCCTCGTTTTATTCCTCCACGCCTTCTTCGTTCTGATTCAAGCGACTTAGAAATCCGGCTCCATCCCTCCTCGGGTGGCACAACCTGCAAAGTTTTAAGCCTTTCGGATAGTATCTTCATAAAGCTGGCCTTCATTTAGACTATGATGCAATTCTTTCAATTTTTCACGTAAAAGCGCTTTGCACTTAGATAATTGAGACTTGGAAGTACCTTCAGCTATTTCAAGTATTTTTCCTATCTCCTTGTGTGTGTACCCCTCAACCTCATAAAGGTTGAATACCATCCTATACCCTTCGGGCAACTGCTGCAGTAAGTGCAATATGTATTGATCCGTAAGGTTATCAAGTATCTGTGTATAACTATGATCCTCAGTATCCATATCTTCATTCAAAGAATAGTTAGCTTCATGCCGTTTAGTTTTATGATAGTTATTAATAGCTGTATTTACAGCTATTTGTTTCATCCAGCCCATGAGGGTTTCCGGGTCTTTAAGGCTTCCGATTTTTGTAAAGATCTTCACAAATGACTCCTGAAATACATCTTCAGCCTCTTTTCTATTTCTACAGTAACGAGAACAAATTCCCATCAATAATGATGAATATTTTTCATATAAATACCTTTGTGCTTTGGGATTTTCGGCTTTACATCCGGTCACAAGCTCATAATCATTGTTGAAGCTCATAGAGGTAAAAGATGTTCCACAAATGTTCTTTTGCGGAACATCTATCTGTCAGATTTAGCTAAAGGTTAAATATTACTATTGGACGTTATGGCATAAAGATCACGAGGACATCAGCAGTATTCGAACAGTTGCCTTGCCCATCACATATTCTGTAGGAAAAAACATCTGTTTCAAGCGCGCCAGCCGGATTAGCTATATAAAGAATTGTGCCGCTACTACCATTTACGTAAGCCTCCCCCTTTGCAGGCTGTTGGACTATCTCTATCTCTAAGGAAGTAATATCCTCTCCGCACAGATAATCATTTTCTACAACAGGGATGTCTATACTACCTGAACTTAAAAAAAGGTCTATGGCATCATTTTCTGCTAATAATGAGCATGAATAATTGAGAATAACAGTTGCGGGCGCAAGATAAACTCCTGACAATGTACTTATGGTATATACAAGTGTATCAAAAGTACTTCCTGGAGTAAACCTAACCATCCCATCTACAATTTCTGTTGTACCCGAGCCGTTTCCTAAATTCGTTATTGTAAGTGTGCTCAAATCAATTTCACCAGCGCAGATATTGTCATTCGCCAAAACATCGATGAGTGTCACTGCTCCGGGTTGAACATCTATTTGGTCATCAGCTAGAGATGAACAAACCCTATGTTTAATATTGACTGTTGCAGTATCAGATGCACCGGTGCTTAATTCATAGGAATACGTAAATAAATCTCCTTGTGTTCCATAAGAAACCCCTGGTTGATATTCAAAAAATATCAGCCCATCTGCTGAAGACTTCAATTCAACTACACCTGAAGAAGGTGATTCCACTATTGTAATAGCGCCTGCATCTATTGATTCGTCACATATATTATCATTATCCAGAGCAAATATTAAACCTACTCCGCCTTCACTTACTTCCCCTTCATCATCAGCCAGTATAGGTATACAGGTCGACCCTTGATATCTTATTGTAACAACAGCAGTATCGATCTGCCCTAAAGTGGTTGCAACTTCATAAGAAATAAGATCTATCTCCATACCAAAATTAGCGCCTGGAGTATATAGAATACCACCACCCTCTACAACTGCCGTTCCAAAAGACGCAGAACTAACTACCGCTAAGCTTGAGGGATCAATATCTCCTTTGCGGCATGCAAGGCTGTCATTGTCTGTTACTGGAATAAAAATGGCTTCTCTGAGCAATAATGTCTCTACAAAATCATCTTGCGCAAAGTCACAAGGAAAGTTGGGTTTTTCTCCTTCAAAAGGATCACAAGCCTGACCAATGAAAGTAGCCACACCTATAAAAAGTGTATGCCAAATTAGATCTGTCTTTTTCATAATTTCTTTAAAATTTGATTTGATGTGCAGACAGGAGAAGTTCCCAAAGGGTTGCCTAAGAAATTTTTTATTTCAAATAAAGACGTGTAAAACTCATTGCAAAATTGCATTCACATCAATTGTTCAGAAAAAAAACATCTGAAGCCAGAATGAGTATATAAGATGTATCTGCCTTTGATCGTAAGACAATAATTGTCAAAGATCTTTCATAAACTTCTACTTTTTTTGAGATGTGTTGGTAAGACAGGAAATTCATTAAAGCCTTCATATTCATGTATTTTAATAATGTGAGGATTGGCTATGGGCATCATAGCATCAGGAAATTTCTTAAAATAAGTAAGGGGATTTCGATCCAATATGACTACATAATGGTTGTAAGAAACTCTATGTGTCTTTATGAAAGTATTCCCGCCCAGGAGCGGTATGAACTCCCAAAAAGCGCAGCGTAGGTTTTATAATAACAAGCCATCCCATATTAATACATTAAAATTCATTATCAATCGAAATATCTTTATTATAGGATATTGCACTTAGATGCGCATCTCTGTCCTAATGCCTTCTGATGGTTAAACGAATGCCGTCAGGAATACCCGAGCGCAAAATTGAAAGCTTCTCGTTATAATGTCCTGCTATTTGTTTAATGATCCCTATTCCAAGTGAGATCATCTGCCGTGATGAAGTATAGTCTATCTGCACCTCATCATGTCTGATTCGTTGAATAACCAATTTCGGTGGTTTAGAGCCAGGATTAGCCACTCTAACTGTTCTATGAATGGTAGATTCCACATGCTCTAATAAGTCCAGGCTGCTCCACTCAGGCCTTATTGAGGCTTTAAATGTATTCATTAGATTGGGGGCGATGAACCTTCCAAACTCCTCAAGCGCCACCTCCCGACAAATATCTAATTTTGCACAAGCAACATCCAATAATGCTGTGATTGTCTCATCAGGATGATACTTTGTTGCATCAAAAAATTTACCATCTTGCCCTGCTTCAATATAAATACTTTTAAGGCCTTCGGCAGTAGTAAGCGTTGCTAAAAATTTTCGTAATTGAAGGTGTATAATACCGTGCATTAAATTTTATTATTAATTCAAAACAGTTACTTTCCTGGTCTGGTAAGGTCATTTTATGGTTTACTAATATCATAATCTGTCAGTTTTCCAAAGAATAAATGCCCCCACGAATGATTAATGTATAAAAGTATTCCGGCCCCAACTTACCAATTATCTCAGCGTCACATCGTTCATAAGCCTGGGAAAGGCGTTTCACATCCTCATAAGATACTGTATTCTTCAGTGACCTTTTCTTCATAACTTAAATGGATAAATGAATTGATTTACTATGTATTTATGAAAAGCAGCATGTGAAACCACGCTATACTTCAGCACTGCCACCTATCGTACCTACGAATGACAGCCCCAGGATCATCTTCAACTCTATTTCCGAAAAGCCCAGTTTCCCGGCTATCAGACAGCACATCTTATACTCGTCCTGCGTCAGGTAATTGTCAATAATTGCCAGATCAAGAATATCAATTAACAGTTCCTCCTTTTCTTCCTCCCCTTCCGGGATACTAAGTGTGCAATTGTGCTTTTCTAACATTTCATTGAGTGCATCATCAGAAATGCCACATTTAATCGCCGCACTGCGTAAAAATGTCTTCTCTTCATAGCTAATAGCTCCATCAGAGGTGGCCAAAGCGATTAAATTCTTTAGCCTCAATATATCGCTCCAGTTTTTTTCAATACTCATAAACCAAGTATTTATGAACAAGCAATTCTTTTATAATATTTATGCCCAGTAAGACTTTCCTACAAGCAGAAAGCGTGAGTAATCTTCCATCTGAAATTCCATAACTTGATAGAAGTTATGAGTTTAGTAAAATTAACACCTCTACACTGTAAGCTTCCGGAAAATTTGCTCATTATCAGGTGATTTTTGTTTATCATCCAAAAACCCCTGATGCGTGTTTGGTTTGTCTTGAAAGCGCTTACAGATCATACAAAACTCCATTTATCAGACTAAATCCCGCTCGTTAGCTAGTACTTTAAAACCACCTGTGATTTTCATACAAACAATGTTTATATGAAAAATTTATCGCCTTTCGCACCCCCTTGGGTTACCTGGGGAAAAGAATTCGAAGCGATCGTTCTGATGCTCACCCACAGGGGATTTACCACTCTTCATTACCAATGAGTATAAATTTGCAAGTTTTCTTAAAGCCGCTTGAAGCTTCTTACAAGGACTATTGGTAAGGACCTCACCAAAAAAATGGCAGCATTAATCCTGAATACATCTTATTGAGTATCCTCCTCTTTTTACCGAACCACCAATACTTGCTTCCGAAGAACTTGAATATAGGGGAACGTCATAATTGCCATACAAGGAAGGACTTGATGACCAAAAAATAGTATAGATCCCCATATTAATAAACCGTGCATCTCCGGTATACCTGGAACCAGCCCCAAGAGCGGTAAAGCCACTTGTATTATCAGCTTCAGTATTTCCACTATTCCAATGATCATAACCAGCCTCTTTCATTTTACCCCCTGCAACCTCTTTGCCTCCTAAGCTTTCAAAAAGACTTTCCCAGTCTTCCTTGGTTGGAACATGCCAGCCGTCAGGGCATACCTCACCATTTGTAACTACATATCCATTATATAGGGCTCCGTAAGGATCTTCGTATGCCGTCTGGTCGTTGTCATAATAGCACATAGCTCCGGTAGTAAGCTCATACCACGTTGTTTGATCTGTAACAACAGGTATTGCATCCCCATTTTGATACCTGGTTACCTTTAAGTTTTCACTCATCCAGTTTTGCGTACCAATTACTACAGTGCTGTAAATATTCCCATCTGCATCCTCAACCGTACCGGTGGTGGAAATCATAGTAGCAAATGACAGCTCTTCTCCATAGGCTGTACCTACATTATTCGTTGCATATGCTCTAAGAAAGTAGGTTGTGCCAGGGGTTAGTCCGGTTAATATTCTGTAATAGGTCCCGTTTCCCCCGCCATCTGCAGTTTTGTAATCGTCTATGGTGGGAGTCGGAGTTGTACTCCAACATAATCCCCTGGCCAATATTGTGGCGCCTCCATCTGAAGTAATATTTCCCCCTGCTTCAGCAGTAACGTTAGTAATATTGTAAATGGATGTTGTTGTTACTTCAGGTAAGGTAGTGACCACAAAATCAGACTCGGACTCAGTTGTAAGGCCGTTGCTGGTGACCGTTAAGAAACCTGTAGTAGCCCCTGATGGAACTATTGCAGTTAGTAAGGTGATCGAAGAAGTAATTACCTCTGCCGCAACATTGTTGAATTGTACAATATTGTCCTGAGCATTTGAGCTGAAATTATTACCCAAAATCGTAACCTCAGCACCCTCCGGACCCATTACAGGTGAAAAAGACTCGATGATGGGAGAGCTGATAACAGTAAAATAATCCTGCGATTCTGCTGTAAGACCATTGCATGTAATACCAATACTCCCTGTTGTTGCTCCAACTGGCACTGTGACCTTGAGAGAAGAGGCCGTAGCCTCGACAACATCTGCTAAGACCCCATTGAACTTTACCTCATTGTCCTGAGCATTTGAACTGAAATTATTACCCAAAATCGTAACCTCTGTACCCTCCGGACCTATTACAGGTGAAAAAGACTCAATGACGGGGGTATTGATAATGGTAAAATGATCCTGCGATTCTGCTGTAAGGCCATTGCAAGTAATGCTAATACTCCCTGTTGTTGCTCCAACTGGCACTGTGACCTTCAGAGAAGAGGCCTCAGCCTCGACAACATCTGCTAGCACCCCATTGAACTTTACCTCATTGGCCTGAGCATTTGAACTAAAATTATTACCCAAAATCGTAATCTCCGCACCCTCCGGTCCTATAGCAGGTGAAAAAGACTCGATGACGGGGGAACTGATAACGGTAAAATGATCCTGCGATTCTGCTGTAAGGCCATTGCAAGTAATGCTAATGCTCCCTGTTGTTGCTCCAACAGGCACTGTGACCTTCAAAGCAGAGGGCGCAGCCTGAACGACATCTGCCAATACCCCGTTGAACTTTACTTCAATATTTTGAGGACAAAAATTACTGCCTGCTATTGTAACTTCTGTTCCTGCTGTTCCTTTTTCCGGCAAGAAAGATTGAATTATTGGCGCATAAATAACCTTAAAACTATCACTGGAGACCGTTGTTTGTTGATTATGAGTAACTGACAGTAACCCTGTTTCAGCGCTATCGGGCACCTTCACAGTAAGCCTGGAAGAAGAAGCATCCGTCACTTCGGCAATAATATCACCAATACTCACTATATTCCTGGAAGGAACATTGCCAAAATTCTTTCCAATAATTACAAATGTTGACCCCTCGACCCCCTGTTTCGGCTCAAAGTCCTGAATTATCGGGGAGGGCATTTGTTCGTCATCCCTACAGGAAAATAACAGAAGAAAACATGCTAATAGAAAATATATTTGTTTTAGTCTCATCTTAATCATTAAACTTAGTTAGTGTCTGTAAGAAAACTCTTGTCGTCATCGCGCCTGCCCAGGGCTTGCCACGGGGAGGAATCGAAGCGATCCCCTCTTAATACACGCCAAAGGAGGGGGGATTGCCGCACTTCGTTCGCAATGACGATAAGTCGTGAGTTTTTTTAGAGGCACTGGTTAGAAGGATATAACTGCCCACTTAAGTTCTTTTTTCAAAAAGAGTTTAGAGCAGGCCATAGTTATTAACGAGCTCCATAAAACAAGAACTGTGACCATGGCACTGCTTCCTAACCCAAACTTACATTTGTTTCTCTCTTAAGCATGAACCCCAAAAGCCAGGTAATCAGACGGTTGCAACATATATTAGATTCAAGATAAAATCCTTTATCTTATTATTTCCGATACTTGTATACTTTTCGGAATTTCATTGACTATTGATTTTATATTCTTGACTTTTGAAACGTCTTCATGATTATTGCCAGAGCGCTTTCGCTGCCCCGTTAAAATCCCAAAGCATGATCTGGTATAATTCTCCCATTAATATGGAAAGTAAAACTGTTTTTACTTGTGCCATTAATCCCAACATCACGAACACGCGATACCTCCCATGGTTTTCCCCATACAAATGCACCCACATGATAAACTGTAAGCACCCCACTATAAGCCCTACCATGATCCAGCCATAAATTGTTCCTCCACTATTGAGCAACAGAAGTGCAACAATAAATACACCTACTATTATATCTGTCGTTAGGTGTGCATACTTCAATCTATTTTCGGATGAAGGTTCACCTCTTTTTACAATGCTCCGAGCAAATATGCCGTATAGTTGCCCGCTTCCATATTCCGACATTTGCTGCAGAAAAACACTGCACAACACAGAGCATATAACTCCAATCAAACCCAGTGAGAATTGTAAAATGATATCAGACATAAAACGCTGGATTACTCTGCTACACCTTTAAAAACCATCAGTATCCAAACAAACCAGGTCAACATAAAAAAAACAAAGACTATTACCCCTGTTAAAAACTTAGTATCTGATTTCATCATCTAAAATTTTCTTAAGCCAAACAATTATATTTCAAAGTTATAATCCCATCGCCTGAGGAACAGGTAATATTTTCTCTTTCTCAGGTAATTTATATTTACCAGCAACAAAAGCTTATTGCCCTCAACCGATTGGTTAAGCTGCGAAGATTTTTCTTTGCTTTCCTACCATTCCCTTGTCATAATTAATTCTTCTATATCAGCATCTTCAAACCCATATACGGCGGCAACAAATTTAAAATCTGCACCAATAGATTCTCTCGCTACCGTTTCAAGTTCGGAACCATGTTCATAGAACTCCTCTTGTAAGTCATTGAATTCCTTTGTAGCTACATGCGTCAATACATACAAGTCTTTCAAATCATTAGGTGCCTGCTGTTCAATTTGCAAACAAAGATCCAAAAGAATTATCTTCCCTTTGTCTACAAGGTGTTTGGGGAAATAATCATCGTCATACATGTGCTTTATAAATACATGCCTCCCAACTGCGCTATTAATAGGGCCACTGTTATCTTTTATCATTTTTTATCGAGGTTAAAAATCAGTCACTACTTTTTCTTCTTTTTCTTCTTGTATGCCCACTCATAGCCGAATCTTAAGTTAAGCTTATCCAGGTAGTAAGTAGTTTCAGAAAAGTTGTGAACATTGTAAAGTAGTTGTATATAACCCTTGCAGCTCTTAAAGACGCTAAAATCCTTCTTAATCCCAACTAAAGTACTCCATCACCATTGCCTTTGGCCCTGGAGTTTCTTCATTCAATAATAAAGGTGGACTTTACAATGCCTTCTTCTTTACAAAAAAGCGTGTTGGCCTTGCCAGACACTCCTGCCACTTGGCATAAAGCCTGCGCATTTCTTGCTCATTATATCTTTTCATGCAGGAAGTAATTTCTGGAAATTTAGGTTTAACAGAGGGATACATTTCAACGCCAACTCTGCAAAACCCGATTTCCCAGCTACCAAAGGACCCATTTCGTTCCCACTCGGATTAAAGCAACAATTTACCTCGTTTATGCTCATCATAGCAACGATTTCCTTGCCCGCTATTACTATATCTCCTTAAAACAATTGGGAATCTTCTCACCCTCTGATTCCCAATCGTCTTTTTAAAATTAATAATGCATGCTCTAATTCACCTTGAATGCTGCATTGGTCAATCTGTTCACCCTGTCGTATTGATAATTATAGAATGCAGACTTACCTGATCCGGTCAGACTTTCAATATAGGGAGTGGTAAATTGTTGGCTACTAATGTTGCCATTGAATTGCGGTACATTTGCCAAACCATTGCTGGTATCATAGAAATATTTGAGATTCAAAAGGTTTTGATAGTCAATGCTGGTCAACCACCCACGAATATTAAATTCATTGTTAACAGTTTGTAAAAAGTTGACACCGTTGTCTTCAGAATGCATATTCTTTTTTACTACCTGCCCAAGTTCATTGTAAACAACGTTCTCAACCAGTATTTCTTTCCCAAAAGAAATAGATGCAAGTGTAGTAGCTTTTTTGGTAGTACCAGGATAGGTAGCCACATCTACTAACAGATCAGAGTCAGAGGTAACGGTAGAAGTATAAACTACTGCTCCATTGACCTCGTAGGTTATGGTCGTTCCTGTCCGCCTGATAACGAACTCATCTGTTGCTTTCCTGCTTGAGAATGAAGCTTTAAACGAACCATTTTCCAAAACATAATAAATTGCATTTCCGTTTGCGTCAGGTCTCACATAAAAGGCGTAGTCTATTGTATTATAATGAGCATCCACATTACTGTCACTCAACCCGGCTACGATGTACTGATCCGTTTTCGGAAAAATAAATTTCACCCAACCGTCTGATCCTGCCGCCAGTTTCTCTTCTGAAGCCGCGCCGGAGGTTCCCCAACCGCTCGTTGATGTTTCATTTCTATTAAGTACTCCGGGATTATCAGCATAAGTATTAACCAAATCCACCCATGTTGGGGTACATAATTTACTAAAAACGCTGGTGACGCGCTTTGCATGATCGTATTCGGTCCTTCCTTGGCTGGTGATATAAGCCCCCTCCTGATAGTTTTCATTATGGGTGGCTACGCTTTTCAGCACGTTGCCTGTAAAGTCGAATTGAAATGAAGTTCTATCTATACCTTTCATGATATTATCACTCACTCTTTGCACAACCCGATGAAATTCATCAACATAATTTACGGCTTTAACAAAATCATTGCTAGCCAGAACGCGGGATATGGAGGCCGTTGTTTTGCCCATAACCTGAGTATTATAGCTATTCAGATCTAGAGTGGGCTCGGCCTTGAATTGATACGCCTCCCCCCAGGTATTGACAATATCATAACTATCATAATAGGTGACAGTAAAAACTTGGTTGATATCCGTTAATACCGGGTAAGTATCATTACTATAGCCATAGTAAACTGCTTCTGTATGATAATGTTCATGAAAATCGTTGGATAATTGATAAAAATCATCCACGGCAGTCTGGACGTCCTCTCTTGTACCAGAAACTACTACTTCGCCTTCAAGTATCGCCCTGCTTAGTTGATCGTACTTGGTAAAAGTCCATCTATTATTTTTACGCTGATTCCCATCCTGGGCCAAAACCAGCCTGTCGAGTGGATCATACACCATATAAAATGGATCCTGACCTGGTATTCTTTTCTCTACAATTCTGCTGCGATTGTCATATTTGTAGCTATATATCTGCGATTGCGCAATGATGTCCTGTGCTACAATCAACAATGAGAAGGCCGTGCACAAAAGCGCTTTATTAATTAAGCAATTAGTTTTCATATTTAAATAGTTTTGAAACAAAAATCAGTTAGCAACTTTTGGTGGTATTACATATAGTAACTGGCCCAAATCGTTAAAGACAAAGTACGTATCCAGATAATCCCCGGCACCTAGCACCCTTCTTTTTAGAACGGTGTTTCCTTCTCTGTTGCTGAATTCCAGACTTACATTACCATCCTCGCTCTCCACCTCTACCACGTTCAGTACTCCCTCCTCATAGGTTTCAGTAGATGACGGCACATCGTTTGTTACTGTCCATATCTTTACATTATCTGTCGAGGTGTTTGTTCTATAAGTTGTCTTTACCGTATTTCCCGTCCCAATTTGCCAGTTCTCACCAACCTCACCGACTTCTAATACCCGATCTAACGGAGATGCTTCAAACACTTTTTGAGCATAAGGAACTGAGGTGTTGGGAATATTGTCATTTTCACCCTGATAAAACTGATATAATTCATTATTTACATCGGTCATATCAATATATTTATACAAACCGTCTGTTGAGTTTCGGACAAAAGGAAGATATTGCTTCTCTTCTCTGCCAAACGCCCCATAATCTTGTACTGCAACTATATCCTTTTTCATAGGTGAAGCCTGCTTACTGATAGTCTGGATAGGACGCCCGATACCATCGAAATATTGCCGTGACACCGATACATCTTCTATCGGGGATGACTTAAGGGTAGTTACATCCTTTATTCCCTCAATTTGTGCGGCATAAGTAGTAACCGAGTTTACATCAGCACGTGTATCAATATTAATTTCATTTGAAAGCAGCCTGGTGGGGTTTGATCCTTTGGTAACAGCAGATGCCATATATATGCCCGACTCATCTACAGTGATAGTTGGGCCGGTTTCCCCCGAAATTAATACCCCATCCTTGTACCATTCATAGGGTTGATTAGGATCAAAGTCGTAGTAATTCTCGATTTTAATAGTCGCATTAAGGATCAGTGGATGATCAGTGGCCATATACGACACCTGCAAGTCTGAGCCAAAGACAATAAAGTAAGTCCCTATACTACTCCTTTGTGTACCTGCTTTAAAGGTGGGCGTAATGGTGTACAACCCCGGTTCTTTTAAACCGTTGTAGCACGCAGATGTTTGGTTTGATAGGATCCTTCCGTTCTTCTTCCACTCTATTGACTCAATGTACGTATCTACATTACTGGTATAGCAAAGGTTAACCGAAGATTTTCCCTCGCCCAGTATCACTTTACTTCCATGCACATAATCACCACCATTAACAGTGAACTTCTGTTCAAACGGTGCTATGTAGATCATACCCAGTACACCTTGATTCTGTGTTCCTGCTGAATTAAAATCCATCAGGTAGTATCTGCCCGGCTTGTAAGCCTCCAGCTCAGTGCTGCCGCTTACTACTTTTCTGCCACTGTACGTACTGATCCACCATGGGTTTGTGGCATCTGTGCACGTATGAGACAGGGTATGCGTCATACCGGGAATATTGGTAGATATTCCAGATGTCATTACAGCGCAACCGGTTTGTTCAGAACCTATCAGCACGGTAGATGTCACCACCTCAGCAACTTGAAGACCTACTTCGTATTTGACCCGCGCGTATATTCGCTGGCCCTCTGTGTTAGCGACATAAGTATTTCCTGTACCAACCAAGGTATAGTTATCGTGCGTTCCACTGTACCACCTTACGGATTGAAAGGGAAAGTTGCTGAAAATGCTCAATGTTGAGTTAACGGGTATATTACCGGTAGTTCCGTTGGAGTGAATATACTGTACCAATCTGGGCAGGTAATAAGATCCTATTTTTTTATTACGGTCTTCACCAAAATTGGGATCATACTTTCTGCCGTAAAGGAAATAATATCCTGCGCGAGCATCGTTGAAAGTAACAGCAGCGTTAGCATTCTCTGTTGTTCCGTTATAGGTAGTTTTCGGCGACTTCCAAAAAAGATCAAGATAAGGGGGATCGTACCCTGCGCACGCACCGGCAAGCCCTAGCTCAACAGCCATTCCAGGGATAGCCACTGTTACTCCGTTTGTTACAGAAATGCAATCGTTCTGATCAATAAAAATGCTATTGGTAGAAACATAACTGGTGTAGCCGTCATGTTCAAATGTTACGCGGGCATACCATTTACCTCCCTGGTAAGCTATAACAGAGGTTAATCCATCAAAGCTATTATCCTGCATCACATCGTTATTATACCACCTGATTTCCGTTATGTAAGGCTGTGCTGCCGGATTGTAAGTCAAATTGATGGTTGAACCGTAAGCATCACCCGTTGAAGATAACTGCAAACCATGCCCAGGCAAGTAAGTACTTCCTGCCGTCATTGTTTCATCCTCAGGGTTACAGCTTCCGTTGGGCTCTCCATTTTCACAGTAGCACTTACTGCAAGGGTCAGGTATGTACCGAACATCTAATTGATACCAACCGGGTGCCTCAGCCACCACTGTGGCTGGTGCATCTCCCCCTCCGCCACTTCCGCTGGGGGTTGTCCAATAGGTATCTAATATCTGGCCATCAGGGCGCGTACAATCGCTGTAGACAGACCAGTTTTGCCGGATAGTGGTGGGTATTCCCGGTATGTACACACCAGGCCCGCTCTCTTTTACGACACATGCTGCAGGAGATTCAGGAGGATTAGCAACCCAAATTTGTCCGGTTGCAACTTTGTAAGAGTACTTACCCTCATAATAATATGTAACCTTTGCCATATAATATTTACCCCCTACTAATGGAGTATACGTATTTCCATCGAATTGATTAAACAGAAATATCCAACTGGTGCCATCCTTCCTGTACCAGGATATCGAGTAGATCATAGAACTGGCGTTGCTGTTAACCTTCAGCGTTACATCAGGTGCATATAAAAATCCATTGTTTACCTTCACCAGGCTTTGGCTTAGCGGAGTGACATAGTAGCTCCCTGTTTGCGCCCATTTATCCTCAGGGTTACAACTTTCTGGTGGAACTCCATTTTGGCAAGGGCACACTTTACACTGATCTGGAATATAATTAAGCCATGTCTTATACGTACCGCCTTTATCGGAAGTAATATAATTTGTATTGCCTTTACTGCCACCATAAGTTCCATCAGGAAAGCGCCAGTCATGATTTAATTCCTGTCCATAATCATAAAAATCACTAGGATAAGGGCAACTGTTCCAATTTACTTTCAGCTTAAAGTTTAGTCCTGGGATAGCGATATTAGGCCCTGAATAATATTGTATACAGGCTGTTTGCGCGCTCAAAAAACTTATCGAGCAGACAAACATTACCAATGTTAATAAATGTTTAACTTTCATTTTCTTGTGTGTTTTGATGAATTACTCCGGGTGGGAACTTACTCTTTGGTAACTTCCTCCCTGAGTTTATATTCCACTGATGATACTATATCTTTATTTTGATTTCTGATGGTAACCAATCTTCCAAACTCATCATATTCATAGTAAATGGTTTGATGATTAGGATTGGTCGAAGAAGTAATTCCCATTCCTGGTTCATACGTATAAGTAGTCACCAAGCTGTGTTCAGGGTATACACGAATTTCATCAATACGTTCTGCACCTAGCTCATTAATAGTTGCAACATAGGGCACATCTGCCTTGAGCATCCACTCTCCGCTCAGGTAGTACCAGTAGCTCATTAGATAAGTCTGCCCATCTGCAGGCGGAGTGAAGGAAAGCGTATGGCTTCCAGATGAGAGGTACCGGTTGCCCGCCCTGGCACCAGAGGCATCCAGAGTGGCTCCCTCAGTTTCCTCAAAGGATTCATAAAACAATTGCTCCTGACGGGCGTTTACTGCACTCACAACAGGCAATGTCTCGTTATATCCCCACAAATAGCTTATGGGTGCCTCATCTTTAATCGCGTAAGTCATTAGTTGGTTGTATTGATTGTATTGGTCAAATACCTGTACGGTCTCCAGCATACTATCAAAACGCTGATAGCGGTTTGCTGTACTATATGTTTCACCGGAAGGCACACTGGCCACGGCTACTGAATCCAACTGTAGATGGCCGTACACATTTTTGCTAAAGTAGCGCATGGTACCGCCTACCAATAAAGTTTCTCCATCAGGGCCAAGTCGGTAATAGATGGTAGCTATCGGAGACCACATTTTTATACTATTCATATCAGAAAGCACCGAGGCATTATAAGAAATACCTGTTGTACTAAAATCGTAAGGGTACCAGTACTCTTTTACCAACGGGTGATACAAATTCTCCCCAAGCACAACCGACTTTTTATCAGATTTAATGTACTCCTTCTTCACATGGTTATAAGAAGTATAGTAGGTCTTCTGCTTGCTTTCAAAAGGTTGCGATGCTAATGGCTGGTTGCCATACTGATAAGTGATAACACTGTCCACTTTTGGCGCCTCTACAATGGCCACATAAGACCTACGGGCTGCATAGAGTGTAAACGGGCGGTCTGTTTTATCTTCAAAATTGGACGGTTCCTGATCCGCAGGGTTATTAGCTTCATTAAAAGCAATTGGATCAGTATACAGGTTGGGGGTTAGTGTCAAAATCTTGTGCTTAATACTGGAATTAATGTTAAGCCCGGAATACTTCGTTATATCCTCCCTAACTAGTTGGTTAGTCTCATTAAACGTTTTCATCGCATACACTAATCCATGCAAATGATCCATGCTGATAATGGGAGTAATCTCGTCATTATAAGTATAATCCGGTGTAATCCAGTTTGTTCCTATAGATGCTAGTATATTTTCCCCTAATTGATCGGGATAATCGGCCGGAGTGGTCATATAGTACTCTGTTTTTCCTCTGTTGCTTCCTTCATAAATCTCCTGAACCGTCACTTTGCTATACCCGATCTCTCCACCCTTTGTCGAATGAATCATAAAAGGGTTATTAGACATATTTACCGGACGGAAGTTAAGTGGCTCCATAGTGTGTTGTTTAGAGAACAAAGGCTTAAAAGGTTGATAATTAGCCTCATAAGTGTATTGGGTTTTTAACTCTTTCAAATCAGTAGGATAATGAGGTTTAGCTGTTAATTCTTTTACTCTTAGTCCGCCAATATCATTTCCCTGATTATCTTTATTTAATTCATATTCAATTTCAAATGCACCACTCTCGGGTAAGACAAAGTGCTTTAAATTCCCTATACGAGCTCTTTGCAGGCTGGGAGAACGATCTGCTCCACCTCCGGCACGATAGTAGCCATAGTTGGGTACATCCCAACCGAAAAGGTGATAAGGATAACTTGTAGCGTCCCAGGAATTGCCATGAGACAAAGCTGGCTGTGTTGAGCCGTCAAATGCAGTATAGGTAATCTGGGGGATTCCTGACGAGCATCCGTTTTCGTTAAAATAGCCCCATGCATCCTGTTGAGGTGAAAATTTTCTAGGGAGAATTCCCCTATAATACTCAAATTCATAAGGTGGGTAAGTATTGCCGTTACTACCAACCTGCTCAATACGCGTCAGAAAAAGACGAGCAAACTGTGAGGGAAGCATCCTGGTATAAAATGTAACTGAGTCCAGATGTTGATCATGCAAGAATTCAAACTCAGTCATTGCTACTATTTCACGATCAGCCCCTCTATCCAAAGATTCATACCCGAGCAAGTACATCCTTTCATCCCATGAACCTGTCTTTGCCTTTTTTACATCATAGGTAAATTTCAGTTCCTTGACCTTTTGACCATTCTGGAACAACTTAATTCCGTCCAGATATTTCGCACCCGGGGTTTCCGGATGTTCGGTATTAGCCTCAAAAACCAACCGATCTCCTGTAGAACTTTCAATTCGCTCCAGTTGTACCAACTCATGCTTCAGGTAGCTCACAGATAAGCTGGTCGATATACGCTTCGGAGGTAGCCACGCCTTTGCCCAGTTTCCACTTGATGTGAAATAACTACGACCATTAAGCGACACTTCTTTAAAATTCGATATTGACACACTCTCGGAATAGCTTTGTTGAGTAACAGCTACATCGGGCTCTTTTCTGTATACAAAATCTATAAAATCATTATCTGCCAATCGTTCGATCTTCGTAAGGTACCAAGCTGTAGTATGCATATCGCTCGTGGGCGAGAGTACATTTTTATCAATAGCATGCTCTTTGTGCAAATGCGTTTTTAAGTGCATTTCTTTGTAATAATATTCGTAAGGAGCCAGATTAGATATGGTGCTAAAGCCGATATCCGGATTACAATCAGAACCTATATCTTCACACAAAAGATACGGCTGATTATTTTCCTGAACTCTTATATAGTCAAGTCTGGTTTGATTAAAAATCTTCACAGGATCCAGGCTGTTTTTTGCCAGTTGGCCTACGCTTGTCCGGGAGCCATAGGACTGGAGATCAAAAGATGAAGTATTTGATAAACTCCAACTTACTTCCAGAGCTTTGGAATCAACAGTACCAGCAAATGTGTATTTACATCCCTCATCAGTCGTTACTTCAAAACCAATAATAGAGTGTTCCGGAAGTACATTTCGCTCAGAAAGAAAAAAGGGAGTTACATCCAGCCCGGGAATCTCAGGAGTCACGTGAATACTACCATCGGCATCAAATACAAAAGTCCCTGAAATTCCTCCATTTCCCTGGCACGAGGGAATGAAAAACTGAAACAAATCCGGTTCGGAATCCACCACGTACGTCTCAGGGTCGATAATCTGATCAGTTGATAAATCTGCATCAGGGTACTTTGTACCGTAGATGTCTGCCTTGCGCATATATTCTGCACGCAGGCTGCCAGCCATATTTTCCCAGTTTTTTAACGTATTGCCCGCCCCTCTGATGTAGCCCGTAAGCTGAGCAGTGGCCATATAGTAATCTGCTTCTACCCTTATATTTGATACTAGCTCATCGGCTCCGCCTCTGACAGTCCGGCTGATGGCACCGGTTCTCAGGGCAAACCCCTGCCCCACGGGCCCTGCGTACTGATCAAGCTTAATGCCGGACGAATATGACAATTCAAGACCGTAAGAAATGTTTCTGCCTTTTAGGCTTAACAAGGGTATATTTAGGTTGAACTTCCCGGTGTAATGATCAACATCACTTTTATATTCACTGGTGATACCGGCCGCGGTGGGTGATGGAAAAGACTGCCACTTATACTCCTTCGCATAGGTTCTCTGGATTTCTGTAAATCGCTGTGCCAGCAATGACGTGCTTTGTAAGACAGCAAGAACCAACACCAGGCTTAAGCCAAGGATTTTCTTTGGGGGTACTTCTGGATATTTCATTGTAATTACAGTTGTTTTTAACATTGTTAAGCTTAGCTAAGATCTTTCTTAGCTTATTTATTTGTGATTCGAAATTAGTATCGAACCAAATGACACTCCGGTAATAATCTCCTTCATTCATGTAAATTTGTAGTCAGCAAACTTCTGTAACAGGAAAAGCGTAGAAGCCGGAGCAGTTTCGTAGAAATCAAGTTGTCCATAATTGGATATTCATCATTAAAGACTGCCTAATAAACTTATGTGCTGAAGGATTTGGTCCAACCGGCTATACGCGGCAGGGCACATTTCAAACCAATATCATTTCCTTTCCTCGGTTGATCTAAAAAATCAGTGGAATAGAATCAACTGGAGCACTAATTCCTCCATAGCTATAGGCCTGAGTAAGATGACACAGTATCGCGCACTGTACCTTCCACGAAGCATTACAATGAGTCATCGTGCGACATCTGGTTAGCTAAACGCTAGATACCAAGGTTGACGTATCCGCATATCACAATAATTATCGATCTTATCGGAATGTTCAGGCTCTGAATCACAGGTACTTTGCCGATCTGTATATTTTCAATTGCACCAATCTCACACCTCCTGTTAGTATTATCTATAGTCAGCCAGTCCAGCCATGTTTCGCGATCAGTATAAATAATTAGCAGCGCTATAAATAATCCGCTGCACGCGCTGGCCAATAGATGCCAGTCCGTACTGAAAAAATACCCCGTCCCGGTCTCCTCTTTAGGGAAAGAGCCTTCCGTACCTCTTCGCAAAGACACATACTCTAATATGCAATGAAGGGTGACTTCTATTAAACATATCGCTACCCCTGTGAAAATGGTCATCCAGACTCCCATAAATACTAATTGATATTACGGAGATCCCGTTTACTTGCGATTCTTTTTCTTAAGCCGTAGTTCGTAACCAAACCGCAGATTAATTTTGTCAAGATAAAATGGCAAATCATTAAAAGTGTATGCATTATAAAGTAATTGCACATACCCTTTACAGCTTTTAAAGGCGCTAAAATCCTTCTTAATCCCTACTAAAGTACTCCAGCCCCACTCTTTCTGTAATTCATCGGTTGCTGTTTGTTTTACCAGCAATGACGAAAACCCTCGGCCATACATACCATCACCAACCATTATCACGCTCAATCCCTTACTCCACTTATACTCTCCTATTCCCCTTAGGCCATGTCCTTCTTGTTTAGCCTCAGTTTCAAATTTATGGGTATCTACCGCCAGACGATAAGTCCAGGCCGCTCCGAAAATAATTCTTTTATTGACTTTATAGCTCATTGAAGGACTCATATCCAACCACAAAATGCCTGGCTTTTGTATCTGAAATGTAGCTGCCAGCACTATTCTTTCCAGCGCCGGTTCATCAGCAAGGCTATGAGGCCGTTTTTTTGAAACATCTTTCAAACTGGATAAGTCACTATATTTTGACTTCAGCTTCCTAACTCTGTTCATAGCCTCCTGAAGGGCCTCGTGTTTTCCATTAAAATGATCTATAGCCTGCTCCCTCACCTTATCTTTCATTACCTGCTGAAGCTCCTCTGAGTTTTTGGGTAGATCTACGCCCTCTACCCCTTGCAAATCCATACTTTCTGCTTCTCCTTTAAGCGCTTCAAACTCCTTGACTTCTTTTATTTCAATATTATCCTGCAGGTTCATTTCCAGCATCTGCACATCAGATAAGTCTGTAGCGGGTAGTTTTTTTATGCCATCCAGACTCGGAACATCAGCCGGGATTCCGTCAAGGCTTACATCATCCATCCCAATATCACCCAATACATTATCGTCTAAACCCATTTTATCCTTTACTTGTGATAATTCCGCCTGAGGCAGTTGACCCGATATTTCATCGGGTAGTTTGCCGGCAATTTCAGCATCCACCTGCCTGACTTCACTTTCCACCTTGTCAATCGGTGCTCCTGCCTTTTCCCTGGTGGCTCCTTCAATACTCATAAGACTGTCCTTTGCGCTCTGCACGTGGGAGTTTAAGTTTGCTTTCTCCTGTTGAAGGCTATCCACAGCGCCCGGCTTTTTTAACCGCGTGGAAATACTGTCGTTAATAGCTGTGTCTGTTCGAACCAAACTTGCAACAGAGTCTGCCTGAGTATGCAAATGTTGTACTAAAGACAAATTATCGTTAACCATTTGTGGTTTTTGCTGCGCTCGGGCTTTGATAGCAGCTATGGTAATGAATACAAATACAACGTACTTCAGTTTCGACATGAGAGTTCTTTATGAATTTCCAATTTCAAAGGCGCTTACGAGATAGCCAGTCACTGCGCTTTTTCAAACGTTTTTCTTGTGTAGAATCAGTGTTGGCTATCAAGTAAAAATTCGCCGCCCCTTAAAGGACCCGGAAACTACTTCCATAACCTCCAGGTCAGTTTTTAACTTACTGTGCTTATTAATTAATGCTACCTCTTGTCATTGATAGAATCAACCCCTATAGCCATTCCTCCACAAGCACTTGATCCTGGGGTACACTTAGGAGAACCCAACAATGCCTTCTCAAACTCTCCTAGCACCTTTTTCTTTTCAGCATCAAGTTGCTGAACTACTTCGCTAATAACCATCATGGCGTTTGGAGTTTTACTTTGGATATTATGCTCATCCGAAAGGGTTTGTCTATTACCAGCTCCTACAACATTATCCAATCTATTCCTTACTTGTTCCAAAGTTACCGGGCTGCCATCATCATTAGGAGCCATCAAACCCATATTTTGAAGAGCTTTTTCCTCAGCCCTAATCGCTATCAATTCCGGCGTATATGTCTCAATCGCTGCGGTTACTGACGCTTCAGTTAGTGACAAACCACTTTCACCAAGACTTAGTAGTTCTTCAGAGTTATTAACATGATTAACGAGATCTTGTTGCACCTCACCAACAACGGCTATTTGGTCATTCTTAGATAAATTCGGGGCATTTTCTTTAGCCTTATCGCGTAGTGCTTGTTGATAGGAGCGAGCGTCAACCCTGCCATATGCATGGCTCGGGAGATTCCAAAATCCACTCCACGCCCTAGATATTAAACTTGAGGCCTCCTGTTTATAAACTTGCCCATACTTTTCTGCAACCTTTGCCCCAAAGTATTGCCCAACTATTCTACCCAGTATAGCTACTACAGGGTTCCGGCCGTCAGGATCTATCATATTCACAGGATTGTTCATTACATAATTATATGGGCTCCAGGAAGAATATTCTTCCGCCAATGGATCTATAGCATGCCAACGAGCAAGTTGCGCATCGTAATGTCTTGCTCCATAGTCATGCCATTGTGTAGCGCTATCCAACTCCTTTCCATTATACAGATAATCGTTTTTGGCTCCCTCCCGGGTATAGCTCAGGTCTGTTATTGCTTCTCCGAAAGGGTAGTAGTGGGTCTCCTGTACAACAGGGGATTGCTTATGCTCGACCTGAAGATCGTCAAAGTAGACATCCTGTATGAAGTTATTTTCGTTGGAAAGGTAGATGTACAAGTAGCCCGGCTGAGTAATTACTGCCTGCAGATGTAGCCGCTCATGCACTGATGTGCCCGAGCCATCTTCCTTACTTGCTTCGCTGATACGGTCATAGCCCATGTCCACCAGATTATAATTTCGGTCAAAATACAAATAGTTGAGGTAAGCAGCCGGCGGATCTCCGTCCGCAGTACTATTATCTACTATAGGGCCGAAGCCAAACAAAGCCTCAAATGTCTCATAAATTATCTCACCCTCTCCCCCGGGGTCAGCCGTTATACCAAAAGCCGAAGTGATAGCAGAAAGCATATTACTGGCTATATTTGTGGCGCCTCCTGCATTAGCGAAATATTTTGCATACACTTCCATACGCACCGTATCTCCGGGAAATACTGCCAGCGATTTGGCCAGCCCGATGGTTTCTCCATCTACTCCACTCAGGCGCCCGGAATAGCTGCCGCCTGTCGTATTGTTATAGAGGGTGCTGTTTACTCTTTTTACAGCTCCATAATTGGCAAAATCATTGTCGGTGGCGTCTTCATAATCTGCTGTAAAAGAATCAGTTTTTATATCCGGGGTGATCACCATCCGGTTGTTGCCCAAATGGTCCTGAAGGAAGTATTGATACCCGGCCTTGACACCTTGTTCATTTTGCTTAGTAAAAGCGATTTTTCCAAAAGACCCTAGAACCTCTTCGGCAACTGCATCACTATACACCACATTCCCAGAATACTTTTTTAGGCTAACCCGCTTACCACTGCTACCCAGCACCTCATGTTTTATCTTTGTACCGTTGGACAGATAGGTATACACCACTTTCCTTCCATCATTGAATATTACAGTATCCGGGAGGTTTAATATATTGTAATAAATGGTATCAATCTCCTTATTCAGGTCTTTTACCATATTACCATTGGCATCGTACATAAATTCTTCCATTGCCGATACCCGGTCATTAAAAATATCACTGCTCCCCATATCTTTCACTATTTTAAGCTGATCACCTGTATAGGTGAAGTAAAGATCATCCAGTATTGAGGCTGTACCATTTATCAGCCCCTGCCTTTTCAAGGTGTTGATATTTCCGTTCTTGTCGTAAGTAAGACTATTTACATCATAGACCCCTGAGGTAAGGGTGAGGCCCTGGCTGTAGAGTTGGATTGAAGTAGTCCATAAGCATATTGCTAGCAGAATTTTATGATTTTTCATTTTAATTTCTTTCAGTTGATTACATTTTCAGGAAGTATAATTCTCACAATCGGATTTTTTCCTAAGAAAAGTGTTGTCGGTGCTCATGTTATGTCCTAAGTAATGGTATGACCTAAACAAAGGTAATACTACTAAAATTGTAGGCTCAGGTAAAATTTGCTCTTTAGCAGGTAATTTTCGGTAACATTTTCTGTGTTCTAAAAGCTGAAACCTGAGAAGTTAAATTAATAGACACAAGGACAAACTTCCTACGTCTCAATCATTATTAACTTCATTGTTGTTTGTCTATTACTATGGCTTGTAACTGAATCAGAACAAAAACGTTCAAGGCAAATGCCTTGAACGTTTTTGTTCTGATTAGTTCATATGAGGTGACAGCAGACGCGGAAGAGGAGCGCCTGATTCCAACAATTGATTTGTGAATTCTTCCCTCCTTTTTTTGTCACTTTCTTCCTGTTTCTTTTTCTCTTCTTCACTTTTTATTTTTTCTCCATTTATTCTCATATATCCTCTCCATCTTTGCCCGTTTTCTTTATATCTACCATCACTTGTGCCGACTCTCCATTCCGTCCAGGAGCCATCTGCATTTCTTTTTCTGACCATGGTGAACGTTTTCTCTCCATAAACTTTTCGTACTTGGTTACCATTTTCATCAGTTTGTGTTGCTCCTGTTGAATGCGTCTTAATGTCAATTCGTTCATGTTCAGTACCACCTCTTCGATAGCTAATAGCTTCTGGAGGTGCGGCTGCCAGTAGTGTGACATGGCCCTTGTAGCCTTGATCTTCGCCTGTCTCAACTATATCCCCAACTTGACCAGAGGTGATATCAGTATCATACTCTTTGTAAGTACCATCCCCCTCCTGAAACCATTCGCGGGCACTGTTCCTATTTTTAAAAGCAGTATTGTCCCTCCCATTAGCAAAACCATTTTCTCGTAGCCATGGCCCCGCATCGGAGTTCATATAAGCAGTAAAAACTGCTTCCTGGCAAACCATGTGATCCGGTACTACCCCGGCTTCCCACCTTCTTGAATTATCAGGATCAGCATACCAAGGCTTATAAGTAATGTCAACTCTCGGTAACAAATTTTCGCTGGACCAATCTAATGCAGATTGATTGTCCCTTCCATCGGGATCAATTATATTTATTGGATCACTCAAAGCATAACTATAAGGACTCCAAGAACTATACTTCTCAGCCAAAGGATCTATATTATGCCAACGTGCCAGTTGTGCATCATAATGCCTGGCGCCATAGTCATGCCATTGGGTAGTGCTATCCAGTTCTTTACCGTTGTATAGATAGTCATTTTTGACGCCCTCCCGGGTATAACTCAAGCTTGCTATGGCTTCTCCAAAAGGATAGTAATGAGTCTCCTGTTGTATAGGTGATTTCTTGTGCATTATCTTGAGGTCGTCAAAGTATACATCCTGTATGTAATTATTCTCATTGGAAAGGTAGATATACAAATAACCTGGCTGTGTGACCACTGCTTGCAAATGAAGCCGCTCATGGGCTGAAGTGAGGTCATCTCCCAGGTCAACCGTGCTGATACGGTCATAGCCCATATCAAGCAAATTGTATTCCTTGTCGAAATATAAATAGTTAAGATATGCAGCCGGTGCATCTCCATTATTGGTGGAATTATCAACAAGGGGCCCTGCTCCAAATAAAGCTTCAAAGGTCTCATAAACCCATTCACCCTCTCCTCCGGGATCAGGCGTAATACCAAAAGCCGCAGTTATAGCCGCAAGCATATTACTTGCTATACCCGTACTTCCTCCTTGATTAGCAAAGTATTTAGCATAAACCTCCATTTTTACCGTATCCCCGGGAAACACTGCCAGCGATTTGGCCAGGCCTATAGTTTCTCCATCCACTCCACTCAAACGCTCAGAGTAGCTGCCGCCTGAGGTATGGTTATAAAGGGTGCTGTTTACTCTGGTTACCTCTCCATAATTCGCAAAATCATTGTCAGTGGCACCTTCATAGTCTGTTGCAAATGTATCGACTTTTGTATCCGGAGTGATCACCATACGGTTGTTGCCCACATGATCCTGTAAGAAATATCGATATTCTGATCTTATCACCTGATCTTCTTCTTTATTGAAACTGAGTTTTGAAATTGAGGTTATTCCAATAATAACATCATTGTCGAAATATTCAGCAATTCCCGAATATCTTTTTAGCTTAACTGTCTTACCACTACTATCCAGCACCTTTTGTTTTATCTTGGCACCATTAGACAGATAAGTATACACTACTTTCCTTCCATCAATGAATACAACTGTATCCGGAAGATTCAGTATATTATAGTAAATAGTATCTATCTCCTTATTCAGGTCTTTTACCATGTTACCATTGGCATCATACATAAATTCTTCCAAAGCCGATACCCGGTCATTAAAAATATCACTACTCCCCAGATCCTTCACTACTTTAAGCTGATCACCTGTATAGGTGTAGTATAGTTCATCCAGTGAAGAGACTGTGCCATTTATCAGCCCCTGTCTTTTCAGGGTATTGATATTGCCATTTTTGTCATAGGTAAGGCCATGTACATCATAAGCGCCTGATGTCAGGATAAGGCCCTGGCTGTAGAGTTGAACCGAAATAGTCCATAAAAATATTGAGAGTAGAATTTTGTAAATTTTCGTTTTCATTGCTTTGCAGTTGATAATATTTTAAAAGGCATAATCAATCGCAAGGTAGGAAGGAGGGTGCAGTATGATCGGGAGATTTTTCCCTCAGGCTTGTAAAATCTGTAGCGTGCCTCCAGATAAACAATAAAGAAAGAATGGAGTTGCCTGCGAAAGTCAGCGGCCTTACATCACTCATGTTTCCCTCCGGATCCAGTTGAATCTCAAACAACTCCATAATTAAGCACTACAACTCGTACGCCCCAATATCCAAGCTGCAGCCATGCCTTTCTTCCAGGCTATTTGGCATAACAAACTGATGATCAATAGCTGGTAGTCCCACCGGAACGGTCACCCCCGCATCAATGGCTACCGAGCCGGCAGCCAGGTGCAAGTCATCGTTGTCGAGATCTACAAAACTGAGATCGGAGTTGCTGGCCATAGCTGCCTGTAAGGTAGCAAAGTCATAACCCTGCAGACACGGATCTCCGTCTGTCTTATCATTGTACCAGGCGTTGGTAGCCTTCGCTACCAGGTTGTGAGAAAAATGGTCCACTACACCTCTGTACCTGAAAATGGTGATGTTGGTATCACTGGTCTCATCGGGGCGCGGGTTATGATAGGCCCATATGTTGTTAAAAGCATACAGCTTCTCGTTACACGTGTTCAGGTCTGTAAAGCTTTGTCTCCATACTGCATCAGGATCTCCGGTTAAATAATACCCTCGCAGCAGAAAAGTATTATTATAGGCATATATGGTTCCCTGCCTCAAGTCATCTGAGGGCGTTGTATTATCTCCATCCCCACCATAATGTAAGATATTTCCTGCTCCCCCTTCAACGCCCACTACTATGTTTCCAGCTACAATTGTCCTCCTGAATGATGCCTTTTGCGCCAGCCAGTCGTAACCATTCTGAGACTCCACAAAATCAAAATGCCTTGAAGCAGGACCCTGCAGTTTATTATACATCACTACTTCACCCGCACTGCGGCTCTTTAAGTTAATGCCCAGCGACCCATCCCTGATCGGACCAATCAGATTGCCCTTTACTATAAGACTATCAGCCTCAAGATAGACATTGTGATGTCTGTACCCTCCGTATGTACCATTGTTCCTGATCACATTGTTGTACAATTTAACATTGGTCAGTGGATTTTCAGGGCCGTTATAGGCACCAAAAACACCATTGCCATTTTCCTGAATAATACAATTTGACACTTCTATATCCGTTCCTCTCATCCAAATTCCTGCTGCACCGGGACTGTAAGGTTCCAAAGTAGAGGTACCCATTACTTTATACTTCTGATTACCATCATTACTATATTGATGGGCACCCTGTATTATGAGGTTTTTAACCTGGATATGTTCGGGATGATTATCCCATTCGTTAGCTATCACAATCACGCCCAGGTAAGCTGTTATATCATTAAAGTACGTATTAACATTTACAGGACGCACTGCTGCATTTGTACCATCCAGAACAGGCAAGTTGCCATTGCCATCAGGAACTCCGCAAATACAGACTGGGTTCCCGGCTGTGCCCCTGGCCGTTGTTAAAATGATCCTTTCATAATATGGATCCGGTTTGGCGTAAATTTTAACTACATCCCCGGGACCAAGGTTTTCAAAAGGCACGTCTATGATATTTTCGTACGCTTTCCCGGGACCCACTTCAAATACTGCGCCCGAACCTGATGGCTCACAAACAGGCGCTGCAATAAAACCCGCCGGCATACTCACTGTCTGCGTGGAAACAGATTCAGTAGAAGTTGAGGCTAACAGGAGGTCATCGTCCTGTTTACAGGCTTGCAAAGCGCCTAGGAAAATAATTAAAATACTAAAGAATAGATTTTTGGTTTTCATGATATTAAAGGTTTTAGTTGATTACTTTCTGTTCGTAACTAAAGCCAATCCATATTTGAAAGCCAACCTGACAGGATTGAAAAATGATGTGCTGAACACAGGTAAAGCCGCAGAGTCTGACAAAAGAGTTTTTAAATACCGAAAGGTCTACCCTACTTCCAGATAAGAACCTCCGTCAACTCTACGACTTCCTATCCACTTATGCTAATACCCCTGTATCTCTATAAGGAGTGTAGACTCCTCTTCGCAAAAAAGAATTTCGCTATAGAAATTATCAGGGAAGAGCTTACATTGAAACTCGGGTCCAAATTCGCATATCTATGATGGACAGACATTGATAAATCTCCCAATTACTGGTAAAAAATGTAATGTACCTTGTGCTATGGATCAAAAATGTGTGTTATAAAATTCCGGGTATGTATTAGCATTGTTATTGAGACCGAAGTGCATCATTAAAGAACTTCGACTATTACTCGCTCCATTTTTTGCCTACTGCTTTTGCGTACTGCCTATTATTCATCCTTGACGATCGAAGCCTTGTCGTACTCATTATTTTTAAAGAATGAAGAACCTTACGAAGTGGATTCTACTTTTAAGCATTCTATATTTCAACGCACATTAATTTAAAAGACTATCCGTCAGTTATTTACACGTTTTTGGGAATTATTTACCCATATAAATTCACTTAATATGCAAAATTTACAGTTTGAAGAAAGGCGCTATAGCGGTTGTAAATGGCAATTAAACTATTCTCCCAAACGGAACTATCCAAAACCACTGTTTTACTTATCAGGTATGTATCCTTAGTAAGTATTATAGCTCATATCATTTTAGCCTTTCTTTACATGATAGATGGAGAAGTGAAGTTATGCGGTATCATAACTATCTTTTCCGCCATTCTTACTGTAACCTATATTGTGTCAAGTCCAAAATGCATTTCTTTCAACAGGTACTACTTAATCGTGGGGCCGGCAATTATACCCATCGCAGAACTTTCAACAGGTCCAAATGACGGGTTGTTCTTAGGCTTTAATTATGCTCCCATATATGTTCTGATTGTAATTTTACTATTGTTTTCAACCTCATACAGTAAAACCAAATTTCACATACTCATCGGACTAAGCTTTATATATATGCTGGTATATGATAAAATGCTGCTACTAGTAGCTTCTGAAAAACCTGAAATTGATTTCGTTCTTGATGAGTACATTTCATATAAAGCTCCTTTGGTATTGATGTGGATCCTGATACTCCTTAGCCTGGGATACTATATGGCTACCTCTAAGCACGCCTTAAATAAAATAAATAGTCTCAACGCAAAGCTTCTGATGTCAAACAGGCAGGTTAATGAGCTTAATGCAGTTCTCAGAAGTAATCTTGCAGAAAAAACTCAAAAACTGTATACCAGAAATAATAAATTGCTCATTTATGCTGATGTGATATCTCATGAGATCAAAGCGCCCCTCGCCAGAATCATGGGCTTACAATACCTGGTGAAAAATAATGGCTATAAAAATAAAGAAGAACTTGATGATATGCTCTTCCGGCTTAGTAATGAAATTAGTGAACTTTGTGCCGCCTTATCCAAAGCTGAAAGGGAAATAGAATTAGAAGAGCAGAATTCAGAAACATTAACAACTCCTCTCACCGGCTCAAAATATGTAGCATAAAATGCTTGAATAGAGCTCAAAGTTCAGTCCTCAAACTCTATTGGTTTTTAGCTCTCAAACCATGTATCCTGGCATTTTCCCTTTCATTTATCAGCGCCTTAATTCTTAACCTTAGCTCTCTTTCATTAAAAGGTTTGGTTATATATGCATCAGCTTGCACCTGGAAAGCCTTTAATTCATCCTCAACACTCACTTTGGCGGTAAGTATGATGATTGGAATATGCCTTGTCCGACCATTTGTCTTTAGTTTTTCACACAGTTCATAACCATTCATACCTGGCATCATAACGTCACTGATGACCACATCTGGGATTAACTGTGTTGCCATCTCATATCCTTCTGTACCCGTCTTTGCCTCCAACACGTGATACTCATTAATTAGTATATTTTTAGTGGTTTGCAGTAGTTCATAATTATCCTCTACCAATAGCACGTAAGGCTTTACACCTCTCTGAACTATCTCTTCTAAAGCATCCTTGTTTTTTGCTTCATTCAGATACTCCTTTGCTTCGTAGTACTCTCTGTCCGACCATTTGAATATCTGCTTTTCTATTAACTGCCCCATATCCTGATCTATTATCTCCTCCTCAGACAAGTAGTCAGAATTCATTTGTAACTTAACTTCAAACGTAACGCTACTGTTCTCACTTTTAACACTCACGCCTCCCATATGCAGCTCCATCAATTCCTTCACCAGGGCAAGCCCTATTCCTGTTCCTTCATTTTTCAGGTTAATATCGGACGTATTGCTTTGGTAAAACCTGTCAAACAATTGGTCGAGTTTATCTTGTGGTATACCAACCCCGGTATTTGTCACCCGGATAATTGCATACATTGCCTCCTCTGCTACTTCCACGATTATCCGCTCATTATCCGGTGTAAACTTCACAGCATTTGACACCAGATTTGATACTGTTTTATAGATCTTATCCTTGTCAAAGAACAGTATGACAGGAGGCTCTTCCACTCTAAAATCAAGTTTTGACCCATTAAATTCGATCAGTATGTTCTTTTCATACGCCAAGGGCTCGAATTGGCTAACGATCTTTTTTGTAAAGTTAACAAGATCTCCCTGTGAGGCTTCAAGTTTTAATTTGCCGGATTCAAGCTTCGAAAGATCAAGTAATTGGTTAATGAGGAGTAGCAAATTTTTCGCATTCCGCATCATCGTGAAGCTATCTTTTAAGGCTGGCGGTTGGTGCTTGTGTGTTATTTGCTTGTTGATCAAATTCATCAATATGGTAAGTGGGGTTCTGAATTCATGAGAAATATTTGCAAACAATCTGGACTTTGACTCATCCAACTCCTTTAGTTGCCTGGCCTGGCGATCCAGCATTTTTGTACGGGCAGCTACTTCACTTTCAAGTTCTGCCTTCCTCATTCTTAAGGTTTTTAAACGATATCTGTCAACGGCTAAAACCAGGCCAATGGCTGATGCAACCATTGAAACGATAAACCAGCCAGTCTTCCAAAATGGCGGATTGATGATTACGGCCAGTGTTGTTTCATTGTCATTCCACACCCCTGAAGTATTCATGGTTTTTATCCTAAGTTTATACGCACCCGGATCCACATTTGTATATGTGGCAACTCTATGCTTTGCATCGGTTAGAATCCAGTCATCATTAAAATTTTCCAGTTTATATGCATACTGTATTTTTTGTGGTGATCGGAACTCGAGTGCTGCAAACTCAAATGAGAACGTGTTTTTATCGTATGGCAGAATAATACTCTTATCTGAGATTGAACTTCCAGACCCAGTAGTATTATAAAATTCTGCAAGCTTCTGTTTTTGATGAAAAATTTCGAAATTAGATACAATTACAGGGGGTACATAGTCATTATATACGACACTGTCGGGATTAAAAATAACAAGACCCTCGTCTCCTCCAAAATACAAGTTCCCATTTTTGTCCCTCCAACACGCATCCATTGGTTTGGTGTCAACACCTCCGAATTCATCATAACGATTAAACTGATCAGATTTTGAATTGTATTTAAAAATGCCATCTTCATTGGTAACGATCCAAAGGTTTCCATGTAGGTCCTCTATAATATCTCTAACATAGGTGTGAATAGCAAAACGTTCAAATAAAGCTGTTTCCCTATTAAACTTATCCAGACCTTCAATGGTACCTATCCAAATGTTTGAATGGCTATCTTCATATATTTTAATAACGTAGTTGCTACTTATGGTGTTGACCGCTGTATCAGACAGATGATAGCCAACAAATTCATTCACATTCTTATCGAAAATGTTTATCCCTCCACCAAAGGTAGCTATCCAAAGCAAATCTTTCGAATATTCGAAAATTTGGGTGAGGTTATTGTGATTAAGGTCACTGTTAGCGGCATTAAAACTTGTAAAATTATCTGAGTCTTCCCGATACCTGTTTAACCCTCCATTCCAGGTTCCAACCCAAATTGTACCGTCTCCATCCATCAATACATCCTGAATTGCATTATCATTGATACTACCGCTTCTATTTTGAGGGTCCACGTGATACTGTTTTACGGTTTCCTTTTCCAGATCTAAAACAAACAATCCTCTGTAACAGCCAGACCAGATTTGCTGATCACGTCTGAACAAAGTACATATAGGTTTTTCGGGAAAATTGACTTTTTGAACTGAGTGACTGTTTATGTCTAAATATGAGATACCAGTATTGGTTCCTATCCAGACTTTATCTTCAGTTTCATAAATAGCATTGATTGACTTTACCGGATAATAGAAAATATTACTGTCATGAAGGTCCATTTTATTCAATATTCCTTTCGACCAAAACCAAAGCAGATCGGACCGGTCAAGATACACCCCCCTTATGTTTTCATCCTCTGCATAAATAGCAATTTTACGATCTGTAACAGGATCATATTCTATTAGCCCTCTATTGGAAGTCATCCAAAGCATACCGCGGCTATCCTTTTCCATACGATAAATCTCGTACTCACCAAGGTGCTTCTCAAAAGAATCCGATTGCAACCTGTACAACCCTTGTCCATATGTGATCCAAATAACCCCACTATCATCCTGAATGATCTCAGTTATTCTCCGTGAGCCTTTCGGTGCTGCCCGGTAAGTCGTAAATGACCCCATGTCAGGGTTAAACTTAACAAGCCCACCATTTACAGCCAGCCAGAAATTTTCCTCATTATCTTCAAATATCTTATAAATTTCATCCCCATTGACAGCTTCTGTATTATGCGGTCGAAATTGATATTTTTTGAACGTACTATCGGACTTGTTATATTTATTTAAACCACCAGAAGTAGCAACCCAAATAGTCCCATTTTTTGTTTTATGTATATCATTTACTTCATTATGGCTAATGCTTCCCTGCTTTGAGTTATGGATAAAAGTTTCAAATGTTTCTGATTCAACATCTAGTATGGATAATCCTCCTCCATAGGTGCCGATCAACAGCTTTCCCGGCTCCAGTTCCTCAATGGCCAAAATATAATTATGAGGCAAGCTTCGCGTTTTAGAATTCTTTTTGTAAGATACAGTTTCATAGCCATTGTATTTAAACAGTCCGGTAGTGGTACCTATCCAAAGAAATCCGTTGCTGTCAAAAAAGAGTTCTGTAATGCGTTTGCCTGCAATGGCTTCTTCCACCTCTACAACCTTCTCAAACCTATATATATCATTTTGTGCTTCTGAAAGGGCGCACACAGTCGTAAAAAAAACAAAAGCCGACAACCTTGAAATGATACCTGATGCAGTAAAGAGATTCATACTAGATCTCATGGGTTTGCTTACCTTTAATTCTTGGGGAAGAATCCTACCTGGTGTCTGTAAGAGCCAATGTCTGCGTTACACTTGTCCCAAAAATGCTCTTCCCCAAGGGGCTCCGCTTTTGTGACTTCGTCCCACCCTTTGGTGGGAACGTTTTCTTAAAGACACTTAGAGTTTTTTACAAAGACTACCTATAACTTAACTCTTTTTCAAGAAATTTCAAACAAAGAATCTGTAATAACGACTAAAAATCGTAGTTTAATATGGTTTGTAACAAGCCTATATGACATTTATCCTTACTCTGATCTTTAAAGGATCCCACCCTCTTCACTGTCAATCGACAAAGGCAATTCGACATAAAAAGTACTCCCTCTTCCGCTCATACTTTCAAACCATAACTTTCCTCTTATTTTCTCTGCCAACATCTTTACTATATATAAACCAAGTCCTGTCGAAGGCTCTCCCCCTGTTGGCCTGGCGCTTAATTTCGAAAACTTAGTAAAAGCCTTTCTTTTGTCCTCTTCTGTAAAGCCAATACCTTCATCCTTTACACTTACTCTACAGAAATTCCTTATTTGCCCGACTTTTACATATATGTTTTTACCAGGTTGTGTATATTTAATCGCATTGGATAGCAAATTTTGTATTATTTGAGTCACCGCAGCTTTATCAGCTAAGGCATAAATTTTTCCTGGTTCATAATCAGCCTGTAGCATTATATTTTTCTCGAGTGCTTTTTGCGCAAATTCCACTACAGAGCCCTTTATAACCTGGATGATGTTAAACCTTTCAATTTTAAGATTAATTCTTCCTGATTCAATGAGTCCTGCTTTTAACATATTTGAAGTCAATGATGAGATATGAGCAGCATTGAACTCGATTCTTCGACCTATATTTTCAATATCGGATCCATTGTATTTTACAGCATTCTTACGGAGCTGCACCCCTAAAACCTGAATAGACATCAAAGGATCTATTACATCATGTGCAAAAATACCCAGGAACTCGTCCCTTTCTTTGTTCAAAAGCACCAACTTCTCATTTTTGTCGCGTAACTCATCATTTGTAACTTCCAACTCATTTTTTTGTTGTTCGATTTCTTTTTTTTGGAAACTAATCTCTTCCCGTTGATTAATGATTTCCCTGGTTCGCTCTCTTACTACCTTTTCCAGGTGCGCCTTTTGTTTTCTTAGTACAGAGGTCCTGGTCCTGATCATTAAATAGACTATGCCACAGGAAAATATAAAAACCGATAACCTAAACCACCATAATTGCCAAAAGGGGGGTGTTATGTAAACCATAATATAGCGTTCTACCCAAGTACCATCCAAGCCAGCGGCCCTGACCTTAAAGGTATATTCACCCGGATCAATGTTTGTGTAGCTTGCTGAATGCTTGTTTCCAACTTCATTCCAGGTTTCATCAAACCCTACTAACATGTAGGAATAGTTAGTTTTGTATACATTCTGGTAATTGAGTAAAGAAAAGCTAAACCCAAAATTATTTTGTTGATATGGTAGAGTGATACTTTCAACTTCATTAATGTTTCTTTTTAATAGACCTGCCGGACTTGGCAAAACTGACTTATTGAATAATTGAAAATCTATAAAGGCCAATGGCGCCCTTTGGGTACTGATATTCGTTCTGGCCAGGAATACCTGCTGCGGATTTATAATATTCAATCCTTTGATACCACCGAAATACATATCTCCGTTATTCGCTTTGGCAAATGCCCCTTGTGTAAACTCATTGCTTTGTAAACCATCGGTAATATCATAATTGGTAAAGGTAAAGGTTTCAACATCCAAAAAGCTAATTCCCCTATTTGTGCTCATCCAAAGATCATTTTGCGCATCTTTTAATATCCCATAAATGTAGTTATTGGATAAACCATCACTCTCCGAATAATGAATAAAAACTTGTCTACCGCGATCAAAATAATTAAGGCCTCCACCGTATGTACCGATCCATAGATTACCGTTAGAATCTTCACTTATAGTCAGCACATAGTTATTTGAAAGCGTAGTACTATCTAATGGATCAGCTAAATACCGTGTAAATGTGTCGTTATCCTCGTTATACCTGTTTAATCCCCCCCCTGTCCCTATCCAGACAGTACCGGATTTGTCCTCATAAATTGAAAAAATTGTGTTGTTGCTAATCGTGCCGGAGTCCTCATTATTATAAAAGTAATGTTTAAACTCCCCCGTTTTCTTGTTGAATTTGTTAAGGCCATTCCACGTTCCAACCCATATATCGCCATACTTATCTTCGGTAATACAAAATACATCATCATTACTCAAGCTGGCGGAGCTCCCCGGATCGTGTTTATACGATCTAACAAATTCCCGATCCTTACTCAGAACTTTTAATCCCTCATGATAAACCCCTACATAAAGATTATCATCCTGATCTGCATAAATACACTGCACTACAGCATTAGAGCCCTTAATACCTTCTAATTTAAATTCACGAAATATTCCCTGTATCCTATAAAAACGAGACAATCCCTTGGCTGTCCCTACCCATACAACTCCGCTCCTATCCTGGCCAATTGCCCAAACTGAATTGTCCGGCAAACTCGCCGGATCGAAGATATCATGTTGATAAAGTGCAAACAGTGTTTCTTCCTGGCTAAGTTTACTAACTCCTCCGCCACTGGTACCAATCCAAATATTCCCCATCTTATCTCTATATAAAGCCATTATGAGATCGCTACCTATACTGAAGCGGTTGCCGGACTTCGGCCTGTAGAATGTACTTCTTTGGGTAAGGAAATTATAGTTTAATAAGCCATCTTCAAAAGTCCCTATCCAAAAATCTCCTTTATAGCCTTCACAGATTTGTGTAATAGAAATATTATCACTTGCCTCTGTATAGATACTAAACTCTTTAAAGATATCTTTTGAATAATCATACCTTGAAAGAGGACCTTGTATAGGCACCAGCCAGACATGCCCCTTACTATCACCATATATGCTCCAGATGTTATTATTTGAAATGGAATTCTCGTCTGCAGGATTATGTATGTATTCTTTAAAAGAGTCCGTAGTGATATTATATATAATCAGCCCATGTTGCTCCGTTCCTATCCACATATTATTCAATGGATCGGAATATAGAGCGGTAATATTCTTATGAGTACCTTCTGATATTTTTGTCATATAAGGTATATGAACGACCTGATCATCCTTGATAAGGAATATCCCATCGCCTCTTGTCCCTATCCAGACTGTATTATTTTGGTCAACCTGAAGAGCCGTATATTCAGATGCTTTAATGCTGTTTACATTGTAGCTTCTAAATTTTTGTTGATCCCGATCCCACATGGATACACCTCTCCGTGTAAGTATCCACATGTTTCCGTTTCCATCTTCATCTATGCTCACAATATAATTACCAACAATACTGGATGAGTCTGCAGCACTGTGTCGGTATGCTGTAAAGCTATAGCCATCAAACTTATTGAGGCCGTCCAAAGTGCCAAACCACATAAAGCCTTTGCTATCCTGATAAATACAGTTGACAGTTTCTTGTGACAGGCCTTCTTCTATGGAATAATTCCTAAACCAGTAAGATCCCTGGGCTTCTGCTTCTGTAAAAAGAATGCTAAAAAACAGAAATACAAAAGCACTGGCGTTATTGATCAACCTACACATGGACATGGAAGACAGTCACTGAAGAATAGCACTAATTCTTTACTATCGAGCAATGAAAACAAAATCTCCAAGGGGATCATTATGTCCAAAGGAGCCGAAGCGAGGTGTGAGTGGCAACTTTTCCATATTAACACCAATCTCCGCTAAGGTTAGAACATTATCTTCGCCACCATTGGTTTTTAGAGACTCAATTAATTTTGCTGCGAAGGGGGAATGTTGCCCTCGTATGCCATCAGAAACGTATTGTTTTCCCCCGGAAGTGAGGTACTTTCTAACCTTAGTGCTGAGTTTCCTGACGAGCATCTGATTCACACTAATTTCATAATTATTCTGAACTTGTACGTTTGACTTTTTCTCCTCTGTTATAACTGAACCTACTTCTCCGATAGCCCCACCAAAGCACGAATCCATAATAAGAAATAATCGTCTGCAGGGATTATTATCTAAAATTTTAGCCAATCGTAAATGTGAGATGTAGGAGCTTCCTGTACGATCGTCCTTTTGGGAATCATGGGCTATGTAATACCCTTCCTTGAGCACTTCATCATAATTTCCATGTCCGGCAAAAAAAATCAGTAATTGATCATAAGGACCGTATTGCTTTTCATTGTACTCTCTGATCTTTTTCCAAATATCATGGCTTGTGGGATTTTTGAGCATTTCTACCTCAAAACCATACTTTTTCTTCAACTGATATATGATAGAGTCCGAGTCCTGAATGGGATTTACCAGGTCATTAAAATTTTGATACTTATCTGTAGCTATTACCAGGGCAAAATCCTTACGGCTCCCTAAAACCTTTTCTGGAGCCTCATCACCTATCTTAACATTTTTTATCTCTGAGGTTTTAGCTCCGGATTCATTAGTTACCACTAGTTCCAACATATGCATACCTTTAGGTAAAAATAGCTTCTCCTCTATTTCAATGCTCTGCTGACCGTGGGAAAACTCCAGGACTTTTTGTGAAAGAATGCTTCCATACTCAGCATCACGTATCAATAATGAAATATCGGTTACAGGTAGGGTTGAAAACACATAAGATCTGATCGTCATCGATTGATCTTCACTATGAGTATAATCAAACTTCGGCACTACCCAATTGATCTCTGGTAATGATTTTGTATCTGGCAGCGTCTCAGCGCTCAGATCCAGGTGAACATAATTTGTCCTTGCATTCTGTGCTATTACACATGTATATGCTACGGTTAAAAGAATAGCTAACATTAATACCCTCATTCCTATCTAGTGTTTGTAAGAAAACTCTAAGTGGCTTTAAGAAAACGTTAAGGTCAAGGCTTGTGAAGTGCCAAAAAGCGGAGCGTACTGGGGTACGCGAGCATTTTTGGGACGAGCATAACGCAGACATTGACGTTATCTTAGAGACACTATCTACTTATAATTACTTTACCATTCCAACTTTTCGAATTCGTCTGATCAATCACCTGATAATGATATAAACCATCAGGTACCGGATCACCTGAAATATTTCGTGTATCCCAATTGTATTCAAATAAACCTGGTTCGCGACTAACTACCTGTTCATGGTACACACAAACACCTTTCTGATCATATACCAATACCTGTATTTTACTGGCATCGTCACCTAAGATAAACTGAACAGGTATAAACACACTTTCGGATGCAGGATTTGGATAAGCCATCCCAAACTGGATTTTGGTGGCGCCTATATCACTTTTTACTTCTGAATATATTATCTTAAGTTCTCTGGATGGATCGGAGAAGGTATAACTACCGGTTGCACTCATATCAATCAGAACTCCGGCCTCCTTATCTTGTAGTAAAAGTGTAACCCCTGACTTTAAAATCCTGTCGGAATCCCACTCTATAGACACTGGACCATTACCATAATTATGCTCCACTTTAACATCCCAATGATGGAGGGGTTTTGCAGTAACAATATCCCTTGTAAAATATCTTGCAAAGTGATCCGGGTGCTCAACTATGAACTCCAGATATTTGAGGAATCTGGGCATACTCACCATATCTAACCTATCCCCTCCGTCACTTGCATCAATACTCATTCCAACACCTCCTATCCTGCTCTTCATCTTTCCTACGGATAGCTCCAGTGGAAGAAACCATCTGTCACTACCAATTTCTTCAGATTCTAACTTTGTGTTGCTCAACCTTCCTCCATTTCCTCCACTGTTATTATTCCTGATATCAACAGGAATAGTAAGAATGACCTGATCATTTTCTGAAAAAACAAAGCCGCCTCCAAATTTGGGTAAGATATCACTTTCTATAAAGGACAAGTTTTCAGCATCATAAACCATTAGCCCTCCCACACCTTCCGGGCTTCCATTATAACTGAGTACCTGAGACCAATTCAGGTCAAATGGGTAAGGGCTCCCCACCTGGTTCCAACCCTTTTTCAATTTCATTATAAAGGGGTTAGATAAGTCATAATCTGGAGCCAACCCCTCACCAAACGATAGCTCAACAGTATCAACAGAAATGAACCAATAAGCATTTTGCTTAACAAAATTCTCAACTGCAAGAGCATCATAATAAACGTATGCTCCATTCCTGTAGTGCATAAATCGCCATTTCGCTTTATCAGGAGCGCCAACTGCTTTAATGATATTGTCCTCTATTCTATTGCTGGCCAGATCATACGGTATAGAGATCATTCTATAATTAGAGATGTCTCTGCCAAAGTTTGTTAAGGGTATTTTCACATTTTCAATAGTAGCACGAATTTTATCATCTTTCTTCACCTCCCATTCAGCCATATCACGTGCTATGATAATATACTCGAGCCCAAACTCATCAAAAGCATCTTGTGGTATCTCTACATTATGTTCATTGTTCTCTACTAAAAGCGTCAATGTATCATATTCCTGCGCTGCAACACCTTTATAAAGAAATAATACATCCTTAATACCACCAACACCGCCGCTGACGCTAAATGACATGATATTCGTTTCTTTAGTATACACCGGCTCGGCTACTTCAGGGGAATTAACCGTACCATCTGCATTGAGCGTAGACGTTATCCTAATTTGCGAGGACGTAGATGCCCCACTTTCATTAGCGGCCTCCAATTTAATATAGTAAATTTTATTTGGCAGTAAGTCCTGATTTACATAAGTTTCCAGAAAATTCCCTGAAATAGTTTTTGGACCGTATTGCGGCAATAGTTCTGTAAAATTTTCATCGGTGGCAACATATAAGAGGTAGTTATCTACACCCACCGCATCATTTTGCCATGACACTTTAAAACTCACGGAAGTATGTTCTGAAAACTCCGTGATAGCTGGTGGTTTTGGTATTGTAATTGTTGAAACAGCATTAGAGTTCCGGGAATTACCACTGAGATTTTGTGCTACTACACGATAATAATACCTCACTCCGGGGTCCAATCCTTCAACCATATGCGATGTACTGGTAACTATCTTATCTGTATATTCCGAAAGTGTTGAATTAAAATCAATGTCCCTCGACACAGTCAATAAATATCCGACAGCGGAAGGAACTGGCTGCCAGTTGGCTGTAAATGAAGTTTGCTGAATACTATTTGCATTAGCAGCCACAGGGTTATCCGGAGAAGTTAACACTGGATTGTCAGAAAAAATCGCATATGCAGAATTTCCACTTTCGTTTAGTGATCTGATCCTAAGATAAAATTCTGTGCCCGGGGCCATGCCTGAAAAGGTCCCAAGTTCTTCGACTTCACCCGAAGCCATCACCAATAGATTGGTAATATCAGAAGAGAAGTCAGAGGAAGTAGAAGCATCTAACTCATAACCGGCCGCTCCCTCTACAAACGGCCATTGAACGTTAAACCCATTCTGACCTATATTACTAAAATTTACACTTACAGGTTCGGCAGGAATGGTTATAGTGGTAACAGTATTAGAGTCTCCGGATGTACCGCTCTCATTGATGGCTCTCACTCGATAATAATAATTTTTTCCTGCAGCAAGTCCATTTATTGTTTCAGAAAAAATATTTCCTGTGGAGAGGTTTTGGTATACTATGTTTTCAAAATTTAAGTCATCGGAAACATCCAGTTCATAATCGCTAGCTCCTGTTACAGCGGTCCATTTAGCCAAAAATGAATCCTGTGTGATTGAAGATGGGGTAGCTGCAAGTGGGTTAGCTGGTTTTGTTAGTGCTACGGCATTGGTATAACCAGATTCACCAGAATAATTGATAGCGCTTATTCTTACATAATGTGGAGTACCTGAAGCCAAACCAGTCACTGATCTTGTTACTTCTGTTATACCTGTCCCTGGTTGCTCTATGGTATTGTCTGTGAATATTATATTGCTAAAACTGTTGTCGATAGCTACATCCAAATTGTATGTAGTCGCTTCCTTGGCTTTATCCCAACTAAGTATGAAACTATTCTGACCTATATCAGTCACGGTAATAGATGAAATATCAGGAGGAATCATCAATACCTCCATGACGTTCGAGTTTTTTGATTTAGCGGACGAGTTCACTCCGCGAACCCTGTAATAGTATTTTTCACCGGCCGATAAGCCTGTTAGATCATATGAAGCCAGCGTAAGCCCGGCTGTTTGTAGCAAGTAACTACCAGCCACAAAATTCGCATCTGTTGCTACATCCAACTCATAACTGGTGGCATCTGCTGTTGCATTCCAATTAGCAGTAAAAGACGTTTGGCCGACAGGCCCTGCAGCATCTGCCACAGGCGTTGAAGGTAAGGTAAAAACACTACGCCAAGATGAATAGCCTGAGGCGCCACTGGAATTGACTGCCCTTACTTTATAATAGTAGGTCGTAGCAGGAGCCAGCGCAAGTGAATTAACCTCATATGAGGTTCCTGATATTAACGTGTACGTGCCCTGCGTTACCAGCGAAGCATCTGCCACAACAAGTCCATAAGTAACACTGCCTGTACCACTAGCGGCATACCAGTTTGCTGTAAATTTATCCGATTCTATCCCTGAAGCCAATTTAGTTGTAGGGGTATTCGGTTTTGTGAGAGCTGTTATGGTATTTGAATTTCTATAAGCCTCCACAATATCTTCATTCACAGCACAAAGCCTCACTGCCCTTACATAAAACGTATAACTGGTATTACCTGACAATCCGGTTATATCCGCTGTTAAAACACCCGGCCCTACTGTGGTCTCCAAAGAATATGTTGAATTGGATGAAAGCTTTTTATATATTTCATAACCTCCATTTTCATTAGTAGCTTTATACCAGTTCAAAGTAACTTTATTATTGTAAATATTGGTTACGTCTTTCATGTCGAAAGTCTCAGGGGCAACACAGCCAGCTACTGAAGTCGCACTTTTTGCAAAAAGCCCCTCATGTGATAACATTAATATCACTGATATGTAAAAAAATAATCTAATAACCTTAGTCATATTAATTGTTCTATTTTTCATCCGGAAGTAAGGCATCAGGTATAGTGTTATCCACGTTGCCTTTTGGCTGTAGGAAATAATATCCAGCGCCTGCCATAACAGCCATTGGAATAATTTTAGCTATCAACGGTATCTTTCTTTTTATCCTGAAGCGTTCGGTATAAACCACCTCTTCTTTATTTTTGGCATCACTTACTTTAAACCAGTAATCTTTTCCAGGGCGTACATATGCTGGTACTATCAGTGTATAATGACCTGCATTAGCAATATTGGGATAAGTGAGAATTTTTTCATCTCCTTTATATAAGTCAAAATTCAGGACATTTTGAGGATGCCCTCCCGTCCAGGCGATTTTATACTCCCTGGTCCTTTTCAATACTTCAGTCTCTTCAAATCCCTCCATATTTACAAATGGAATGAAAAGTTTCGATCGTACTTCCAGAGCTACCTTGCCATTAAATTTATCTCCAAGATCCCTGCTGGGCTGCCAGATAATTTTTTTACTATAACCTGGTTTTACCTCAAGGCCCACATCTCCTGATAACTGCTCAAGTGGGTTTAAGTAATTGTCATGAGATGAATATACTTTTATAGTGTAACGCCTACCAACTACTGAATCCTCGATATCATAATGAATAATAACTTCTTGATTAAAAAGCTCTATGTTGTTAATGCGTAATTCCTGAGCATGAACAAAAAGTGTAAATAGGATTAAGCATAAAGCAAAACAAAAACCAACTTTCATAACCTATTGTAATTTTCCCAAATACAAAATTAGATATAGGCCTTTGGCTCTCTTAGGTAATTTTTTCCCTATTTCATGTATTATTGCTTAAATTCTATGTCCTAGCTGTTTTTGCTTTTTACCTGCCAACCAATAACACTAATACTTCTAATCAGGTAGTATTACACAAGCATAAGCGCATGATCCTGTACATAGACCAACTTTCTGTTTCTACTGTCAAACTCCTAACTAACTAATAAATTCAGGAACAACATCTGATGAACAGGTTGTTGTTATTACTACTTGCCAAGGTCAAGTGTTAAAATTTCGAGAGGCTTACAGAGGGTTGTTGATGACTTTTTGGAAGAATGCGTTATTGACAGTTGAAAATTTGCAGTAAAGCTCTGCAGCCATATATATTATATATAAAATGGATATATATATATGGATTTTATAGGTATTAAAGCGCACGAAAATACGACTACAAAAGCCACTCCTTCATCAAGACTCATCTCTCATTTCGTATGACGATGGAGAAGAGCCAAAATACTGTTTATAACATTTACTAAAATATGAGGGGTCTGAGTACCCCAAATCATACGCCACTTCTGCTACACCAATATCTTTTGACCGCTCAAGTATTTCTCTGGCACGTTCCATCTTCATAGCCTTTATGAGGTTAATTGCAGAAAATCCAATCAAAGTCCTTAACTTTCTATGTAACACCATTCTGCTCATACCCATTAGGTCCTGAAGCTTAACTACAGAAAAAGTGGGATCAGAAATATTTTCCTCAATTATTCCTTTTACCTGAAGTAAAAAAGCTTGCTCTTTATCCTCTACCTGCAAGTTCGCTGGCTTTAGCATTAACTCAGCTACCACTTTTCTTCTTAAGGCATCACGTGTCTTTAGAATATTGCTACACCTAAGCACCAATTCTTCAATATCAAATGGTTTGGTAATATATTCATCAGCACCTTTTCCTAAGCCATTAAGTTTATGCCTAATATCATCTTTCGCTGTGAGCATAACAATTGGGATATGATCAGTGTCCATCTCTCTTTTTAAGCATTCCACTAGCTCTACTCCACTCATTCCCGGCATCACCCAATCCGTAATAATAATATCTGGAATGGTATCCCGGGCAATTTGCAAACCCTTTTCTCCACAATCAGCAGTTAAACAATGATACTTCTCATTTAGATTTTCTTCAATATAGTTTAAGAGCTCGGGATTATCTTCTACAATCAAAATTGTATAGTCGTTTTTACTATCATTCATAATCTAAATTAACAAAAGACATAATTCTTAAAGGAATTTCTTACATGATGAAAACAATATCACAATACATCATGTTTCAAATTTGAAGGTGATAGGTTGATTGGATTAACTAAATATAGTAAAACTGCTCAAATAAAATGCATTTATTTTCATGAAAATTACTTCCTATAGCCTATAACTAAATTCCTCCTATGAAAAGCCCCCACTCCTCCAGTGTGGCTCATATTTTAACCAGAATTATGCAATAGAGATCTATTCCGCATTAAAACTGACAGTAATCTAAGCATCCCGTCAGTCGCCGGGACAGGCATTACTTAAATTTTGCTACTCACCGTAGTGGTGCTATGCCTCCGTTGCAAAATTCTGCGTGAGTACTTATCTAACAGCCACTTTGTCGCTCATAACGAAGTCTATTGCATAATTCGGGTTTAATTAAACGTGTTTGCCATTCGAAAAACAGATACAACCTCATTTGCTTTCGTTCAGAAGGAATATAAGTAAGTATGTAAGAGATGTGTGTATAATAGAGTAGCCTCAAGGAGAAGGGTATGCAGACAGTAGTAAAACTACAGGATTGGGGGGGGTGAGGTGTTTTATATGAGAGTTACAATATGATCGCTAATTACTTCCCCATAAATATTGCTTGATCGTTTGAAGTCATTTTGAATGCGAAGAATTAGTATCGGACTATTTTTCTGCGTGGGGACCACATTTAAAAACTTGATACAGTTTTTGAGTTACAAAACTTTGAGGGTGGTCCGGGAACCCAAACAGTTCCTCATCCATCACATACTCAGCAGATCCCCAAAAGGAATCTGCAGCTTGAGCTTCCATCTGCTTCAGATCCCGGGTAACATCTTGTAGAGACTCTTTTGCTGCAGGAAATTCATCTTCCAGGGCATAGCTGGTAAATATTTCCCTTAGTTCTTCGGCCTTAATCCTTAGATCCTGGATGGTATCAAATTCTTGGTCAAATACTGATCCTTGATGAAACAAAAAAGCCTCTCGGATTACTTCAAGAGGCTTCTAACTTTCATTGGGTTTCAACTTGAATCACCGTGGTGACCCCGATGGGATTGCTCATTCCACAACTCATGCCGCACAACCTTTCACGTTCCCAGAAGTTATTTCAAATGACTTAAAACAAAAAACCGAAGCATTTCTACTCCGGCTTTTTATGTGATCCCGCTGGGATTCGAACCCAGGACCCTCTCCTTAAAAGGGAGATGCTCTACCAGCTGAGCTACGGAATCTAAACTCCTCCCTTTAATGAAATCGGGGTGTTTTGACTACCCCGTTTTCCAATGGAGATGCAAAGGTAATGTCTCGGATATAAAATGCAAAGCTTCTGTAAAAAATTTCTTAAAAAAGATCAGACCATCCCATAAATATGCCTTTCCTGTAATCTTATGGCACTTTCATCGTTTATTTAAATTCGTACTTTTATCTTTGAGCCTGTTAAAAAATTAATTTAACATTTATGAAGATCAGCATCATCTGTATATTATTCATACTGGTATCAGCCCAATTGCCTGCCCGGGACCAGACAGACAACGCCCAGTTGCAGGCAGATTCACTATTTCAGGCCAGAAAGTATACGGAGTCATTTGAAATCTATCAGCATTTGTTGCATAAAGAGCGATTGGTTTCTCCTTCCATGTTATTAAAAATGGCCTTCATCAAGGAAGGTCTGGGTGACTATACCCAGGCATTGTACTATCTGAACTTATACTACCTTCATACGGCAGATAAAAAGGCGCTGACAAAAATGGAAGAGCTGGCTAAAAAGAAGGACCTTCGGGGGTACGAATTCAACGACCTGGAGTTTTTTAAGACCATCTTCTTTAAATACTTTAATGAGATCGTACTTGTTCTGCTCACAATATCGCTCCTGCTCATGGTATTGATACTGTACAGAAAGAAAGCAGACCAACGGCCTGTTGGATTAGCCATCTCAATAGTTGTGGTACTCGGACTGCTCTTTTATACCCTTAACTTCGGCAAAGATTACAATCGGGGTATTATTACCCAAAACAACACCTACCTGATGGAGGGACCATCTGCAGGAGCGAAAGTGGTAACCATAATAGGTAAAGGTCACCGCCTGCCCATCGGAGGACAGAAAGATGTATGGACACAGACAGAATGGGAAGGGAAAGAAGCATACGTAAAGCAGGATAAGATCAGGAAGGTATCTTTCTTTTAGTACTTCATTGTAACCACTCCCCTGTATATTTGATTAGAATATTTGATCATATAATAGTAAACGCCTGAGGCCAAATCATCTCCGGTCCACCTAAAATCACGATCGGAACTGCTAAAAACTTCACGGCCCCAGCGATTATAGATCACCACACGCTCAAACTTCCCACCGCAATTATCGACAGGCAGGATGTTTTCCTCCTCCTGGGTCTCCACATTCAATTTATACATCCCGAAATACTCATTGATGTTGTCACCGTTAGGAGTAAAAATATTGGGGGGCAGAAAAACATCGCTACCACCAGGTATGTCTTTGACATGCACTATGAGTATTAATTCGCTTGCCATGGGATCTGTACAATGAGCATCCTCCAGCCTAAAGGTAAGAGGAATAAAGACCTCGGACTGCCCGGCCAGAACAGAGCAATCCGTTACCCAGCTAAAACGCGAAGTTGTCGTACCTTTACCACTGGCATCAGAAAAATTATAGCCGGCATTTTCATCTCTGTTCAAAAGGGTAAGGAATATTGAATCCGCCTCCTGATCAACGCCCTTTAGCCTCAGGTCTATCTCTTCTCCTACAATGAGATGTATACTATCCGGGCTCACTGACAAATCATTCAAACTGCTGACTGACAATTTCGGGGCTGTATTTACAGGCGGTGAAAGCACGAAATCAACTGTAAGTGTATCTCTGTTAGTGATCTCGCACTTATCAAAATCTTCGATCATAAAATACACCCTGAATGAATCTTGTTCAGCGAGATTAAACCGTTCACATAGCAGGTTCCAGGTAAAGGTAGAATTGAGCTGAGTAGGCACTTGGGGAGGCGTAGATTTACCTTCTCCACTCACACCATTGTAGTTGATGCCGAAATCTGAAAATTCAAAGCCGACCGCAAGGGCCTCAATAACAGCAAAATCTCCATCCATATCGGTTCCGCGAACATCGAAACTGATCACTTCATTAAGGGGGGTTTCTATCAGGTGGTAATTTTCCGGGTTGGCACCCAGCTTATTACTATAAATAACGGGTTCGCTGTTGTAAGGAAGTATAATTTCCAGAAACAGGTCTACTACTACAGGATCTTCGTAAAGACAGTCATCCTCATCCTCCAATACCACCCGGAGCTCAAACTCTGTTTTACCATCAAAACTTACCTGCTGACAGTCGTAATTCCACTCCAGCCAGGTCTCATTTTGACCCGCTATATTGGTCTTTTCCACTACTGACATCCCATAATCGGCCAACTCAAAATCAACAGATGTAACTGTCATACCCATAAAGTCATTGTTAGCATCCTGGCCCAGCAACTCAACGATCTTTAGTCCCCCGGAAGCTTCATTAACAACTACAGTGCGCTGAATGGCCGTTGAATAGCCGGCATCTTTATCTTCTTTATGGCGTAAAACAGGGATGTCGTTATCAGGTGGTGTAATTGCCACTGTCAGCCTTACGGTGTCTTGTAAGGGTTGTGGACAGGTATTATCAAGCCCGATAAAACTTACCTCAAAAGGCAGGTCTCTTGTCGGAGGACAATCAGTGAAGCATACTTCAGCATCCAACCTGTCACCGGACGGAGATGTATCCAGAATGGTAATAGTGAAATTTTCTTCATCATACCCCACAGGGTCAAGCTTCAGGCTTACTTTCCCGCCTTCCGAGTCCTCCACGGTAAAGCGCACACACTTGCTGTCATCTGCCAGGAAGTGGAGCACATCTCCTTCCTGGTAAGTGGTGCCATCTTCAAGTTCTATAGCTACATCAGGTTGATTACCTGCAGGCGGACAGTCGATCACCACCATCTGAAAATCCCTGCGTACCTCTCCGATTTTTTCTCCGTCCCTGAACTCCTCGCATTTCACAGCAAACACAAATATGCCAGGCTCCGTTGGTGTTACGCGCAGCAGCCCGTCTTTACTGATGGTCAGATCGGGATTACCATGTACAATATTGTTAAGACTATAAGTATCCGACCAAATGGTATTGGGGTAAGGAGCCGTTGACGGTGGTTGAGGGTGCGGGTCGGCAGATGGGGTATTTAAGGGCTCCACCAGGGTATACACCAGAGAATCTCCGTCCACATCCTTGCCTTTAAAATCTGCATAATAACCCCTGTTAACACAGGCATAGTCACTCAGTGGAGGAAAAAGCTGTGGAGAACTATTAATAAACCTTTCACCGTTTCTGATCAGTGGAGGTATCTCGAGGTAAAATGTTTGCCCGGCACCTATGCCTCCCGCATTGGGATCTTCACTGACGATATTTACAATGTTATAATTCCTGCAACAACGCTGCCATACAATATAATAACCATCAGGGTCACCGAACTCTTCCGGATTTAGAGAAATCGATGAGCTGAACAGCATCCTGGTAGTTTTGACAGTAGCATCATCAGCACAAGCCGGAATAGTGTATTGCACCAGTTCTTCCGAAACAAATGGCAAAGCCACCTGCCGCATGGGTACATTATCACTTTTGCGAAAGATCCAGGCTATAGGAGTAGGTGAATACTTTGCCCCCGGATTGCCATAGATCTCATCAAAATAAATGATGAGGTTGAGGCGATAATTATTACCACTTACATATATCAATTCAAACTCACCTCCTACGATATGAGAAGCAAATGAATTACCTTTGCTGGTCAATATCAGGAGCACGATTAACAGGAACTTCTTCATACGCAGTTCAATGTAGTTAAATCATCAATTAAAGTCCTGATTGATCGATTGGAGAACATGAAAAACCTGTATCCGCATAAAGCTAAACAGCTAAACATTGGGTTGAGGCATCTCATATGACCTTAATAAATGGATTTACACAACATGAAGATAAAAAATAAAGTTTTAAAAGACATACAAATTGAAGGGATTGCAGCAGAAGGGAAATGCATAGCAAGATATGAAGGGCAGGTGATATTCGTTACGGGAGTAGCGCCGGGAGATATAGCTGATATTAAGGTGATCAGAAAAAAGAAATCTTTCTTAGAGGCTATCCCTGTAGCCATCCACCGATTATCTTCGCAGCGGCAGGAACCTTTTTGTTCGCATTTCGGCACTTGCGGAGGCTGTAAATGGCAGCATATCAGCTATGAATCTCAGTTGCACTACAAACATCAGCAGGTAATTGATCATCTGGAGCGAATCGCGAAGGTGCCCATACCGGAAGTTTCGCCAATTATCCCTTCATCGGAAACCACCTACTACAGAAATAAGCTGGAGTTCACCTTTTCCAATAAAAGGTGGCTTACCAAGGAAGAGATCGATCAGAGTGATGACCTGGACAGGGATGCATTGGGATTTCATATACCTGGTCGTTTTGACAAGATATTGGAGATTGACCACTGCTACCTACAGCCAGACCCGTCCAACGCCATTCGGCTTGCAGTGAAAAAATATGCAAAAGAGCATGACATAACTTTTTTTGACCTCATCACTCAGCAAGGCTATTTAAGAAATTTAATCATCAGGACTGCATCCACCGGTGAGGTGATGGTCATACTACAGGTAGCAGGTGATGACAAAAAGGTACTTACTGGTATCATGGAGCATTTAAAAGAAACTTTCCCCGTAATAACGTCTTTGAACTATGTGATCAATACCAAAGGAAATGAGACTTTTCACGACCTGGAAGTGGTAACCTGGCACGGACAGCCTTATATCCTGGAAGAAATGCCGTTGCCCGACCAGCCCGGCAAAACGGTAAAATTCAGGGTAGGTCCCAAATCTTTTTTTCAAACCAACGCCAAACAGGCTAATGAGCTATACAAAAAGGCCTGGGAACTGGCAGGCCTGACCGGTAACGAATTGGTTTATGATCTGTACACCGGCACTGGCACTATAGCTAACTATGTGGCACAAAATGCCAAGAAAGTAGTGGGAATAGAGTACGTAGAGGCTGCCATAGATGATGCAAAGGTAAACTCACAAATCAACAACATTACCAATACAGTGTTTTTTGCAGGAGATATGAAGGACCTTCTGAATAGAAATTTTATCGAAAAACAAGGGCAGCCTGATGTGGTCATCACCGACCCTCCCCGGGCAGGCATGCATGCAGATGTATGTGAGGTACTACTAAAAGCTGCCCCTCAACGTATTGTGTATGTGAGCTGCAATCCGGCTACTCAAGCCAGAGATATAGCATTGTTGGATGAAAAGTATAGCGTGACAGCAGTAATGCCGGTGGATATGTTTCCTCATACACACCATGTTGAAAATATTGTGCTGTTAGAAAAGAAGTAGCTGCTTTTTAACTACTCCTTCGGCAGCTCGATGTAAAAAGTGGTTCCTTCATTTTCGACACTGTGGAGCCAAATTTTACCCCCGTGCCATTCAACAATGGTTTTGATAATGGACATCCCCAGGCCCACCGAAGGCTCACCCTTCAGTCCGGGCCTCCGCGCCTCTGTAAATCGTTCGAAAAGGCTTTTATGATATTTCGCCGGAATGCCTATTCCATCGTCCGCCACTGACAGCAAAACGGTATCTTTTCTTTCCTCAAGGGCAACTGATATCTGTCCTTCATCCCTGGTGAATTTAATGGCATTAGAGATCAGATTATTTACCACCTGGTTAATTTTATAGGCATCCATTTCCAAAAAAATGCTTTTCTGAGATGTGGTAAATTTAAATTTTTTATGCACTTCCCTCGCAGACCCATTGTATTGCTCCATGATCTCCCTCATGGTGTCTACTATATTTTCCCTTTCCTTGATCAAGATCGAATTTTTCGACTGAATAAATTCATGTTTCACAAACTCCCTGATCAACCTTATGCTTCTTTCTGTAGTTTCTTCTATCATATTTACCATTTTTTCCAGCATAGGATGGTTGTGCCGCTCCAATTCTTCTGTCATCAGAGACGCAGCGCCCTTTATCTTCGTCAGGGGACCTGCCAGATCATGTGATAAAATTTCCAGAACAGAATCCTTTTTGGAGGCAAACTTTTTCATTAAGTCCTCATTCTCTCTTCGCGAGGTAATGTCCTCCACAACACCTACTACCACGGCTTCTTTATTATTAGAATACCAGGCCACTTTAAGCCAGCGCAATTCCTTCTCGGCTGAGTTAATACGAAATTCCAACACCTTCCTTTTGCCCTTTTTAATCCCCCGGTATGCTTCTATGACATGTTCTCTGTCGTCCGGGTGTACCATCTCAAGTATACTCTCCGGTTTGGTTGATATCTCCGCTATGGATCTATTGAATATGATCTCTACAGCAGGATTAATATAAAGGAGCTGCAGGGAAGCGTTGTTAAAAGCGAAATAACCGTGATGCGCATGGTCAGCGGCTTCTTCAAAATAAGGGAGGACATGAGACAATTGATATTGCATTTTAGGCAGGGTCAAGAATTTCCTTCGTTTTTTAAACAATCACATCAATCGAAAGTTAACCGATTAATGTAATTTACTGCGAATAATTGCTATTGCCAGGATGTGCTGATCATTTAAGAAAACACCAATGTCTGCATTATACTTGTCCCAAAAAGTGAAGCTCCCCGACAACTGTGCGGAGCTTCACTTTTTGGGATTTACACCTGTATACCATTGCACTTCGGTGCGCAGGCGCAAGCCCTTGCTCTGCCAAAGCAGCTATACGAAGGCGAGCTTGATATTGATGTTTTCTTAAGGCCATTTGGAGTTTTCTTATAAGCACTACTTATTTTTAAAGGAAATATGATACCGTTGAATAAGATTAAAAATATATGGCAAAAGTTTCCTTTTGAAGCTGTGGTATGGCTATCAGCTTTGGCCTATTTTGCGATAATGGATCCGGGTGCTGAAAATCACTTCACCATCTGCCCACTTGGAGCGTTTGGGTTTGACCACTGTCCGGGATGTGGTTTAGGCAGGTCCATATCTTTGATATTTCATGGCCGGCTCCGCGCATCATTTCAAATGCATCCGTTAGGATTATTGGCAATAATAATATTATCTTACAGAGCTTTTATGCTGATTTACAACACATTTAAAACAAAAATCGATTAATAATTATGGCCAATGCAATGGATTTAATGCCTGAGCTTCATGGAGAGGAATTAGCGCACGTTCAAGCACTTATCAATAATATGGACGATGCCAAAGCTGCAAGGTTCATCAATGCCTATAGGGCAAGGAGAAAAAATCCCCAAGACGTACTGATTTTTGCAATTATCGGGCTTCTGGTAATACCAGGTCTCCAACGATTCATTCTAAATCAAATAGGAATGGGGCTTCTTTACTTTTTCACTATCGGATTGTGCTTCATTGGCTCCATTATAGATCTGGTGAATTATCAAAAACTTGCTTTTGAATATAATCAGACTGTAGCCGATGACATAAAGTTCAGCATGGGCAGCTAAGCTACTTATCAGCGCTGCTTTGCCTTTGAGGATTCGGACTTCCCCTGTTTTTTTGGTATATTGTTTAAGTTGTCATTTTATTCATTTTTTGAAAAAGCCGAATTATACCAGGTTTATAGCAATAGTATTTGCTTTCATTGTAGTTTACGTACTATTACTAAGCGTTCTTATAAAAATAGAAGAAGGCGACCCAAGAGCCAATATTAAATCATTTGATGATGCCCTTTGGTTTTCTATTGTCACCCTTACAACGGTTGGTTATGGAGACTTACATCCTGTGACAGATCAGGGTCGGCTTTTCGGATCCATATTTCTAATTTTCAGCCTTGGCTTTTATGGGATCCTTATCGGACAAATCACTAATATTATGAACACGGTTAAAGAAAATAAAAAAATGGGAATGCATGGGACCGGTTTCAATAATCATATAGTTATGATCGGCTGGTCAGATTTTGGTAAAGCTGTTGTTGATCAGTTGATAGCAGCCGGAAAAAATGTCGCCATTGTCACCAAGGATAAAGATAATATCGATATTATTCATGAGTATTATTCGTCAAAGCAAGTATTCTCACTGTTTTCAGACTACAATAATTTTGACCTGCTCCAGAAATTAAATATTCAGGGATCCTCCATTGTATTTGTTAACCTGCAGGATGACACTGAAAAATTGGTATACATTCTGAATATAAAAAAGCACTATGAAAATCTGAACTATGTCGTCACCCTTGATAACGCCAACCTGAAAAGTACTTTTCAAAGCGCAGGGGTTACTTATACCATCTCCAAACATGAAATAGCATCTAAGCTACTTGCCAGCTATATATTCGAACCGGACGTAGCTGTATATAGCGAAGAGATCATAGCTTTCCCACAGACCGATGAACACTATGACATCAAACAATTTATGGTCCTGGAAAATAACCCATATCAGGGGCAGTACTATGACAAAGTATTTTTCGATATGAAAAAGACTTTTAATGTAGTGCTCATTGGAATTGTGAAAATAGAAAATGGCAAGAGAACATTATACAAAAACCCGAGCGAAACCATGTCCATTTCTAAAGGTGACTACCTGATCATGATCGCCAATAAAAACTCCGTAAAGAAACTGAATAAGTTTTTTGCTATCGAGGAAGGGTATATATCCTAGTGGCTAGTCCCTGGTGGCTGGTCGCTGCAGATTGACCCTGGCTACTGGAAACTGAGAAACTGAAAACTGCAAATTGCGAACTGCAAAAATACGCGTTTCCCTTACCTAAAAGTAGGTGAATTCCCTGAAACAAATTCCGCTCCTTATAACGATATTGTAGTTAGAACCAAAAGGAGTAGTTGTTATGAGGAGTTATATAAAAATATTGTTTTTGGCGTGTCTGGTAGCAGGGATATTTGCCTTTCACACACGTCCGCGACTTTCCAATGCCTTTAACTATAAGGGTAAAATTCATGCGGTGCAGCATGCATATGCTGATAAATTCGAAAAACCGGAAGGAGTTTCGACCGGATATGACGTATATATGGGCTCAACCAGCTCCAATGCAGATGCCTACTCGTTAAATTACATCAATTTCAACATCAACAGCAACAGTATTAAAGGCATTACTCCCGGAGTATATCACTTTAGCAGTTCAAGTAATCAGCCGTTTACATTTTCAAAGGGCAAGATCTTCATTGATCAAACTAATGCTAAGGAGGCATTCTATGTGACTGCGGGCGCTATAAAGGTGTCGAAATGGGGAGAACGGCACATCATCGAATATCAGTTGAAGCTTAACAACGGGGAAAATCTTAACGGCATTTTCAAAGGTAAGATAGAAGGAATAGACAGACCTTCTTAAAAGCGGAGAAAGCCTGAAAACCCGAAGCTGGAAGTACTCATCCTTGTCAGCCTAAGCAAATTTTCGGAGAGGAACAGAGAAAATATCCAGAAATTTCCCGAACTGAGGCAGAAGCCTGATTTTATGCGGCATCACAGATCAGGGCAATTTCTGATCTCCGCTCTGCTGCGTCAGGCATGACGAAAAAGAAACAGCCCCGGGAACCACCCCGGGACTTTTCAACCTAAACCCAAATACCAACTTCACGTACCTAAATTTGAACTTCGTCAAGATTCATAAATTCTATTTGACCACTCTCATTAAGATCAACGGCCACAAGGGCGTCTTTATTGACCTTACCGGACAATATTTCTTTTGAAAGTTCATTCAATATTTCCCGCTGAAATACCCGCTTCAATGGCCTGGCTCCAAATTGAGGATCAAAACCTGTTTTAGCTATATAATTCAACGCCTTATCTGATATTTCAAGCTTCACACCAGCTTCATCTAACCGCTTTTGTATCTGCTTAAACTGGATATCCACTATCTTTCTGACATCCTGCTTGGAAAGCGGCCTGAACATAATTGTTTCGTCTACACGGTTTAAAAACTCTGGTCTGACAGACCTCTTCAATAGTTCAAACACTTCCACCTTCGTTTTTTCGATCACGTCTTCTACGTTCTCGTCATTTAAGGCTGCAAAATTATCCTGAATTATCGAAGAACCAATATTTGTGGTCATAATTATAATAGTATTTTTAAAATTAGCCACACGACCCTTATTATCAGTCAGTCTCCCATCGTCCAACACCTGCAGGAGAATGTTGAACACATCAGGATGCGCTTTTTCTATCTCATCCAGCAGTACTACGGAATAAGGCTTCCTTCTCACTGCTTCGGTTAGCTGGCCACCTTCATCGTAGCCCACATATCCGGGAGGCGCTCCTACCAGCCTGCTCACAGAATGCCTCTCCTGGTATTCGGACATATCTATCCTCACCATGGCGTTTTCGTCATTGAAAAGGTATTCTGCTAAAGCTTTTGAGAGCTCCGTTTTACCTACACCGGTGGTTCCCAGGAAGATAAAGGAGCCAATCGGCCGCTTAGGATCCTGTAGCCCCGCTCTGCTTCTGCGTACAGCATCGGACAAAGCTTTTATGGCTTCCTCCTGCCCTGCTACGCGTTTGCCTAATTCCTGCTCTAAAGATAACAGTTTTTCCCGGTCACTTTGCAACATTTTTGATACAGGAATTCCAGTCCACCTCGCCACTACCTCGGCAATATCCTCACTGTCAACTTCTTCTTTCATTAAACTTTCTTCCTTCATTTCAGAAGTTTTTTTCTGATACTCCTCCAGGTGCCTTTCCGCCTCTACCAGTTTACCGTATCGTATCTCGGCCACCTTGCCAAACTCACCGGCTTTTTCCGCCTGTTCGGCCTCGAATTTTAGCCTGTCGATGTTTTCTTTTTCCTGTCTAATGTTCTGAATGATAGCTTTTTCGTTCTCCCATTTCGCTTTCAGATCATTCCTTTTCCCGGCCAGGTCGGCAATATCTTTGGTCAGCAACCTTTCTTTTTCCTTATCCTTCTCTCTGCGGATAGCCTCACGCTCGATCTCCAACTGCATGATCCTACGGTTCAGCTCATCCAGCTCTTCCGGCATAGAGTCCATCTCCAGCCTCAGCTTAGAAGCAGCTTCATCCATCAGGTCAATAGCCTTATCTGGCAGAAATCTGTCAGAGATATACCTGTGAGATAACTCAACAGCAGATATTACGGCATCATCTTTAATACGCACCCCATGGTGCAACTCATATTTCTCTTTGATACCTCTTAGTATGGAAATTGCATCCTGGGGAGATGGTTCATCTACGGTTACCGCCTGAAAACGCCTTTCAAGCGCTTTATCCTTCTCCACATACTTCTGGTATTCTTTCAACGTGGTAGCGCCAATAGCATGCAGCTCACCTCTTGCCAATGCCGGCTTCAGGAGGTTCGCGGCATCCATAGCGCCTTCACCTCCACCAGCGCCTATCAGCGTATGTATCTCGTCAATAAACAAAATGATCTGTCCTTCAGAATCTGTTACTTCTTTGATAACCGCTTTCAATCGCTCTTCAAATTCACCTTTATATTTGGCCCCGGCTACCAGTAAGCCCATGTCCAATGAGATAATGATCTTGTCCTTTAGATTTTCAGGCACATCACCATCTACAATTCGCTGGGCCATACCTTCCACTATTGCCGTTTTGCCCACACCAGGCTCACCCAGCAAAATAGGGTTGTTCTTTGTTCTTCTCGATAAGATCTGTAATACGCGTCTGATCTCATCATCACGGCCTATTACAGGGTCTATCTTACCTGCTTTGGCCTGCTCATTCAGATTGATGGAATATCTTTCTAACGAGCGATACTTTGATTCTGCATTTTGGTCTGTCACTTTGCTACCTCCTCTCAATTCTTTAATTCCCGCTATCAACGTCTTACGCTCAAAGCCCACATCTTTTAGCAATGATGCAACTTTGTCCTTTCCTTCGAGTAATCCCAGTATTATGTGTTCAACGGCAATAAACTCGTCTTTAAACTCCTTTAATTCCTTTTCAGCGCGCTGTAATGCTGCTGCGGAATCGTTGGATAGATATGGCTGCTGCCCACTCACCTTCGGATAGCTTTTAATGATCTCATCCATTTTGCCGTCCAAATGCTGCTTGTTGACATTCAATTTCTTTGTAAGAAAAGAAATTACATTTTCATCAGATGTCAGAATGGCTTTCATCAGATGACCGGGTTCTATAGCCTGCTGCTGGTTAGCGCCAGCTATCTCGGCAGCTTTCTGAAGCATTTCCTGTGATTTAATTGTATATTTATCGAAATTCATAATCTGTTAAATTTCCTTTTTCCTGGTATGATCAAATAATCCGCCAGTTGAGAAAATGAAAGAAAAGAAGAAAATATGACAGGATAATAGCGAAAAAATACTATTTTAGTGTCATTATGTCAGGCCTAACTACTTATTGTCATGAAAAAGCTTACACAGTTATGCACCGGTCTTTGCCTGCTACTTAGCAGCTCCAGTTTATACGCGCAACTGAATTTACCAGCCGATGAAGGGCTTAGCAACCGAGCACAATCAGAATATGCGCAACTATCTGATCAGATGAGATTTGACAATTATAAAGCTGCAAAAAAACATCTGGCATGGCTACTTAAAAATACTCCTGAACTACATGAGAGCATCTATATCAATGGCATTAAGGTCTATCAACAGTTTGCAGACGATGAGGAAAATCCCAACGCTCAGTTACATCAGGATTCCGTACTTGTGCTGTATGACCTACGCATGAAGTACTATGACAACGAGAAGAGTCTGATCGACAGAAAAGCCTCTACAGCATATAAATACTACCGGACACGTCCTGAAAAGACCGAAGACCTTTTCAGGATATTCGAAAGAACCTATGAACTCAATGGCAAAGATGTAGGAGTGAATAACCTGGCCACTTATATGGATGTAACAAGAAAATACAATGAAGTTAAGCCCCTGGGCACAGATGAGATACTCAGCAGATACTACAGGGTGTTGGACGCAATTGATCAAAAGGAGCAACAAGGTGGCAACGGTGAAACTTACGAGAAGATAAGGGGCATTGCCACCAAAATATTGCTGGAGATTGTACCTATTGATTGTGATTTTATACAAAAAGAACTGGCCCCGCGCATGCAGAAAGACCCTAGTATGGCAAAAAGAATAGTGTCTTTGTCTTTGTCTCAAAGCTGTACCGGCCGTACTTTTTTTACCGATGCAGTTAAGTTACTCATTAAGGAAAATCCGGATTATGCATTGCTCCGATTCTTAGCCATTAAAGAAGCTGAGAAGGGAAATATGACTGAGGCCATCAAATATTTTAATGAGGCGATCAATGCCACCAATGACAAATCAAAAAAAGCACAGGTTTACTACGATATCGCTGCCAGGATGAGTCAGAATAATAAACCGGAGGCGCGGAATTATGCTGAAAAGGCCTTGCAGACTGACCCTGAATTCAAAAAGGCTTACAAGCTTATAGGCGACCTCTATTTCAACAGTTTTAATGACTGCAAAGAAGAAAAAAGTATGGTGAGTGACCGGGCAATTTACTGGCTGGCCTACGATATGTATCAAAAGTCAGGTGATCAGGAGGCGATGAACAACGCTGCCGGACAATTTCCCACTATGAGCGATATCTTTACTGAAAATAAGGAAGAAGGAAAAACCATATCCATAGGTTGCTGGATCAATAAAAGCACCACCATCAGAAGACGAAAAGAATAGTTTAACGTGAGTTCGATACTTAGTGGCTTTCATAAAACGTCAATGTCCGCGTTACACTCGTTCCAAAAATGCTCTCGTACCTCAGTACGCTCCGCTTTTTGGAACTTCACAAGCCTTGACACTGGCGTTTTCTGAAAGCCACTTAGAGTTTTCTTACAAACACTAATTAATTAATGATCGTCTGTCATATCTTCAAAGGTGTCGTCACCCCAATACATTCTGAATTCAAGATCTTCCTCAGCTATATCAGCCAGCCTCGCTTCTTTATCAATAGCCTCTTTCAGATTTTCATGCATCAGCCACTCATCATTAGCTCTGGCGGCTGCCACAGCTACCAAATAATGAGTAATGCCATGTTCAGGGTTGGCCTGTTCAAATTTTTGAAGGTCCTCCAGCCCACCTACGACATCGCCAGTCAGCAATCGTGCGATACCCCGGTTGTACTCTATTCCTTCTACATCTCCGGCTTTCTCAAAATATTTCAGGGCTAATTCAAAATCGCCCATGCGCGCATGGTATACCCCCAGATTGTAATGCACCCCTTCACTCTCGCGAATCTCAGCCGCCTGGTCAAGATATTCTTTTGCCTCGTCAAATTTGCCGGTGCTGATATAAAATGCACCGAGATTATTGAGCAACACAGGGTCTGTAGGTTCCGCTTCATATGCTTTCACGAAATACCCCTCCGTCTCGTCCAGCTTAGCCTTGATCTTAAGTTTCAGTTTCTCAGGGTCTTCTACGTCCTCTTCCTTAGCTTTATATTTAAATTTAAATTTGTCATTATTCAGATCAAGTTCGCCATCTATATCCACCAGGTCTCTGCTGAAGCCGACCCCTACTATTGCATCATCGCCCCCTACCACGTCTATTTTATCCAGATCAACAGCCGTAAGAGCGCCCAGATCGCTATATACCCGCATGTCTGACGGATAAACTTTTGTGTAGGCAGTCAGCAATGTCAGTCTTCCCGTCTCGGCATCATTCCTCACATAAGCCTGCAGGTATTCTTCCTGGGTAAAGGCATCCTGAAGCGCTGATACAGGCATATCACCTTTTTTCACCATGGTGTTGACGGAGTCAATCTGCTCAACCATATAACCCTCTCTGAATGCGTTTTCAGCAGAGGCAATAATAGTCGCTCTTCGCAAAGGACGCATATACTCTTCTACTACTTCGGGATCACCTACGATCTTATTAAGATCATCTTCTAATTTCTCTAAAGATTCTCTTGCTGAAACCGCATGCAGTATCCTGGTTTTCTTTTCCTGTTCCAAACCGGAATTCCTTACCCCTTGCACAAAACCGAACCAATCCTCAGCGGTAGTTTCTACGTTAATATTGGTATTGCTTAAATATTTACCGTATCCCTCTTTCTTCAATGCTCTGGTAAGCCATTCTTTGGCCACCTCGGTCCTTTCTATAGATAATTCCCGGTTACGTTCCACCGGTCCTTCAGGTGATGCGAAACCACGAATAGTTATTGTGGCTTCCGGATGTGCCTTGAGATAATTTCCTATTACTACCACCTTGCCCTGGTGTTCGTTTACCGGAAAAGTGGCAATATCAACGGGAAAGTCAATTTGAGCTACCACTTTTAAAGGGGCTGACAATGCCGGTGTATAATCAAACTGCTTTAGCTCATACTGCCCTTTAATCGAAAATAACGTACCTGTGGTGATACAGCATTCCGCCAGACCGTCCATGTCATTAAATTCTTTTCCCTTTCTACCATCTTTGTAGCTGTATTTATGCACTATCTCCAGATCATTGCCGATCATATCTTCATCGAACAGGGCACTGGCAGTCACCTCTATAGTGAATCCGTTTCCAGGAGCATCACTAAGTTGTGAAGAGGGAATTTCTATAGGTGCAAACTGAATATCGCCAAGTTCAGGCCGAATGATATATTTGCCATCATGCTTAAATACCCGGTCTTTGGGCATGGTGATCGTAACCGTAAATCGAACGCTATCGCCCTGTACTTCCAGAGGCTTCGGACTAACCTCCGCATGAGGGTCCTGAGCGGGCGCCATTAAAGGTAGCAGAAGCACCGCCAATAAAGTTGCTATATAGTATCTGTAAGAAAACGTCAATGCCTGCCGTACGCTTATCCCAAAAATGCCCTCGAACCCAAGTACGCTCCGCTTTTTGAGCACTTTGCACCTAAGTGTCATAGCACTTAGGTGCGCAGGCGCAAGCCCTTGCTCCGCCAAAGAGGCTTCGCGAAGACGAGCTTGACCTTGACGTTTTGTTACAAGCACTATATAGTTATTTGGTTTCATAGTACATTTGCTTTATTTCAACATGCTTTATCCCAGATACATTTTGATATAAATACAAGGATCATTCCCTGAGAAAAAATACTGATACGGGCACTTGTGGGAACCAAAAGAGCATTTTACTTCTCAACACACTGTGGAGAATGGTTCTCAAAGTTTAACTTTATCCATCAAAACATTTATGGCAAGAATTAAGATCGATCTCCCAGCCCATGTGCAATTCCAAACCACTGTCACTGTTAGAATAAGCGACCTTAACTACGGCAACCATGTGGGCAATGATAGTATACTCACTATCATTCATGAGGGGCGTATGCAATTCCTAAGGCATCTGGGATTTAAAGATGAATTAAATCTCGAAAATGATATTGGCATTATCATCGCAGATGCAGCCGTTGTATATAAGGCGGAGTCCTTCTATGCTGACCGGCTGAACATCGAGATCTCTACGGATGACTTTAGCAAGTACGGATTTGACATGTACTATAAAATTACAAGGGAAGAATCCGGCAAGGAAGTAGCCCGGGGCAAAACAGGTATTGTATGTATGGATTATAAGGAAAGGAAAATAGCCAACATTCCGGAACGTCTATTAACCGCACTCCGTGACCAGGAACTTTAAACTATCCGTTGTGATTTATATATCTTTGCAGATATGATCGAACAAGTGGAAAAAAGAGATATTCGGCAGCTAAGCCTGGACCAGCTCACAGATTATTTTGTAAAGATCGGTGATAAGTCATTCCGGGCAAAACAGGTATATGAGTGGCTTTGGAAAAAGTCTGCCAAAGATTTTGACCAGATGACAAATATCTCGCTGGATACCAGGGAAAAACTCAAGCAGGAGTTTACCATCAACCACATTGCCGTTGACCAAATGCAGCGCAGTAATGATGGCACTATAAAAAATGCCGTTAAGCTATTTGATGGCATGATAGTAGAATCCGTGCTGATACCTACTGACAAAAGAATAACCGCCTGCATTTCCTCTCAGGTGGGCTGCAGCCTCGATTGCAATTTCTGCGCTACCGCCAGGCTTAAACGCATGCGTAACCTCAACCCTGATGAGATCTATGATCAGGTAGTAGCTATCAAAGAGCAGAGTGAGCAATTCTTCAGCCGCCCCTTGACCAATATCGTGTTTATGGGTATGGGTGAGCCACTTCTTAACTATGGCAATGTCATCGAAGCCATTGAAAAAATAACCAAACCCGAAGGGTTGGGCATGTCACCCAAAAGGATCACACTTTCTACTGTAGGCATTCCCAAGATGATCAAAAAGCTAGCTGACGATGAGGTGAAATTCAATCTGGCCGTGTCCTTACACTCCGGCATTAATGAAACGCGCTCAAAGGTAATGCCCATCAATGAAAAGAATCCGTTGGAAGATCTTGCTGATGCATTAAAATACTGGTACCACAAAACAAAAAGCAAAGTCACCTATGAATACGTAGTATGGAGAGGCGTAAATGACAAAGAAAGAGATGCTGATGCGCTTGTAAAATTCTGCAAAATCATTCCTTCAAAAGTTAATCTCATCGAATACAATCCTATTGACGAGGGTGAATTCCAGCAAGCCTCAGAAGATGCGCTGAATATGTACATACAAAAACTTGAAGCAGCCGACATAGTAGTGAAAGTAAGAAGAAGCCGGGGCAAAGACATTGACGCAGCCTGCGGCCAGTTGGCTAATAAGGGTTAGCTATTGAGTTTCCTGTTTCCAGTTTATAGTTTAGAGTTTCCTGTTTCCA
>NZ_AMZN01000094.1 GCF_000331535.1 Fulvivirga imtechensis AK7 | reverse complement strand
AGGCAGTATGACCCAGCACTAGGCAGGTTCAATTCCGTAGATCCATTTGCTAACCGGTACCTGAACGAAAGCCCATACAGCTATGCCGGGGCTAATCCGATTTACTATTCTGATCCGAGTGGTGGTTCTTATGCGGACCTGATGCAGGATGATGAGTTTGTGAATGGGGGGTATAGGGTAGTTAATGCTGGTGGTGGATATATTCCAAGCAGGGCTTTTGGTTGGGCTAATAATTGGTCTGATCAGTTTGGAAGTGGCGGTAACTATTTCAATGCTTCCTGGTCTGATATTGTCGGCAATGCATTAAGTGGTAATTTGACCGGGTTACGTGAGGGAACATATTTGAATGATGGTTCCGGAGGAGTAGCTTTTTACAGTCCTACAGACCGAGAGGCTCCATGGATTTATAATAAATGGGTCAAGGATTACGTCCCTACTGCGGCAATACTATCTTTTGATGCTACACATCAAAATGAAGCATATAGAAGCAGGGCTGCAAATCAACAGCAACGATTTCTAAATGATATAAGCCAAAGCTGGTCGGAAATGAGGCTTGCAAAAGAAAGTAGTGCATCTGCAGAGTCACAGGATGCGAGCTGGATGAAAACCGCTGTTGCAGTTAATGGAATAACTCAAATGGGTACGACTATAGCAGTTAATGGTCCTAAGCCTTTGTATAAAGGTCCGAAAGCTTGGTCTGGCATGACTAAAGCAGGAAGTACTTTTGGAACAAAACTAGGAATTGCTGGAATTGCATTAACTGGTGTTGATGCTGCGATACAGGGGGAATGGAAACCGCATCATACGGCAGACGCTGTGATCGGAGCTGCCTTAACAGCAGGTGCAATGATTCCTGGTGTTAACGTTTTTGTTGGCATAGCTGGGGGTGTATATTTTGTTTCCGATTTGGCATGGCAATTTTATTCCGGAAAGAGCATTACTGAAAGTTTATTTGATGAGTAAAGCGAATATGTATAATTATATATTTAGAATTTTTTACAGTTTATTTCAAAAAATAGGTACTGTAGATCCGAGGGATAATGCTGTTTCCATGGTGGTTTTGGCCTTTTTTGCTCACATATTTCTTTTGTTAAATATCTTTACAGTATTATTTGGTACTAATCTATTAACATTGGCTTATGGAGAGAATCATAGCAAGTATCTTTGGCTACCTCTAATCATCTTAATTATGGTCCTTTTTTATAGACACTATAATAAAGAGAAGACAGATCAAATTCTAGAGAATAGTGAAGGGAGCGAAAAACTGCTATCGATCAAAAATCTTATTCTTGTTATCGCTTTAATTATTATTCCTTTTGGAGTAGGAATATTATTGCTAAACTCCAACTAGTGCAAAGTTACTAGTGAACCGAGAGATGCCCCTGCGCCACTATGACCCCGCTACTGGAAGAATGACAGGTATAGACCCTATGGCTTCGTCTTATTTAAGTGAAAGCCCGTATTCATTCGCAGGCAACAACCCGGTATATTACAATGATCCTAGCGGGGGTTCTTATACGGACCTGATGCAGGATGATGTGTTTGTCAATGGGGGGTATCAGGTGTTTAATGGAGGTGGTGGATATATTCCGAGTAGAGCTTTTGGTTGGGCTAATAATTGGTCTGATCAGTTTAGGTCATCATATGGCTATACTTCGACAGCGAGTATGATTAGAGATGCCTGGAATGCTACTCCTGAAGGCGGAATCTCTTTTTCTACTTATGATAACGGGATTCTAAGTAGTAGGCTAAGTACCACAGATTATTTTGTTTCGGGAGACGGTAACGGAAATGGATTTATTGCTGCTAATTTTGGAGGTGGTGTAGCAGGAACATATGTTTATGGTTCGGGCAGAGGCGATAGATACGCCTATGGTCCTGGGAGTGCTGGTTATGATGGACAAATTCATATGTTAGCACCAGCCATAGCAGGCGGTGGAGACCCTAAGCCTTATCAATTCGCTTCAACTGGTAATTGGTTCAAAGATATGATGCTCCAGTTGCAGGAGTGGGGTAGAACAGGAGGAAATGAAGCTGTAGCGAATTTTGCTGCTGATTTTGTGGGAGCGAATGCTTTGTCGGGATTATTTTTTGGAAACAATGGAAGAGGTGAAGTTTCCAGAACGATGGCCGGTATTGAAGTTGGTTTGATTTTCATCCCTGGAAGTGGAGCCGTAAAGACTTTAGCAACAGGAACACGGTTACTAAAAGTTGCCGGTATTGGAGCTAATAGAATAAGCCACATCATGCAAACCAAGCATGCGTGGCAAAAGCTAATGGCTAACCCGACTTGGAGTAAAATACAACCATTGATTGATCAAACTTTGGTTCACGGTACGCTAGTGCCATATAAAGGAGTTAGCTCAAGGGTAATGTATCATAACGGTTTTCATATCCAAGTTACTTTCAAAGAGCTTAATGGTGTTATAAATGTTAGTGATGCTTGGGTTATTACACGATAATATTTGTGTACTATGTTGATAAAATTAATAAAGGAAAAACGGTTTGAAGAAGCATATAAGCAAGTTGATATTCAAAACTTTAAACCTTACTATGATGAAATTCTTTCGGCAGTCTTTGTGGACGAAGATATGTGTCATTATGAGTTTTTAAATTATATAATTGAAAATCATAGAGGAGATGCATTAATGCATTACTATGCTGCGGAATTAATGAGTACGGCATTAAATTTTATGCCAAACGGGTATAAAATAGCCTTTGATCATGCAATGAAAGCTATAGAATTAAATCCGTCAGATATCTCGCTGAAAGAATACGCACTTTTATTTTATGAAGTTCCAGATCGATTGCTTGATGAACAAAAGGCAAAGGAGTTAGCCTTAGAGGTGCTTAAAGCTAATAAAGAAAGTGAAGCAGCGAAACGGGTACTTAGTTAACCTCTATCCAAACCTGGCGCAAGTCTGTGACTTGTGGCTTCCAAATGGGTAAAGAGGGTCTGTGACCCGGTACAAGAGAGCGAAAAACTATCTATCGCGGAAGTACTTCGATGTTACAACAGTAAAACCGCGATATTGGGGGGCTACTGATTTTAAACTTGCTTCACGAGTTGGAAAAAGATTAAGTACGAGGCTCTCAATCGCAGGAGCCTCTATTTCAGTTTATCAAGCCATTGATAATCCAACAGAAGGCAATATTGTGGATGCCACCTTTTCTGTTATAGGTGTAGTCCCAGGATATGGTACTCTTATTGGAGGAATTTATTTTGGAGCAGATTTAATTACCTTGGGGATCACAGGTCAAGGCATCAGCGAGCACATTGATAATTATATGTGGATGTCCAGTCCAATAGGTATTGGCTATGTTCCTTTTACTGAAAGACCACGGAAATGATGGAATTGTTTGACTATATCTACTATCGCTGGTTAAAAGTATATGCTAAAGAAGATCGAGACCCAGATATTTATGCTTCTGGCATAGTATCAGCATATCAACTATTGACAATTGTTAATCTAGTTTCGTTTGGATGCATATTGTTAGGCATTGAGCGCCCTGAAGTGAAGTACATAATTCCGGTAATTGTGCTAATTTTTATCTTTAACTATTTTCGTTATGAACGTGGTTTTGATATAAGCAAGTTAGAGGAAAAATGGGGAAATGAACCAGAAGACAGGAAGCGGATCCGGTTTATTCTACTTGTGGCTTATTTGGTTGTGACATTTACAGTGCCTTGGATATATGGATTTGCTACTAACTAAAGTTTCCTTCCTAGCGTGCATTTACTTCCGTGCTACCATGATTACAGAAGAAGCCTTGCAGGGATGCGAGGCTTTTTTGATTATAAAGAGGCTACGTTTTTTGGAAGAACTCTTTAAACTTTTTACTGCAAAATCCCATTGAAATTCCAAAAAGTCCGTCCCAGTATTGGGACAGACACCTCAATGGAAACATCCTGTCACTGAAACG
>NZ_AMZN01000093.1 GCF_000331535.1 Fulvivirga imtechensis AK7 | reverse complement strand
TGGGAGACCATCACGTACGATTCTGTGAGAGGGGCGAGGTGAAACTCCTCGTTCCTACTCGACAGTTACTTCCGTGACACATAGCCACAAAGTAAGTTAATTAATTGGTGGCTCTAAGAAAACGCCAATGTCTACGTTACGCTTGTCCCAAAAATGCTCTCGTACCTCAGTACGCTCCGCTTTTTGGAACTTCGTCCCGCCCTTTGGCGGGAACGTTTTTTTAAAGCCACTTAGAGTTTTCTTACAAACACTAATTAAAGTATCCAGTTCACAAGGCCCGAGGTTGTTGTCTACTACAGGAACTACGAAACCACTAATGGTCACGTGTCTTTGATACAGCTATGGTGCAACTTCTTTATTGGCAGTCCTTCTGTCAGGTTCAATAGTTTTCGTTAGCTCAGCAAAAAGTCAATTTACATTCCCGACCAGTCAAAAAACAACACCGGAGGAAGCAAAACCAGCATCGCCAGCAGGAAGAAAATGATCATTAATGGCAATACCCATTTAAACCATTTCTGATAAGGGATGTTGGCTATAGTTAGTACTCCCATGGTTACACCGCTGGTAGGAATGATGATATTAGAAAGTCCGTCACCAAGTTGGAATGCCAGTACCGCTGTTTGTCGCGAAATGCCTAATATATCACTCAGGGGAGCCATGATTGGCATAGTGAGAGCCGCCTGTCCGCTTCCGGATGGCAGGAAGAAATTAAGGAAGCTTTGCATATAGAACATCAACTCCACTGAGACCGCTTTTGGGTAGTCCTTAACGGCAGTGGATAAAGCCTGAAGTATGGTGTCGATGATCATTCCTTCAGAAGCTACTATCAATATCCCCTTGGCAATGGCAATAACAAAAGTAACTTTGATCATTTCTGCTGCGCCCTGCACAAAAGCTTCTACTGCATCGCTCACCGGCATCCGGTAGACCAAAGCTGATATGGCCCCCAGGATCAGAAACAGCCCTGAGATCTCATTGATATACCAATCCCACTGATTTACACCCACGATAAGCAAAACGAGTCCCGACAAGAAGATGGAGACCACCGCTTTATGCTTCAGGTTAAAGGTGGCCTCTACACCTTCATGATCCTTGTACCTGGACTTTTTATCAATCTCATGCATTGGACTTGCAGAGGGTGTTTTTTCGATCCTGTTGGCATATATCAAAACAAATACAATGGCTGTGATGGTAAATAGCGCCCAAACTACCAGCCGGTATTCCCAGCCGCTAAAGGGGGGGAGCTCCGCAATACCCTGTGCAATGCCGATGGTAAATGGATTCAGAAATGCACCCGCAAAACCAGCTCCGGCCCCGATGAAGGGGATACTTACACCCACTATTGAATCGTAACCCAACGCGAAGCTTAAAGGAAGAGTGATAAGAATAAATACAAGCACTTCTTCGCTCATGCCGAAGGTTGCTCCGGCCAAAGAAAACAGCATCATTAAGACAGGGATGACAAACTTTTTGCTTTTAGGCCGTTGTCTGCTCAGCCGTACCACCGATTGCAACCCGGCTTCAATGGCTCCTGTTTTGTTGATGATGCCGAAAGAACCGGCTACAAAAAAGATGAACACTATAATTTGTGCTGAGGAGATAAACCCCTTAATAGGGGCCAGGATAAAATCAAAAAAGCCTGCGGGGTTGCTTTCTGTTTCATGATAGCTGCCGGGGGTGACTAGTTCTCGTTCATCAACTATTTGTCTATCGAATTCACCTGCCGGGATGATCCAGGTCAACAATGTAAAAGCCGCTAAAATAATGAGTAGCAGAATGAGCGTATCCGGTAATTTAAATTTCATGTGTGTGTTAATTTCGAGCCTTTCCTTTCTTAAAAACAAGAATCGAAGAGACTTGCTTGCTTACTTAATCATTTATTGGAAAGAGAAAATTTTGCGCCAGGTAGCAACACATCCAGCCGTAAGTCGTTGGCGCCAAGCAACCCGTTGTGATCTGCCTGCGAATGGTCGGGGTTTCTAAACAGGATCACCTGGGATTCACCTGTGACTCGGGCAGAATCACCCTCAACAATAATGGCAGTTGACTCATCGATACCAATACCCAGCATGCCGGGATATTCAATGACTGCGCAGATCAGCCGGTTATACCTGCTTCTTTTGATGAAGTGCTGATCGATAATGGCAGTTTCTATCAGTCCCAAACCCGGCTTGATCTCTATGTTGTTCGATTCAATGTTGCGGAAGGTTTCCTCATAAAGTGGATACTTGAGTTCATTTCCGGTGATCATTTTTTTGCTCATTACAGCGGCTCCGGCACTTGTACCTGCAACTACACTTCCATTTTTAAAGGCTTCTTTAATAGCGACCTCTATGGGAGTTTGGTAAACTACCTGCATAAACTTGTTCTGATCACCCCCTGAAATGTAAATGAGATGAGCCCCTTTTATTGAGTCTAACTGCTGTGGTGTTGCAGGCTGATCTTTAGTGAAATTCATGCCTGTAACATTCGTTATTCCGAGGTCTGCAAACTGGATTTTGGCGTAGTAGACGGATGAATCAGGTTCTTCGCTGGACATAGGCAGGATGATACCATAGCCTTCCTTATCAATTTTTGATAGTTCCACCAGTTCCTTAACCATTGCGGCAGGTCGTTTACCACCACCGATGATAAAGAGCTTGCCCGCAGGACGCTCCATTGGGGTGTTTGTTGGCTCCGGTCCACGTGTACACGCCAATAGCGCCAACAGAAACAGTATTTGAAATCTATTAGTCATAGTGTATTGATATAAGAATGGCTGCATCAGAAGTTTTTGTCATCATTGCAAATTCATGACAACGATCCTCCCGATACAGCCCTTAACCTAAACAAAAAATAAAAATTATCCTCCGTATCCTGCGTTTTGCTTCAGGTTTTTATTTACGTTCATCTCACGTTGTGGAATTGGGAATACCAGTTCGTTAGCATCAAAAGGTAATCCATCCACGGGAAGTTGCAACCTTTTGTAGTCATGGATGGCATGCCCCTCATGGGCCAGCTCACGTCTTCTTTCTAATAAAACATCATCTACTGTGGGCGTTGCGTTAAATGGTAACCCGGCTCTTTCCTGTATTTGAAAAAGGTCATTTTCCGGAGTATCTCCCACTGTTTCACCGAGCCGGATATTCCCCTCTGCCCTTGTAAGATATAACTCACTTAACCTGATAAACGGAACGTTGGCAAATTGATTGATATACTTGCCTGTCCTGGTTTCTCCTGTGGCGGGGTCATCGTAGTACAGGTTCAACCTAAGATCGCCGGGATCATAAAGTGCTAACTGACCAGGTTGAATTTCTATATCTCCACGACCGCCAAAACCTGCTGCGGCAAAATATAGTTGCAGATTGTTAACCCCATCCTGAGTATTGACCTGGATCGCAAATATATCTTCACTTGAATTAGAAGAGTTGTTGTAAAGTGCTGCGTAGCCGCTCGCCAAAGAAAACAGTCCATTGGTATGGCCGATGGCTCGGTTCGCCGCATCACGAGCTTCTTCATATGCCAACTGTTGAAGGTAAACACGGCTGAGCACCGCGGCTGCGGCTGCTTTGTTGGCGTATACGTCATTATCAGAGGGTAAGTTAGCTTCGGCTATTTGAAGATCACGGATCACTTGGTCGTAAACGTCTGCAACTGAAGCTCTGGCAACATAATTTTCTTCCGAAATTCCTCTTGTTGGCTCAAGTATCAGTGGTACACCAAGGTTAGAGGCTACATTGCCAGCCGAATAGGGTTGAGCAAAGAATTTCACCAGTTCAAAATGCACCAGCCCCCGAATGAAATGGGCTTCACCTGAAATGCGGTCTCTATCATCTTCATCGACAACTTCTAGAGCGGAAATGACATTGTTGACAATGTTGATGACATCATAACCACCCAGCCATACTTCGGTTACATCCAGATTTACCGTAGTAATGTCTTTTCTCCATATTTCAGCAGGTGCATTGTACGTACCAGAGAACTGTATATGACTCTTTTGTCCGAGCAATTCAGCATTTCTTTGAAGGCTTCCTCCTAAAAGATCGCCTTCACTCAAAGCATCGTATGCGCCCAGTAGAGTAGTTTTTACGTTGGCATCACTACTTAATGCCAGATCCGCATCAACATCTTGCGGAGGTCTTAGGTCTAGTTCTTCATTACAGCCAATAAGGAGACCGATAATCGCCACCACAGCCAATATATTTTTTAATGTTTTCATCACTTTTCTAGTTTAAAGTTTAAAATCCAACTTTTACTCCAACAGTAAATGTCCTGGCTTGCGGAGCAGCATAAAAATCATTGCCCAGGTTGATATTAGAGGCCCGGTAATCAGTATTTACTTCCGGGTCCCAGCCGTCATAGTCTGTAAATGTGAGTACATTTTGCCCTGATACATATATGCGTGCCGTATTAAAACCTATATTTTGGATTAGATTGACGGGCAGATTGTAGGCCAGAGTTATATTTTTAAGACGGATATATGAGCCATCTGATAAGTATCTGCTGGAAGCTTGTGCACCATTGTTTTCGTATAACCTTGCCTGGGGTATATCGGTAATGTCACCAGGCTTTTGCCATCTCCTAAGCTGATCTTTAGTCTGGTTGTCTTCATATCTGCCATTAGCCGACATAAAACCTCCGCCACCATTAAAGATCTTGTTACCTGTAGCCCACTGGAACAGGAAGTTTAGTTCCAATCCTTTAAAGCTGATGTTATTGCTCCAGCCACCAATAAAATCAGGGGTAGGGTTCCCTAATACTACTTTGTTGGCACTGTTAAAGTTATTCGTTGTCTCTCCGGGAGTTTCTCCATTTACATAGAACAGTGCATCTCCATTATCCGGGTCTGCTCCGGCATATTCCACCCCATAAAACACTCCAATGGGCTCACCGACCTTGACTACATTCAACCACCTGGAACTTCCCGAGTCTATTATCTCCTGGTCACCACTTAGCTGGGTGATTTTGTTGTTGTTTTTTGCCAGGTTCACAGAGGTAGTCCAACGGAAGTTGCCTGTCGCTATGGCATTATAGTTTAATACAAGTTCTATTCCCTGATTCTCCAGCTCTCCAATATTCTGGGTCTGGGATTCAAACCCTGTAGTGCCGGGAACAGGTACATCCAACAATAGCCCGCTGGTCTTTTTTATGTAGTAATCAAGCTCCCCGGAAAGTCTATCGTTCATTAAACCGAAATCTAAACCAATGTCGAGTTGAGCGGTTTTTTCCCATTCCAGGTCAGGATTTGGGATCTGCGAGGGCCTGAGACCGGATGTTTGGTCATAGCTTACCGGGCGATAGAGTCCGAAATGGTCATAATTGCCGATTTCAGCATTTCCTGTCAATCCATAACTTGATCTCAGCTTTAGGAATGATAAGAAGCTGTTGTCGGATAAGAATTGCTCATTACTGATTATCCAGCCTACCGATGCTGCAGGGAAAAATCCATATTGATTGTTTTCACCGAACCTGGAGGAAGCGTCAACCCTGCCACTCAGTGAAAGCAGGTATCTGCCATGAAGCTTGTAATTGGCTCGTGCAAAATACGACAGAAAAGAAAATTCGTTTAAAGTACCTGATCCGGCCACAATCTCTGCGGCCGAGGCAACAGTCTTAAGATTGTCGATCGGAAAGCCCTGCCCTTCAACATTTGTCTGATCCCTGGTAGACTTTTGATATTCAAATCCACCAATAATATCGAAATTACTAACGCCCAACTCCTTATTCCAATTCAAATAGATTCGTGAGGTGTTGTTGAAAATCCTTACCCATCGGGATGTGCCGTATCCATTTACATCAAGTCCTGTTTGTGTTTTGGAATTTTGGTAACGATCTTCATACTGTGTCAGCAGGTCGAAGCCATATTCTCCTTTTAACGTTAGGGCATCTGTAATGTCATAGCTAACATACGTGTTGACCAAATTTCTAAATACAGTCGATACAAAATGGGAATTTTCCAGTTCAACAGTGGCAGGGTAATAGAACATGGCCGGGTTGAGTGCATTGTCATATAAGTTTCCTTCCTTGTCCCTTACCGGAGTCAAAGGAGATTGTGCCACCAGTTGCAAAGGAGTTGAAAATTGATTGTCCTCCGTCACCCGGTTATTAGTAGTTTTTGAGATACCAACATTTAAACCAAAGGTCAATTTGTCTGTCGCTGTATGGTCGAGGTTGAGGCGACCGGATATTCTTTTGAAATTATTGCCGATCAGGATACCATCTTGATCGCTGTACGATCCACTGGCATAGAACCTCGTTTTCTCTGTTCCACCCGCTGCGGATAGGTCAAAAGCAGTTAGCCGGGCATCCTGGAATGCCTCCTTTTGCCAATCCGTATCATTTTCTAACTGCCTCCAGTCGGTGTCTCCGGCCAGAAAGTCAAAGGTTTCCTCCATATACTCCAGCCACGAGCCAGGATAATCGCCAGGATCATTGATAGGGTCATATCCCTCTGCCAGATCATTGTTATATGCTGCCTCTCTATATAATTCAACATACTCCTTAGCATTTAGCCATTCTCTCTTTCCGGTCGGACTGCTGACGCCATATTGAAAGTTGGCAGTAAATTGAGTTTTTCCCTGCTTTCCTTTTTTGGTAGTTATCAGAACAACACCATTCGCTGCCCTGGAACCATATATTGCAGCGGCAGATGCATCCTTCAGAATATCAATAGACTCTATATCATTAAAATTAATGTCTGCCAGTGGGTTAGTTGCCGCACCCGTACGCGACTGGTTATCAGCAGTGATGGGAATACCATCAACCACATAAAGCGGTTCATTGCTTGCTGTTATTGATGAACCGCCCCTGATACGTATATTGATGCCTTGTCCCACCTTGCCGTTTTGTGAACTCACCAAAACACCAGCCGATCGGCCCTGTATGGCCTGTTCAAAACTGGGAACAGGTACATTTGCAATTACTTCGCCATCTACCTGCGCTATATTACCCGTTAAGTCACTCTTGATCTGGGTTCCATAGCCAACTACCACCACCTCGGATAGTTGTTTGATGTCTGGCTCAAGCTGTGCATCAATTACAGATCGTCCATTCACGGTAACTTCCTGAGATGCCATGCCCACAAACGAGAAAACAAGTGTTCCTGCTGAAGGAGCGGACAATGTGTATTGACCGTTAACATCTGTGACTGTACCTTGTGTAGTACCTTTCACAATTACACTTACACCAGGTAAAGGTTCTCCATCTTCTGCCGAGGTGACCTTACCTGAGATATTTGTTTGAGCATACGCACCCAGCGATACCAAACAAATACAAATAATAGTAAACATGTGTTTCATAACATACTTATTTTGTTTTAAATAAATTTTTAAGAAAAATGGGTTTTTGGTATGCTCTCAAACGAGCATAAGCAATAGGGAAGACCGGTCAACTAACAGTCGAAAACAGGCTGCAGGTTGCGTAGTCCCAGGATTTTTTCTGCCTGGGCAGGAATAGGCTTCAATGATTTTCCGAAAGCAACGGAATAGAACGCTTCCCGAGGGCTGCCAGAAACGGTTAATTTATTTAGTGTCTCTAAGAAAACGCCAATGTCTGCGTTATGCTCGTCCCAAAAATGCTCATCCCGACAACTGTGACAACTGTACGGGACTCCAGCTTCTTGGCATTTCACAAGCCTTGACCTTAACGTTTTCTTAAAGCCTCTTAGAGTTTTCTTACAAACACTATTTAGAAAAAGGTATATGTCAAAAATGGATATACCAACTACCTTAGATATAGTAGACTTCATACATCATCAGAATTAGAAATTAAAATCCGTAAAAAACCTTACGTACTGATTGATCCTGAAAATGTAAGTCTAACAATCAAAAATGGGCTGAAGATTAAGAAGGCTCAGTGGTTTTGCTGAGATGGAAATGAATCTGTATAGAGGTGCATTTAGAGCCTTCATGAGGTCAATTATAATAATTCCCCGCGGCTTTTCCAAATAACTATGGCAAGTAAAAGTCAAAATTGATATTATTCATGCATTTAAAATGCCCCTTCGGACACTTTTCGTAACCTATTTTAGAACAAGGCCTGCAGTCTAGCTTGTTATTTTCAAAAACTGTGAATTTTGTTCTAAAAGGGTACATCCCAAATAAAGGAATGGTGTTTCCCCAGATGCTGAATATCTCTTTTTTAAAAGCCGCTGCAATATGCATCAGCCCTGTATCATGTGTGAAAACGTAGCGTGCTTGTTTTACCAGTGAAGCAGACTGATTTAAATTGTATTTTCCGCAGGCATTGTAAATGATGGTCTTTTTGTTCATCCGCATCAATCCTTCTTCCATAGGAGCGGACTTCTCTGTTTTTTCGAAAAACTGCCGAATGGCTTCGCCTGTTTCTGCATCTCCCGGGCCTCCCAGTAGAACGATGGGCTTATTGATCTTATCACACAGTTCGATCATCCGTTTCAGAGGAAGCTTTTTTGTATTGTGTTGGGCGCCTATGGCATAGGCTATGTATTCTTTTCTATGCGTTTCCGGTAGCCACTCCAAAGGTACTATATCCTTTTCCGGGATGAAGTAATCGAGGCCGAGGCTGTCGATCTTAACTCCCAATGGTTTTACCGTATCCATATATCTTTCTACGATGTGCCTGTTGGGTAGTTTGTTGATCTTGAGGTTCACCATCAGCCACTTTTCCCAGTTGAGTTTATCAAATGAGTAGCTTTTTACTCCGAGTCTGGTTTTAATTATCCGTGTTCTTAAATTACGATGCAGATCAATAACATAGTCAAATTTTTCCGTTTTCAACGCTTTAATAAGGTCGCCAAGACTGTCTTTTAGATAATGTATTTTATCAATATAGGGGTTGGGCTCTACAATTGACCTAAATTGTTCCTTAGTGCAGTAGTGTATCTGAGGGTCATCCAATTGAGTTTTAAGGTTACGCACTACGGGTGTGGTGAGCACAATATCTCCAATAGATGAAAAACGTATGACTAAAACTTTCAGACTCATTAATGGTTAACTTACGTCACTCAACAAATAAGGATTTATAATTGCTCCAAAGTTGTAAAATAAATTGATAATCCAGTTTGCCTATTGCTTTTGCCGATTGCCAACTTTCAATTTATCTAGTAGGCAAATACTACCTACAGTAACTGTTTATGTAACTGCTTCCAATGCCCTTTCCTTCTTATTTCTGAAGTATTGGTCTATTTCACTCAGTGTCAGGCTGTTTAGATTCATGTCTTTTGTTAGACCTCCCTTGCGGGCTGCAAGTATGCCATAGCGCATGTCATGATAACCCTCCCGGGCATGAGCATCAGGGTTAATACTCAACATAACCCCCTTTTGCAGGGCATAATAGATCCAACGCCAATCAATGTCAAGCCTGCGGGGGTGAGCATTTACCTCAATCACCACATTGTTTTTAGCACAGGCATCAATAATTGCTTTATGGTCTACCGGATAGCCATCTCTCTGCAGTAGGAGACGTCCGGTCATGTGCCCAAGAATTGTGGTAAAGGGATTTTCAATGGCGGTGACCAACCTTTGAGTGGCCTTTTGGATATCCATATTCAATACAGAATGTATGGATGCCACTATAAAATCAAAAGTGGCTAAGGTATCATTGTCATAGTCTAAAGTTCCATCCGGTAAAATATCACACTCTATACCTTTGAAGATCCTGAAAGGGGCCATAGCAATATTCAGCTCATCAATTTCTTTCTGTTGGTCCTTTACCCTGTTTTCGTATAGGCCATTAGCATAGTAAAATGATGATTTACTGTGATCTGAAATGCCAAGATACTCATACCCCAGTTCCTTGCAATAGCGGGCCATCTCTTCAATGCTGTGTTTCCCATCGCTATAGGTGCTGTGATTGTGAAGAATACCTTTTAGATCTTTCATCTTGATAAGTTGAGGCAGGGCATTGTTGGTGGCGCTTTCAAATTCAAACTGTCCTTCCCTGATCTCGGGTTCGATAAACGGCAATTCGGCCAGGTCATAAATGGCTTGCTCGGAAGGTATATCAGCAGAGCTTTTTATGAGGCTGTACAGACTGTCGTCTTCGTTGATAGGGTGGTGGATATGAACATTAGAACCTGTGGTGATGAAAAGTATTTTATAGAACTCTGAACGGGAGGTAAATCTTATTCTTACCGGCAGGTTTGCTCCCTCGAAAGTTCCACGCCAGTTAAACGGGCTGGATTGTTTCTTTAGATAGGTCAAACCATCAATGGTGTTAATATACGCGTTTACGGCATTGATATTTTCACTGCCAATAACCAAAGTCAACTCATCAATGATCTCCACTCTTCTGCGAAAAGCGCCACTTTCTGAGATCAAAATATCAGGAAAGTGTTCGGTAATGTTTTTCTTCAAAAAGTTCATCAACACTTCGGCTTCTGCGTAAAGCACTTTGCCCGCATGTTGCCGTTTATATAAAATAGCCTCTTTCAGGTTAGCCTGTGTCTTTTCGCCAAACCCCTTTAGCTTGGCCAGCTTTCCTTCATCAATCGCTTGTAACAGGGCATCACAGCTTTCAATATCCAGCTCTTTCCATAACTGCCGGATCTTTTTGGCGCCTATGCCTTTAATGTCAAGCATTTCTATGACGCCTTCAGGGGTTTCTCCTGTCAGTTTTTCTATGGTTGTCGATGTTCCGGTTTTGCAAATTTCCTCAATAGCGGCAGCTATGCTTTTTCCTACACCATTGATCTCCTCCAATTCCACACAACTCATCTCTGACAAAGCATTGGTTTCCCTTTCCAGGTTAAAAAGTGCATTGTTGTATGCTTTAATTTTAGAGTCGCTTTCCCCGTGTAGTTCCATGAGCGCTACGCTATGTCTGATCAATCTGATGATGCTTTTGTTATCCAAGGCTATTAATTTTTAATTATATTTTGCAGTACCGATAATTGTGTAAATTTATAAAAACGTATTAACGAAAAAGAATAATTCAATGAACTATTGGTTAATGAAATCTGAGCCGGGAACCTATTCGTGGGATGACCTGGTTAGGGATAAGCGGACACATTGGGATGGAGTAAGGAATTACCAGGCGCGAAACAATATGAAAGCTATGAAAGAAGGCGACCTGGCACTTTTTTACCATAGTGTTAATGAAAAGGCAGTTGTTGGTGTGGCGAAAATTGTAAAAGAATATTACCAGGACCCCAGTACTGATGATGAAAGATGGGTGGTAGTGGATGTGGCTCCTTACCAACAATTGAAAAGCAGCGTTACGCTTGATGATATCAAAAATGATAAAAGACTGGAGCAAATGGTATTGGTGAGAAATTCTCGTTTGTCAGTACAACCAGTGAAAAAAGAAGAATTTGATATTATCTTAGGTATGAGTGAATAGAAGAGTCTTGAGTACAGAGTCGTGAGTCATGAGTAAAATTTGGCAAGACAAGTGGAATGCCTTTGGGGCCTCTGAATACATCAACACTGACGACTCCATACAAGCATGCATATGAAAAAATATATACTGTCGGTCATCCTAGTTACAACATTGGTCCATACTGTATACCCACAACTGAGGCAGTTGGAGCGTTATGAACTGGAGAAAAAGAATAATGACGATTATTTCAACGTGCTACCCGCTGGGCGCGATGGATTGGTTATTTTCAGGGATACGGACGAGTATAGAAAAGGTGAGGGAGATATTTGGGAGATCACTACGCTGGATACCGCAATGGCTGAACGATACAAAAAAGAGCTGGCCATTGATAATCGTTACATATTTAAAGGATTTGATCTCTACGACAGCAAGCTGTACCTTATCTTTACTCAAAGTGAATCTGCGGTCAGCGACTTCCACCTGGTAACTATTCACCTGTTAAGCGAGGAAGTCAGGAGTTATGACATTAAAAATGAATTGGCGCTTGAGCTGTCTCACCTTACCGTAGTGAAAGATCATCTGGTGTTGGCCGGTTATGTGCGGTACAGCCCAACAGTGGTAACTTATCAAATAGGCGAGAACCGGGCAGCAGTAGTCCCCGGGTTTTTCAAGGATAGAAGCGATATTGTCGACCTGCGGACCAATGATAATTCCACTTTTAATATTCTAACACTTGAAAAGACCTATCAGGGCTATATTTTACGGCTACGCACATACGCCCCGGAGGGCACCATGCTATTTGAAAAGTCTCTCGAACTAAAGGAAAATTACAGGTTGCTCAGCGGGAAGACCACTGATTTTGTGAATGGAAATATTGCCGTTACGGGTACATATGGCAGCTCATCTTCCAATTATGCTCAGGGGATTTATTTTGCTATCGTAAAACCGGAGGGGCAGCAGGATATTGTGCGGTTTTATAATTTCACAGAGCTTGAACACTTCTTTGACTATATGGGATCAAGAAGGGCCGCCAGAATAAAAAGAAGGATTGACCGCAAGCTGGCGCGTGGCAAGGAGTTTAGATACCGTTCCCGATTGTTGATGCATGAGGTTAGGAAAAAGGACGATGGCTATATATTGGCAGCGGAAATTTATAACCCTCAGTCTGATGGAATTAATTCAAGGAGCTATAATCCCTACTATGGTTATGGCTTCAATACCGGCTATCAGGATTTTTCCAATGCCGCGAATCAAAGATATGTGAAGCGTAGCAGCCCGTTGGCCAATGTTGATGATGCCACACATTTTAAATATTTAGAATCTGTAATCGTAAAGTTGGATAATAAAGGTGAGCTCATTTGGGATAATAGTATAAAAGTAGAAGATGTTGAAACATATTCACTTGAGCAGATTGTAGACTTCTATGAATCAGCAAACAATGTAAATCTACTTTATAAATCTGAAGAAGCGTTGAATTATAAAGTTGTTGATCAATCGGAAACATTAACAAGTGGGAAAGAGGGTATTCATTTATTGTATGAAAATGATAAGATAGTACATACCTACGATGGTGTAGGGAAAACCCATTATTGGTATGGCGATTATTTTCTGGTATGGGGCTACCATCGCGTGGAAAATAAGGCAAATCCGGATGTTGAGAATAGGAGAAGTGTTTTGTTTATCAATAAAGTGGCATTTGAATAAATACAACAAATTATTTCGTTGTTGCCTGCTGCTTATTTTGCTTGTGATATCAACTCTGACGGTCATCGGGCAGATAGCGCAGCCAGCACGCTTTGAAGTGGAAATACCTGGCGGACATGATTTTGAAGTCGTGTCTGCGGGTGAGGGAGGACTTTTGCTCTTTAGGGAGAAAGAAAATACCCACAAGACAGGTGATCAACTGTGGGAAATAATTAAGCTGGATACAGCGCTTAATGCTCTATGGAAGAAGGAATATTTTATTCCTGCCGATCTGACACTGCTGGGGCGGTACTTTGAAAATGATCAGTTGTACCTGCTCTTCAGAAGTCAAAACCTTAGTAAGCGTAATCTCGAACTATTTACCCTTACCGCCTCCAGTGGCGCTGTTGCCACTACTACCATTCGAAATTTTATTCCTTTTGCCCTTCAAAGCTTTAAGGTATTGAATAACGCCTCAGTACTTGTGGGAGGATACTACAACTACCGTCCTTTAGTAATACTGTATGATCTGGAGAAAAATGTCCCGAGGGTACTGCCGGGACTGTTCAACGAGCGGTCAGAACTTATAGAGATAAAGATCAACCCGGATGATACTTTTGATGTCATTTTAAAGGGAAGGACATTGGAAAAGGTGATGACCCTTTTTATCAGCACTTTCGACAGCAATGGAAATCTGATCAAAAAAATTGTATTGGATACCGAAAAATCAAAGGGACTGTTATTTGGACGTGGACAATCGTTGGATGGGCAGGCACAGTTAATAGCCGGAGTATATGGAAAGCGATATTCTGAATATTCCCGGGGAATTTTTGTAGCCAACATCAATGAATATGGGGAGCAGCAGATCAAATTTTACAACTATGGCGAGCTGAAAAACTTCTTCAGGTATATGAAGGCCAAACGCGAACGCAGGGTACTGAACAGGATAGAGCGTAAAAAGTTCAAGAATAAAAAACTCCGGTTCAACTATCGCTTACTCGTACATGAGCTGATCAAAAGTGATGATCAGTATATTTTGCTGGGTGAAGCCTTTTACCCTAAATATAGAACTGTCAATAGCAATTCAGGTCTTTTTAATTCGGTTTGGACGGTGAATCGCGGCATTTACCACTCCAACTTAATTTTTGATGGCTATAGATATACCCACGCGGTTATCTTGGGGTTTGATAAAAAAGGTAACCTGCTGTGGGACAACAGCTTTGAGATCAATGATGTCATATCTTTTGAACTTGAGCAGTTTGTGCAGGTAGACATTGAGCGGGATAAAATTGTATTGCTATATGTATTTGATGATGCCATCAGGTCCAAAATAATCAGGGGCAGCGAAGTGTTAGAGGGCAAAGAGGAGAGTAAGGTCCGGCTGACTATTGAGACCAGTGAGGCATTAGAAGCCAAGACAAAGATCGAGGGACTGGAAAAGTGGTATGGAAATGTTTTTTTTACCTACGGAGTTCAAAATATCAAAAGCACCGGCACTGCCATACCTGCAAGAGAAGTATTTTTTGTGAATAAGGTGATTTATGAGTGATCAATTATAAAGCATTTTCATTTCTTAGCTGACTTTTATATTCCATCTTGAGCTATTCCTACCGTTATTATTCCTCTATTTATATTTAATGATACATCCTGTAATTATATTTTTATTCCCCTTACTCTTGTAGGTGACTAAATTGGATAGTGACTCTTAAATATAAGGATGTTTGAACATTTAAATAAGTTGTTATTATTATTTTTAATATTTTATTTAAAATAAGTTTGATTATATTATTTAAAGCAATATTTTGCCGCCATATTTCAAAAACAGTCGCTTATCCGGCTTTTTTTGTACATAATTATAAATTTCTGAAAAATAAAAAGTGGAGTCTCATTTTTTGAGACGCGCGCCTGCTATACTTGTGCTATCGGTATAGACGTTTAAGGTGAATTTTAATATTAAAAATGATATATGAAGCAAATTTTACTTATCCTGATTATGACTTTTCCGGCATTGAGGAATTATGCCCAGACAACGTACAGTGGTGTTTTAAACCACACCAACAATTATTTGACAATGCAACCTTTCAGCAGTACGTACGATGACGGATCCTATGCGAAGCTTTTTTATGATGGGCATAATAAAGTTATTCGATTTTGGAACTCGGTTACAAGCCATACTTCCATTCATGCCGACAATGGAACATTCAACGGAAGATTATTAGTCGGGGGCAGTATCAGTGCGGTATCCAGTTTTCAGTTGGATCCTAAAGGAACGGCCTCAGGAGATCTCTATGGAATAAGAGTTACAGAAACAGGGAATAATACTACAAAACTCCACATATTCAGACGGTTTACGAGCGATGACAGCGACAAGGATAGGATGGTGATTGATAACACAGGTAACATTGGGATAGGTACATCTTCACCCACCGCCAAATTGGATATTAGCGCTTCAGGTGATGGCGCAGAGCTTTTGAGGTTTTCTACTGAAAGATCATGGGTATTCAAGCAAACCGGCACGGGAATCAGTGCTCACTTGGCTCTGGAAGGAAACAAGAAATTTATCATCCAGAATTCTTCGCAAGAAGTGATGCACTGGCTGAGTGGCTATAATGGGTATTCATACTTCAAAGGAAGTATGGGAATAGGTACGGAAAATATCGGCTCCTTCAAACTGGCTGTAGAAGGAAAAATAGGAGCCAGAGAGGTTCAAGTGACAAGCGTCTCCCCTTGGCCTGATTATGTCTTTAAAGAGGGTTATAAGCTTACTCCTCTCGAAGAACTTGAGATCCATTTAAAAAAGAACAAACACCTTCCCGGCATTCCCACTGCCAAAGAAGTAGAAGAAAATGGAGTGAATCTGGGTGAGATGAATGCGAAGCTATTGGAGAAGGTGGAGGAGTTGACGCTATATTTAATCGAAATAAAAAAGAGAATATAGAATTGAAAAAGAGAATTGAAAAACTGGAAGGAGGAAGTGATGATTAAGAAATTACTTCTTCTGGCATTCATGTCAGTGTCTTTGTCTGCTGCCGCTCAGAACTGGAGCGGATCGACTCCCGGAAATATATACTATAACGGAGGCAATGTGGGAATAGGGATCAGTAGCCCCGGTACAAAACTCGATGTACGCGGTAATATTCGGTTCTCAGGTGCCACTAATGGCAGCACTGGGGTTGGCGATGGCTTCACCCACTTTAGTCATGGCAACGGCAACAACTACATTCGGGGCAATACTTACTTGCAAACCTCAGGCTTAGTGGCGATTAATGCGGGAGGTAAGACAGTTATAACCGGAGGTAATGTTGGGATTGGCACGGAAACACCAACCGAGCAACTTGAAGTTGCTGGCAAAATTAAGATGTATGGGCAGCCGAGTCCTCGCCACGATAACAGCATAAGCGGCTATGTTTTGCAGTCTTCACACTTTTATGGGCATACAAATACCGAAAATATTTACGTCGGTGAGGAAGGTAACACAGTTTTTCTGAGAGGAATGCTCAACGTTGGGCTTAATGCATCAGTTAATGGCAATCTGGGTATTGGTATCAGTAGTCCTAGTACGAAGTTGGACGTACGTGGTAATATACGCTTTTCCGGAGCAACCAATGGTAGTTCTGGAATAGGAGACGGTTTTACACATTTTAGCCATGGAAACGGCAACAATTATATCCGAGGAAACACCTACTTGCAAACCTCAGGCTTAGTGGAAATTAATGCACAAAGTAAAACAGTTATAACCGGAGGCAATGTTGGTATTGGCACCTCCAACCCCGGCACGTTCAAACTCGCTGTAGAAGGTAAAATAGGAGCAAGGGAGGTTCAGGTGACCGCCACCTCCCCCTGGCCCGATTATGTCTTTGAAGAAGATTATGCGCTTACCTCTCTCGAAGAACTTGAGAGTCATTTAAAAGAGAAAAAGCACCTTCCCGGTATCCCCACTGCTAAAGAAGTAGAAGAAAATGGAGTGAATCTGGGAGAGATGAATGCGAAACTGCTCGAGAAGGTGGAGGAGTTGACGCTTTATGTTATAGATGTGAACCATCAAACCAACTCATTGAACGAGCAGGTGAAAGCTTTGCAAGCAAGTAATCAATTACTTGAAGAACAGAATAATCTATTAAAGCAACAACTGGAGTTGCTTGTAAGCTCAAACGAAGAAAACGAATAACATTTAAGTCAGCCTAGAAAAAAAATCAACAATGAATTTTAAAAGTTTAATAACCATTATCCTGCTTTTTGTTGCCTTTGGAATAGAGGCGCAAATTACGGAAAATGAATATGAGAAATATTGGTACTACCGCAATCGGTTAGTAAAGGAATTTATGGTGCCCGGGTTAATAGCATCATGTGGCTATGATGCCGGAGGATACAGCATACCTGCTGAAAAGACCTTTAATCTTAGGGATCATTCTATTGTTTGGTCTGACGGAACTTTGTTTCAGGGTTACTATATTGGATTATTAGCAACCGAATATCGGTTGCTCAAGGATGCAGGCTGGGATACTTCAGAAACAGAAAAGGAACTTTATTACGCCATGAAGGCATATGAGCGTATTGATACCAGGTCTGCCATAAAGGGTGTGGAAGGTACCCCAAATCAATGTCTGCAAAACGGCTACTTTATACGGGATGACGTGGAACCGTTAATATTTGATGATAACCCAGTATTTCAAAAGTATATCAGGAATGGCAATTATAGCTTTAATTCAAAATATAAGGAAATGCAGGCGACTAATGCTAATCCAGTGTTTGTCAGAAACCTTACTCCCGACCAAGTTCAGCCTTTGATGGTGGGTTTTGCTCTCGTCAAGAAGTGTATAGAACCAGATAAGGCTTATAGTGGCTATAACTTTGTTAATAACGCCATGAATTATGCGGACGATATTGCAAGTTATCTCAATAGTGTGAGTTGGTTTGACCGAAACGAGGCTGGTAATATAATGGGAAGCGATAAAAAAACCTGGAGAACATTTAGAACGGAAGGGCATGGCTATATTACTGCATGGGCAGCCAATTATGTATCGCCACAACCAGGAGGGCCTCTTTCTTACCTGTCTTCTCTTAGTGGTTTTAGAATATCCAACATGATGTGGGCTCTTTTAGCTCAACAATGGCTTTTAAAAAGAGATAAACTTAAAGATTATGTTGCCGGACATATGGGCGCTGGAATTGCAGTGGGAAATGCCGGACATGGCTGGTCCCAATTTAGTACCCACGGTATCGTCAATGAATTGGATGGATCAGCTAGATATGATTTTGGTTTATATAAACTCTTACTCAAATATCTGTATAATGAGACCGATCACGTTATTGACCGCAAATGGCATGAGGACCTTCGTCAGGCTCCCTGTTATGGAATTCAATTGGCACCAACCAACATGGACGAAAACCACGCTTATTTTGAGGGGAAAGCTCCATGGAGAGCTATGTTTAAATTTTTAGGGGGGGATGAAAGGAATGGAGATCCTTATAATCTTTTCAAATGGATGGAGGACCAAGGATGGAATCCTAATCCAATTGATTTTCAAAGTATGGGTAAGTTTAATGGGATTGATTATATGCTCTTTTATAACTTGTACTGTTTATATTATAAGAATGTGAATACGGCATATGTTGGAAATATTCCATCCTTGATGCCTAAATTCAATTTGAAGATAAGCTCTAATGAAAGCGTTACTCAGGATCTTCACAGCTACAACACCGTCACTTTCTCGTCAACGTTAAATTATAGTGGATCCAGAAATTTATCGGCAGCAGAAAATATCAGTTTAAAGCCTGGTTTTTCCGCTACAGCCAGTTCATCTAATGAATTACATTTTTATATAACCGGACCTACAAATGCCTGCGGTGATCAACTGGATGAATTCGGAGAGCTGTTAAACCCGAGTTCTGCTAGCACTCAGATGGCAAACAAAGAGTCAATAGGTTCTCGCATGAATGAGGAGTTGATTGCCGAGCAACCTGTCATCAATGAAGTTCATACAAAAAAAGACAAAGATTATAAACCATTGGATGAATATCTTAATGAGAGAGCTACTAACTCGAAAAATGATGTTTTTTACACAAGAACAGAGATATTTCCTAATCCATTTTCAGAAAATGAATTTCGTGTAAAAATGTTTGGGGCGGATGACGAAGCTGAATTCGTATTGTATAATAATCTGGGAGAGAGGCTTCATTTTGATGTAGTAAGAGAATCATTCGGCGGGATATCTCAGTATCAGTTCAAGGTAAACGGAAGTATACCGGATGGATTCTATTTCTTGCAAATCAGTAGCAATGGAAAGCAGCAAGTAGTTAAACTATTAAAGAAGTAGTGGAGATATATAAAATATTTTAATTAATAAAGAATATGAAAAAGCTTATTTTGTTTGCATTTATTGTTTGTCCAGCAATCTCCTTTGCCCAGACTCAAATAAACATAGAGGAACGAATTTGGGAAGCTTCTGAAATCTACGTTGATTCTGCTCTTGTGCAAGACACACTCTTCTTGTTTTTCTCAAATGAAGGTCAGATGCTCTCATCAAAGCAGCCTGTTACTTTAAAGGATTTTCAAAATGCCAGAACAACCCCAGAAGTAACTAGCTCATATGAGATAGAACAAGTATCCACGTCAGATCCGGAATTTTTGCAGATATTGGATTCAGGAGATACATTGTTATATGAAATTATCTATCAAGACAATGATGATCTCATCCTTCTTAGAGATGCAGTTATTCCAGCGGAATTCCTGGTTGATAGTGCTGATTACCACTATCCGGTTGAGATTAGGTTAGTCCCTTATCTGGAACAATGATAGCTTTTAAATAATAATAATTAATACACTTTCATCATATTGAATTGGCTAAGTCAAAATGAAGTACACTTTCATACTATTATTATCTTTATTACTTGGTTCTGCATCTACTGCGCAAGTAGTTAACTACTCGTTAGAATACCTGGGTATTACACCTCCATGTAATCCATTTGAGGATGAGCCTTACAATTTTTATGATTCCTGGAAGGTGTCTCATGGATCACCAGCAGCAGGAGATATATATCAGGACGGATTTTATGATGGAGCAGTATTTAAGGCTAGTTATGAAACAAGTGCTAAATCAGAGGGGCTATTTATAGATTTTACCTTTAGCAGCACTCATTCTTATGATATTCTGGTTACGATGGCACATTATTCAGGAAGCCAACTCGGGGTTGCTATTTACGCTACCAATGGTCTTACTAAAAAATCAAATTCGGAGTGCAAAGAGGATGCCATTCCTTCCATATCACAAAAAGATCAAATTTTTTATCAACCATATGTTTATGACGGCCCTGAGGGTAACCTGGAAACGGTAGAGATTAGTGACTTCAGACCAGATGCAAACTACAGCCAATTTTGGCTACATTCTTTTCAGGAATATTATGGTGAATCAGGGCTTTTATCGTGACAGAAATCACCATTTATGATAATGGAGAGGTTGATGATGGCGGAGGTGATGGAGGTGGAGGTAGTACAGAAGGTCCAACTACACCAACAAATGTTAGCATCAAGGATGTGGGAGAGCATTTTTTTAGATTAGAATGGGATTACTCCAGTTCCTCTAATTCCACTGTTTCTGGCTACCGAGTATATTTGGGCACTGAGTATTATAGCTTTATGACGGTGGAAGGCTGGAAAAACTATGCAGATATTCCTATCCCCTGTTCGGGAAATGAGTCTTATTCTGTGAAGGCCTATGATGCCGAGGGTGTTCATTCAGGTAGATCAGAATTTGTGTATTTTAACTCTCAGGATGATTTTATGTTGGAGAATGACCTGACAGCAGATCGTAATGTAGCTTTTTTCGCCAGCAACAATATTCATCTAAAACCAGGTTTTAGGTTTAAAGCTGTGGATAATGATTATGCCTTTTATGGCTCGGTTGGACAATGTAGTAGTTCATCTTCAGGAAAGATAAACTCTTATGGACAGGTAAGAGATTCAATACCTCAAATTGTTAGCAATTACCGACCTGCAACTTCTGTTAATAAAAGAGTTGTCAGATTGAATAAAACGCATCAGGAGGTTGTGGTGTATCCCAACCCTTCTAAAGGCGCTATCAATGTTATGTCTTTTTATGATAGACCAAAAACAGTTCACTTATCCATCATTAATCTTCAAGGCAAAGTACTTCTAGAGCAAAATTTCACTGAAGTTACCTCAATCAATGAAGTGATAGATTTATCACATTTATCACATGGTCTCTACATTCTAAGGTTGGAAGTTGATACGGTAGCCTATAATGAGCGGATTACAATTAAATAGCAATAACGCAAAGTAAATTGAAAATGAAACTATTAACACTACTCTTAACCCTACTCACCCTAACCACCTACGCCCAAACCAAAATATACGTACCCGGAGGAACGGACAGTGGTGTAGTAAATAACACAAGCAATGACAATGTCGGCATCGGTATCTCAGTCCCGACCGTTAAACTGCATGTAAATGGCGATATTCGTGGTAGCAATACTATCGTGGTTGAAAATAACGGTTCCTATCGAGTGGCTTTAAACGCAACTGCGGATGGCTTTGTGGCTGGTCGTAATGAAGCAGCACAAAAAATGTTTTTTATCAACTCTAATGGCACCTCTTTTTTTAATGGAGGCAAGGTGGGTATTGGTACAGAAACCCCTTCAGCAACGCTACATGTCATTGGCAATTTTAGAACTTCAGCCCAGATCAATGGCTCAGAGTATGTTTCTGTTGATAGAGACGGGAGCTATCGTGTCTCTATGAATGGCCAGGCGGATGGCTATATCACGGGAAGGGATGATCAGTTGGTTCAGAAGTTTCTTATCAACTCTAATGGCAATTCTTTTTTTAATGGTGGTAATGTGGGGGTTGGTACTTCTTCGCCTTCTGCTACCTTGCATGTTGCAGGTAACCTTAGAACTACAGATCGAATCAATGGTGCAGAATATGTGTCGGTAGATAGAAACGGAAGTTATCGTGTAGCGATGAATGGTCAGGGGGATGGATACCTTGTGGGAAGAGATGATCAATTGGAGAAAAAATTTCTGATCAGTTCTAATGGTAATTCCTATCTCACCGGAGGTAATGTAGGTATCGGCACTACAACCCCTGATGCGTTACTCACCGTCAAAGGCCAAATCCATACACAGGAAGTAAAAGTGGATCTTAATGGTGCAGTTGCTCCTGATTATGTCTTTAGTGAGACGTATCAGCTTAAAAGCCTCGAGGATGTGAAAAGTTATATTCAGGCAAATAGCCACTTACCGAATATTCCCTCTGCAAAAGAAATGGAAGAAAATGGCATTGAGCTAAAAGAAATGAACTTAAAGCTTTTAGAGAAAGTGGAGGAACTGACACTACACCTTATTCAGCAATATGAAGTTAATAAAGATCAGGAAAAAGAAATAGAAGAGCTGAAAAGGGTTAATGCAATGATCATGGATAAACTGGTACGAATAAATTCAAAATAAACAAAAACATGAAGTATTATTTATTGTCAATATTTTTTGTCGGATGTCTGGCAGGTCATGGACAAACTCTGTACATTCCTGGTGGAAGCGGAGGTGTTGGAGCCAGTACAACTACTGGTGTAGGTATAGGTACATCGGCTCCGCTGGAGAAGCTTCACGTACATTCAGGAAAACTACTCATTAAAAGTTCGGGAAATACCAATAATTCAGCTCATCCTGCAGGAGTCAGGTTTGTTACGGATGTAAATAGCAGTGCAGCGGAGATATTGGTTAGAAGGGGAAGCGACTCACAAAGCACAGGACTACAATTTAACACCTGGTCTGGAGTAAATTTGGAGACAATGACGTTGCTAAACGGTCGAGTAGGCGTAGGTACATCAGCTCCATTGGAGAAATTTCACTTACAATCAGGAAAGATACTAATCAAAAGTTCAGAAAACTCTAATAATTCAGTTCATTCTGCAGGAGTTAGATTCGTTACAGATGTTAATAGTAGCGCAGCGGAAATATTAGTTAGAAGAGGAAGCGATTCCCAAAGCACAGGGCTACAGTTCAATACGTGGTCCGGAGCAAATTTGGAGACAATGACGCTTCTCAATGGCAGTGTAGGAATAGGTACATCGACTCCATTGGAAAAACTTCATGTAAACTCGGGAAAGATACTTATTAAAAGTTCAGCGAATGTCGACAATTCAACTCATTCAGCCGGAGTCAGATTCGTTACGGATGTAAATAGTAGCGCGGCTGAAATATTAGTCAGAAGGGGAAGCGATTCCCAAAGTACAGGGCTACAGTTTAACACCTGGTCTGGAGGGAATGTAGAGACCATGACGCTTTTAGATGGCAAGGTGGGTATTGGAACAAACAATCCTTCCGATAAACTCACCGTAGCAGGCAACATCCACTCTCGCGAAGTAAAGGTAACAGTAGGTGCCGGAGCTGATTTTGTCTTTGAAAATGACTATTCACTCAGAAGCCTGGAGGAAGTCTCTGCTTTTGTAAAGGAAAACAAACACCTGCCTGAAATTCCTTCTGAAAAGGAAATGCTTGAGAACGGGTTGGAGCTCGGTGAAATGAATATTAAGCTGCTCCAAAAAGTGGAGGAATTAACACTTTACCTCATTCAGCAAAATGAAAAAATTGAAGTGCTCGAAAAAAAAGTTAAAGAATTAGAAAATAAAAAATAATGAAAGTCCTTTATGCAATCCTTTTAACATTATTGGCCACTGGCGTAAACGCCCAGACATTATTGGTTCCAGGTGGTGATATTGGTAATTCCAATAACCGCAATGTGGAGCTAATAGACGGAAGTATTTTGGTGAAGTCCGATCCTTATGCTTCTATCGGGCTGGAACGTACTAATGGTGCTAAGATTTCTATGGGAATCACAAGTAGCAGCACAGAGAGCTTTATTCTTTCTACTGGTACATTAAAATTCCTGACAAATGCAGATGCAACGCCTAAAATGTTCATTACAACAAATGGCAGAATTGGTATTGGTACACAGGCACCTACACAAAAATTTGAAGTAATTGACGGTAGTATTAACGTTAAATCCGATCCTTATTCCTTTATTGGGGTAGAGAGGCTAAATGGAGCAACGATTAGAATGGGTGTAACTTCCGATAGCCATGAAGGACACCTGTCATCGAGCGGTTCCATTAAATTTTTAACAAACGGTGATGCAACGCCAAGGATGTTCATCAACACTAATGGCAGAATAGGAATTGGAACAAACACTCCGACACAAAAGCTCGAAGTTATAGACGGAAGTATTTTGGTGAAGTCTGATCCTTATGCTTCTATAGGACTGGAACGTACTAATGGCGCCAAGATTTCTATGGGAATCACCAGTGGCAGCACAGAGGGCTTTATTCTTTCTACTGGTACATTAAAATTCCTGACAAATGCAGATGCAACACCTAAAATGTTCATCTCGTACAATGGAAATGTGGGTATAGGTACAAGCAACGCTACAGATAAACTTACTGTGGCTGGAAATATCCACTCCAGAGAGGTGAAGGTGACTGTAAATGCTGGTGCTGACTTTGTCTTTGAAAATGATTATTCACTCCCAAGCCTGGAAGATGTCTCAGCCTTTGTAATGGAAAATAAACACCTGCCTGAAATTCCTTCTGAAAAGGAAATGCTTGAAAATGGTCTGGAACTAGGGGAGATGAATATCAAACTGCTTCAAAAAGTAGAAGAACTCACACTCTATCTCATTCAGCAAAATGAGTTGAATAAGCAACTGATGGAAGAAGTTGCGGAACTAAAAGTAAAAGTGAACGAATTGTCCAAAGAAAAGTGATGTTTCGACTCTATGCGACTTCGTGCCGTTGCTGCATAGAGTCGAAAATTTGTCAATTCTGCCTGTCCACCAATTTAAAAAACCTGCTCTTCTCACCATCGGTCTCATCCTGGTATAGAAAAGCCAGTTTTCTTTTATCAAAGGTGTCAAAAAACTCATCCCAGGAAATATCCTTCAGGTTATCCTCCGCATGGCCCGGGAAGTTGATCCTTAGCAGGCCTGCGCCATCCTGGTTATCTTCGGTGCCTTTCACAATGGCCGGTTTGCCCTGTCTTTGTTCCGCCCATTGCTTGATTTTATTATGATCAGTGGTTGTCTTTGATGCTGACATGATGTTTATTTATTTGGTACTGCTTTTACAGCGCCAAATTTTGTTCCAATGCTCAATTTTAGTGTTTTAACGGTTAGAACTACTTAATAGTGATGCAGATATTCCACACAAATGTCTATCTCTTGTTAATTTTACCACAAAGGCACAAAGGCGCAAAGCGAAAAACCTGGTGTCTTAGAGCCTTCGTGGCATGAAGAATAAAACTTTCTTTAAACCCACTTCACCAATTGCCTTTCCTATAAACTTTTGTCTATATTTGCATCAGTTTGGCCATGCAAAAAAAACTAATACTCGACACCCACCTGCTCAACATCACAGTCAACAGGCTTTGCCAGCAACTTATTGAAAACCACGGAGACTTTTCAGATACCGCTATCATCGGCATGCAGCCCCGTGGCATTTATCTGGCCGAGATGATCCACCGCAAGCTGGAAAGTGATATCAATAGGAAAATAGACCTTGGCTACCTCGATACTACCTTTTACCGGGATGACTTTCGCAGAAGGGATACGCCTGTAAAAGCCAATACCACCAAGGTGCCATTTATTATTGAAGACCGTAACGTGGTGTTGATAGATGACGTGCTATATACCGGGCGGTCGGTAAGGGCGGCGCTAGATGCGATGATAGCTTTTGGGCGCCCGCAGAAAGTGGAGTTGCTCGTACTGGTCAATAGAAAATATACCAGGCATCTGCCTATCGAACCCGACTATGTGGGTAAGGATGTCAATACTATGGATACACAAAAAGTACTGGTAGAGCTTGAGGCACAAGGCTTTAAGGATAATAAAATCTGGTTGATAAACAAGGAAAGCGAATAATGTCACAATTAAGTCAAAAACACCTTCTGGGCATAAAAAACATCACTCGGGAAGACATTGAACTTATTTTTGAAACCGCCAGATCATTTAAAGAAGTTATTAACCGTCCGATCAAGAAGGTACCATCACTGCGTGACATTACCATTGCCAATGTGTTTTTTGAGAATTCCACTCGTACACGGCTATCATTTGAGTTGGCTGAAAAACGACTGTCTGCAGATGTAGTAAACTTCTCTTCTTCCACCAGCTCTGTTAAAAAGGGTGAAACCTTATTAGATACCGTCAATAATATTTTGGCCATGAAAGTGGACATGGTGGTTATGCGTCACAGCAGTCCCGGAGCTCCCCATTTTCTTGCCAAACATATCAACGCCAATATCGTCAATGCCGGAGATGGCACTCACGAACATCCAACACAAGCACTTCTGGATACTTACTCCATTATGGAAAAACACGGTTCTCTCGAGGGCTTAAAAGTGGCGATTATTGGAGATATTTTACATTCGAGAGTAGCTATTTCAAACATTTTTGCGCTACAAAAACTAGGAGCGGAGGTAATGGTTTGCGGCCCAAATACACTGCTGCCAAAGTTTATTGGTGCGCTGGGCGTAAAAATGGAATTGGATGTACGGAAGGCGCTTCGATGGTGCGATGTGGCTAATGTATTGCGCATTCAGTTGGAGCGTCAGCAGATTAAATATTTCCCGTCTTTAAGAGAGTATTCGCTTTATTACGGCATTAATAAAAAGATGCTGGATGAACTGGATAAGGAGATTACCATTATGCATCCCGGACCTATCAACAGAGGTGTGGAATTGAATAGTGATGTGGCAGATTCGGAGCATTCTATTATCCTTGAGCAGGTGCAAAATGGTGTGGCTGTGCGAATGGCAGTGCTTTACTTGCTGGCCGGAGGAAAAGATTGATAGCTAAAAATCACCCTCTAAAAATAATCGGAAAACCTCTCTGTCACGAGACATATCTTCATAGCTTGTAAAACCTTCCGGCAAAGGTATGATCCTTTTTCCATGGTTGGCAAAGAACTGATCCAGCAGAGGGGTCTCCCTACCCAGGTCTTCTTGGGCTTGTGGAGGTATACCCGTTCCATGGTCTATCCAAAAATCCGGATCAAAAAATATATTCGGATTTAACATTTCATTGTACACTATGATCCGTTGCTCCTGGTTAAGCTGTACTACCTTATTGTCACGAAATTCCCCTCCTATTATTTCCGCAGATTCTTCAATCTTTCCTGACCCCGCCTGATATAGAGAGGTAAGCGCCATGCGGTCGGGGTAATATTTATCTCCCACTTTCGTGAAACTAACACTAAAATTTCCAGAAACCTTCAGGTCACAGTCATCATATAATATGCCTGTAATATTGGGTTGGCGGATGGTCATTTTCAATAGGGCATAATCATCAGCTTTGATATACAAACGCCCATAATATTGATTTTCCGAATTGAGAGGAGTAAATCCGATTACAAAAACATCGGCATTGTCATATATTGTTAAGCTATCAATCGTGTAGCGAAAGTGGTCCCGGTTTTTATTTGTAAGTGGTCCGTTATATAAATACTCAGCCTTGGCTTTGGCGAGCCGGTCAATGGATAAAAGGCGTTTTTCCCTTGTGCTACATATCGGAGGCAGACGATATTCAGACCGCCTTACATTTTTCCATTGAGCGAGGTCATAGGCAAAAACTTTATTTTTTCTATTATAAGAAGGCTGGTAACCGGAAATATGGAATACACCGTAGGCTTCAGTGTAGCCCGCATATCTGCCATTCTTCTTTAGTGCTTCTCTATATAAGCCGTAGAGATAATAAGGGTCTTTCCTTAGAAAATTGTTGAGATTTTTAGCGGCCTGAGCAACTATTTCTGTCGGAGTTTCTTTTTCGGCTTTTACCAGTATCTCCTGTAGCATCGTTACCACCGGTTGCAGCTCAATGGTTTTTACCTTGTCCTTTACAAGCTGCCCTATGGTGGTTTCATACCGCTCATATCCTATACTGGTTATAGCAATTTTTTTGTCCATATCGGTGTGATGAAGCGGTAGCCTGAACTGGCCATTTGCATTGGCGCTAAATCCGTATTGTTGGGATGGGAAGGAGATAGTGGCATAAGATACCGGCTCTCCGCTTTCGGCATTTACAACAGTTATATTCAGTCTATTTTCCTGACATTCAGCATTAAATGATACAGCCAATATAAAACCAAACACAAGCAGGTAGCAGAGATACTGTTTTATCATGATGAGTTAACCGGTAGACGTTAAAATTTTATACGATTACCGCACTAACTTGTTTGGATTGGGGTTAAATAAGAAGAGCCATCTTGCAAAAAACAGCAATTATCTTCCTACTTTTACGAAAAATTTAAACCTACGATATGTACTACAATTCACTTATCGAAGCCATTGGAAATACCCCACTGGTGAAATTAAACAGCGTTACAAAAGGCATAAAAGGTACCATTCTGGTCAAGGTAGAATATTTCAATCCCGGAAATTCTATGAAGGACCGAATGGCCCTTAAAATGATCGAAGATGCAGAAAAGGCCGGAGTATTAAAGCCAGGAGGTACCATTATAGAGGGGACATCCGGCAATACAGGTATGGGGTTGGCCCTTGTTGCAATTGCCAAAGGCTATAAGTGTATTTTTACATTATCAGATAAACAATCACAGGAGAAGATCAATATCCTCAGAGCTATGGGTGCAGAAGTTATTGTTTGCCCTACCAATGTGGCTCCGGAAGATCCGAGATCATACTATTCAGTAGCCAAAAAGCTGAACAAGGACATCCCAAATTCCTTTTATCCTAATCAATATGATAACCTTTCCAATACTGCTGCACATTATGAAACTACAGGGCCTGAAATATGGGAGCAGACCGAAGGTAAGGTTACTCACTATGCAGCCGGTGTGGGAACGGGCGGCTCTATGTGCGGAACTGCGAAGTTCTTAAAAGAGCAGAACCCAAATATCATTACCGTAGGAATAGATAGCTATGGTTCAGTATTCAAAAAATATAAAGAAACAGGTCAATTTGATGAAAATGAGATCTACCCGTATATGACAGAAGGTATCGGTGAAGATATACTTCCAAAGAATGTGGATTTTGATCTGATTGATAATTTTATTAAGGTCACAGACAAAGATGCAGCTATCATGACACGAAGGCTGGCTCGTGAAGAAGGACTTTTTGTGGGATGGTCCTGTGGATCTGCCGTGTATGGCGCTTTGGAGTATGCCAAAGAGCATATGAAAGAAGACGATATGATGGTGGTGATCCTCCCGGACCATGGTACCAGGTATCTTGCGAAAGTGTATAATGATAACTGGATGAAAGATCATGGATTTTTGGAATCCAGAGATTTCGCCACTGCGAAGGATATTGTTACCAGTAAAAATGGTTCCGATAAACTGTACACTGTTCAGAAGACCGAGAAGATAGGGGAGGTGGTGAAAATGCTCAATAAAGAAGGGATCGATCAGGTACCTGTCGTGGAAAATAATCACTTTGTTGGAAGTATTTCCACAACAAAGCTTCTCGAAAAGTTGATAGAAGACCCCGATATAAAAAATAAAGAAGTAAGCGAAGTAATGGATGATCCTATGCCTTTTGTGGCCATGGACAATACCCTGGATGTGCTTTCTTCTATGATAAACAAAGATAATAAGGCTGTTTTGGTGCGCGACCAGGCGCACGAAGTACACATCATTACACAACATGATTTGCTAAGGGCGATGAGTAACTGAGCTTTGGCATAGTACTTGTCTTACTAATTGCAAGGTTGATAACATGTTAATGTAAGTAAGTTTTGGGATGAGGCCCCGCAAACGAGCGGGGCCTTTCTTATTGTTGGGTTGTTGTACATACCTCATTTGGAAAAAGAGTCCCGGACTTGATCAAGCAATATTTCTACTGTAATTGCTAATATTACATCACAACAGGTTCTTCCGATCTCAAAAAAGCACCTGCCCACCTGCCCCCTGATACTATTCCCGGGGCTCCCGCTGCGAAGGACTGCGAAGAAGTAACCCTGCCGACCTAACCATAGCGAGGAAAAAATCCACGTTCTTTGGGTGGCCATAGCTTATTACCGCGGACTCCTTTTTTACTGGAGCCCCGGCGATTCTGCTGCGCTAGCATTTCAGCCTGATCCATAAACTTAGAGCTTACAGCTTGTTTATCAAGGCACTAAGTATAAATTAAAAATTTTTGAATATGACATAACTATTGCATGCTCTAAATATCAGACGTATGGGGTTACTTTTCTTTAGTGTAGGAAATTTATATCCATAGTAGAACTTAACGCTGTGATCCCCACAGCGTTAAGTTTTCTTACATTAACTGGCTAGCGTCTTACGGCACCGGCAACAAGCGAGATGACAAAGAGCACCAGGAAAATAAAGAAAAGGATCTTGGCAATGCTGGCTGCTCCGGCAGCTATACCGCCAAATCCGAATAATGCTGCAATCAATGCAATTATTAAGAATATTACTGTCCATCTTAGCATGATTGAAAATATTTTAGTTATATAATAGGTACTGAAATTTTCAGGCCATTTTTTATTTTTAGATTATATATTGTTGATTTTGAGCTGGTTGGAGATTAACGCTGCATCGTTTGTAGAATCTGGAGTGAAGATATTTTGAGGAAGTAGCCTAATTAATTGGGCAAAAAAATACTCAAAAACATACATGCAGTTTAATTGGTAAGAGTGATTAATGAACTTTGTACTTTAACACCTGATATAAATGTTAAGCCGTTGAGGTATCCATTATTTATTTATTTGATTTTATTCAGTGCGCTGGTTTGTGCGCAAGGAACTAAAATTGACAGTCTTTCTAAAGTTTTAAAGACTGCTGATACTGATACGGCCAGGATTGATATCCTCAACGAACTGGCATTCAGTTATATTCATGTAGATCCTTTAGTGGCACGTGATGACTTGGATATAGCTCTAAAAGCATCAAGAGAAATCAGCTATAGAAAGGGCGAAGCGCATGCGCTAAATGTGCTTGGTGGCGTACAGTGGTCATTGGGCAGTTATGAAAAGGCCCTGGAAAATTATTTGGAATCCTTAAGTATTTATGAAGCATTAGGAGATAAGCTCGAAATAGCCATGCTTTTTAATAATATCGGGGAGATCCACAAAAAGCTGGGTGATAATCAGAAATCGTTGAGGTATCTGCGTAAAGCAACAAAGGGCCTTGAAAAGTATGGATATCCTACGCTAGGCTATTCAAACCTGGGAGAGATCCATTTCACCCTTCACAATTATGACTCTGCCCTCTACTATTTTAAGAAGGCTTTAAGAGCAAATAGAGCAGAGAAAAATCAAAAATATGAAGGATATGCTTACCATGGGATCGGAGAGGTTGAGTTGATACGGAAAAATTATAGGGAAGCCTTGAAGAGCGCGAATACTGCTTTGGAAATTCGTTCCGCCAATAAGGACTTCAGAGGGGTTTGCTACACCTACCTTTTACTTGGAAATATATATGATGCCATGGGTAAGCCCGATACTGCCCAAAGCTTCTTCGACCGGTCACTCGCTTTGGCTACTCAGATCAGTGCAAATGATATTAGGATAAATATTTATAAAAATAAAGCAGAGGCTTTTGCTCATAGTGGCGACCATGAAAGCGCCTATCAGTACCACAGGCGTTACGCGCAGTTGAAAGATAGCCTTTTCAATGAGGAAAAGTCAAAACAGATAGCAACACTGCAAACTTCATTTGAAACGGAATTGCTGAAAAAGGAGTACGAGGCCTCGGAAAACAAGCTGAAGCAGCGCAATACCGTTATTATCGCTATTGTTATGTTGTTTATTTTATCGGCAGCGGTTGCAGGCGCTTTTTATAAACAAAGAAAGTTACAGCAAGGGGTGAACAAATTACTGGCTTTGAAAAATGAGAAAATACAGGCGCAGACGGAAGAGATCCAGGCGCAGGCTGAAAAGCTCATGAAGCTAAATCAAAATCTGGAATCGCTCAACGCTACCTTGGAAAATAAGGTGAAATCCAGAACAAAGATGCTCAAAGATCAGAATAAACTATTAGCCGCCTATGCCTACAGCAATGCCCATGAATTGCGGGCTCCCGTAGCTAGCGTAATGGGGCTGATAGACCTGCTCCAGAGGTCAGGCATGGCAGATGGTGAGCGGGAAATAGTAGAGCACCTGATCAAGTCAGCAGGTGAACTGGATATTGTTATCAGGAACATTCGCAGAAAACTTGAAAGCAATGGAGATATTATTTTCGATGATTAGCCCGTCAGGCGGAGTTATATCAATGCAATTCTTTTTCTGGGTAATGGTTCCATAAGTTCCGGTGGTGGGCCGAAATGATTGTTAAAGAATCCATCCAGCTCGTCCAGTGTCTTTTCTGAAAGTAAGTGAGTGAGTTCATCGATTACTTCTCCACTAATGAGGTATGGCATATGCGTAAGCTCCATATGTTTGCCATTACAGTGGGCATATATCTGATACTCATTGAGCTGGTATTTGCTGTGGCCGTTTACCATGCATTTATCCATCCAGGCCTCAGGGTTATGAGGGTTTGCCTGCATCAACTCCATCCGTTCATGAAAGTCAACGTTCCGGGCGAAATAATCTTCAATACTTCGCATAGACTCTATCGACATCCTTTTACGCATTTTTTCCGCACAATCCAGGCAAATGGCGTATTCAAAGATTACATCAGTAGCCTGATAGCCGGAATAAGTCTTAATAGCTTTTTCTATGAAATATTCCGTGCCCTCTTCAAGCAGAAACCTGTCACATTCTATACACGTATCAAATAAGTCTCCTTTTGAAAACGAATGAAATTCTTTTGGAATATCAATTTTTGGCGGGTATGTCTCTTTCTCATTCACAAATACTGATACTTCTTCTTATGTAGTGTTTGCAAGAAAACTCTAAGTGGCTTTAAGAAAACGTTAAGGTCAAGGCTAGTGAAGTGCCAAAAAGCTGGAGTCCCGTACAGTTGTCGGGGTGAGTTTTTGGGACGAGCATAACACAGACATTTGGCGTTTTCTTAGAGACACTATGTAAATTTACAGCATTTCGTAAACACCTGTCAAATAATACGCCCGAAATTTGATGAGATGTTGAAGAAGGCGCCAATTGTAATGCCTATTTTATGTGGACCAATACCTTCCATTGTTGTCGCCTGGGCTGGCATCCCGTGTTCCTAACCTCTTACGGGGACGGGGGAGGAATCATCTGCATCGCTAAACTCAGAAACTGATTTATCCAAACAGGGAAACTGCATGATGATAAAGGCTGCTATAAGTGATAGCATAACATATTTCATGAGGCCAATAATAAAATCTTAACCACAACTGAATTTCTTTGTTAAGACACTGTAAAAGTTTTATTTTTCAGCATCTAAAACGTTTGAAATTAATCCAAAGAGAATAAATGACTGTTCACTTAAAAGAGATAAAGAAGTTAATGGTGGCCAACCGGGGTGAGATAGCCATCAGAATTTTACGTGCAGCGACAGAATTAAAAATAAGAACTGTTGCTGTTTTTACTTACGAAGACCGGTACTCGCTACATAGATACAAGGCCGATGAGGCTTATCAGATCGGAGCGGATAACGAGCCCTTAAAACCCTATCTTGATATTGAAGAGCTTATAGCAGTAGCCAAACGCAACGAGGTTGATGCCATTCATCCGGGTTATGGCTTTCTTTCTGAGAATGTAAAACTGGCCAGGCGTTGCCGGGAAGAGGGTATTGTTTTCGTAGGGCCTGAGCCCGAGGTAATGGAAAAACTTGGAGATAAAGTACAGGCTAAAAAAATAGCGATCAAGGCTCAGCTCCCGATCATTGAAGACAGCAGGGAAAAGCTAACGTCTACAGACATTGCCCTGAAGGAAGCGAGCAACATAGGGTACCCTGTGATGGTGAAGGCAGCAGCCGGAGGCGGAGGCCGGGGGATGAGAGTGGTGCGCGATGATGAGCAACTGAAAAGGGCTTTTGACGAAGCACGTCAGGAAGCCGGCAAGGCTTTTGGTGATGATACTGTTTTTCTTGAAAAGTATATAGACAACCCCAAGCATATAGAGGTGCAGATCATGGGCGATAACTATGGCAATATTGTTCATTTATATGAAAGGGATTGTTCGGTACAGCGCAGATTTCAGAAGGTGGTGGAAGTGGCGCCCAGTGTCACCCTCAGTCAGGAGGCTAAGGACAAATTATATGGCTATGCACTGGCCATAGCCCGTGAAGTTAACTATAACAACGTGGGAACAGTGGAGTTCCTGGTGGATAGTGATGAGAATATATACTTCATAGAAGTAAATCCGCGTATTCAGGTAGAGCATACTATTACAGAAGAGGTTACCGGTGTGGATATCGTACGCTCTCAGATACTGATAGCCAAAGGGTATGATCTTGCCGATCCCCGTATATTTATCAAAGATCAAAGTGGTGTGCAGTGTAATGGGTACGCCATTCAATGCAGGGTTACTACTGAGGACCCCCATAATAATTTCCAGCCTGACTATGGCACTATAATAGCCTACCGAAGCGCCAATGGCTTCGGGATCAGATTAGATGCTGGTAATTGTTATGCAGGAGTGACGATATCTCCGTTTTTTGATTCATTATTGGTGAAGGTATCGTCATGGGGGAGGACGCTTAAAGGGGCATCCGAGAGGCTGGACCGTGCGCTTAGTGAGTTTCGGATCAGGGGTGTTAAAACAAATGTTGGCTTTTTGCAGAATGTGATCTCACACCCCGTTTTTTACTCAGGCCAGGCCACCGTTAATTTCATTGCCGATCACCCGGAGTTATTCGATATGCCACGTAGGCTGAACAGAGGCACCAAGATTCTCAATTACCTGGGCAACCTGGCAGTAAATGGCAACCCTGATGTAAAACATGTTGATCCGAATAAAGTATTCAGAGAACCGAAGGTGCCTGTCTTTGACAGACTGGGCGACTATCCGGAAGGCACCAAAGATAAGCTGGAAAGACTCGGGCGCGAAGGGTTTACAGAATGGCTGAAAAACGAGCCCAGGATCCATTTTACAGACACTACTTTCCGTGATGCTCACCAGTCATTGCTAGCTACCAGGGTCAGGACTTTGGATATGTTGAAGGTGGCTGAGGGATACGCCAAAAATCACCCGAATATCTTTTCCATGGAGGTTTGGGGAGGAGCTACCTTTGATGTGTGCATGCGCTTTCTCCATGAAAATCCGTGGGATAGGCTAAAATTATTCAGGCAAGCTATGCCTAACCTGCTGCTGCAAATGCTACTCAGAGGCTCCAATGGAGTGGGATATAAGGCTTATCCTGATAACCTGATCGAAAAATTCGTTGAAAAAACCGCTGAGACCGGTATTGACATCTTCAGGATATTTGATTCTCTCAACTGGGTAGAGGCTATGAAAGTGAGCATTCGTACGGTGAGGGAACGAACCAATTCACTGGCGGAGGCTTGTATATGCTACACCGGAGATCTTTATAAGGAAAACCCGAAATATAACCTGCAATATTATCTGGACCTGGCGAGACAATTGGAAGATGAGGGTGCTCACATTTTAGCTATTAAAGATATGGCTGGCCTTCTTAAACCAAGAAGCGCCAGGTTGCTTATCAGTGAGTTGAAAAAAGCTGTGGATCTGCCCATTCATCTGCATACGCATGATACCTCGAGCCTTCAATGTGCCACCTACCTTGAAGCCATAGATGCAGGTGTTGATGTAGTGGATGTAGCCATCAGCTCTATGTCCGGCTTGACATCGCAGCCTAATTTCAACTCGTTATTGGCGGCGCTGGAGGGGCATGAACGGGAGCATAAGTTTGATCTGAAGTCGCTGAACAAATATGGTAACTATTGGGAAGACGTTCGTGAGTTCTATTACCCCTTTGAATCTGAGCTAAAAGCGGGCACGGCTGAGGTATATGAGCATGAAATTCCCGGTGGTCAATATTCTAACCTGAGACCTCAGGCCAGAGGGCTGGGGCTTGAGGATCAGTTTGCCAGGGTCAAAGAAAACTATGCCATAGTCAATGACCTGTTTGGAGACCTGGTGAAAGTAACTCCTTCATCAAAAGTAGTGGGCGATATGGCATTGTTCATGACTTCCAACAACCTGACAGCAGACGATATTCTTCAAAAAGGCCACACCCTGTCATTCCCGGAGTCTGTGGTAAGCTTATTTAAAGGAGATCTGGGTCAGCCCCCGGGTGGTTTTCCCGAGCAGCTTACCAAAATAATATTGAAAGGAGAAAAACCATTTACTGACAGGCCAAATGCACACCTGGAACCTGTTGATTTTGATAAAGAATTCGAACAATTTCAGGAGGAATTTGATGAATATTGCGATGAGCTGGACTTCCTTTCCTATAAGCTGTACCCTAAAGTATTTAAAGACCTTTACGATCATTGGCAGCACTACGGAGAGGTTTGGCGTCTGCCAACACTGTCATTTTTATATGGACTGAAAAATAATGAGGAGATTTTTGTCGAAATAGGAAAAGGTAAGGCTATCATAATTAAAAAGCTGTATAAGTCGATGCCTGATGAGAATGGTGTCTGCAAGGTCTACTTTGAGATGAACGGGCAGGCCAGAGTGCTGGAGGTTAGAGACCAAAGCTACAAAACAAACAAAGTTGCTCACGCAAAAGCTGCTGGTGAAAAGCAGATAGGAGCACCGTTACAGGGCAGGATTGCCGAAGTAAAAGTGAAAGAAGGTGAGGAAGTACGGGAAAATGCACCGTTATTTGTTATTGAGGCAATGAAAATGGAAACCACCATCAGCGCTCCGGCTAATGGAAAGATCAAGAAAGTATACCTGCCGGCAGGGGAGATGGTGCAGCAGGATGATATGGTGGTGGAAATGGAGTAGTGTCTGTCCGAAAATATATGAAATGAGCATAAACTTTAGTCATTCTAAATTATACCAACCGCGGATGAATAAAGTTTATAGCGAATTCCATGTGGCCATTGAAATTAAAAATTATATACAGATGAAATGAGCATAAACTTTAGTCATTCTTAGTTATACCAACGTAGAACGACTAAATCGACAGTTGGCAAAGGCAATAGGCAAAAGGGAACTTCGGACTTCCGACTTCGGTCTTCGAGCTATCTTAATACTCAATACTATTTATATACACATGAGAAAAGTGCTTCACCGGGCAGAGACACGGGGACACGCCAACCACGGTTGGCTGGATTCCCACCACACTTTTAGTTTTGCAGGTTATCACAATCCTGAACGCATGCATTTTGGTATGCTAAGAGTGCTTAATGATGACGTAGTGGGGGGAGGCGGCGGCTTCGGCACCCATCCTCATGATAACATGGAAATAGTATCTATACCGTTAAAAGGTGCCCTGGAGCATAAAGATAGTATGGGAAACTCTTCTGTGATCCGTACTCATGACGTGCAGATCATGTCTGCAGGTACCGGTATCATGCATTCTGAATATAACCATAGCGCCACGGAAAGTGTTAATTTTCTTCAGATATGGATCTACCCCAAAGAAAGAAATATAAACCCGCGTTACGGGCAACAGAATTTCGATCCTAAACAAAGGGTCAACAGGATAAAGACGGTGGTGAGCCCGGACTCATCAGGAGGGGCCCTATGGATAAATCAGGATGCCTATTTTTCATTAGCCACTTTTATGGAAGGCTTTGAAACCGACTATAAACTGAGAGACGATAACCACGGAGTATACATTTTTATAATAGAGGGAGAGGTAGAGGTGGCAGGAGAATCTCTTACAAAAAGAGACGGACTTGGTGTCTTTGAAGTATCCGGTGTTGCTATAAAAGCTATCAAAGATTCTGAAATTTTATTTATCGAAGTGCCTATGACAAGTTAAAAGCCTCTCATTACAAATGTTTTTCCGGGTAACAAAAGCCCGGTTTTTCCGGATCAATAGGAACGTATGAGATTGATGAGTCAAATAGTTGCCAACTGCTTCTGCCGATTGTCAACTTTTTTACTTGAGGTATTTATCTCCCGATTCCCTCTCCACGATATCTTTCATAGCATTGAAGACCTTTTCTTTCAGGAAAGGCAGGTCGCTTAACCCATATCCTTCAACAGCTACTTCCTGGCCAAAGATAACTTTGATTCTGCCAGGTTTAATGTCTAGTTTGCTGGGAGGCATAAGATTGCCAGCGTTGATCACCACAATAGGAATAATGGGAGTATTTGTTTCAATGGCGATGCGAAAAGCGCCATCATAAAACGGTTGCAGCGGCTGGTCCGTTCGATTTTGAGTGCCCTCCGGAAATATTAAGATGGATATACCACTATCCAATGCCTGCTTTAACCTTTTTACACTTCTCTTTCGGCTTTCATTGTTTGAGCGGTCCACTACTATGGTGGCTACTCTCACAATCAGGCCAAAACCGGGTATTTTTAACAATTCTTTTTTGGCTAATGGCCGAAATTGAGTAGGAATGCCCAGGCGAAGCCCTGGCACATCAAGAAACGATGTATGATTACTGGTATAGATATATGACTTTCTCTTATCAACATTCTCCCGGCCTTCGATCTTGTAGCCAATGAATGTCAATCGGCTGAATACCCATGACCAAAGATAAAGCCCAAAATAAGTGACATTGCCATATTTTTCGCCCAGCAATATGGGAAGTACAATAATAGGAAGGAAGATGAGCATGAATACATTGAATACCAACAGCACCCATACCAGGTATATTTTAGAAATAATTTTCTTAAGAAGTCTCATAAGGGGCGCCAAATTACGAAAAGCTTTTTAATAATGATGAATATCTTTTTCTATATATTACCTTTGGTAAATGATCTATAATGTGATGAAACGGCTTTATACTTTGTTGCTGCTGGTTCTCCTTATTTTGCCGTCCTCCGATACATTTGGCCAGTTGGGAAAAATGTTGAAGGACAAAGCTAAAAATTTCGCATCAGGTGATGGTCTGAATAAGCTAAGGGATCTGACGGCCGAAAGATTGGACGAGGCCAGAAGTAACTTTGATTCTACCAGCTTCAGTTATGCAATTTCTCTGAATGATAACTCAGGGCTGTATGATCTCAGGGAAAAGGGTGAAGGGTTCTTAAAAATATATTCTAACCTTGGTAAGGTAGAGGATGAGAAGGAGGAGAGAGAAAAGGCCCGCGACCTGCTGGACAGAGGTGAGGGCTTATATGCAAGTGGTTATTACCAGATGGCTGAACGTCTGCTTCTGGCATCAAAGGAAAAATACGAAACTCACGAGCTCACCGATGATATCAATTATCCCAAGGTGATATCCAACCTGGGTTTGCTATATAGTACTACAGGAAGGTACACTGCTGCTGAAGAGTTTATACTGCAGGCTTTAAACCAGGAAAAGGAAAGCCGTGGTGAAGAAAGCACGGGATATGGCGCTTCGCTCAACAACCTTGCTGTATTGCACAAGGAAACCGGCCGGTATACCGAAGCTGAGGCCTCCATTGTTCAAGCCGCAGCCATACTACTTGATATACATGGCAATAACAGCATGCCCTTTGCGATCGCTCAAAATAATGAAGCGATGATCTACCAGGCGATGGGTAGATATGATCAGGCCGAAGTGGTATTAAAAAAGGCTATTGATATTTCTGCCGGTCTGCAAAGCTCAAAGTCAGGAAACCATCAGAAATTCATTTCTAATCTGGCATTGCTTTACCAGGAAATGGGCAAATATGATCTGGCCGAAACCACCTATAAAGACCTGATCGCCCTAAAGGAAAGACGCTTTGGTAAACGGCATCCCGATTATGCTCATGTGTTAAATAATCTGGCCGCCCTTTACATGGAAATGGGTAAGTATGACCAGGTGGAGACCCTATTGAAGGAAGCCATAGGCATCTATGAACGCAAGTTTGGAAAAGAACACCCATTATATGCAGCAGCAATCAGTGATCTGGGTAATTTTTATCGATTTCAGGCCGATTTTGGTGCTGCTGAACCTTTGTTGAGCGAAACATTAGATATTCGTAAGAAACTCCTTGGCACCGAGCACCCTCAATATGTGCAGTCTACCGAGGATATAGCCATTTTGTACTGGAAGAAAGGTGAAAGAGAGAAGGCTGAGAGTCTTTACAAGGAGTCATTACAACAGTCTCTGTCATTTATCAACAGGTACTTCCCACCCATGAGTGAAGCCGAAAAGACGAGGTATTGGGACAAGCTTCGTCCGAGGTTTGAGCGTTTTTATGCTTTCGCAGCAGAAGCGCCTTCCGAAACCCATCCTTTGCTAGGTGATGTCTATGACTATCATATAGCAACAAAAGGACTGTTGCTTAACTCTACTAATAAAATAAAGAAAAAGATACTGGGAGGCGATGACAAGGAGCTCATCAGCAAATATTTAATGTGGCTTGACCAAAAGGAGAAGCTGGCAAAGCTATATTCCTATTCCCGGGAAGAACTGGTGGAACAGAAAATAAATCGTGACTCTCTGGAAAAAGCGGCAAATGCAACTGAAAAGGAGTTGTCACAGAGATCTGAGATCTTTTCAGAGGGCTATCAACTGAATAATGTAACATATAAAGAAGTAAAAGCCAGGCTGAAGCAATCAGAAGTAGCCATTGAGGTGATTAGGTTCAGAAATTATGATAAAACCTTTAGCGGTGCAAGGTATCTGGTATTGGCATTGAACCCTACGGCTGACTTTCCATCCAAGGTAGTGATAGACAATGGAGATCATCTGGAGGGAAGGTATTTTAAGTACTACAATAACGCTATTCATCAAAAAATAACTGACGAATATTCATACCCGCAGTATTGGGCGCCTATCCGCCCCCTGACAAAAGAAGCCAGGCATCTATACTTATCGTTGGATGGGGTATATAACCAAATCAGTTTGAATACTTTGCGAAATCCATCAGGTAATTATTTAATACAAGAATATGACCTCACCCTATTGGCGAATAGCAGGGATTTAATTGGGAATAATAAGTCTGCCAGTCAAACCAAATCCGCTGTGCTGGTCGGCTTTCCGGAATATGGAAATGGTGATATCCCACCGTTACCGGGAACCAAAGCCGAAGTAACTAACATAGGCAGACTTTTGACAAGCAAGGCATACAAAATATCGACATTAAGTGGTGCCAACGCCAGCGAACAATCCTTTAAAGCCATTGCAAATCCGAAAGTGCTACATGTTGCCACCCATGGCTATTTTTTGGAAGACAAGCATTTGCAACAAGGGAAAGTATTTGGTATTAGTTCCGAGAGTGCTCGCGATAACCCTTTGCTGAGGGCCGGACTGTTGCTGGCGGGGGCCGGATCCACAACGGGTGAACGGCAAAATACATTTGAAAGTAGCAATAACGGTGTTCTTACCGCTTATGAAGCCATGAATATGTCTTTGGACAACACGGACCTGGTGGTGCTAAGCGCTTGTGAAACGGCAGTGGGAGACGTTAAGGCAGGGGAAGGGGTTTACGGTTTGCAACGCGCATTTCTTGCGGCAGGCGCCAAAGCCTTGATCATGAGCTTGTGGAAGGTTGACGATGAAGCCACCCAGGAACTAATGACGAAATTTTATGCTGGCTGGTTAAAGACAGGTAATAAACAACAGGCCTTTAAGGAAGCGCAGCTAGCCTTAAAAATCAAATATAAAGAACCTTATTACTGGGGTGGATTTGTATTAGTAGGTAGTTAGTGTCTGTAAGAAAACGTCAATGTCTGTCTGCGTTACACTTGTCCCAAAAGTGCTTTTCCCGACAACTGTAACAACTGTTACGGAACTCCGCTTTTTGGGACTTCGTCCCGCCCTTTGGTGGTAGCGTTTTCTTAAAACCACTTAGAGTCTTCTTAAAGCCACTAATTAATTTTTGAAAATTACCAGTGGACCGCTATCTTTAAGCTAAATCAAAAAAATGTTTAACCTCTTTGCTTGCATAAGCTGCTCTTCTAAAACAAGGGCAGCTTTCTTTTTTTGTGAACAACCATTAACCATTAACAATCAACGAATAACAATTAACAATTAACAATTAACAATTAACAATTAACAATTAAC
>NZ_AMZN01000092.1 GCF_000331535.1 Fulvivirga imtechensis AK7 | reverse complement strand
GCTATGGTAATGATGGTGTATTGTCATTACCCTCAAAATCAACTGAAAGTTGTTGGTTACCTCGGGATGACACCCTTAACTCAATAGCATTGACAAGGCCCCCTGGGAGGGGTATTTTAAACGACTAACAAAAGAGTTGCCTAACCTTATCATTATGCGATCATCCGGTTATTTCACCGTTAAAAATTTAGAAGTTTTGCAAAAGCAGGTTTAGTGCTATCATTTAGTAATAAACATATGTATATATGGTAAATACCAGATTATTAATGGTTTTCAGCGCGGTATTAATGGGGATAGTTGGTATATCCCTGTCTTTCCTGCCTCAAGAACTTGCTGAAGTTATTTTTAACCAATCTGAAGGATGGGCCGTACTCGTATTGCAAATATTGGGTGCGCAATATGTGGCTTTCGGAATGATCAACTGGATGGCAAAGGATAACCTTATTGGCGGCATATACAGCAAACCTGTTGCCATGGGCAATTTTCTACATTTCGCTATCAGCAGCCTAGCGCTTGTAAAAGCGGCTGCGGTGCAACACACTGGGTACTGGATAGTTACAGCGATCTATGTCATACTGGCTTGTATTTTTGGCTATGTCTTTTTTACCCACCCAACAAAAAATGCATCAAAATCGTAACTTGTGTAATGATCAAAGAAATCACTGCAGATGCCACCTGGCCGCTCAGACAAGAAGTAATGTGGCCTGACAAGGATATGGATTATATCCGGTTGCCTGACGACTCCAATGGAAGGCACTATGGATATTATGTAGATCACCAGCTCATTTCAGTCATCTCACTTTTTGAGCAATCCGACAGCATACAATTCCGAAAATTTGCTACAGCTAATCCTCATCAGGGAAAGGGGTACGGAACTCAACTATTGCAACACGTTCTGGATTCGCTGGTTGGCACGGGCCACTGTCGCATATGGTGCAATGCCAGGATCGATAAAGCCTTATTTTATGAAAAATTCGGCTTAAAAAAGACTGCTACCCGGTTTGAAAAAGATGGGGTAAGCTATGTCGTTATGGAAAAGCTCCTGTGATATTTCAGCTATGATATTAAGGATTTCTGTATTTACATGCTGTTAAAAGGCCGCAATAGCAGTCTTTTTTAAGAAAATTTTCACGATTTCCGCTACAAATCTACAAAAAAGACATCCGACTGATATGATCGGTATTTTAATTCAAGAAATTCTTTGATAACTTTATATGAAATGCATGCGCACTTAAAACTGTTATAGGTGGCTTACCGAAACCTTCGTAGAACATGTGCGATCGTTGAAACAAATAATGCTAATGGAACCAACTAATGAAATTATTTCGGCTAATGCCAAAGAATATCTCAGGATGCTGGGATTTAGCCAATCGGGGATTCACCACTATAAGCATGATCCTCCCAATATTATGGTTATTCATAAAAAAACGGTAAAGGGAGCATTTGAAGGTTTATATATTGCTTTGACTCATGATTTCCTGGAAAACACGAAACGAGAAAATGGCGATATTCGTATTCCCAGCTATCTTGAAGAATTTCCCGTATCGATTTCCATAGAATTGCTACCTGAACAATACAAAAGGCATAAGACGCCTGTTGATTTCAAATATGATCTTAATTTTCTTACCCGTGAAGTGCTGCCTACCCGTAGACATTCGAAAAACAACTTCCTTCAATTTCTGCGATTCTCACAAATGAGAGACGATTCACACGAAATGGAAGAATATATTCACTCATCAATGGAGGTCCTTAGTCACCACGGCATGCAACTGTTTGATGAGTTTACCCCGGAGATAAGCTATCATGCGGTGACAAGGTATGAAGCCGAGCATCCCGCTCTTGAACAGTTTAGAAAAGAACTTGAGCGTTATTTCCTGTACAATAGCAAGCCCATCCCAAAGAAAAAAATGGCGTGGTTTAAAAGGTTTTGGGCTAATTAATAGAAGCCTCTGGCTCTAAGCTGTAAGCAAACCTGGTAAAGACGGAAGTCCGAAGACCGAAGTCGGAAGTAATCGACCAACTTTCAAACTACAAACAGGGAAGCAAAACTATAATCCCCAACTTTTCTGCCTGACCCAATGGTATTGGTGATGGCCTCTGGTAGACAATTTAATTTAAAAGCACAAAAGCCCGGACATACTGCCCGGGCTCTCTAATACAGATCGTAGGTTTAAAACTTATTTTACTTTTTTAACGATAGCTTCGAAAGCTTCAGGGTGATTCATAGCCAGGTCCGCTAATACCTTTCTGTTCAGATCGATATTGGCTTTCTTAACACCACCCATAAACTGTGAATAAGACATGCCGTGAAGTCGTGCTCCGGCATTGATCCTTTGGATCCACAATTTTCTAAAGTCTCTCTTTTTGGCCTTTCTATCACGATAAGCATAAGTCCAACCTTTTTCGACAGCGTTTTTAGCTACTGTCCATACATTCTTTCTTCTGCCGAAGTATCCTTTGGCAGCTTTTAGTATTCTCTTTCTGCGTGCTTTTGACGCAACATGATTTACTGATCTTGGCATTTCTTTAATTGTTTTTGGTCAATGGCGCTTCCGATAATTATCGGAATACTTTAAAGCCTATTAACCTGGTTAAAATTTAAAACCTTGAGCTAACGCTCAATAATATTTGGCTACTGTGTAGAGTGTTAATTACTCAAACTAGATATTAAGCATAGCCTTAACGTTAGCTTCATCTGATTTATGAACCAACGTCATTTTTGTGAGATTACGCTTTTGCTTGGTCTCTTTCTTCGTCAGGATGTGGCTTTTGAAAGCGTGCTTTCTTTTTATCTTGCCAGTTCCCGTCAGCTTGAATCTCTTCTTCGCTCCTGATTTAGTTTTTACTTTTGGCATTTTATATTATTTATTGATCTGTATTATTCTACTTTTTTGAGTTTGGCTTAGGCGTTAAAAACATCGTCATCCTTTTTCCTTCCAGCTTCGGCATCTGCTCTACTTTTCCATAATCTTCCAAAGCCTGGGCAAAGCGTAACAAAAGGATCTCTCCTCTTTCTTTAAATACAATGGTCCTTCCCACGAAATGAACATAAGCCTTCACTTTTGCTCCTTCTTTCAGGAACTTTTGTGCATGGTTTAGCTTAAAGTTAAAGTCATGCTCCTCTGTGTTGGGGCCAAACCGAATCTCTTTAATGACCGTTTTTTGAGCTTTGGCCTTAATTTCTTTCTGTTTTTTCTTCTGCTCGTACTTAAACTTCGAGTAATCAATGATCTTACAAACCGGAGGATCAGCCGTAGGCGAGATCTCTACAAGATCTAAATTCTGCTCTCTGGCCATCTTTAAAGCTTGTTCGATGGGATATACATCCACTTTAACGTTTTCGCCAACAACCCGTACCTTACGAGCGTTGATTTTCTCGTTCACTTTATAGGGCTCCTCAACTCTCCCTCGAAAGCCCCTTTTCTGAAATTTTTGTTTACTAATGTTAACCTCCTTGGTTTAGTTGCGAAAAAACAGGTTGCAAATATCGTTATATAATTTCGATTTTTCAAAATGTACATAACAAATTAAAGATAAGTGCAATATATCTTTAATTCAAATTTAAAGCACTTTCTTGCTGAAAATGATCAACAAATTCAGCCCATGGCATACTCCCCAGGTCTCCCTGTCCATGCTTCCTCACAGATACTCTTTCTTCATTTTGTTCCTTCTCTCCCACTATAAGCATAAATGGTACCTTTTTTACCTCCGCATCGCGAATCTTTCTACCGATTTTTTCATCCCGGTTATCTACCGAGCCTCTGATGTCCCTTTCACTTAATATAGTATGCAATTTTTCAGCATACTCCTGATATTTTTCCGAAATAGGAAGTATAGCTATTTGCTCAGGCGCTAACCATAACGGGAAATTCCCTCCACAATGCTCTATCAATACCGCCACAAATCTTTCCATTGATCCAAAAGGTGCGCGATGGATCATTACCGGTCTGTGCTTCTGATTATCAGCACCGGTATACTCCAGTTCAAATCGCTTAGGAAGGTTATAATCCACCTGAATAGTACCCAACTGCCAGCTCCTTCCCAGTGCATCCTTTACCATAAAATCGAGTTTGGGACCATAAAAAGCTGCCTCGCCAAGTTCAGTCACCGTGGTCAGGCCACGTTCATCGGCCGCTTCCTGTATCTCTCTTTCGGCTTTGTCCCAGTGCGCATCCTCTCCTATATACTTGGTTTTATTTTCGGGGTCTCTGAGAGAAACCTGAGCGGTATAATCGTCAAAGCCCAACGCTTTAAACACATAAAGCACCAGATCGATCACTTTGATAAATTCTTCTTTTACCTGATCGGGCCTGCAGAAAATATGGGCATCGTCTTGCGTAAAGCCACGCACCCTGGTGAGGCCGTGGAGCTCGCCACTTTGCTCGTAACGGTACACGGTACCAAATTCTGCCAGTCGCACCGGCAGCTCTTTATAAGAGCGTGGTTTGGCCTTATATATCTCACAATGGTGAGGGCAGTTCATTGGCTTCAGCAGAAATTCTTCGTTCTCATTAGGCGTTTTGATAGGCTGAAATGAGTCCTCCCCATATTTTTCATAGTGACCGGAAGTTACATAAAGTTCTTTGCTACCAATATGCGGAGTTACCACCGGGTCATATCCCGCCTTGATCTGCGCTTTACGCATAAAATTTTCAAGTCTTTCGCGCAGCACAGTACCTTTTGGCAACCACAAAGGGAGGCCTAAGCCTACTTTCTCTGAAAAAGTGAACAGTTCAAGTTCCTTTCCCAACTTTCGGTGATCACGCTTTTTGGCTTCCTCTAATCTTTCGAGATACTCTTTTAACTCTTTTTGCTTGGGAAACGAAACACCATAGATCCTGGTGAGCTGTTTTCTTTTCTCGTCTCCTCTCCAATAAGCTCCTGCTACGTTCATCAGCTTCACGGCTTTGATGAAGCTAGTATTCGGAACATGAGGTCCTTTGCAGAGATCTACGAAATTACCCTGCTGATAGAAAGTGATCTTTCCATCTTCGAGGTCCCTGATCAATTCTATTTTATATTCATCACCCTTCTCTTCAAAATACTTCAGAGCATCGGCTTTACTTACTTCCGTCCTGGTGTATTCGCTCTTGTTTTTAGCAAGCTCCTGCATTTTTTGCTCCACCTTTTCCAGGTCATCCTCGCCAAACTCCTGATCGCCCAGGTCTACATCATAGTAAAAGCCATTGTCAATAGGAGGCCCAATGCCAAACTTCACCCCGGGGTAAAGCTCTTCCAGAGCCTCTGCCAGCAAGTGAGCCGATGAATGCCAGAATGTAGATTTTCCTTCAGTATCATTCCAGGTAAGCAATTGCACGGTAGCATCATCAGTAATAGGGCGTGTTGCGTCCCAAACTTCACCATTTACCTTTGCAGCTAATACGTTGCGAGCCAGCCCTTCGCTAATGCTCATAGCAATATCATAGCCTGTTGCACCTTTCTCATACTCCCTGACCGAACCATCAGGCAATGTAATTTTGATCATTTTAAAAATCTATTTCTGATTATCGATTATTTCCTTTTTCTGTACAGCCGGTGGCGGATTGTTCCTTGTGGAATCCATCTCTTTACGCTCTTGTTCCAAACGCCACAAATATGCAACTTTTCTTTGCAAATTGTCCAATTCAGTGATAGCTAAATTGTAGGTGGAATCCGTAGCCAGAATAGCCTGGTAAACCTCTATTGCCTCCTGGTATCTGCGCTTTTTATCCAGGGACCGGGCTACAAGTATTTGCGCTTCTAAAAAATCCTTGTTAAGCTCAAATGCCTTCTTAGCCATATATTGGGCAGAATCGTACGCCCGCTGAAGGTAATATACATTAGAAAGCTGATAATAGTCAAGGTAGTGCTGTCGCTCATCAGCTATTCTTGAAAAAATAGCCTTTGCGCTGTCCAGCTCACCTGATCTCATTAATAGTTCTCCTTTACGCTCCAGGAAACCCAAATTATCCGGCTCCAATTGTAAAAGCGTATTTACAAATTTATGAGCCTCCTGTTCATTCTTACGGCTAATATGAATATCAGCAAGAGCTATGTGCGCATCAGGGTATGTTTTGTCTAATTTCACGGCTCTTTGGTAATTCTCCATCGCCTGTACGGTATCCCCGAGCGAGATCATAATATTTCCTTTTAGCGTGTAGGCTTCAGCAGAGTTATCCATGTCGGTAAGCTGATCGATAGCCTTTCTTGCCTTTGCGGGTTCTTTTAGCCGCTGGTATTCTTCTGCTATGATGTAATAAAGCTCCTGGTTCTTCTTGCCCAGGTTTTCTGCTAACAACAGGGCTTTCACCGCCTCCTCCGGTTCCTCAAGTTTCTGATATATTTTCCCACTTAAAAAATAGTATTCTGCGTTGTCCTCCTGAAATTCTATGGCTTTGCTGATATTGATCTGCGCTTGCCTGTATTGCTCCTCGTCAAAATGAACATTGGCTAACTGATAGTGAACAACATGATTTCTCGGTTCTTTCTCCGATACCTCCCGCAGGTATTCCAATACACTGGCTGCCTTCACGTTGATGTCTGCATTGTGCAGGGCATCTTTAGAATGCTCAACACAGCCTGAAAAAGCCATCATGACCAAAAATGCTATCAGAATTCGCATGTGCTATAACTTGTTACTCACAAAAATAACGGAATGAATAAAGGATAAAAATTGCTCGTCCTTTATTTTAATATTAAATGCTGTAGCCTTGTCTATAAAATGAACTGGAAGCTTATTTTCACTCCAAATTTATCAACGTCTGGGCGATCGAGATAATTCAGCCTATGGAGGAAATCGACACGCAGCACTTTAAATATATTTTCGACTCCATAACCGACCTCAACATAGGGCTCATTCTTGCGGAATGAACCAATGGGCTCTATTGGTTCACCATCAACCGTTTGTAGTGGAATAATATCTCTGTTTTTCTGGTCTAACTGACCGTAAAGCACATTAGCCGTGGCTAATAACCTCCATTTCAGTTTCTTCATCAATGGTATCCGGTTAAGAATAAACCCCTCGAAGTGATGCCTGTATTTAACAGATGCATAGCTGTTGCTGGCAAATTCCGAGAAGTTCATCAAATTGAAAGCCGCTGAGGTATAGAACAGAGATTCGTTACCTATATGTGCTTTTAGCAACGGGTAAGGCAGTGTTTCAAATATATGCTCTCCGGTGATGGTGAAATTGGAGGTACCAAAAAATCCCATTTTCAGGTTTTTAGTAATATTGATACCCACTTTGTTGTAATCAAAGTCACTGTCCATCACACCTTTCAAACCGCGCACATATCGAAGCGTAACGATAGGCCATTTTACTGTTCCCAGACTGATCCTCTCATTATCATTTTGTACAAACAGCTCATCTCTGGCATATCTTGCTTCGAGAGCAACTTCTGCAGTTTGAAATTCTGTGGCAATGGGAGAATCTGCACGTTCAGGGTCTGTATAGTAACCAAAATTATATAGTGGATCAAAAGTGCGGTATTGAAATGTGGCCTTTTGGGTAAAGCCTTTTACCAGCTCACGCTGCATACTGAACTTGGCCTGATGATACCGGTATGGGCGGATCAGGTTGCCATACTTGGTAGCAGCCAGAAATATATAATTATCCAAAAGGTCATCAGCGGATAGTCCTACCTGGTCGATATCCTTGGTATATTCAGCCCTGATCACCGTCCACCTGTCCCGGTCTAGGATCATTTCTGCGAAGCCCTGGTATTTGAAAGATTCATCTTCGGTGCCATAAGCTATACGCCCTCCTAAAACCCACTTATTACTGAAACTGATATTGGTGCGTGTACCTATCTGAAACCGGTGCCCTTCAACGGTATTATTAGCATAAAGCGACAGGTATGGCCCTACATCGAATTTACCCACCTTTTTATAACCATTAATAGCCACTTTTAATAATTCGGTATAGGTTTTCACCACAGGTATGTTTTTCAGGGTATCTATCATGCGGTACACACTCTGCTCTGTAGCTGACAATGGTTCATGACGGTGCTTATCCCAGAATATATTATCATTTCCGATCTTATAATCTTCCGCTACTTCTATGGGTCGGGCATAGAATTTCAACTCCTGCGGCATATTCACCTGCACATTTTTATTCGAAGTATAAAATTTGGCCAATACACCGGCCATATCCTTTGTTACCTCCCCAATGTCCAGCAACACCCTGTTTTTTACGGGTATCCATGGTCCGGCTGAGGTCGGCTCCAGCTCTTGCTGTATTTTTATCTTCTCTATATAGTTGAGGTTTACTGCGGAGGAAACTGTAGCATCTATCTGCTTTAGAGCATAACCGTCTTTGGTGATCCACATAGTACCCACAAAAGCCAGGTCCTGCTCACTTTTTGGAAAAAAATCAAGCCTGTAACAATAATGATCACCCACATAAGCGCTGTCGGAAAGATCGTATTCGTAATAAAATTTCCATCCATCAGCTATGGGGGAAACGAAATCCTTTTCAACAATATTGAGCCAGTTTTGGTAGAAATTATACTCCTGGAATGATGAGCCGATGAACTGGGATACAACGGAGCCGTCTTCTACTCCAACCCCTGTTATCTTCGTTTTTAGTATCTTTTCGTGCTGTAGCTTCGGACTGCTTCGATAGTAATATTCTGAAAGGGTCTCAGAAATAAAAACAGGTAGGATCGGCTTTCCATCTTCACCTGCAATACGATCAACACTATCCATCACCGATGTAATCTTCTGCATCACCTTTCTCTTCCTGAATTTTTCGGAAATATTATCTACATCGATTTCTATTTTTGTATAGGTGTCGTACTGATAGGCGCTGAGGGAGCGTTTATTATTCTTATCCTTATTTTTCACAACATTTCTCAGCACTTCAAAAGCAGGATTTTCACCGGCAATGAACACCACTTCCTGAAGGCTTAGTACATTTTCCTCAAGCTGATAATTGATCGTCTGGGTAACACCAGGCCTAACAACTTTTGTTTTGGTAACATAACCCACATATGAGGCTATTAGTGAATCTACCCGTTCGGACGTTTCCAGTTTGTAATACCCTTCGAAGTTAGTGGTAGTACCAATGCTGGTTCCTTTAAAAACAATATTTGCAAAGGGCACAGGGTCTCCGGAATTGGCATCGATAATTTTCCCTGAAACTATTGTTTTTTGAGCGAGGCCGATTGTTGAGAAAAGGCATAATACAAGTACTCCACAAAAACGCATCACAAAACTACTTTCAAAAATAAGGTTAATAAGCATGATCTACTTGTACCGAATTTATACATCAAGGGTTTCCTTTTTTCCTAAAAATTTTGGTTCTTTTTTTATCACATAAAGGTCCCACACCGCTAACATCCGTGCAAAATATTCTCTTATTTGTACTTTTATTGATGACTCCACCTTTTCTGTAGTCATAGCAACCGCCTGCATATCATAGTAGTTGCTAATGAATAGTGCCCGGTAGCTGTGAAAAGGCTGGGTGATGATGATGATATTATCCTGCCCAAACACCTTTTTACAACGTATAATAGAATCCAGCGTTCTGAAGCCCGCATAATCCAGGGTGATCTTCTCCGATGGGATACCCAGCTTTATCAAGGCCTGCCGCATTTTATGGGGTTCATTGTAATAAATGGTGGCATTGTCACCACTTACCAGTATATGCTTCACCTTCCCTTGTTTGTAAAGCTCTGCCGCCGTTTTCATCCTTTCATGAAAGAAGGGGTTGGGCGAACCATCGACCAGCCGGTGACTGGTGCCCAGCACCAAAGCTACCTGACTTGAAGGCACTTTATCTAATTCCGTATACACATCAGCGGTTGTACTGAAGTAGATCCACAGGTTGGTGATCACAACAAATCCTACCAGTGCCACTGCCATATACCCTATTATTTTGAAAGCCATTCTCAACGGGCGCATATCAATCTATTGAACGCATAAAGTTCAATCTTCATCTAATGATTTCAAAAATTCTTTTTCTAGTATTTCAGACCTGTGGACTACTTTTCTGTACCACTCCAGTTTCAATTTCAGCTTTTCGTCATTAGACAGTTCCCACTTCACATCAGAGGTAAAAAGTTTTTGTGCTAAAATACTGGTACAGATTGCCGCACTTACCGATATATTATAACTTTCCGTAAATCCATACATGGGTATAGTCACCAATCCGTCAGCGTGTTGTTTGGCATAATCTGTAATACCATATTTTTCAGTTCCAAAAACCAAAGCTATCTTATCTTTCACGTCTACATCATAGATGGAAAGACCATTGCTTTCCGGAGAGGTTGCCAAAATGGTATAGTCTTTTTCCCTGAGGTGGTTGTAGCATGTTGCTGTGTTGTTGGGCCGGCCGGAATATTTGATAATGTCTATCCATTTTGAGGCGCCATGAACCACACGCGGATTAAGCTCGTAATGATGTCTCCCTTCTATCACATGCAGGTCCTGTAATCCGAACCCCTCGCAGGTCCTCACAACTGCGCTGGCATTCTGAGGTTGATAAATATCCTCCAGCACCAGGGTGAGGTGGCGGGTACGTTGCGACAAAACCTTTTCCACCAGTACTTTTTTATGATCTGTAACATACTCCGCAAAGAAGTTGAGCAACCTGACTGAGGTTCTATCCATAGCCAGGCCTTAAAAATCCAGCTCTATAGTATCACCGATACCATATCCACTGTCACCCTTTCCCTTATCTTTTCTTTTTTCTACCTTCTCTTCTGCCTTGGGCTCGTTTTCTCCTTCTACAACCTCGATATCTTCATCTCCATTTTCCTGCTCATCATCATCTATGTCAGCATTTTTATCTTCGAGATCTTCTCCGCCAAGGTATTTTACCTTTTTTACATTTTCAGACGACAGCCTGTTCCCAATGGCTTTCCAGCCCTTCACCTCTATAAGGTCGTCTAATGACAGTTGTTCGGTTTGTTTTTCATTGCCTTTACCCCTGGTATACTCTATTTCCACCAGCGGCTTATCAAAGGTCGACACCACCAGCAGCTTAGAGCCTCCTGCCTCACTGATAAACCCAAACTTCTTCCCTATTGATGTTGTCTCTATCCTGAAGCGTTTGACATAGTAGTTTTTACTTTGTCCATCATAATGCACAGCAGATATCACCTTACCAGGGTCAAATCTTTCGATCAGCATTACCTTTTCGGGCTCATAACGATTGGTGAGTTCATACGAAGTGAGTTCATAAGTACCGTCTTTGTAAACTACCAGTATGTTATCGTCACCGTTAAATTTGCCGATATGCTTCCCGCGCTGATCCTTGTTCAATCGCCCTATTACCTCATCGTACCAAATATCAAGACCACTTAATGTAGATACACCTTCCGACTTCAATTCAATCTTGCGCACGGGATACCTGGTAAGGATATTACCTCCTGCCCCACGACCTTTTATGTCTATCTCGGCAAAGTCAAAGTCAAATACCTTCTTTCTGGCTTTGGCCCCTGAGGTAAGCTTTACATTGATCACCTCTGCTTCACCGTTAGGGTTGGCGCTCAGGTAAAGTACTTTTGAACCCTTATTCCCTTTGGTAAGATCATATTCTTTGTCTCGAGTAACTGCCGTCACATTAAATCGCTTGATCATGGAGCGACCCGATTTGCCATCAACATACACCAGGTTGTAGGTCATCCGGTCATCGCCTTTCTTCCACACCCCGACATGCAGGATGTCTTTACCCATGAACAGCTTTTCGGATATCCTCGAAACCACGCATTTACCATCTCTTCTGATAACTATAATATCGTCAAGGTCAGAACATTCTGTTATGAATTCATCCTTTTTGATGCCATAGCCTACAAAACCATCTTCCCTGTTGACATAAAGCTTCTGGTTATTGGCAGCCACAATGGTGGTGTCTATTGAGTCAAATGACTTGATCTCTGTCTTCCTTTCCCTCCCTTTTCCATACTTTTCAAGCAGGTTGGAATAGTAGCTTATGGCATAGTCAACGATATGCGCCAGGTGATGCTCCGTCTCCTTTAGGTCATGTTCCAGCTTTCTCAATAGCTCATCGGCTTTAAAGGCATCAAATTTCGATATCCTTTTGATCCTGATCTCTGTCAGCCTGACAATATCGTCTTCGGTAATATCACGGTAAAACTGTGGTTTATACGGATCTAAGCCCTTATCGATAGTAGCGATTACTGCCTCCCAGGTCTCACATTCTTCAATGTCGCGGTAGATCCTGTTCTCAATAAATATTTTTTCCAATGAAGAAAAGAGGATCTTCTCCATTAATTCATGTTTTTTGATCTCCAGCTCCTGGGTTAGCAGGTCCACTGTTTGATCCGTGTTGATCTTTAATATTTCATCAACACCCATGAAGTGAGGCTTGTCACCAATGATCACACACGCATTGGGGGATATGGAAACTTCACAATCGGTAAACGCATACAAGGCGTCAATTGTAATATCCGGTGATTGTCCCGGGGCCAATGAAACCAGTATTTCCACATCTTTGGCGGTGTTATCCACTACCTGTTTGATCTTGATCTTACCCTTATCGTTGGCTTTGATGATGGATTCAATCAAGTTGGTAGTTGTTGTTCCGTAAGGAATATCCTTTATGATCAGCGTCTTTTTATCATACTCTTCTATCTTAGCCCGGACCTTGATCCTGCCACCCCTAAGCCCTTGGTTATACTCAGAAAAATCGGCCTGTCCTCCCGTAGGAAAATCAGGGTAGATCTTTACCTTCTTACCTTTCAGAATATCGATAGAAGCCTTAATTAGCTCACAAAAGTTGTGAGGCAATACTTTTGTAGAAAGGCCTACTGCTATACCTTCCACACCCTGTGCAAGCAGAAGTGGGAATTTTACCGGCAGCGTTACCGGCTCCTTTTTTCTACCGTCATAAGAAAGCTGCCACTCTGTAGTTTGAGGATTATAAACTACGTCCAGAGCAAATTTGGAAAGCCTGGCTTCTATATATCTTGGCGCTGCTGCGCTGTCACCTGTCCTGATGTCTCCCCAGTTACCCTGAGTGTCGATGAGCAGGTCCTTCTGACCTATATTTACAATAGCATCACCAATAGAAGCATCTCCGTGAGGATGGTATTGCATGGTGCTACCGATCACATTGGCCACTTTATTGAACCGGCCGTCATCCATTTCCTTCAATGCATGCATGATCCTACGCTGCACAGGCTTAAATCCATCCTGTATTGCAGGCACCGCCCTTTCTAAAATTACGTAGGACGCATAGTCCAGAAACCAGTTTTCATACATTCCGGATACGGGCGTAATATCATGGATGGTATCCTCATCGTCATGTTCGCCTAGTCCGTGGTTGTTTACATTATCCTCTGCCATATCTTTTTATAAAGGTTTCAGGCTCCGGGCCAGCTCCCGGATCTTCTATTCTAATTTTAATATTAACTGACTATAAACAATGGCCAGCGTTATTGAAAGCAAATTGCCTAACAGATAAAAATCATTTGATATTTTATCCTCGTCTTTTATACGTGTAGCTATTTTCAGTGCCGCAAAAACGGTAAGCGAATGCGGTAATGCGTTGACAAGGCTAAAAGTGACGAATGCCCTTTCAGCGATGCCTTTTAAAATGCTAGTCCAGGTAATGGTACGCTTGTTTTTAGGGTTGAGCTTTGATAGTAACCAAAACCAAAGCACCGCCAATGCTTCACTGACCACCATGATCAATATGTAAATAATGAGATTACTCATGCGCCAGCCTCCTGATCAGATCTCTTGACGTTCTGAACTCGTCTATCTTCAAACTCTTTTCCCTGCGCCACATGGTTGATATATCCTTTTTGTAAATCCTGGCTACTTCTTTATAGTCTTCTATTTTCAAAAATGTGGAAGCTACCGGTCTGTCTTTTTCAAGCCAGTCGTTGTAAAATGATCTGTAGAGCTTGAAAGCCATATTTAAAATATCATCCTTATCGTCAATGCCATTGATAAGGATCTCGGTATCTTCTGACTTCATTGCTCCCAGAAGGTGACGCGCACGGGTAAGCCCCTCTCCCAGCATTTCATAAGCAACCTCTTCATTAATGGCCGTATCGATAGCGCCATAATTGACAACAAATCTTAATTTATAAGCAGGATCAGCACTCAACATTAATTCGTCAATCCAAAAGATCACTTCTACGGCTGCATCCAGGTCCTTTACCACTCCCTGGAATTCATCCCCCAGGGTAATAGTCAAAGGGGATCTAATTTTATCTTTTAGCGCTGTATTTACACCGTTGACGACAGACTTAAAATGGGTCATCAGCAGCTTACCCTGTTGTTGGGAACTGCCTATAATATCCGCCATGATGATGCAGTGCTTCATTTTTGCATTAAAAATACAATATTATTAATTTTGTATTAAATTTACAATAATTTAATTTTTGTATTAAAAATACAATCATACAGACAACTCTCCCGGCACCTCTTCTTTCTCAGTCACTTCTTCATCAGGCAATTCTTTTATTGGAAGCTCCTCTACCAGGTCTTTTTCCACCCGCAGATTTTCAACAATAAATTCTTGTCTTTCAGGGCTGTTTTTCCCCATAAAGAAGGTAAGGAGGCTATTGATCTTGGTTTCTTTATTTAAAATAATAGGATCAAGTCTGATATCATCCCCTATAAATTTCCCAAATTCTTCAGGGGATATCTCTCCCAAACCTTTAAATCTGGTAATCTCAGGCTTATTACCTAACTTTTCGATAGCTGCTCTTTTTTCTTCTTCAGAGTAGCAATAAATAGTTTCTTTCTTATTCCGCACCCTGAACAAAGGTGTATCGAGAATATATACATGCCCCTGCTTGATCAGCTCAGGGAAAAACTGCAGAAAAAATGTCAGCAAAAGCAGTCTGATATGCATACCATCCACATCGGCATCGGTAGCAATGATTATCTTTCTATATCTGAGGCCCTCAATGCCGTCTTCAATATTAAGCGCATGCTGTAGCAGGTTGAATTCTTCATTTTCATACACCACTTTCTTGGTGAGGTTGAAGCAGTTCAGTGGCTTACCGCGCAAGCTAAACACCGCTTGTGTCTGTACATCTCTCGATTTAGTGATGGACCCGCTGGCAGAATCCCCCTCAGTGATGAAGATCATTGTCTCATCCGTTCGCTCTCCCTTCTTATCGTTATAGTGGAGTCTGCAGTCCCGGAGTTTCTTATTATGCAGGTTAGCTTTTTTAGCCCTGTCGTTGGCTAATTTTTTTATACCGGCTATTTCTTTTCTCTCCCGCTCCGATTGAAGTATTCTTTTAAGGAGTGCGTCCGCCACTTCAGAGTTTCTGTGCAGGTAGTTGTCAAGTTCTGTTTTCAGGAAATCGTTTATAAATGTTCTCATGGTTGGGCCATCAGGTCCAACGTTCTGAGAGCCGAGCTTTGTCTTGGTTTGAGATTCAAAAACAGGCTCCTGTACCCTTACGGCTATAGCACCTACTATGGAAGCACGTACATCTGTGGCATCAAAATCTTTTTTATAAAAATCCCGCACTGTTCTTACTACAGCCTCCCTAAAGGCAGCCAGATGGGTACCGCCCTGCGTGGTATACTGACCGTTAACGAAGCTGTAATATTCCTCTCCGTATTGATTGCAGTGTGTCAACGCCACCTCAATGTCGTTACCCTTCAGGTGAATGATCGGGTACCGCAGGCTTTCCACATCAGTTTTTCTCTCCAGCAGGTCTTTCAAACCATTCTCAGAGTGGAATCGCTGTCCATTAAAATTAATGGTAAGACCTGCATTCAGAAATACATAGTTCCAGATCAGGTCATTGAGGTATTCGGGGATAAAATGAAAGTTTTTAAAAACGGTCTCATCGGGCTCAAACACGATAAGTGTACCATTTCGACCGCTGGAACTGATGACCTGGTTATCATTAACAATGTTACCTTGTTTAAACTCAGCTACTTTAGTCTGACCCTCACGAAATGATTGCACTTTGAAGTAATTGGACAAAGCGTTCACCGCTTTTGTTCCCACCCCATTCAGACCTACGGACTTTTGAAAAGCCCCGGAATCATATTTACCACCGGTATTGATCTTGGAAACACAGTCTACTACCTTCCCTAAAGGGATACCACGGCCATAATCCCTCACCTCTACCCTATGGTCAGTTATCTTCACATCAATGGTTTTACCATAACCCATCATGTGTTCATCAATACAGTTGTCGATGACCTCTTTTACCAAGACATAAATACCATCATCCTGTGCAGAACCATCCCCCAGCTTACCAATATACATACCGGGCCTGAGCCTGATATGTTCCTTCCAGTCAAGGGATTTAATACTATCTTCTGTATATTCAAAATTATTCTCTACTGCCATTTTTTCAACGTTATGTCTTTATCCCAACAAGCGAATAAACACAATTTTAACATTATTTCAAGGAATTGAAAAGAAATGAATTTCACCAATATCTCTAGTAAAAATTCATATGGAAGCCGTTAAGCATCAGATAATTAACCTTTTAGCAAAGCTAAACTCATCCGCACCTTAGGATGAAATTTGATTCTTCATCAGCAGAATAGGGAGTGCCAACACCCAGACAACGATCAATCCCAGGGAAATGTATATCAGGTAGCCAAAGTTGTCGTAATTGAAAGTCTCACCGCTATTGACGACCATGATAAAATTCCAGACAATGATAAAGAAAAAATTGAGTACCGTTGCCAGACTAAGCTGCCAATTGGTCATCAGATTGTTGATGGATTCACGCTTATAGCGTAACGACCTGGAAACAGTATACAGTGAAAAATTAGCGATCACCAGCACCGCCAATGAAACGTAGAAAAAAGCTTCCTTCCCTACCGTGGCCGTAACATCACCAAAGTTATCCAGCTCATACCCTACCTTTTGTGGTAATCCTGCATAGGTGTAAAGTAAAACGCTAAGACCTGCCAGTAATGACAACCCCCAGGCCGCCTTGATCATTCGTGTCATAAAACTGATTTTTGCGCGAAGTTATATTTTTATTTCAAATCTGACCAAACTTAGGTACTCATTGTAACGACAATCGACCTTTGAAGTTTCACCTCCTAAAACCTGTCCGAAACATCACCCCCTTACTTTTTTAAATCACAGAGAATTAAACTAAATTTATTGGAGATTAGTTTCATAAAATAAAAGGCCCGATGGACATCAACCCCATAGTATTATCCATACCTATTTACTTTTTGCTAATAGGTATTGAATTGATTGTGCAGCAGTTTTCAAAGCGTAAGCTATATCGGCTCAACGATGCAGTGACCAATATCAGTTGTGGCATTACCCAGCAACTAACCGGTGTATTTCTAAAAGTAGTAGGGGTCGGGGTCTATGTGGTTCTATATGAAAATTTCGCTCTGTTGCGGATACCTGCTAACTGGTTGACATTTATTATACTTTTTATGGCCGTTGATTTTTTATACTATTGGGCGCACCGGATGAGTCATGAGATCAACCTCTTCTGGGGCGGGCATGTTGTACATCACCAAAGTGAAGACTATAATCTTTCGGTAGCCCTTAGACAGGGCAGTTTTCAGATCTTATGGACATTTATGTTTAACCTTCCGTTAGCCATCATAGGTTTCGATCCGGTCAACTTTGTTTTTGTGTCTGCATTGGTTACTGTTTACCAGTTCTGGATCCATACCGAAACTATTGGAAAGCTTGGCTTCCTCGAATTGTTCATGAATACACCATCGCATCACCGGGTACACCATGGCCGTGATCCTAAATATATAGACAAGAATCACGCAGGTGTATTCATTATATGGGACAGAATGTTCGGCACGTTCCAGGAAGAGGAAGAAAAACCTACCTATGGCATTACCAAACCTGTTAACAGTTGGAACCCAGTATGGGTGAATCTGGACCATTATATATGGATGTGGGGGTATCTTAGGAAAATATCAGGTTTAAAAAACAAGCTTAAGTTCCTCTTTTATAAACCAGGTTGGTTTCCCAAAGAAATGGGTGGCTATCAGGCGGCTCCGGAGGTAGACAAGGACGCCTACAAAAAATTTGATACCCTGTCTCCCACTCCTCTAAACCTGTATGTCCTATTTCAGTATGCACTGGCGCTGGGTGCAACAGCCTTTTTCCTCTTCCAGCAAGAGGGATTCAGTACCTGGGAAAAAGTAGCCTTCGTAAGCGCATTGATCTTTACGGTATCTAACTGCGGGGCTTTATTTGAAATGAAAAACTGGGTGTGGATTCTGGAAAAGGTACGGATCACCGTCATTTCAGCTTTTATTATTGCCTTTTGTTATTATTTCGGTCTAAACTTCTGGTTTATCATTGGCGCTATCGCTTACTTTGCTACTTCTATGGGTTGGATGATCCTACTCAATCTTTCAGTAAATAAGAGTCAGTCCTTAATAGCGGTAAAAGAATCTTGAGTCGTAAAAATAGCTTTTTCCTGTTACTTGCAGTGCTAGTCACAGCATGCAGCAAAAATATCGATCTTCCCGGTTTTGACGAGTCGCAGTGGCAAAGCGACAGAAACGGATGTGAAGGCAGTCGCATACAGATGCTTGACCAGATGGAACGGGTAAAAGATCAGTTGAAAGGTTTAAATCAGGATGAAATGGTTAAAGTGCTGGGGAAACCGGACAAAAACGAGCTATACAAAAGGAATCAGAAGTTTTTTATCTATGAAATAGCCGGCGCGAAAGCATGTACCCCTCCTGATGAAGCCTCATCATATATTTATCTCAGCATCCGGTTTAACGCTACCGGTCTTGCAAAGGAGGCTATGATCTATCGAGAGTAACGACACATTATAGTATGTTTCGATAGCTTACCTGATATACTGCCTGAGGGAAGATTTATTCTCCGGTTTGTTATGTTGTTAGAGTAGGCGCAGATTTTCATTTCTGCGGTTTTTTTTGTATATTTTAACAAACTTAACCCAAAATCCATGAGAAGCATCCAATTCCACCCTAATGAGCTGTTGCTCATCTATCATGATCCGAGTTCAAGTACAGGCAAACAAACAAGGGCTTATGCCCGATCCGTCTCTAACAATGTTAACGAAGTAAACCTGCACAGTGTACGATTCACCACTACCTTATGGAAAGAGATCATTAACATGCTGGGACTCAAGCCAAAGGATTTGCTGGATAAGTCAAATCCTGAATATCAGGCTAAGGTGAGGGGAAATACTTTTACGATGTCAGGCTGGCTAGAGGTGTTATGCAATAATCCGCATCTGCTAAAAGCCCCTATTGCTGTTTATCATAATAAAGCAGTGCTATGTCAAAAGCCTACTGATATTCTTAAGCTGGATGTGAATAGCAGAAGCTCATTTAAAGTGCCTCCACACCTGCGACCCAGAACTATAGATTAGCATCAGGACCATATATTTTAAGGTTGGTGTAAATCGAGTCTCCCTCCTGCCAAAGGTGGAATGTATAGGTATGGGGTGCTGTCACTGATTGCTTAAATTGTTCGAATTGGGCCACCTGCTGGTTTTGATAATAGAGCAAAAAGATATTAAAACCACCTGCCTCAAATATGGCATCGGTTTGACGCGCGCCAGAAAAAATTGTTAGTGTATCATCAGCAGTCTCCGCAGTCCAGTATATCTTAACTTGTTCGGCATCAACATTCCCTTGTGCCTGGACTATCACCCTATTGGGAAGAATCCATCTGCGGATATTATCTCTGAGCAACCAAACCGATAGAAAAAACAGCAGGCATGTAGAGAATATCAATAAAACAGCTCTCATAACAGCTTTATTCCTTCATCTTCAATTGAGATTTGTTTGTCTTTATACAAACCCCCGATCGCCTTCTTAAAGGCCTTCTTACTCATATTCAATTGATGTAAAATATCTGCAGGATCAGATTTGTCGTGTAACGCCAGAAAACCATCACTGCTTTTCAGTTTATCCAAAATAATATCTCTGTTGATATCAATAGCCTCTGTGCCTGCAGGAGAAAGCGAAAGGTCTATCTTATTATCTTCTCTGATCTTCTTAATATAGCCCTTTTTCGTATCACCGATGGCTATTGGTTCAAAAATCTCGCTTTTATATACCAGACCCCCATACTTCTGATTCACCACAGCCAGAAAGCCCCTGTCAGTTTCATCATAAATGAGCAGCGTTACTTCATCGCCCTCAGACACAGCCTCTATTTTGCTGTTGGAAAGAAAAGCATTGAGCTTACTGACGCCAATAAGGCGATCCGTTTTATAGTCCAGACAGATCCTGACTACATAAGACTGGCCCACTTCAAATTTTGTGTGTTGCTCCCGGTTTGGCACAAACAGGTCTTTCTCCAGGCCCCAATCCATAAATGCACCGTGCGGAGTTACATCTTTAGTGGTCAGGCTTACAAAATCCCCAAGCTTTCCTTTAGGCTCAAGCGTAGTAGCCAGTAGGCGGTCTTCAGAATCTTTATGAAGAAAAACAGTTAACCGATCTCCCACCTGAGTACCCTCCGGAACATACTTTAGTGGCAAAAGTATTTCTCCGAGCTCCGAATTGAGATAAACCCCGAAATCAACCTCCTTGGCCACCTCCAGCTCATAGTATTTTCCTATTTCCATTACGCAAAGCTATCAAAATAATCAGAGCCTGCGTTATACCTTCGAATTCTTCTCTTTTATTGCATCACGGATCTCCATAAGCAGTTGCTCCTGGCTGGTAGGCGCTTTTTCTGCTGTGGGGGGTTCTTCTTTTTTCTTTTTCAGAAAGTTATTATAAGCTTTAACTACCATAAACACAGCCAGCGAAACTATGAGAAAGGTAATGACATGGTTGAGAAAAGCGCCATATTTAATAGTTATGGCTTCCACGGTACCATCCTCTAATGTTTTGGTCCCAATCTGATATTGCAGTTTGTTGAAATCTATACCTGCAATCATCTTTCCAATGGGAGGCATGATGATATCATCCACCAGTGACTTAACAATGGCCCCGAAGTAGGTAGCCATGATCAAACCCACGGCAAGTTCTACCACATTGCCCCGGGAAACAAACTCCTTAAAATCTTTTAGCATCACTTTAGAAGTTAAAAAGGTTTAACACTTGTGTATGACATTAATTTAGTTAGAAATGTTTATTCATACGATTGAAATCTCCATATTCATTCCATCCCTGCCAAAACTTTCTATCTTTGCACACCCTTTTATAAACCTTTAAAAACTTTCAACTACCAATGAAAAATATAGCTGTAATAGGATCTGGCACCATGGGAAATGGCATTGCGCATGTATTCGCCCAGACCGGATACCAGGTTGCTCTTATCGACATTTCAGAAGATGCTTTAAAAAAAGCACTGGGTACTATTGAAAAAAACCTTGACCGGCAGATCAATAAAGAGATAATCACCGAAGAAGGAAAAAAAAATACCCTTAATAATATCACCACTTTCACAAGCACCGAAGAAGGTGTGAAAAATGCTGACCTGGTTGTAGAGGCTGCCACAGAGAATATAGACCTCAAATTGAAGATCTTCCAGGACCTTGATAAGTGGTGCGATGCCAAGACTATTTTGGCTACCAATACCTCCTCTATATCGATCACCAAAATAGCTGCTGTAACGCAACGTTCAGAAAAGGTGATAGGTATGCATTTTATGAATCCTGTGCCCGTAATGAAGCTGGTTGAGGTGATCAGGGGCTACAATACTACTGATGAGGTAACAGCTCAAATAATGGACCTTTCAAAAAATCTTGGTAAGGTGCCTGTTGAGGTAAATGACTATCCGGGCTTTGTGGCTAACAGAATATTGATGCCTATGATCAACGAAGCCATCTATTCTTTATATGAAGGAGTGGCCGGAGTGGAAGAAATTGATACGGTAATGAAGTTGGGCATGGCCCACCCTATGGGACCTCTGCAGTTGGCAGACTTTATTGGCCTGGATGTGTGCCTTTCTATTTTGAATGTACTCTATGATGGATTTGGCAATCCCAAATATGCACCATGCCCTCTGTTGGTGAATATGGTAGAAGCCGGACATAAAGGGGTAAAATCAGGTAGCGGCTTCTATAGCTGGGGGCATGGAACAAAAGACCTGATAGTAGCAGACCGATTTAAGAAGTAGTTTTCAGTTCTCAGTTCTCAGTTCTCAGTTCTTAGTTCTTAGTTTACAGTAGCTCCATGAACGGTGAACTAAGAACTGTGAACCGAGAACTGAAGCAATCAACAATATTTTTTACTGACTGCTTTGGCCTTGTCTGATCCAAGAGAAGCTGCCATTTGAAAATCAGCACATGCCCGGCTGATTTGATTGAGGTGTACTCGTAACAACCCTCTTGACAAGTAAGCATCCGCATATTCCTTATCTACGCTAATAGCGGCATTATATGCAGCCATAGCCTCTTGTAATTTTCCAAGCTTTTGGTATGCCTTTCCTTTTAGTGTATGAGCTATAACACTATTCTCGTTCTGGGCCAACACCTTCTCCGCATAGAATATGGTATTTTCATAATCCTGCTGGCGATAATAGTAGTCGCTGGTAATACTCAAATAGGCATTTGTATTGAGGGGGTCTTCTTTTACTACTTTGTTAAAATCTGCGAGCGCTTTTTCATATTCCCCAAGCTCTTCATAGGCCCTTCCTCTGTTATACAGCGATTTAACATGTGTAGGCTCTAATCGTAAATATTCAGTATAGGCCTTAACTGCCTCTTTATATTCTCCGTTTTTAAAATGTTTGTCGCCAAGATCGGATCGTTCATCCTTACAACCAGTTATAACTGCGAAACACAGCAACGCTATAAAAATATTCTTCATGCTTTTGTTCATGGTTAAAAAATAGTGGCTAACTGTCGGACGCCACTGAGGCTGCAAAGGTAGAACTTTTTTGGAAACAGTTCTCCGTTCTCCGTTCTCAGTTTTTCCGTTCTCAGTTTGTTTTTTATTCAGAATGAACTGAGAAATTGTGTGACTGCTTCCCAGTAACCCTTTGAGTCCGGGTACCTTGACCACAGCGCCCTTGAGCCATGGTTTCCGGCAGTTTCAGGCAGGTAGTACTGCTTCTTGTCGGATGGAATAGTCACATAGATACCCCACCAGTTATTCTTTTCATCTCTGGATGAAGTAATAAAAGCGGGCTGTGATACGTTTATAGCACTCGAAGTGATGTAATCTCTGGACCTGCCTTGTGAGGCAAAGTATTCTCCCGGTGAAAAGGCCAGTACCGCATCCACCTTGTCTGGCATGTCACCGGTCAGCTTCAGCGCCAGGGCAGCAGAATATGAACTCCCCCATACAATAAGTTTTCCCTCCGCAAAATTTTGATCGGCATAGTTAATTGCAGCGGTCATGTCTGGCAAGGCATCCACATATTGAGTCTCCTTCATTGCCTTTAGTGCATTCTGCCTCGTGATGTTCTGTACGTCATTTATTGCGCCACCGGATCGCAAGTCTACTGCGAGACAATTAAAACCCATGCTATTTAGCCGTGGAGCAATCTCGAGGTATTCTCCCCTACTCCAATTTGCCTGATGGAACAATACTATAAAAGGCGCTGTTGTGGGGTGTTTCATGTAAAGATCCCCAACTATTTCGAGGCCATCCTGAGATTTAAAACGGATAGTTTCCTTGCCTGAGGGGATGAAGCCAACACAGATCAAAAAGATCAATAGTGAGTATTTCATGTTTTCAGTATTGAGATATTAGTATTGAGACTGGAGCACCCATTTCCTTTGTCAATTTTCACTCAAGACTCACCACTAAATACTAAAGACTCAAGATTCGGTTGTAGTATGTCCGTGCAAGATATGAAAGTGAATCTACAACTGCAGCGTTTTGTAAGAAATATTGTAATATGGAGATAATAGTATTGAGACCAGAGTGTGAAGTCCCAAAAAGCGGAGCGTACCGGGGTACGTGAGCATTTTTGGCACGAGCATAACGCAGACATTGGCGTTTTCTTACAAACACTATTTAATGATACTCACTTCATTCTTTACGTTGTGATAACCTGAAAGCTCAACTGAAGTGCTGCCGATGAACATTTTTGCCTCTACCTTCAAAGGGATTTTGTTCTTATCATCGGATATCCAGGCTATTATTGAATCTTCTCCGTCAAAAAGTTCATTGTTGGGCATAATGGGGGCAAGCTTGATGGCATGAAACTTACCTGCTTTTGTTTTGATCTTGTCTTTGCCTCTATATTTCACATCCAGTTCATAAAAGGTGTCTTCAAAGAAACCCTTAACCGTGAACACCTCTCCTTTTTTCATTTTGGAAAAGTCAATGGTTCGTAGATACAGGTAACCGGCCAGCATATCCCGGATGTTTTCAGGTGCAGCATAATAATTTGGCTCTTTAAAATCACCGGTCTTCTTGTCTATCACCTTAGCTTCTATAAGATTGGTTCTGTGATCAAACCGGATGATCTCATTCTTTCGGTAATTACCTTCTTTTATATTCCGGTAAGAAATATGTGGTACTAACGCAGCCGAATCAACATATGCTCCCCAATGATCATCCACTTTTGCAATCCAATCCACCATACCGGTGGTTTTGCCATATACATCAATCTTGTAGCAATCACGATGGTTGATCCTGTAAAAATTGTCTCTAATGATCATCTCAGCGCTGCCGATGGCAAATATGCCAAAGCTTACTTTATACTCAAGTCTTTCTCCCCGCACAAAGCTATCGTGCGGCACCACAGGATAAACGTCACTGTCACCTGAGGTGAAGCTACTGAGTAGAATCAAAATAATAAAGAGAGGCAAAAGCTTTTTCATAGGTATAAATAATTTCAAATAGCCCGACAATCTTTTCTTTAATTTCCGCTACACTAAGCTATATTACTATATACACCAAGCCACCACAAAGTAAATGCCAAAATCAGACGGCTACATCATTTTCGCGCAGGGCCTGGTTAAGTGAAGTCTTTTTATCTGTACTTTCCTTACGCTTTCCAATGATCAAAGCGCAGGGAACCTGGTATTCTCCTGCAGGGAATTTTTTAGTATATGAACCCGGAATAACAACAGATCGTTCAGGTACATAGCCTTTTGTTTCTACTGGTTTATCACCAGTTACGTCAATGATCTTCGAGCTGGCAGTAAGCACAACATTGGCTCCCAGCACTGCTTCTTTGCCCACACGTACTCCCTCCACGATGATACACCTTGAGCCGATGAAGGCATTGTCTTCAATAATAACCGGGGCTGCCTGCACAGGCTCCAGCACCCCTCCTATACCAACGCCTCCACTGAGGTGAACGTTCTTTCCTATCTGAGCACAGCTACCCACCGTTGCCCAGGTATCCACCATGGTGCCCTCATCAACATAAGCTCCGATATTCACATATGAAGGCATCATTACCACTCCTCTGTTGACAAAAGAACCATAACGGGCAATGGCGTGGGGCACAACCCTTACACCCAGTTTTTCATAGTTATTTTTGAGCTTGATCTTATCATGAAACTCAAACGGGCCCACCTCGATGGTCTGCATTTTCATCAATGGGAAATAAAGTATCACTGCCTTCTTCACCCACTCATTGACTAACCAATTTTCACCGTTCGGTTCTGCCACGCGCCTTACGCCCTGGTCCAGATCTCCGACTATTGTTTTTACCGCTATTTGAACATCTTTTTCCTTGAGCAGGGCTCGGTTATCCCAGGCATTTTCTACAATTTCTCTTAAATCCATCAGCTATTATTGATTAATCTTTTATTATTACTGTATATGAAGAAACGCAAACTCGTCATCGCCTCTGTGCTCAAGCCTGTTGATGACACCAGGATGTATGAAAAATTTGGTCTTTCGTTGGGCCAAACAAGTAAATATGAAATAAATATCATAGGGTTTTGTGTAAAAAATATTCCGCAAACGGTAAACATCACTTTTCATCCGCTCTTTAATTTCAAAAGACTTAATATTTCCAGACTTGCTGCGCCATTCCAATGCTTAAAAAAATACCATCAACTAAGACCTGAACTGATCATCATCAATACGCATGAATTACTGATAGTTACATTTCTATACAGAATATTATTTGGCTGCAAAGTGGCGTATGACATCCAGGAAAATTACTACCGGAATATACTTTACACCAACACCTTCCCGCTGCTGATCAAACCATTCATAGCGGCCTACATCCGGGGCAAAGAATACCTCAGCCGGCTGTTTGTTGATCATTACTTTCTGGCAGAAAAACAGTATCAAAATGAATTTACTTTTGCCCGTGGAAAATGCACAGTGATTGAAAATAAATACCTACCCTCCGTAACGATTCCGGACGTTCAAAAACAGATAAAAAACAGTGAACAAATCACCCTCCTTTTTTCCGGTACTATAGGTGAAAGCACAGGGGTTTTCGAGTGCATTGCCCTGACAAAAAAACTGCATGAAATAAATCCCGAAATCAGGTTAAATATCATCGGCTATTGTGCCCAGAAAAGCACGTTGATCAAGCTGAAGGAAACAATAAAAAATTCGGACTTTATAACCCTCTTTGGAGGCTCGGAGCTGGTATCCCATCAGGAGGTTTTGGCCGCCATTCAAAAGGCTGATTTCGGAGTGGTTTATTACCCCACCAATAAGAGTACCATGAACACCATGCCCACTAAACTTTTCGAGTACCTGGGCAATGGACTGCCCATGCTTCTTCAGGACCATGAACCCTGGGTAGAACTGGCAGAAAAATATGAAGCCTGCATTCCGATCAACATCCACACCATCAACCCGGGGCAACTACTCAACAAAATGAAAAAACGAAAATTCTACACCACTATACCAAAAGATGAAATTTTATGGAGATCAGAGGAGAAAAAACTCATTGAAATAGTCAATAATTTACTGATATAGAATACTGCAAATCAATTGTTTAACATATTAAATATCAACTATCAATTAAACTCTATTTTATTATCATTTCACCCTCAATTCAGGTTATTTCAGGCATTGGCTCGTATTTTCATGGTTATTTTTACCAGTAACCAGTCCTTACATGTGTTTTAGACAAGCCTAAAAAACACAAGAATGAGTAACATTTCTTCCGTAATCGCATGAAAAACGCTGCTCTTTGTAATTTTTAATTATAATGTAAAAAATTTTTTAGATAAATCTAAAATACTATATTTGCTAAAAATTGGAAGCCCTATGTTAAGTTTTGCAGAGGAAAATTATTTGAAGACTATTTACCATCTAAGTGAAGGTACAAGCAATCCTGTATCCACCAATGCTATCGCTGATACCCTCAATACCCGGGCGGCTTCTGTTACAGATATGATTAAAAAATTGTCTAACAAAGGTGTTGTCACCTATCAAAAATACCGGGGGGTAAGGGTCTCTGAAGAAGGGCAAAAAGCTGCTCTTCAGGTTATCAGAAAGCACCGGCTTTGGGAGGTATTTTTGGTCCAGAAACTGAAGTTCAATTGGGACGAGGTTCATGATGTAGCAGAGCAACTGGAGCACATCAAATCTCCCCTACTCATCAGGCGTCTGGACGAGTTTCTAGGGTACCCAAAATACGACCCCCATGGAGACCCCATTCCAGACGAATCAGGAGAGTTTAAAGCCAAGCCCCAGGTGGCTCTAAGCGACTGCAAAATCGGACATGACGGAGTAGTGGTGGCAGTCAAAGATGCGAGTGCTGCTTTCCTCCAATATGTCGATAAAATTGGGGCTTACATTGGGGCTAAAATCAGGGTGATCGACAGGCTGGAATTTGATGGCTCGCTGGAGATCCTGATCGACAACAAAAAGACAGTTTTTATCTCAAAAGAAGTTTCGGAAAATATATGGATAGAAGAATAATCAAGCTGCTCATATTGTGTGTGGTATTAATCGCTGCATGTGGTAAGCCCCAAGAGCAGGGGTTGGAAAAAAGTCGGCTGAATATCGTTACTACCACAGGAATGATAGAAGATGCAGTGATGAACATTGTTGGCGACTCTGCCGATGTTATTTCATTGATGGGACCGGGCGTAGATCCTCACCTGTACAAAGCTACTCAGGGAGATCTGCAGCGGCTGACTTCGGCTGACGTGATCTTTTACAACGGCTTACACCTGGAAGGTAAAATGGGTGAAGTGTTGGAGAAGCTCTCGAGAATAAAGCCGGTGATTGCCGTGGCGGAAGATATTAACCCTGAGAAGTTGCGGAAGGTACCTGAGTTCAACAACAACTATGACCCTCACATATGGTTTGATGTAGCACTCTGGACTGAAGCTGTACGTAAAACGGGTGAAGCCTTACAGGACCTTGACAGCGCTCGTGCAGACTTTTACAGGACAAATACTCAGGCTTATGTAGGGCAACTGGATTCACTCCACAAATGGGTAAAAGATGAAATATCCACCATTCCTAAAGCGCAGCGGACACTGATTACCGCCCATGATGCTTTTGGCTATTTTGGTGATGCTTATGATATTGAAGTACGGGGATTACAAGGCATCTCTACTCTATCCGAATATGGTCTCAGAGATGTCTCCCACCTGGTGACATTTATCGTAGACCGTAAGATCAAGGCCGTATTTGTTGAAACATCCGTATCAGAAAAAGCTATTAACGCAGTGGTTGAAGGCGCCCGTAAGCGTGGCTTTGATGTAAAGATTGGCGGTAACCTGTACTCCGATGCCATGGGAAAAAAAGGAACAAAAGAAGGAACGTATATAGGAATGGTAACAGCAAACGTAAACACAATTGTTGAGGCGCTGAAATAGTTCTCAGTTCTCAGTTCTCAGTTCTCAGTTCTCAGTTCTCAGTTCTCAGTTTACAGTTTACAGTTTTTTCAGTTTTCAGTTTATACTTTAAGCACTTTAAGCGATTTAACTATTGACTAATGACCAACGATAAGACTATCATCAATCAAGTTCATCATGTTGAGAACCCTGTGCTGGAGGTTCATGACCTGACTGTGTCTTATGATAAGAAGCCTGTGCTATGGGATGTGGACCTAACGCTACCCTATGGTAAGCTGATCGGTATAGTGGGTCCCAACGGTGCCGGCAAATCCACGCTGATAAAATCGGTCATGGGCCTTACACCCAATAGCAGCGGCTATGTAAAACTTTTCGATCAGAGCCTAAGGGAAGCGCGTGGGAAGATCAGCTATGTACCACAACGTGAGTCTGTAGATTGGGATTTCCCGGCTTCCGTACTCGATGTGGTACTCATGGGTAGGTACGGCAAATTGGGGCTCTTCAGGCGCCCCAGAAAGGCCGACAAAGATATAGCAATGGACAGTCTGCGGAAGGTAGGTATGGAAGCATATGAAAAAAGACAGATATCACAGTTATCAGGTGGCCAGCAGCAGCGCGTGTTCCTGGCAAGGGCATTGGCTCAGCAGGCGGATCTGTACTTTATGGACGAGCCGTTTGCCGGTGTAGACGCTGCTACGGAAAAAGCGATCATTAGCCTGCTTCGCGAAATGTCTGCCAAAGGCAAGACGGTGATCGTTGTACATCACGACCTCCAATCTGTTACCCAGTATTTCGATTGGGTGATCCTGCTTAATATGCGACTGGTAGCCTCAGGGCCCGTGGAAAAGGTATTCACTACAGAACTACTACAGGAGACCTATGGAGGTAAGCTCACGCTGTTGAGTGATGTTGGAGACCTGATCCGCCAGCAGCAGTTTCCTAACAGAGAAAAGACCCCTGACTCAAAATCCGGTTGATATGGATAGTTTCTTTGAATTCTTTTCCTTCTCAGACCCTAACATCAGGTACGTGGTGATAGGCTCCCTCCTGCTCACCAGCAGTTCGGCTATCGTAGGTACGTTCACTTTTCTGAAGAAAAAGGCACTTGTAGGTGATGCCGTGGCCCATGCTGTGCTTCCCGGCGTATGTCTGTCATTCATCTTGTCAGGCGAGAAAAGTCCCATAATACTTATTATCGGAGCATTTTTAACAGGTTGGCTGTCGTTAGTATTGATCGATATTATTACTGCCAAATCGAAGCTAAAGGAAGACACAGCCATAGGCCTGATACTGTCTGTATTTTTTGGAATAGGTATTTTTATGTTGACGATAATCCAAAAATCCGGGAATGCCTCTCAAACCGGTCTTGATCAGTTCCTTTTTGGGAAAGCAGCTTCTCTGGTGGGTTTTGACCTTATTGTTTTTGCCGTAATTGCTGTTATCCTTATTGTAAGTGTATGGCTCTTTTTTAAGGAACTCACCCTTCTGGCCTTTGATGAAGAATTTGCAGTTACACTAGGCCTGCCTGTCAGGGCCATCGAACTTTTACTTACCACGCTTACGGTATTGGCGGTTGTGGTGGGCATTCAGGCTGTTGGTGTAGTACTTATGGCTGCTATGCTGATCACCCCGGCTGCCGCAGCTCGCTTCTGGACACACAACATCACTACTATGATATGGCTTGCAGCAATTTTCGGTTCGCTAAGCGGACTGGCAGGCGCCTATATCTCATACATTGCCCCGTCTATGCCAACCGGGCCTTGGATCGTTGTGGTCATTTCAACCATTGCCTTCATTTCATTTTTTCTGGCACCGGGACGAGGCATCCTGTACAGAGTAAAGACACAACGCAGGATCAAAAAACAGATCAATGACGAAAATATCCTGAAAGCACTGTATCATTTGGGAGAAGAAGGAAAGAAATTTTATGAAAAGCGCACTCTACAAGAAATTCTTTCCAAAAGAAAATTTGAGCCTCAGGCTCTAAAAAGCGGGCTAAAAAGATTGAGAAGTGATGGATATCTAAAGAATGAAAACGGTTATTGGTCGTTCACACGGGCAGGCAAGCGCAAAGGACAACGTACGGTGAAGCTTCACCGGCTATGGGAGTTATATCTCACCCAGTACCTCCGCATAGCCCCTGATCACGTGCATGACGATGCAGATACTATTGAGCACATACTAACACCGGAGCTGGAAGCCAGACTTGAAAAATTGTTGAATTACCCAAAAGTAGATCCGCATCAGTCGGAAATACCGTATGGATGACTGGTTGCTGGCTACTGGTCTCTGGTAGCTGGTTCTTCGCACACGTAGCCTGGTTGAATTTTGTGTTAAGTATTGAACAAAAACGAATCAAATTAAAAAACAAAAAGATTATGAGTTATAGAAAACTCGAAGTTTGGCAATTAGCGCGAGAAGTATCTGTTAAAATACATAAGATGACCCTCACCCTTCCAAGTTTTGAGCTTTACGAAACAGGAAGTCAGATTAGAAGATCAAGTAAATCGGTAAGAGCAAATATTGTAGAGGGATATGGAAGAAGAAAATACAAGAATGAGTATTTGAGGTTCCTGATATATAGTTTAGCCTCTAATGATGAAACCAGAGATCATTTAGAGGTGCTCTATGAGACCTGTTCTTTAAAAGATAAAAAAGAGTATGAAGAGTTAGCCTCAGAAATTGAACTACTTGGAAGAAAATTGAACAGATTCATAAGTGCTATTGAAAACACACAATAAAAAACCGGACCAGAGACCAGAAACCAGAAACCAGAAACCAGAAACAAGTATGCATGCACTACAAATCATATTAACCGGTTCGATAGTGGCCATCTCGTGTGGACTGCTGGGGTGTTATCTCATTCTCAGGAGGATGGCTATGGTGGGTGATGCCATTTCACATGCGGTACTTCCCGGGATCGTTATCGCTTTTCTGCTTACAGGTGCCAGAGATTCTGCAACTATGGTAATTGGGGCTGGTATTTTAGGGGTTTTAACAACTTTCCTCATTGAATTTTTTCACAAAAAGGGCAGATTGCAAACGGATGCTTCTATTGGTGTTACTTTCACCTGGCTTTTTGCTATCGGTGTGATCCTGATATCTGCTTTTGCAGGAAAAGTAGACCTGGACCAGGATTGTGTCCTCTATGGAGAGATCGCTTACGTACCGCTAGATCTTTGGATCACCGAATCAGGACTCATTATGGGGCCCAGGGTGCTGTATACTACTGGTGCTGTGCTGGTTGTTATCCTGATCTTTATCCTTTTTGGCTATAAAGAACTTTTCCTAACTACCTTTGACCCTGCTTATGCCTCAGCCATCGGTATTTCAACAGCCTTATGGCACTATCTGCTCATGGGAGCGGTATCCATCACAACCGTAGCTTCCTTTGAAGCTGTCGGAGCCATTTTGGTGGTTGCGCTGCTAATAGCTCCACCTGCAACGGCTTATCTGCTTACCGAAAATTTCAAATTCATGCTGGTCACCACAGTGGCCCTGGGTATTTTAGTTTCTTTTTCCGGGTACTACATTGCCGTGTGGCTGGATGGCTCTATTGCTGGCGCTATGGCTTCTGTGGCCGGCATTTTATTCGGCATGGCATTCTTGTTTGCCCCGGGCAGCGGGATAATAATTAAGGTGATAAGGAGATAAAACTAATCTCCACGACTATCAGGATGGTAATAAAAACTTATCATTGGTACCAGAGGGAGAGATCCATGCATCTTTGGAGCAGTTACTTGTCTCTAGACCCCTCTCCATGAAATACATGAAATCGGGATGGGATGACATCCTTAATGACGCGTTAAAAGCTTGTCTCCCGCACTAAAAGACGCGACTCAACGGCATCATTTTCAGTTAGCAGGAGCAGAAGGCAATTCGACCGAAGCAGCCTAACTAATACTGACTTCATCTGTTAATAGTTTCGATGCGAATTGAAACTATTTTACTGAAATGAAGAAGCTCAGTTATCTCTCTTTTGCAATCATATATATGTCTCTTTTCTTCGCTTGCAGTAGTGATGAAGAACTTCCATTGGAGGAACCTGATAAGGACCCATGCGAGACGGCAGGACCTCCTGAATTCCTGACCGCACCCGAAATCTTCTACGGAAGGAACAGTGCGAACATACACGTGCAAACTAATATGCCCGCTACGGTTTATTATGTGATATCGGACACAGAGATCACAGATAAGACTGCTACTAATGTAAAAGAAGCCGCTTTATCAGATACAGGATTTATCAGTGCAAGCTTTATTACCGTAAGCTGTCAAAATATTGACAGTACGAATATCGTTACCATAGAGGGTCTGCCTGAAGAAACAGAACTGTTTACTTACCTGGTCGCTGAAAGCTATGCTACAGATACTGTTCTTCAAAATGAGGTGACTGCTTTTCAGTTTAAGACAAAAAAGCGATTGGATATAGAAACTTACCAATCGCCTATGAAGGCCCGTGCCGTGCTCTATGTTCGCTATGTACCCGATGAAGTAGGTTTTATACATCCTGAAAAGAAGCTGCTCCCTTTGATCATATTCCTGGGGGGCAATGGGGAGGTTGCACCTCCCGGGGAGATCAAATTAATTCAAAATGGATCTATTCCCAAGTATCTTAACGATGGGCATGACATTCCCTTTATTGTAATTGCTCCCGAACACACCGAGGAAGAGTGGGACGTGGATTTCATACACGAGGTAGTGGAATATTCCCTGGAAACCTATGCTGTGGACCCCAACCGAATTATCATCACCGGAATGAGTGGCGGAGGCATTGGCACGCTCAGTTATGCGATGGCTTACCCGGAGATACCAGCCGCCATAGTGCCTATTTCAGGAGAAGGAGAAACCGAACAGGCATGTAAACTAACCGACTTGGCCGTTTGGGCATTTCACAACCAGGAGGACCCTAAGGTACCATCTGCCGGATCTGTGGAAATGATCAACGCTATAAAAGCATGTGATCCCGGACCATTAAAAGAGGTCAACCTGACGATCTTCCTGGATGAGGGACACAACTGCTGGATAAGGGTATACAACCCTGACAGCAACATGTGGGAATTGGACCCAAGCGTGGAACCAGTTAATATCTATGACTGGATGCTGGGGCAGTCAAAGTGACAGGCTACAAAAAGCTAATCTTTTTTCCCCGCGAATACAACCCGAACGTCAGCCCTCCTTTGCTGCTCGGGTGGGGAATCTTCATCAATAGCACCAAAACCCCTTGCTACAATACGCTCCTCACTGATGCCTTTACCTATAAAATAATTCAGAACTATCAGTGCCCGCTTATGGGAAAGATCCAGGTTATATCGTGGGTTTCCATCAGAGCTGGCAAAACCGGCTATGTCTATATTTAAAACATCATGCTTGTTAACAAGGTGAACAATACTGTCTAATTCTAACCGATGCTCCTCATTTATGGCGCTTTGATCGGTATTGAAAAATATCTTATGACTGTGATTCATGAGTTCCAGCTCATGTTTTTCGAATTGATTGGTTTTGGTTAATTGCTCCACCTCTACTTCCTTCAACATTTCCTCCTGCTCCTGGGTCAGAATAACAATGGGTTTATGCTCCTTATCTCCATGATATTTCACCATGAATATGTCGGTAAATCCGAGCCCCCCGGCTCTTACGGAAGCAAAATATCCTCTACGCCCATCCACTGACATCTGAAAAAATATTTCATCATCAGGAGTATTCACCGGATAGCCCAGGTTTTCCGGCTGCGACCACTCCCCTGAGGCGCTATCATATACGGACCTGAAGATATCATATCCACCATAGCCTTTGTGACCTGAGCTACTGAAGTATAGTGTTTTACCATCTGCCGCCAGGTAAGGGCTATCGTCATCAAACTTTGTGTTGATTACCGGCCCAAGGCTTTTTGATTTATACCAATTGCCCTTTTCATCTTTGGTACAATAATAAATATCGATACCTCCCTCCCCACCCGGGCGATTGCTGGTATACAAGATAACATCGGGCGATGATGTTTCGGAAACTGCATTCTCCGAATACATGGAAGAGTTGATCTTGTCGGTGAGGAATTTTGGTTCAGACCAATTGGTACCATCAAAATCCGAATAATAGATGTCTCCCATACCGGTGTCTTTATATAAGTATAGCCTGGTGCCATCTACGGAAAGCGCAATATTTGAGTCGTGAAATTCAGTATTTATCGGAGGACCTATATTTTTTGCCGGTGTCCACTCCCCATTTACTTTGCGGGAGTAAAAGACATCTTCAAAGTAAAAATTATCCCGGTCCACATCTGGAGTGGTATTATCTTCCTGCCTTCTGGATGTGAATATCAATAAAGTTTCGTCTCTATTGATAACAGGAGCATAGTCCGGCCATACGGAGTTGATGGCCTCGCCCATTGGTATAACAGTATATTGAGCCGGACGACCGATAATATCTTTTGCGTTGGTACATTCCAAGATCCGTCTATTCACCTTATCCAGCGGCACCCTGTCGGTACCCCTATAGCTTTTATTCCCCAGTAGCTTTCTTTTATATCGTTCGTAATAATCGAGCGCCTTATCGAAATCAAGACCATAGTGGTAGGCCCTGCCAATGTAATAAGACAGATCAAACCGATAATTGGGTTTCTGCTGCTCAATTCTCAGCAGGTATTTAACAGCTTCGTCTTTATTGATAGTTTCAAGATATAGACTTCCCGCCATCCAGTTGGCTTTAAGGTTGGCAGGGTCCAGGTCAGCGGCCTGTACATAAAGCTCTTTGGCAATTTCAATAGCCTCCTTTTGCTGACTGTATATCTGATCAGCCTGCTCCAGGTACAATTGAGCTTGTTGTACCGGATCTTCCTGAGAAAATGCTATTCCATAAGCTGCAAAAAATATAAACAGAGTAAATGAAAATCTCATGATCAAAAATAAACCTGAACTCTTAATATATAGAAAATATCGATCTTCTTCTATATAACGTGCCTGCTTTTCACAAAATTTACAGCAAGTCCACTGCCAGTTTTATTTTCGATCATGAGAATGGGCCTATTGAAATACTACTATAGCATGCACAGGCTTTCCTGAGTTTTTACGAAGTATAACATTATACAGGCCAGGAGGAAGCTGCTCCCTTTGCAATACAGCTCCATTTGTGACACTATCTATTTTCCTAACAACCCGTCCATGGGAGTCAACCATCATTAATTCATATTCTTCTCCATCCGGCGTAAATTCCAAATTGATCTTATCTGTTCCCGGATTGGGATAAAAAACCATGTTCAGCGCTCCGTTATTACGTTCCGCAATATTTGACAGTACCTTCACTTTACTTTCACCATTGGCTGATCGCTGGTCGTGCGACACCTCTTTCCGAAGGCATGCGGGTTGGCCTTCAACGGCCAGTCGATAGTGCTTGAGCGCTGGTGCAGGAGCCGGTATGGTATAGGAGGTGACCTGCTCCGAAGCACGATCCAGAAGCCCCATTTTTTCAGGGGAAGTGCCTGCATATATAAGGATGTCCTTGTATTCGAAACCATCATATTTATTCCACTGAAGTGTAATTGCATCTCCCAGTTCCTCTATCACCTCCAAATGCAGTGCACTAAGGCTTCCATCAGGCTCAGATTCAATACCACATTGATCTATTGCACTTACCCTGTACCTTAAATCGCCCTTACCTCCGGCCGGCTGCTCGTCAAAAAATTCATTAACAGTTCCTGCAACAGTACCAATTAATTTGTACTCACCAACATGATCCTCTGATCTGTAGATATTAAACCCATTGGCAGAGGTCCCTGAAACCGTGTTCCACACCACCTGATTGCTACCTTCGGAAGTTGCTGTCACATAACATATTGCAGGCTGCTCTGCCTCGGACTCCGGTGAAAGATCATCGATAGTATAGGTACAATAGTTAGCATCTCTCACTATTATCTCCTGGTCGAGGGCCGGGTCAATCGCAATGGTACTGCTCATGGCCGGTCCACGCTTCACTATAGACAAGCCATAGGTATGGTCAACATAGATCAGGTGATTGTCATAGGTAGCAGCTAGTGGTACAAAGTTTTGACCGTAGGAATAGTCTCCGGTAGCCCGTCTGTTGAGTACAGCTCCGGTATCATCGAATGTGAGCAGGTAACTTCCTATATAAAGATCAAATCCGCCTTCACCCCTCAGCCAGCTCCAGGCCATTTCCCCGGATACATATATTTTTCCATCAATATCAGCAGCTATATCATAGGCCATATCGAACGTGGGCATACCCGTGATCTGTACGTATTCCGTAGCCCACTCAATGGCTCCGTTAACACCATTAAGACGTGCGAGTATCATTACCGCCCCGGCAAACTGCGCATCCCCAAATGAAGATAAATTGCTGCGGAAATGAGCCATTACATATACATTCCCGGCTTTATCCAAGGTTATAGCCCTTCCGTAATCATGGTTCTTTGCTCCGCCTCCCTGATTGGCCCATTGAGCCACTCCCTGAGAATTATATTTGGCTATATAGGCATCTCTGAGTCCTGAGCTTTTCAAATATATTCCACCAAAGGAAATATCTGTAGCAAAGCCACCAGTGAGAAAAATATCCCCATTGGCGGCAACATGCATATCATGGTTTTCCTCGGTGTTCTTTCCCTTTATGGGTTTCACCCATTGAAAAATGCCATTGCTGTTATACTTTGCCAGATAGAGATCTGTAGGCCCAAGGATATTGCCGAATGAAGTACCCTCAAAGGTATTACTGGAGGTTGTGCCTGCAACATAGATATTCTCCTGGGCATCAACACCTACATTGTAGACCCCTTTGACAATTTTATGTATCCAAAGCAAATTCCCTTTTTTATCAAATCGTGCGATATAACCGTTTTCCTTCAACACCAGACTTCCGTCCGGAGTAATTAACTCACCCTGGCCACTTACGTTAAAGGCCAGCACACTATTTCCATTGGCATCCACAGCCAGGTCAGCGAACCTACCCCCAATGAAATTTACTTTCCATTTGAATTCACCATTGGCATAAGCGCTAGCCAGATAAATACCTTCCTTCCCCTCCTCTCCTACACTACCATCTTCAAACCTGATCACCTGATCATATTCTCCGGCAAAATATACATTATCTTCAGCGTCTACCTCCACACCTCCTACAGGCACCACCCAGCCATTGTAATTAGCAAACATTCTCCATACTTCTGCAGACGCAACTCCTAATGTCTGAAAGGGAGCATTATCAATACTGTAACTATACGGAGCAGTACCTCCTTTTACTTGCAATTGCGCCTCCTTATAGTTGCACTCTGTATAATCCAGGGTGGCTGACAATGCCTGCGGTTCGTCCACCAGCACAGTTAAAGAGGCTGTTTTTTGGAACGCATCTTTTATTTCTACAGTGTAAACACCAGCCGAAAGTCCTGCAATATCCTCACTGTTACTGCCATTATTCCATGTAAACGCATACGGAGGGGTTCCCCCTTCTACTATCAGATCAATGCTACCATCACTTCCTCCCTTGCAACTCACATGGGTCACCTGATATCTCGGGCCTTTGGAAATTGAGTAATTTAATGGATCTGAATAATAAGAAGTACCCTCTCTATCAATCAACGAACCTACAATAACACTTTCGCCGGGTGTTAAATTTAGATGGAATGGATGCCAGGGCATAGATATCTGTGAATAGTCAACATTTTGGCCATTCCGTGACACGTCCAATTGAATTGCCTCGGGATGTACTCCAATAGAATTAAAAACCAAGCTGCTTTGTCCGGCTATGTTTTCTTTTCTGGAGTTGTCATACTTTTCAGCGCCAAACCATTGGAAATGTGAATCATCACCCGCAAAGGATATTTCTTTCACTCCAAAATTGACGTGATTAGCATGAGGAAATGAAATAAACTGAACTTGTTCCTTTTCTGCAAAGTCAGCCAGGGGAATACTCACCTCCAGCCAGCCATCCTCAAGTTCTGCGGCATCGTCCAGGTAATTACCAACAATTACACCTGCCTTTCCGTTGAGCCGGAAGTGAACTTTGCTCCAATTGGTGTTACTGAAATCTTTCAGGGTCAACTCAAGAAATTGGTATCCGGATTTGTTCAGTTTTAACGGATTTTGGGTGTAAACAGCATCTTCATCATACCCAAGCTCTATGGATGCAAATTTGCTTGTACTTTCCACTTGCAGGAAATCCATTTGAGGTACACCGGAAATTGTTAAATGTGCCGCCACTTGATCAGGAGCTAATTTATCCATATCGTCCATCTGCAGTTGTACAACCGGTGGCCCCTGGACCATCGTACTGTAGGTAGATTGTTCTGTCTCATTGTAGGCTTTCACCCTGTAGAAATAGCTTTTATTGCCGGAAATGTCTGTATCGGTATACTGAAATACACCCGGACCCAGATCTGCAACTACCTGAAAACCTCCCCCGGAGGATTCGCTGCGTTCTACTACAAAGCCATCCTGACCAACACCTAAATAGTTCCATGAAAAAGAGACATTGGAGGAATTAATATGATCAACAGAAATATCTGACGGTGGAACCAGTCCCTGTGCAACAACTATAGAACATAGCATGATCTTACATGCTGAAAAAGTAAATGCGGAAGCCAACGCTTTCATTTTTTTAAGTATTTATTGGTTCATAAGTAAAAATTAAATTGTCAGATGATAACATTGATAATTGTAAGTAAAACAAGCCCTGAAGTAAAAATGGAGGTAGAAATTGCCTCACTTTTGACACCGAAAATCCACACCCTCAGCGGAGATCAAGAGGAAATAAAAAGCATTTCTGTCCCAAGTGCAGCCTTGTTATGGTTAAAACAACCAAAAGCACTATTTCATCCGTCCTTACGCTTGTTTCGTAGCTTTGAGAAGGCAAAAGATGTGCCTCTTGATTGACTAAGGAGATATTATATTTATAAAAGGTTAGATTCCGCAAATTCGGAGATCTGTACGCAACAAAAAAACCAATGCCGTAGAATACAGATTAGGTAACAAGCATCGAATGCCAGAAGCTGTAGTCGAATTTGATTTCATATCAAGAAAAGTTCGGGTAACTAATAAAGCCTCGATATGACACCCTGTTCCGTGTAAGCTATATAAAATTAGCTAATTGGAATTTAAAATACCAAAACCTATAATTTTTATTAATTTAATATATAATAACAAATATTTAATAAAAACATAAAGAATAATATTCACTCATAAAGTAGTTTAACTATCAAGTTACAAGGTGTTAAATTCCGCTCAAGCATATTCACAATTTATGTACCTTTGTGCCTCAAATTAACAGGAGAAAGAATTTTGAGTACTGTACAATTAGGATCCACAGAAGACACCATAGTAGCACTGGCAACAGCCCCGGGGGTGGGTGCCATTGCGGTAATCAGGGTATCAGGAACTGATGCGATCAAAATTTGTAACAAGGTCTTCAAAGGTAAGGACCTTGAAAAACAGCCTTCCCATACCCTGCACTACGGCACTATAAGAGATAACGACAAAATTGTTGATGAAGTGGTGGTGTCCCTTTTTGTAGCTCCAAAATCTTTCACAAAGGAAAATGTAGTAGAAATTTCCTGCCACGGTTCTCCTTATATAGTAAAGCAAATTATTAAAGTGCTATTGGCTCAGGGTGCGCGTTTGGCCCTGCCGGGAGAGTTTACCAAAAGAGCGTTCATCAACGGCCAGTTTGACCTGGCGCAGGCTGAAGCGGTGGCAGACCTGATCAACTCCGACTCCGCTGCCTCTCATGAAGCGGCGCTCAACCAGATGCGAGGCGGTTTCTCCGAGCAGATCCGTCAACTGAGGGAAGAGCTGATCCATTTTGCTTCAATGATCGAACTTGAATTGGATTTTGGGGAGGAAGATGTGGAGTTTGCTAATCGTGATGACCTCAAGCAGCTCATCAACAACCTGTTGAAAGTGATCAATGCTCTAATTGATAGCTTTGATCTGGGGAATGTCATTAAAAACGGAGTGCCCACGGTAATAGCCGGCAAGCCCAACGCGGGTAAATCTACGCTGCTAAACGCCCTTCTGAATGAAGAAAAAGCCATTGTTTCGGATATTGCCGGAACAACCCGTGATTTTATAGAAGACGAGATCAATCTGGGAGGTATTACCTTTAGGTTTATCGATACTGCAGGTCTTCGTGAAACCACCGATACAATAGAAAAAATCGGTGTAGAGCGCACCCAACAACAGATGAAGAAGGCCTCTTTGATCATTTATATGATCGACATGGCCAATGACAACCTCGTAGACGTAAACCGGGATATCAATAAGCTGGAAAACCTCGGCATACCTTTTATAGTAGTGGGCAATAAAGAAGACAAAGCCCAGCCTGACTTAAAAGCCGCTATTGAGAAAATCAAAGGCTCCGTACTGATATCTGCTGCTACCAAAGAGAACCTGGATGCACTCAAAGACCGCATCCTGGAAGTGGTAAACCTCGACAACTTCAAAACCGGTGATACCATTGTGACCAACATCCGCCATTATGACAACCTGCTCAAAACCCGCAATGCACTAATGGATGTGCTAAACGGCCTTGACAATAACATTACCGGTGACTTTCTCGCGATGGATATCCGTCAGTCCTTGCACTACCTCGGGGAAATTACCGGGGAGATTACTACGGATGATCTACTGGCGAATATATTTTCGAAGTTTTGTATCGGGAAGTAATAGAACTCTCTGTCATTCGTTAGCTGAAAATATATGTGTTATGAGTCTCCCTGGAAGCCTTATAAAAGCTGTATATTCAGCTCATCACTATACCATTGTAAAAGTTTGGCTTATGAAAAATTCAATCTACCTGGTTCTTTTATTGCTTTTCCCATTTTTATTGAATGCACAAAGCAACCCTAAAAAGCTGGATACAGAAAACAAAGTTTCAATCCGGCAAATATTAAATGAATCCATCACCGCAGAAGAATTAAGCGCCCAACTCCATTTTATTGCGTCAGATTTTTTCCAGGGGAGAAAAGCAGGCACCAGCGCAGAGCGCGCAGTAGCACATTACCTGGCTTCATATTACAAAGGCCATGGCATTCCACCTTTAAACGGAAGTGTAACCAGCAATTTAGATGCTTACTTTCAACCTTTTGAAATAAGCATTCCGAACAACAATGGTAAATCACAAAATGTGCTGGCTTTTATTGAAGGAACACAGTTAAAAGATGAAGTTGTTATTCTGGTGGCACATTATGATCATCTGGGAGCGGATGCGAGTCTTGCAGGTGACTCTGTTTTTAACGGAGCGGCCGATGATGCGTCTGGCACAGTTGCTCTCATGGAGTTGGCCGAAGCATTTTTAGATGCAAAAGAGCAAGGTTTAAGTACTAACAGAAGCATTCTGTTTCTGCATGCCGGAGCAGAGGAGATTGGGGTTTTAGGATCAAATTTCTTTGTAAGAAATTCTCCTGTTCCTTTAGAAAAGATTGTAGCAGTTGTAAATCTTGACGGTGTCGGAGGCTCCGACAAACCGGGTGCAGACAATGCTTCAAATTATGTGTACCTGCTGCACAATGATTCTACATCTCAACCATTGGCAGAACTGACAAAGCACCTCAATTCTTCATACGAGATAGGCCTTGACATATTAAATCCACATAACCCGGAGCGATACAATTCGGACCACAAACCTTTCGAATATGAGTTGATCCCTTTCATCTATTTTTCAAGTGGCTTAACTGAGTATTACCACAAAGTATCCGATGAAGCTGAGACCATTGACTACGATCATATGACTAAAATTGTAAAATTAATCTTTGCCTCAAGCTGGCATCTAAGCAACGACCAAATTGAACAAGGACGAATCCTCAGAAGCCAATTTAAGAAAACCGGGGCCTATTATTGCGTACCCTGCGGATGTGCATCTGACAGTAAAGAGTTCACTTCTGACGGATCTTGCCCTGATTGTCATATGGTCCTTCAACCCAAATGGGTAAAATCGGATTAGTGAGATTTCTATCCATTTCACATCAACTCCAAGTGTTTTTTTAACCAAAAGTATTAGTTTAGGTTAAACAATCCAACACAGGATAACATTAACACATCAGACATTATACAAACTGACATTATGAAAACCTACCATTTCCGTAACAATGATCAAATGCCGGCTATCGGCCTCGGCACCTGGAAGTCAGCACCGGGCGAAGTGTACAACGCAGTAAAAGAAGCCATCAGAGTCGGTTACAGACATATTGATTGTGCGCCTATTTATGGCAATAAAAAGGAAGTAGGTGAGGCGCTTATCGGAAGTTCTTAGCACAGGGGTTGTAACACGCGAGGAGTTATGGATCACCTCGAAATTATGGAATGATGCTCACCACCCTGGCGATGTGGAACCTGCTTTGAAAAAGACCCTGAATGACCTGCAAATTGATTATCTGGACTTGTACCTGATCCACTGGCCGGTAGCCCTGAAAAAGGGGACCCAACTGGCCCGTTCGGCTGAAGACTTTATTCCTCTGAATGACATTCCAACGGAAGAGACCTGGAAAGCTATGGAAGATATGTTAAATCGCAAACTGACAAGACATATTGGTGTGTGCAACTTTGGAATTGGACGATTAGACGGCTTAATGAAGTCAGCTACTATAAAGCCTGAGGTCAACCAAATAGAGCTTCACCCCTACCTACAGCAGAATAATATGCTGGAATTTTCCAGAAAAAATAATGTTCATGTCACGGCCTATTCACCTCTCGGCTCTGCCGACCGACCCGACTCATTAAAAGTCAAAGACGAGCCAAGCTTGCTGGATGATCAGACAATTGCCGAAATTGCCACTAAACACAAGGCTACTCTGCGGAGGTGCTGATCGCCTGGGCGGTGAAAAGGGACACCTCTGTGATCCCGAAGTCCGTCAATCCCGCGCGCATCGCACAAAACCTGCAGTCTACTCATGTTGCTCTCAGCGATGATGATATGCAGGCTATTGCCCGACTGGATAAAAAATTCAGATACGTGACCGGTGAATTCTGGACCCTCGAAGGCAACTCTTATACACTTGAAGAATTGTGGGCTTAGTTTTTTTCTTTGCTGCTTATTTCCAGTCTCCTGGCAGGTGACTCTGACTGTGTATAAATAATTTTTTATATAGGAAAGCAGATCAACGGCATGCCAAAAAATCGAATTCTAAGAATGAGGTAATTGATAATCTCTAATATTCTATTTTTTACGTTTGATTTTATACCTTTATACTTAAATATAAAAGCCAACCAAATAAAGCACTGGTTAAGGATAATGCATCTTTGAATTTACTTTAAAGTCAAAAAAGCCATTATTTAAGTACTTTCCCGTTAAAATTAAATTCAAGCCCTCCAACAATAGATTGAAAATTTTATTTGACAATTATGATGAAAAAGGTATTGAGAATTGGTCTATCAGCAGCAATTGTATTTCTATTATTGGAAATTTTACTTCGTATCTCTTATTCAAATAAGCTGCAAACACAAATATTTCCCTTGATCTACAAATCTGATCCCGTACTTGGCTATTCATACATAGCTGATATCTCAGGAGAAATAAGAAGGCCAGGGTTTAATAAAAATTTTAAAATCAACAGACATGGGTTCCCAGGTAGAGACTTTTCCATAAAAAAGCCGATAGATACCTACCGCATTCTCTTCGTAGGTGCTTCTGAGGTAACTGGGCTGTTCACAGATGGTGCTGATGGTTATGTATCTCTTTTACAGAAAAAATTTGATAACTACCCTGAAAAAGTAGAAGTAATTAACTGCGCAGTAGATGGAGCAGCCAGACATTACATGAACCATCAAAATATAAAGCAAAATTTAGTGCATTATGATCCGAATTTAATCTTAATCGAGCGACTTCCATTCCCTTTCATGTCATTTGGACACAGAACCATATACAAAGATTATGTAATAGACTATACTGATGAAGGTGACCTGGAAAAAATAAAGGAACATATAGACAAAGAGTTTTATGGTTTCAATCTTTTCAAACTAACGTACGACTTACTCTACTCATATCGGTACTTTTGTAAACTTTATGTTCAGGCCGATATGCCCCTAATAGAAAAAATAGGGCCATGGCTGGCCCCTGATAAACTCAAGGTAGATCAGTACATTACAAAAAGAATCTTTTACAAAGATAAACGACCCACTACCTCGGTTAATACGTCCATAGATTCTTTAATGTCATTAAAAAATTTTTTAGACGAAAGAAAGATTGAATTTGCGTTTTATAGTACCTATAACTCTAGCAATGACTTGCTGCTCAGCGAACTCTTTAAAGAATTAGATATAAAAAATATCAATTTAGACATTACTAGAAAAGAACAACACCACTGCCAAGAAGATGCTCATTCCAGTGCATACGGACACCAAGCAATAGCCAGTAAGTTTTATCCTATACTATCAGAATTTATCGATTCTGCGCAAAGAAAAAATTGGGTGAAGCTAAAAAGTACCACAAAAAAATCGCCAGGATGGTTTACCACTCTAAAAGACACTCTAACTTTTAACCTATATCAGCAGCCTCGTGCGGATAGACACAAAGTATTGATCCTCTCTGGTAGCATGGATCTTTTTGAAGAAGGAAGGCAATTTGAATTGGATTTTTCTTCGAATCTTAAAAAACTGTCAAGGGAAAGAAATTCTAAACTAGATATTTCCTTTTCTTTTTCTTTAAATAGAAATAATTCATTTGAATATATTAGGCATATTCTTAAACAAATATATCATCATCAACCAAACACAGTGCTTTTCGAGGAACCTGCCAGTGAAATTATAATTGCCGACAGCGGTTTTTATGAAGCAATGCAATTAATAAAGGAGCATTGCCAGTCTTTGAATATCAATTCATATTTTTTTAATTATGAGAGTACCAGGGAGAGCAAAATTATTTACCACCTACTAAAAAATACAACAATAGACCATTTGAGTTCAGGAATAGAAATCAACGCTAAGGAATACTCACAAGTACCTGATGATCCAAACGAAATTTTGAAAGTAACCAGTTCTTTGGTAGCCGAAAGGATTTACACTAGTTTACAAGATAGGATTGTTGATGAGAGCTTTTTTTCACCAATAAAAAATGTAGCTCTACACAAACCTACTTATACTTCAAGTAGTATCGACCAGCCTGGATGGGGTAGTAATAAAGTAGTTGACGGCTTGAGAACGTCTTACTGGCAATCTCGGGGTTATATGAGCAGTGGTCCAGCCAATTTCGAAAACAGCCAATGGCTACTGGTAGATTTACTCGATAAATATGAACTCGAACAACTCATAATTTTTCCTGCAAAAGAAAGATCATTTTTGACTTCACAGCCTAATTTTACAGTAACTACATCTTTAGATAGTTTGACCTTCACGCCAACGAAGCGTGGTTGGCTAGAACAAAATAACGCTCTTTTTATAGATATGGAAAAACGATTAGTAAGATATGTGAAAGTAGAAGCAAATGAACTAGAACCCACTCCATTGGCTTTTTCTGAAATTGAGATTTTGGGTATCGAAGTGCCAATAGCCGATTAATCGATTAATCGGTGGTGTTCATGGATTTTTAGTATGGGTAGTTCCTTCACTTATGATATCTGAGGCTATATCTGGTCAAAAAGGTGAGCATATTTATTGTAATGCGGTTCCCTTATAGCTAAATCTCTAAATCTGAATCGTTTCATTTTGAAATCTTCAAGAAAAGCACTTTCTAAGTAATAATTTTCGTATTATTGGTTTTCACCCGATCAGGAATTTCCCGTATGTTCACAAATTATGAATTACTATATGCTTCAAATCGAGTCCACTATTAAGAATATCATCCATGGATAGGGTACTCTGAAGCCCTTCACATTAGAATGTCCAACTACTGTCAAAACTTCAACTCCTTTCCAGGAAAATAGTCTCGACATGAATTTACCCTATATTATTAATTATAAATTTGCCAGTTTTCGTATATTTTTATCATGCAAGCCCCTGGCTTCTCCAGATACGTGTGTAGGTTATCAGAATCAAAATACGACTCATTAACAGGATTTAAACATAAAACAAATCCACCTGCGAAAAGACAAGAAAAGCAAATAAAGTGACATACATTATTATAGTAAAGTAAGTAGGTTTTAACGCAAGCCATTACCTTTCGTATATAACTTACGAAGGTTTTCTTTCATAATATCTTCTAAAGTTTTATTAACTACCCTGATTATACCTTCCTTTTCATCATGAATAAAGAAATGACCACCATTATAGTAGTGAAGTGTTACATTCTTTTTAGAGTGATTTTTCCATCCATCAGCCTGTCTGGATGTAACATCATCTTCTTTGCCTAATAGCACGGTGATATCACAATCAAATGGCTCATTATTATGAGCTACTATATTGCTTTCTGCCAATTTAAAATCATTTCTTAGTAATGGAAAAAACAGATCCAATAACTCCGGATGTGTGAAAAAATCTGGTGGCGTTCCTCCTAATTCCATTATTTCCTCTTTAAACTCATCGTCCTCCATCATATGAAATGTCTTATCAGTATCCTCCTTTATATCAGGCGAAGATTTACCAGAAAAGAATAAATGTGTGGGCCGTGGCAATTCAAGATTTTGTATCTTCCGTGCCAACTCAAAACTGAGTAAAGCACCCATGCTATGGCCAAATAGCGCATAATTATTGTACAATATTTCCTCTTCAATGATTTCAAGCAAATTATCCACCGCTGCTTCCAGCGAATCATACAGGGGTTCTCCAAAACGACTTCCCCTCCCTGCAAGTTCAATCGGTCTTAGCTCTATAGACTGGTGCAGATAAGGTTTCCATTCATTATAAATTCTAGCTGATCCTCCGGCATACGGAAAGCAAAATAACTTGATTTTTTTCATTTGTATGTGTTTTAATTTCAACTCCATTTGAGATTTACAAACTGTCTCTTTTGGTGGCTGAATAAATTGATGTAACTAATTTTCTATATTTTTTCTATATTTGGTAAAAGATCTTTAACTACAAAACTCCTCACTATGAACAAGAATCAAATGCACCATCATGTAAGAACATTAGGAAACCTTCATATTATTTTAGGCATACTAGGAATAGTAGCCGGCATGATACTATATGGCATTATTAGTGTTGGAGGTATAATATCAGGTGACGCAGAAGCCATATCCATAACCCAGATAGTTGGTATCTCTATTGGAGGCCTTTTATTTTTGCTATCAATACCCAGCATCATTGGTGGATGGGGCATACTAAGATATAAATATTGGGCTAAAGTACTTTTAATCGTCATTGGATGTCTAGATCTTTTAAATTTTCCTCTGGGTACTCTGTTAGGAGCGTATACCATCTGGGTTTTACTAAGCAATGAGACATCAAATTTATTTGAAACAAGCAGTACATCCTAAAAGTTATCAACTTTATCGATAGTTCATTTTGATCTTTTGGTTTATATAATTTTTTAACATCTCTGAAAGATTGTTCTTACCAAGACTCATTCAAATCTTTTACCTTGGTATCCAGCTTTGTCGCCTCACATGGTCGCATTTCTCTAAGCAAACCTTTGGCAAGACAATCGGTGGAATCAATAATGCACATATCATCTACTCCATAATCCTTCAAGAGCAGTGACAACTCTGTACAACCCAAGATAATCGTATCACAGTTTCTTGCTCTAAAAAAACACATGGCTTCGTTCCACAATTGGCCCACCTCTTTAGTAATAGTATTCGGTTTGGCTTTAATACCAAACTGAGCATCATAGATCATTCTATGAATCACTTCATTTTGAAAAATTGGATCAGGAACGATCACTTCATACCCTCCATCATGCAGTATCTCCTGGTATAGTCTGGTTTTATAGGTACCGTTAGTGGCCATAATACCGATGCGAGAAACATTGGAATTAGTAGATATATACTTATAAACTTCCAATGGCATATGAAGCAGCTTCGGTTTAGCGTCCAATTTTTCCATTTCTGATTTTATTACATTAAAGATGGCTGGTGAATGAGACGTATTACACGCAATGCCAATAATCTCAGCTCCTGAAATCGTGAGTTTTTTAATGACCTGAGCGATACTATAGCCTGGGTTTGTAGAAATTTTTCCCTCCAAAAATGAGGTTCTATCTCCTATTTCCCAAGGGAAAGCCATTAATATGACTGATGGATGCTCCTGATCAATGTTTGCTGGAGTAAGGCTAATCAAACGATCATAGAGATTCACACCAGCCCTGGGTCCCATCCCACCCACGATGCCTATTACCTTAGAGTTTTCTAATACCATAGTTTACAACAAATCCGTTTCTATTAATATGATGTCCTACCTATCGCTTCAACGGCACTAGTGTATAAGAGGCCAATTATTCAATCTGATAATTTCATGACTTTAATTTAACTGAGTCCAACTTCTGCAACGTTCTGATCTTCAACGGTATATTTTTCCATTTTGCCTTGATCCATTTTCACTACATGATCTGCTACATCGAAATAATGATCATCGTGTGTAATAGCAATTATAAGTTTACCTTCCTCCTTCATGCGGGGAAGTAAGGTTCTATAGAAAAATTTACGATATTCCGGATCCTGATCCGCAGCCCATTCATCAAATAGGTATATTGGTGAGTCTTCCAGGTAGCATAGCAGCAATGCCAGTCTTTTCCTTTGTCCCCCTGACAAATTGATAGTACTAAATGTGCCATCTTCCCTAACTTTTACCTTCTCACTCAAATCTAATAAATCGAGGTATTTTTGTATTTCATTTCCCTTTTGGCTTACATCAATAGCATATAATTTTTCAAATAGATAAAAAGGATTAAAAACTGTAGAAAATAATTCTCCTAGTTCGGCTGACGATGCCTCCTTTTCATCTATATATATCATTCCTTCATCAGGTTCGTAAAGCCCTGTCAAGAGTTTAGATAAAGTAGTTTTCCCGCTTCCATTACCACCAATAATAAACAATATCTCTCCTTTGGTCACTTCAAGATTTATAGGTCCCACTTCAAACTGGTGCTCACCTTCATTATCATACCTGAACCTGATATTTTTTACTTTAATACTGTTCAATCTAGTGAGGTTGCGAGGTTTTTGTTCATGTGGCAACTCACAATTAGCAGGGATTTCTTTCAACAAATCCTGCACACGATTCCATGCGATTCTCAACCTCATAATAGCTGGAACAGAAGCCAAAATGGCATTTACCGGACCTATAAGATAAAGCAAAACGATAATAAAGCCTGTAATGGTGTATACTTCTATCTCGGGAAAAAATAAAGGGAATGCGAAAGCAGCAGTACCAAGTATAAGGACAAGAACTGTTTCGCCTATAAGTGAGGCATTTACATATCGAATAGAAGCAAGTGTGACCTTTTGTCGGTAAGCATTGGCACTTCCGGCTACATCATCTTTATACAACAGCTTCTTGTTCACATGCAAGCTTATTTCCTTAAATCCATCCACCATGCCGTTTAGAAGGCGCATAAAGACAGTTCGGGTATCTCTTGCCTCCTCAAATAAATGCGCGGTACTTCGACTTACTATATAATAAAGAGAAGTTAGGGATAGTATAAGGAAAACCATGAGTGCTGTAGCCCAAAAAGCCATAGTGGCTAAATAAATAAATGCTGCAATAGCCGTAAATATATTGGTTACTAGCATTACAAACATGTTGACTGAGTCTCCGATTGTACCCAGATCATCATTATAAGCTGTGTAAACCCTCCCACGATCAATTTTTTCAAATCTTTGATACGAAGTTTTAAAAATCTTCTCGGTCAGTTGCACCCTAAGATCATAAATAAGACCACGGGTAAGTTTGATGAGGCTCACCTGAACAAAGCGCCTCCCAACCAGATAAAGGGCTAGTGTGAGCACAAAATAGAAGACTAGAAACTTAAGCTCTATGCTTGAATTAAGTGCCTGGGTAATTAGTAAAATAAGCACCATATTTGCTATACCAGATAATGCACTCAGCAAAAGTACCTTGGGTAGTACTCTCTTATGTTTATTAGTATCCGGAAAAACCAGGGTAATCAGATATACAACATAAGTGATAGCTACAGATGCTAAGATCAAAAGGATAAGTACAAAAAAGCTGAATGGGCTCCATACAAGGGCAGCCTCCCAAGTGAATCCTGCCATTGCATTTGGAAGTTTGTAGAGACCATATAAAAATAACGCTATCAATGTAAGAGAAATCAAAATTTCCTTTCCTTTGGAAGGGTTTAACGGTTCGAATACTCTTTTCCCCTTGAATATCTGGATCAAAGCATAAGCAAGAAAAACTAAAACGGATAGGATGAAGAACCCAAGGAACAAAGATACCAATGAATAGGAGTTGTCATTGTGATCATCTGGCATAATGTCTCTAAAGGCTTCCCTCCCATCAAGTATTCGTAAAATATTATGACCTAAATGACTAGTGAAATTGCTATTGGAATTAGCTAAAAGTACTACACCATATTTTTTTTTCGCGTTAAATCCCACAAATGAAGTAAAATTAGGATTCATTCCTTCATGATATACCACCCCATCTCCGCTAATGGATACCTGCCAACCACCGGCATACCACGACATTCCCATTGGAGCGACTGATTCATCTCTCTGGTGTGTCATCTTAATGAGATCATCATACATTTGTACCTCTCTCATTTGCATCTGCATTTTTAGCCATTCGGACATGTCATTAGCATTGGAGACGATGTATCCAGCAGCATTATTGCCTTTATATATAGGTGCATGATATTCTCTGGGTCTAAAAAAACCTAATTTATATCCTTTTGCCATAAAACTGGAATCCGAAGGAATTCCCACCGATGTCGAATTGAGACCAAGAGGGTTAAAAATTTCTTCCTGCATATAAGTTTCAAACGTTTCGCCTGTGACCTTTTCTATTATGAGCGCCAGGATGTCGTAGTTGATGGTAGCATATTCATACTGTTTTCCAGGGTATCTATGCAGCTTAATTCCAATTAAGGTTTTAACGGTTCTTTCCAGAGCATCCTGTGCATTTGATTCCGGTATTTTAGCAATGGTATTCCAGGGAATCCCACTAGTGTGATGCAGCAATTGAGAGATAGTAATATCTACTTTTTTTCCTTTGTAATATACCACAAACCACGGGAGGAATTCAGATACTTTAGATTCCGGATTCAAGTATCCATCTTTTTGCAGTTTAGCTACGGCAAGTGCTGTAAAGGCTTTGCTACAAGAAGCCAACTGAAACAATGTCTCCTCTGTTAACTTCTTGCGTGATTCCAGATCAGCATATCCATAACTTTTTATGACTACCTCCCCTCCATATATCACCACTAGAGACATTCCAGGGATCTCGCCTTCCTTCAGGATAAACTGTACTTCCTTTTCTATATCTCCCTTCCATTGCTCTGTGGAGCCAAGCAATAGCCCTTGGTGAAGAAGGAATATCACCATAAAGAAAATCTCAATTGCAATTTTTTTCATCATTTTAAAAGTTTAATTCAACGGTTCTGCTATATCAGCTCAATCCACCTTTCTATAGAAAAGGATTAAAAATTAATTATATTAAGACACATGAAATATTCGTGGTGATCTGAAAATGGCCAACGGAGCAAATGTAATAACATGAGCTCTTAAGCAACAGCACCAGCTTTTTTTTCTATTAAATCTTCTTCTTTAAATTCTTCCTTCAACCAGATTGATATCAAATGAATAAGGCGATGTTGCGACCATACGGGTGTAAAAGTATGATCTACATCTTTCACAAAGATTCTATGTAGCATGGTATTTGCCTCATACCTTTTCAAATGGTCAGCTAGGGTCAACTTATATACATCAATTGCGTTACCTCCCTCACAAAAAATAAGTTGAACTTTTACTCCTCTGTTGAATATATGGTTCCATAGGTTGATATCAGAAGCCATATTGTCATTAATCACAACCTCTTCGTTTAACTCAGAGTTATGCTGTTTGTCTCGTCTTGATAACACTATCTTCCTAACTGCACGAGAAAAGAATTGCCAAACCATAACAAGATTTCGTATATTGAACAAACCACTCTTTCCGGAAAGTAGCTTTGTCCATCTTGTCAAGCTAAACATGTGTTTTTTATAGTATCTTATTTTTAAATTACGGTTAGCAATCGCCCAAATATTGTTCAAAATTACATCATTCGAATAAATACCATCTATCAGACAAAGACCCCTCACACGCTCATCTTCCAATGATGTTCTCCATGCAATATCAGCACCTGAACATATGCCAGATAATATGAATTGATTAAGGCCTTTGTTTTCCTGTAGCCAGTTCATCGCCATCACCACTTCGCATATTTGCCTGGATGTACTGCCAATTTCACTGTTAGAGAAACCACTATCACCAATACCTGAAAAATCAAAGCGAAAACATGAGTAACCCATCTTTGAAAGGGCCTCTGCCTGTTTTTTGTATATTCTGTTGGGTCCAATTTTATGGATCATTCCAGCATTTAGCAAAATAATGCACTGCCTTTGACAGGAAGCATTTTTTTCCATCGGTGTAAATACTCCTGCCAGTATTCCACCTTCACCAAAGTTTACTATTTCTTCCTGAATCATTTCTTAAGACGTTAAATTTGTTATCCAGGCCAATGTTTTATTTGTCTCATATACCGGCACCATCACCTTATTAAATTCATTTTCTCTTTTTATCCAATATTCCGCGCTTACAGGTTTCTCATATGTAAAAAGGTGTCTTTGATCAATACCTAAATCCTGTTCTGTAAAGATCAATGATGGTATACTACCATCCAGTTCTTTTCCTATATTTCGTACTCCTCGAATTTCGTTTAAAAAAGTTTCGGAAAACTGAAAACCAAAATTTTCCATATAGTTTATATTCCGGCCTTTGCTTTGTTTGGTGAAAGATCCATTTAACCATCTTCTGTAGCTTTCATTAATTTCTTTTATATAAGAGCTCCCGTCCAAAATAGGATTCCATAAAATTAACGCATCGACAGGGGCTAATTTAGAGTACATTATTGCCAGAGTTGCTCCAAATCGTACTCCAAATAAGACGATTCGGGAAATATCAAATGATTGCCGAAACTGCTCAATAACTAAATGAATATCTTCAAGGCTTTGATTAATTGTAAGTTCGCAGAAATCACCTGAAGAGTCACCTGTACCTTTGTAGTCAAACCTCAATGCATGAAATCCTCTTTTAGCTAACTGATTAGCCATATTTAGATATAGTTTGTGACACCGGATGTATTCCTGACCACACGGGTAACAAAATACCACCCCTGTATCACAGTGGTCCATCACTTCAGGTTCATGGTACACGCTAAACAGGCTTTTTCTTTTATCTCTAATGAATTGTTGAAACATTTTGTTGGATTTTCATCGTTCTACTTCCAATTGATACTGATCTTCCTTCTTCGATTTGACCTGTGTTTTTTCAATTAGCTGTGCTATTTGATGTAAAGTATGATTGAAGTACAAATTAAAGGGTAGCTCTACAGAATATTTTTCCTTTATTATAGCATTAACTTTTAGGAGGATTAAAGAATGTCCTCCCAATTCAAAGAAGTTATTGTCAATACTTATATTTTTATTCATCAGCAGTTCACTCCAAATATTGGCCAATTCTATCTCGATTTCAGTCTTTGGTTGTCGCCCTGCAGATGCTTCTATAGAAGTTTGGGCAACTGATTTTAACAAAGTCTTTCTATCGACCTTTCCGGTAGGCGTCAATGGAATATGATCTGTTTTCCTGATCAAAGGTGGTGTCATGTAGTCTGGAAGCCTCGTCCGAAGGAAAGTTTTGAACTCGAATAAATTGAATGTAGCATTATCTCTTAGCACTAAAAAAGCAACTAGCTTTTTATCTATAGGTTCCTCTAAACATGCTACCACTGCCTCCCTGACCGCCTCATGTGAAGTGAGATGGCTCTCTATCTCTCCTAACTCTATCCTAAAACCACGAATCTTTACCTGGTGGTCTATCCTGCCAAGGTATTCGATATTACCATCCGGTAGCCAACGTGCCAGGTCACCAGTCTTATATACCTTTTCCCCAGGCTTGAATGGGTTCGGTATGAACTTCTCTGAGGTTAGCTCCTCATTATGCAGATAGCCTCTGCCCAGCCCGGCTCCGGATATCCACAACTCACCGGCTACACCTCCC
>NZ_AMZN01000091.1 GCF_000331535.1 Fulvivirga imtechensis AK7 | reverse complement strand
TTTTATCAAAATTAGTTCGTCTTTTTGTAATTCTTTACACTAGCAGTCGTGTACTCAATATGGTTATAGCCATTTTTTCACTATATTTCTTAAGTACAACGAAAAATAGTATACCTATCGTAATGACGGCTGCATTATTTACAAGCTGAAATAATACCCCAAAGGAAAAAGACCCCTTGTTTTGAGTTATACCCTGCAGATACTCTTGTCCGGTAATTAACGGGCTGATGATGTAAAATCCTGCCATCGAGGATAACATCGCCAGAAGGTACAGTATGCCTATTGCTGTTAAATTTCTTTTCTCAGAGGTCATTGGTATTTTTCTGGATTTAAGCACAGACATTTAACTTTCCAATCCTGACATATATTTACGATTTGGAAACGGTAAAAGCAACAGGCGGCATTTCTTTTTTTTTTGAAACTCGCAGAAAACCTGATGGTTAGGAAGTTCAATAATTCTCTGGTGATCCCAGGGAGATCTTTCCGAATAGTTTCTTTGCTACACCAGGGAAAATTTTAGGACATATGTTAGCTGCACACAGTTCAAAACCGTCCCAAAGCAGACAATACGCGTTCATTATCGGACGTTCCTTCATCTTAGTTTTAATCCGAAACTCCGATTTGTAGTTGTTAATCGCCTTTTTAATACTGGCAGACGATTTGTTATACAAAACTAGATGTAATAACAAATGCTATAAAACTTCAGATGAAAAGAACCGATCTGGGAGAATTTGAAGAAGTGGTGTTACTTACCGTAGCAGCGCTCACTCCACAGGCATATAGTGTTGCCATAGCAGAAGATCTTGAAAATCATTCTTCAAGAACAGTTACCACCGGTGCGGTGCATGCTGCTTTGCAAAGACTCGAAAACAAGGGCTACGTCAAATCTCACATGGGCGAGCCCACAAGTGAGCGAGGCGGACGTAGGAAGCGAATATTCACAGTTACCATAGCAGGCTCACGTATGTTGCAGGATGTACGTGAAGTAAGGGAAAGCTTATGGGACCGCATTCTTCCCCAATCATTACCTCAGACCAATTATGTATAGCATGAAAAGCAATCAAAATGAAGCTGCGCCACCAAAGTGGATGGACAGGGTCCTTGAATGTTTCTGTGCACCCCATCTCCTTGAAGAGGTAAAGGGTGACCTGCATGAGCGGTTTCATCTGCGGGCAAAAAGAATTGGAGCCTCAAAGGCAAGAAAATATTATCTACGTGAGGTATTTTCTTTTGCACGTCCTTACATCATGAGAAGAAATGTATCCAATAACACACTAAAAATAGCCATGTTCAAAAATTATTTTAAAATCGCATACCGAAATCTGATAAACAAGAAAGTTTATTCAGGTATCAATATTGTCGGTCTATCCATAGGGATAACCTGTTGCATGCTTATATTCCAATATGTAGCCTTTGAAAAAAGCTTCGATTCATTTCATGAGCATGAAACTGATATTTACAGGGTCCTTCCCGGATTTGGCAGAGGTGATGAAAAAGTAGAGTTTAAGGGAGCGTATACTCCTCAGTCTATGGCTCCCGCGTTCAAAGAAGCTGTACCTGAGATCTTACATATCACCCGTGTGCATACTGATAACGTTATCGTTTCTGATGCCGCCCATCCAGACAAAGTATTTGAAGAAGATGAGGTATTATATGCTGATCCTGATTTTCTGAAGATGTTTACTTTTCCGCTGAAATCCGGCAATATCAGGCAAGCGTTGCTGCCCGGAACAGCCCTTTTGTCTGAAGCAGCTGCTCTCAAATACTTTGGTGAGGATAATCCGGTAGGAAAGACTATGGCTGTTACCGGTCAGGTTCAGCAGGATTACCGTGTGGTTGGAGTATTTTCCGGTGTGCCGGATAACTCACACCTTCAATTTGAGATACTGCTCTCAATGGATAACCTACTCAAAGGTCAGGGTTATGCCAATGAGCCTGAGGGAGGCTGGAGCTGGAACAATTTCGGCACATATATACAGCTACACCCAGATGCCAACCGTGAGTTAACCGAGCAAAAGTTGACTAAGGTGCTCCTGGAGCATCGTGGGGAAGCACTGCAGCATCAGGGTTACAGGTCAGGCATCAAAGTACAGCCTCTAAAAGACATACACCTTAATGCGGAAATAACCGGGGCATTAAATGAGGCCATGGGGAGCTCCCGCACGGTTTATTTCTTCACCATCATTGGCCTTGTCACCTTTTTGATTGCGTTGATCAACTACATTAATCTTTCTACGGCACGAGCGCTGAATCGCGCAAGAGAAGTTGGTGTGCGAAAAGTAATCGGGGCTCAAAAGACCCAGCTGGTCGTTCAGTTCCTGTGCGATGCTGCTCTTACCAACTTCATAGCGCTAGTGCTGGCGTTAGCTGCTACAGCATGGCTGATACCCTATGTCAATAACATTGCGGATACACATTTAAGTACAGCACTGTGGTTGCATCCTGATTTTTGGCTGGTTTTTCTTGTTACTTTATTAGTTAGTACGTTACTATCCGGTTTGTACCCTGCATTTATTCTTTCATCTTTCAAACCGGTAACGGTGCTTAAAGGCAGACTCAGTTCCTTTTCATCGCAGCAGTGGCTACGTAAAGGGCTGGTTGTGCTGCAGTTTGCCGCATCTATTGTCCTCATTACAGGAACAGTAATTATCTATAATCAGCTCGATTATATGCGGGGCCGTGACCTGGGGTTGGACATTGAAAAGGTGCTGACTATTGAAGGGCCCCGAAATTTGCAGGAGGGCATTGATCGCGCCAATGCGACTGCCAGTTTCTTAAACGAGCTAAGAAAAATACCAGGTATTGAACAGGCTGCATCTTCTCATTCCCTCCCCGGACAGCGGTTTAACTGGAATGGAGCGAGCATCAGAAAAGCTACAGACGATCCTGCAAATGCCCTCAGAGGTGTGGCTACCTATGTAGACACCAGCTTTGCAAAGCTGTACGGCCTTGAACTATTGGCAGGGAAAGGGTTTGAAGATATCACTATTTCGACTGCTGAAGATGCGCCATGGCCCGTCATTATCAATGAAAACCTGGTAAAGTCACTGGATTTTGAAGGTCCTTCAACAGCCATCAATGAAATGCTTGATATCGGAGGCTATGAGGCCCAGGTAATAGGTGTTTATAAAGATTTTAACTGGACCTCAGCCCACCAGGAGCAACAAAATGTTGTACTGGGCCCTTCGAGCACCGGCAGACACTTGTCTTTAAAAGTTTCTACCTCTGACCTTCCTGCCACGGTAGATAAAATTGAATCGCTTTATAACCAGTTTTTTCCGGCCAATGTTTTTAACTATGGCTTTGTAGATCAGATCTTTGACCGGCAATACAGGAATGATATACGCTTTGCCAAACTGTTTGGCTTATTTGCAGGTCTGGCGATATTTATTGCCTGCCTCGGATTGTTTGGTCTGGCATCTTTCACCTCGCAGCAGCGCAAAAAAGAGATAGGTGTAAGAAAAGTACTGGGAGCATCAGTAGGAAGCGTGGTAAAACTGCTAAACATAGATTTCATCAAGCTGGTGATCATAGGATTTGTAGTAGCAGTGCCTGTGGCATGGTATATTATGGATCAATGGCTGGCAGATTTTGCCTATAGAATCGAAATAGGCACCGGTGTTTTCCTGCTGGCAGGTCTGGCAGCCTTGTTTATTGCTATCTTAACAGTAAGCGGCTTGTCCATAAAAGCTGCGATCAGCAATCCTGTGGATAGCTTGAGGGAAGAGTAACGTAATAATAGACAAGCTTATCCTGATTTGTTGGTATCGGGATAAGTTTGTTTCTTTATAACTTGATGACTAATATCATTTATTCTCCTGTTAAAGATATGCCCCACCCCTCCAAATCCTCTTCGGTTACAACACTATCAGCATGAATCCATGAGTCTTTAAAATGGGCCAGCTTTTCTTCGTATGGTCCGGGAACATCAAAGGTAAAGGACATTACCGGAAAGAAATCCTTGAAAAATGTCTCAAATTTAAATTCTATATCAATAGTCAAATCGATTTTGGTATAAGAGGTAGCCCTGAAAGCGCCATCCATATCGTAGTAAAAAACCAAAACATCTGTTTTGGGGCCGCTAGCTATCTTGGTTTTCCCACCATCTACTGCTGTCCAGGTTCCGGAATAGGGTTCGCCATGGATCTTACTGGTCTTCTCATAATTTTCTCTTCCATCCAAAAATGCTTCTATTTTAAGCATCCTGGTAGTTGGATCGGCCCCTATCAAATTAACTTTGTACAGATAACGGCCGTCTTTTGATTTTGGAGGAGGATAAGCTGATTTCACATTTACCTGAGATTTTATTGTCTGGTATACGCTATACAGTTTGATACCATACCCTATTGCGATAATTGCCAGGACAATGGCAGCAACAACGGCAACTTTCTTTAAAATTACTAATGGAGCAAGTTGAACAGGCATAATTTATTCTCCGAAAGAAGTGTGTTACATAGTTCCTAATGCATAAAGTCAAATTATGACATTATGCCACGGGTCTTTAATTCATTAACTTGAACAAGTTCAGTATACTATCCAGAAATCTCAATACCCAACCTTGGGTATTTTCGGTAACTGCTCATCACACCAAATCAAAAGCCAATGCATACCTGAAAAGCTGAAAGGGAGTTCGAACGTTCAGCTTTCTATTGATATTTTTTCGATGCTGCTCTACTGTTAACCTGCTGATAAAAAGCTTTTGGGCGATTTCACTGTTGTTAAGGTCTTTTACTAACAAGTTTACTATTTCCAGCTCCCTTGTTGTTAAAGAGTTAAACTGATATTGATGACTGAGCTTGAAGGTTTCTTCCTTTTGAAATCTTTGTATTTTGTGCTCCAGAGATTTTATATCACTTGCACTGATGTGTTGAGTTAGGAGGTTCATTGATTGATATAACTATAATATCATTCAATATAAAATAAACCTTTAAAATTCTCAGGGCTGGCGTTATTCCGGCAAGTAAGTAATGTAGGTAAATAAGCTACTTACGGGCAGTTTTCTTCAAACGAATAGGTAAAATTACCCATTAAATTGGGTAATTTTACTCAATTGCTGCAGAACAGAATAAATGTGGTGGTTGTAACTATTGCTACGACCACCATCAATGCTCAGATCTACTTCAAATCAAACCGGTCAAGATTCATCATCTTATCCCACACTTTCACAAAATCCTTGACAAACCGCTCTTGCGCATCCTGACAGGCATAAACTTCTGCAAGCGCCCTGAGTTCTGAATTCGAACCGACAATAAGATCTACCCGAGTACCGGTCCACTTCAATTCACCAGTCTTACGATCACGACCTTCAAATGCCAGTTGTTCGTCTGATGTACTTTTCCAGGTAGTGCTCATATCCAGCAGATTGACAAAAAAATCGTTTGTCAGTGTTTCCGGGCGTTTGGTAAATACTCCGTGTCCGGAGCCATTGTAGTTGGTATTAAGCACACGCATACCCCCAAAAAGCACTGTCAACTCAGGCGCGGTGAGTGTCATTAATTGCGCTCTGTCTATCAGCATTTGCTCCGCTGATGCCGATATTCTGTCGTCCTTCCTGTAATAGTTGCGAAATGCATCTGCATTGGGCTCGAGTATAGAAAATGCTTCTACATCAGTCTGATCCTGCGAAGCATCTGTACGTCCCGGAGAAAATGGTACGATAACATCATATCCGGCATTTTTTGCAGCCTTTTCAATACCTGCACATCCTCCCAACACTACCAGATCGGCAAGGGAAACTCTTTTGCCTCCAGACTGTGCATTATTAAATGTCTGCTGAATGCCCTCAATAGTCTTAAGTACAGTGGCCAGTTGCTCAGGATGATTAACTTCCCAATTCTTTTGCGGAGCAAGTCGAATACGAGCGCCATTGGCACCCCCTCGTTTGTCTGAATCACGGTATGTAGAAGCTGACGCCCACGCTGTGGATACCAACTGAGACACTGATAATCCGGAGTTGGTAAGTTTACCTTTTAGTTCAGCGATATCCTGTTCGTCAATCAGTTCATGATCAACGGCAGGAATGGGATCTTGCCAGATCAGCTCTTCCTTCGGCACTTCAGGGCCAAGGTATCGCGAAAGTGGCCCCATATCGCGATGCGTTAGTTTGTACCACGCCCGCGCAAAAGCGTCTGCAAACTCATCAGGATGCTCATAGAAGCGTCTGGATATCTTCTCGTACTCAGGATCAACGCGTAAAGAGAGGTCCGTAGTAAGCATAAAGGGCGAGTGTTTTTTTGATGGGTCATATGCATCCGGTATAGTACCGGCTCCTGCCCCATTCTTAGGTCTCCATTGGTGTGCACCGGCCGGGCTTTTGGTAAGCTCCCATTCATAACCAAACAGGTTTTCAAAGAAGTTATTGCTCCATCTTGTTGGCGTGGTGGTCCAGGCGCCTTCCAGTCCACTGGTGATGGTACTGCCCGCATTACCGGTCCCAAAGGTATTTTTCCAGCCTAAGCCTTGCTCCTCAATACTGGCTCCTGCGGGCTCCTTGCCCACATATTGACGTGGATCGGCCGCACCATGCGTCTTACCAAAGGTATGTCCGCCAGCGATGAGCGCTACGGTTTCTTCATCGTTCATCGCCATCCTGCCAAATGTTTCACGAATATGATGCGCTGCCTCCCGCGGATCAGGATTGCCATTCGGCCCTTCCGGGTTTACATAAATAAGTCCCATGTGTGAAGCTGCAAGAGGATTTTCCAATACCCCACCTACATGGCGCTCCTTATTCCCCAGCCATTCTCCTTCTGCACCCCAATAGATATCATCTTCAGGCTCCCACACATCTTCACGTCCGCCTGCAAAGCCGAAAGTCTGAAAGCCCATTGACTCCAGGGCGCAGTTTCCGGCTAGGATCATCAGATCGGCCCAGGAGATTTTCTTGCCATACTTTTGTTTCACGGGCCAAAGCAGCAAGCGTGCCTTATCAAGATTAGCATTATCGGGCCAACTGTTGAGAGGAGCAAAACGCTGCGAGCCAGAGCCTGCTCCTCCCCGGCCGTCTGCAATACGATAAGTGCCAGCGCTATGCCAGGCCATGCGGATAAAGAATGGACCGTAGTGACCATAGTCGGCAGGCCACCATTCCTGTGAATTTGTCATTAGAGCATACAGATCCTGCTTTACGGCATTCAGATCAAGGCTTTTGAATTCTTCAGCATAGTTAAAATCCTCTCCCATAGGATTAGATAAGGAAGAGTGCTGATGCAAGATCTTCAGATTCAACTGATTCGGCCACCAGTCGCGGTTGGTTCTTCCACTACCAGCAGTATACTTTACAGCTCCATGCATAAAAGGGCATCTCTTTGATTCATTAGTATCCCAAACGGGACTGTCGGTGGCTACATTTCGGTTTGTTTTATTTTCCATGGTACATACAGATTATGTTTTTTAGATTTATTGAGCTTCTAAAAGGCAGATAGCATTGAATAACCTAATTTAACATTTTAATAACCCAGATGGTAGCTATTTCGATCCTTAAAACCTATCTGGCAATAGACAAAAGCTATGTTCTCTGAAAGGATGAAAAGTAGCAAGATTTTGCATATGCTGTGCCGTACAAGCTGGTTTAAACTATTTTCCGTGCTATTGCAAGAAGAAAAATCAAATAATTGCAAAACAGCTTCCGGATAAAGGAAAATACATACACCAGTCCTGGACTTAAGTTTCTGTGCCTGTCCCTTGGGGAAAGGGCAATAACCAAAAGTGGACCTTCACCTTATCTATTAAAATACCAAGTGGCTTGATTTTTTTTGACATATTGCCGGCATGGAGAGAGTATGGAGCACCGGGTAATCCCCGGCTCGAAAGTTACTTCCGTGCTTACTTTCCGTCCCTTTCCTCACTCTTCTCAAGCCTTGATGCCAAATATGCTACGAAAGTAGCTTCCACACAGAGGGATACTTCTATTTTTGAAATGCCTGTAAAAACCCGCTGATCATATTTATGGCATTTTCCACTGTTTTCTCATTTTCCACAGGAATTTTAACATACGCCTTACCACTTTCTTTGTCCCTTTCTATCAAAGAAGACACCAGCTTTTCAGTAGCTTCCTTATCGGACAGTGTCTGTGCCAGTTTTCCAAAGAAATTGGCGCCCATTGTCACCAGGTCTTCAGAAGGAGTATCACTGGTGGCAGCTTTTCTAGCCTTTGTGTCATCAGCCATATCATCATCGCCCAGAAAGCTAAGCTGTTTGCCCATGGTCTTCTTGCTGCCATCCTTAGAACTCTCTACTCTGGTGAACTTGCTTTCCTCAGTCATATCCTGCTGATCAGCTATGGGCAGTTCAGACCTTTTTTTAGCAGGTTGCTCAATATCGACTACCTGTTCAACCGACTTCATAAACTGCTTGAAGCGGCTCTCTTCCATAAAAATACTGTCGTCACCATTATCAAGTATTCCTTTGGCCAAAGAAGACTTAAAACTGAGGACATCAAGCATTTTATGTTCAATAGTGCCTGTAGACACCATATTGATGATATTTACATTTTTCTTTTGCCCCAAACGGTATATTCGGGCAATCCTCTGCTCTAACACAGCCGGGTTCCATGGCAGGTCAAGGTTTATTAGCCAGGAAGCGGCCTGTAAGTTCAGCCCTACCCCGCCAGCATCAGTGGATAGAAACACCCTGCTCTCGGGATCTTTGTTGAAGTTGTCAAATAGCGCCTTTCTTTTTTCGCTGGGCACACTACCATTCAGATTTTCATATTCTATGTGCCGTTTATCCAATTCTGCGGCTACCAACCTGGTCATGCGCTCCCATTGACTGAATACCACAACCTTTTGGTCAGGATCTTCCAGTACCTCATCCAGAATGGACATCAGTTCATCTACTTTGGTATCGTGCCTTGTCTCCTGATCCAGAATATAAGTGCTGTTGCAAACCATACGCATACAGTTAAGCGACAGCAGGAGGCGCTGCCGGTCTTGTTCACTTAAAAAGCCATAAGTTCTCCATTTTTTTGCGATCTTGGCAGCCAAATCACTATAATCCTGATGCACCTCCATTTGCCGCTCTGTCATGGGCACAAAAAGGTTTTTATCCATGCGTTCTGGAAGCTGTTTTAGTACTTTCTTCTTTGTACGCCTGATCACAATATCCGATAGCAATTGGCTGATCTTGTTCAGGTCCCGGTATCCAACTACCTTACCTGTATCATCTGCTACCTGATGTTCTTCCAGGAACCGAAAGAGGGCTCCCAGTCTGAACGGCTCTACAAACTGAACTATAGAATAAAGCTCTTCGAGCTTGTTTTCCAGAGGTGTGCCCGTTAACACCACAGCATAAGGTGATTCCAACTTCTTTACGCCATGTGCAACTTTTGTTTTCCAGTTTTTGATCCGCTGAGCTTCATCAAGAATAACCAGATCGGGGATTGATCTGTTAAGTATCTCTACATCGTTGGCGACTACATTGTAACTGAGAATGTGATAAAAGCTATCATCCTCTTTATAAAACTTTTCTCTCTTAAGGGAATTGCCTTCTATTACAGTGGCTGTGCTATCAGTGAACTTTTCAATTTCAGCCTTCCACTGATATTTCAGTGATGTGGGGCAAACTATCAGAGCTCTGGAAATATGTAACTCCTTTTTCATCCATTCCGCAGTAGCTATGGCCTGAATGGTCTTACCAAGCCCCATGTCATCTGCTATAAGGCACCGACCGGCCTTTGCAGCAAAAGTCACCCCTTCTATCTGGTAGGGAAACAATTTCGCTTTTATAAGGGTATCAAAATAGTCTTTCCCATTTTTTCTTATAGCGACATCCAAAAGGTTACTCCTATGCCGCGCCTGTCTGACACTAAGAATATGGGACATGGCATCGTCATAGCACCGAAAATCAGGGCTGATAGCATTAGCCCTTTCCAAAAAGGATTCGATATGATCTATTGCTTCATTTTTCAGACACAGATCCTTGTCAAAATATTCAAGAGCCAACTGCTGCCATTCCGATCTATTATCAGTACCTATCTTGAGCATCACCACCCTTTCTATTCCATACTTCAGGTATAAAGATGAATGGGAGGGAGTATATCCCTGCTTTAATATTTTAGCCAGACTCCTCTTTTTCCGCACCTGTTGGAGTACAGCCTCTATATGCTTGCACGTACCGAGTCCGTTGGTCTTAAAATCCATACAAGCGCAAAAGTTGCGGCTATTGTCCTCAGTTCTCAGAGCTACCTTATATGTATTACCCGAGGCCGGATTATAAACATGGTAGTCTGAAAAAACCTGGTGACTTCCGAGATTCTTTATTTTAAACGTACTATTTTCAGCAAACTGCTTCCGCAATGCCCGTTGCCATTGATCCAGGCTTAGGTTTGCAGGTTTTTTATGGTATGGTACTTTTACGGCTTTTTTGTTTGATTTGGTCTTGGTTTTAGCCATAGCTAAGTTCTGTTTTTGGGAGCTCAAATATCTTGTTAAAAATGTATAAATAAAAAAGCATTGAGCAAAACTTGCAGCACGACAAAACTTCTACAAAAAATCCCCAACCACCAGTCCTCGGACCTGAGCCTGTCCCGGCAGATGTGCAGATGTCGGGATTCCTGGACCCTTTGGAAAAGAGCTATTGCCGAAGTAAACCTTTCACTTTGAGCTATGAGAATCCGAAGAGGATGGATTTTTTTCCTATAGCTTTGCAGGCTTGATGAAACTCTAGGCACGTAGCGGAGAGGCCAGTCGCTCTGCTGTGCCGAGTGACCATTATTGCCACTTTACGGTTCTAATCAACTTTCTTATATTGCTCGGCTCAGTCGAGCTTAAAATAATCTCTTTCTTAATCTTGTTCTTTAATATTAGTCACTCGGGATACCCGAGCGACTGCGGGATAATCGGTAAAGAAGATATTTCAAAAAATCCCAACCACAGGTCCCCGGACTTAGGTTCCGGGGCCCTTTAGAAAAAAGCTATTGCCGATGTAAACCTTTCACTTTGAGCTATGAAAATCCGAAGAGGATGGATTTTTCTATAGGTAAACGTGCTCTAGGAGGTACTGATAGTGTCCAAATATAATCAGACTTAACGAAGAAAGCACACGCGAAACGCGTGCGCTAGCGGGGGCAGGAAAGCCAAGAACCTTTCGCAAAAAGAGTTGGCCACAATATTCAATACTTCCCATACCACTATCGGCAAGTATGAACGGGACGCCATGACGCCCTCCATTGAGGCCGCAAAGAAGTTGGCAAAAATACTGGATACCACTGTAGGTTATCTGCTCGGAGAGACTGAGGAAGAACTGTTCAAGGATCAAAAAATGCTGCAGCGGTTTATCGATATCAACAGCCTGCCGGAGAAGGAAAAGGAGTGCCTGCTCCTTACCGTGGATCATTTTATCAAGGCCACTAAAATCAATATGCTCTGATATGAAAAAAGCCCTGCATTGCCGCAAGGCTTCTATATTCTTTATGTTTCCAATAGTTCAAATCACCATGCTAAGCATGGCGGGAACGGGGACGCCCTTGTACATTATAGGTCGTAGGATCGCTACGCATAACAGAGCCATACGTAATCAATCTTTTACAAACATATTAATATCATCAATAGCCGAAAGCTTTACACCTAACAACCTCTCATTTTCTATTTTTTCTAATCCTTCTAAAACCCTTCTCTTGTCTAATTTCCCATGTATCCTAGCTACATCTCCCAGTCCAGTAATTGCATTTTTTGCAACCCAAAAATTTTCATGATATATATATCTTAATAATTTCTCTTGCACCCACTTCCAATCATCTATTCCATTTACCATGCCTACTAGTGCCTGTATCACATCTTCATGAGAGGAGTTCAATAACTTATCAACTTCAGATTTATTACTATAACTATAATTTTGATATTCCATTACTTCAAAATCTTGCCCTTTCTGTTAATTACTTTGTTCTTCAATAAAACATTTCTCATAGACTGATTTAATTCTTCATAACCGCGAACATGTCCATGAAATTTTCCTGGCCTGTGCTCATCAAACACTGCAAATTCCCCTGTGCTCGGATCAGCTGCAACCCTTCTTGTTGTATTACCTGGTAATTCATACGAGTTATCCAGCATTTCTTGAGGGTTAGACGGCTCTTTATTAGCCCGTCCTCTGTTTTCGCTACCATGTTTAGGATTAGGTTCAAAAACCCCATTAGATCTTGACCTATCCTTTCCATATGCTTTGTCTTCTAGATCCTGTAACCTCTGTTCATCTGCCTGGTCAAGCTCATTCCTTTGCCTTTTATTTTCCAGTTCAAAATACTCCTGCTTCTCATCATCTGTCAATCTATCCGAAGGAGAAGAACCTTCCCTGCTGGCGCACGCGTGCCGCGTGTGCGTTCACAGTCATTCAGATATAATCTATTTCAAGGACTCCTTTCCCTCCGCAATAATCTATTGCACTACTGTACTTCCAATGCCATGGCTCTACAACAAAACCGGATTCAACTGGATTGTTGTGTATATAATCTACCTTTTGATCTATTACCTCCGGGCTCCAAAGTTCAACAGGCTGGTTGTGATGCTGCCACAACTGCCTACCTTTAACATTGCTGCTTTTCATACCTGCCCTCTCAAACATCCACAACATCCATTCTTTGCGACTTTCTTGCACATTCTTTGCAACGCTATTTTGTAGTTGTTTCGAAGTATACTCTTTAAGCCGTCCTAGAACGGCCTCCGGATTGCCTTCCTTCGCTCTTATAATTAAATGAACGTGACTTGGCATGATGCACCAGCAATAAATCTCTAATCCTTTATTCTTTCTGCAGTAGTCCAGGCTTTCAGTTACTACTGAAAAATATTGATCTCGCACAAATAAATCGATCCAGTAAACTGTTGCAAAGCTTATGAAATAGAGGCCTTCTTTATTGTGGAATTTATACTTGCGGCTCATGGAATTATATATACTGATATGTCCAAATATAATTAGACTGGACGAAAAAAGCACACGCGAAACGCGTGCGCTAGCGGGGGTATTTTGTCTATTAGACAACATCCTTCAAATAAAGGATATATTCCTCACGATTAATAGAATATGTCCTGTCTCGCTCACTCAATGTCTCTAAAACAGTTAATGACTTTCTGTAGTGGATCAAAGCTGCATCAGGATGCTTTTGCTGCGATAAAATATCACCTTCTTCCTTTAAAATAAATCCAAGCCTTTCAATCTCTTGTGCAGAAAAGCCTTTTTTTATCAGGTCTTCCAACAACTCTTCACACTCCCCTTCCAGAAGATATCTTTTACTAACACCAAAACAATAATACGCCTGCTTCGCCTGATCTATAGCCAGTTCAAAATTTTGATTCTCCTTGTGCCCTGCTATACTCAACAGAAAATGATTAAGTTGTTCTAATATTCGCTCAATGTAATCCTTTTGTATCATGACAATCGCTGAATCAAATTATCCATTCCGATCCACTCTCTAAATGAACGTTGTAATACGACATTTTCTTCTCTGGAAGATTCAAAAAAATTCTCATACAATTGAATAAATACCAAGTCATTTTCTAATTCTTCAACATGGTATGCGCCGCGAAAAGATAATAGCTTCTCCTTGGGGATAAACTCAAAAAAACTCCGACCAAAGTACATACGCCAAGCGGCACCAAGCCACATGCCTTTAACCAAAGTCATTCTTCCCGGGTTGTTCGAAATATCAATCATTTCCAATTGCTGCAATGGATCATAATATTTTGGTAAGTGACTATGGCTTTTGCCCCAAAAATCATAGTTTGAAATCATTTGCTCATTTTGCCACAAGACGTAGTCCATTTCATAGCAATAGCCAGTTACAAATTTTTCACTGGTTAACATCGAATTTAAATCCATTAACTTATAATTTTCCCAAGGTAATGACCAATTCAAAGTTTGCGGGGCCAAAGGATGTCCAGGATGAGAAATACTGAATTGAGGGCCTGTGAAGCTTTTAGATTCGAAACTTACTCTCAAGTTGGCATCAAGCTTTTTAACAAGCTCATAGAATTTCTCCAGCGAAATTTTTTCTCCTGTAATATTGAGTTCTGCACACCGCATTTTTTTGGGTTCAAATCCAAAAAAATTATTCGTTGACTTTATTAGCTGAACAAGACTTTTTCCATCAAAGGAATTTCTTTTAAAGCAAAGTTGTATTTGAATTAAATTCATATCACTAAAATGTTATAACCTGAATAGGGACATTCTCCATTGCACCTTTCATTCTAATACTTCTTAAAAGATTCTGATCGTATCCTTTTGGTACATAAATATCCAATCTCACTTGGTTAATTGGAACACCATCAATACTACCGGCTGCTCTACCGGCTGCTAGATCGTCTATATTTTTCAGGATATTAGCAAATCCTTTTTCAGCATTTGTTGTTTTAACGCTTATGCCTAAACCATCCTTAAAAAAATCAATGGCTTTAAAGTTGGACTTTATTGTCCGTGTCCAAGTGAAGCTTGCATATCTTGCATCGCTTAAGAAACCCTCAATTGCACTACCTCTTCTAAAAGGATTTGCTTGCCACGCAACCTTTGCAAATGCAGCTTGTATTTCTGCTGCAGTATAAGCTTTCCGAAGATTCAAATACAATGAGGTTCCTCGGAATAATGACCAGCCATCCATGATACTCAATCCTTCAACCACCCCCATGGATATTGTTTTTGACATAAATCCGGATTGTCCCAAAGCACGCTCCAAACGTTCAGAATTGGATGGGGCCGGCCCAATACCTTCAGCTTTTGTTAAGCCTCTCATAGGACCATCATCTGGACAGCAATCAGATTCTTTTTCTTCTTCAGCAGAATTAGAACTTTCACTCGTAATTCCTAGCGATCTAGCAGCCCTTCTTGCATGTCTACCAGTTAATTTAACACCTCCTTCAACTTCTTCAATTCGCATTCCATCAGGATCAATTCTCCTTATTGGATTATTTCCAACATAGTTATATGGAGATAGATCAAGGTAGTTGTCAGCCAAAGGATCAGGCACTCCCCATTTCCCCAAAGCCGCATCGTAAAAACGCGCTCCAAAATCATCTAAGTTTAGGCCTAAATCTGTTATTCTCTCTTTCCCCGTAAACTTCCACCTATTCTCCTTCGCAGTAACCCTCTGATAAGAGTTAAAAGTGAGACCAAAGGGAGTATAATTATTGCAAAAAAT
>NZ_AMZN01000090.1 GCF_000331535.1 Fulvivirga imtechensis AK7 | reverse complement strand
CTTATTCCAGTTATATCAGTTGGTTGGAAAGCAGGGATATGGAAACCTCTAAGAAATTCTGGCAAAACTACCTGGCGGGTTACGAAAGTCTTGCCACACTTCCCAGAGATACAGTCGTATCTGTAGAAAAACGCCATGAGAAGTCCGTTCAAAAATTTGTTTTAACAAAAGAAAGAACAAAAGCATTAAAAGATATTTCCGGTAATTATGGTGTAACGCTCAATACAATCCTACAAACTGCCTGGGGGCTAGTATTGTCAAAGTACAATAATACGACAGATGTAGTCTTTGGTTCAGTAGTATCAGGCCGCCCTGCAGAACTAAGCGGGATCGAAAGTATAGTGGGCTTATTCATCAATACCGTACCCGTTCGAATCAATTGTAACGAAATTAATACTATTCGAGACCTACTTCAAAGGATGCAGCAACTAGCCGTGGAAGGAGAGTCTCATCATCACTTTCCATTGTCCGAGATCCAGTCATCCAGTGCCCTGGGAAATGCTTTACTGGATCATATAATGGTGGTAGAAAATTATCCGGTAGCCGAGGAGATAGAAGGAAGAAACGATGTGGTAGATGCCTTTTATAGAGTAACAGGGGTAGAAATATTCACTCAGACCAATTATGATTTAACGCTTGTAGTACATCCTGGTGATGAGATTTTAATCGATTTTGAATATAGGCCTGCTTATACGGATGAAACTATTTCACGGCTCATTGATCATTTTTCAGTAGTTGTTGAACTAATTGAAAAAGACGTGAGTCAACCGGTTTCGCAAATAGACATCACCACTTCACTTGAACGAGATCAGTTGCTTTATGAGTTTAACAACAACCGAGTCGACTATTCCAATCGAACAGTACTGGATTTGTTTGCAGATCAAGTCAAACAAAATGCAGGTAGCACTGCAATAACCTGCAAGTCTAATGCACTGAGTTACTCAGAACTGGATGAAACATCCACGAAATTGGCTGTACATCTACGCTCTTTGGGAGTCAAGACTAATGAATTGGTTGGGATACTTTTAGATCCATCTGAACTGTTGCTGGTATCTATTTTGGCTGTTCTAAAAGCAGGCGGAGGATTTGTGCCTATCGACAAACATTATCCGCAGGCTCGGAAAAAGTATATGATTGAGAACAGCAATCTGCAGGTCTTGATATCTTCTGCCTACCTGATAGAAGACAATGTAGATCTTATCACAAACCTGCCGGATATAAATGTAATAGACGTTACTTCCGTGGAATTAGCGGATAAAGGCAAGCCGCAGATACCTTCAGCGGTGTCATCAAAGGATCTTGCTTATGTTTTATATACTTCCGGCTCAACAGGCCGACCAAAAGGAGTTCAGATTGAGCATGGATCGCTTTTCAACTACATGAGTTGGGCCAATAGTACGTATGTCAGAGGCAAGGATAGTCCTATGGCTTTATTTAGCTCGGTGTCTTTCGATCTTACCATCACTTCCATGTTTTTGCCGCTCATAAGTGGGAATCCCCTCCACATTTATGAGCAGTCAGACCAATCGGTGTTGATAGAGCAAGTGATATCAGAAGGCAAAGCAAAAGTCGTTAAGCTTACCCCGTCACATTTACGGATAATAAAAGATAGTGATGTTGATCTGACAAAAATCAACTGTTTTATAGTGGGAGGTGAACAACTGGACTCGAAACTTGCGGCAGCCATACAAGATCGTGGCCATGAGCATTTAAATATCTACAACGAATATGGCCCTACCGAAGCTACAATAGGCTGTGTTGTGCATTGCTTTAAACGGGAAGAGGCTGGCTTACGAAGCGGTGTTCTAATTGGGCGACCTGCTCCTAATAATGAAATTTACATATTTGACGACCAAATGCGGTTAATGCCAGTAGGTGTATTTGGAGAAATGTATATAGGTGGTTCTCAGCTTACCAGAGGATATATTTCTTCTGAAGAGCAGACCAGGGCACGACTGATAGATCATCCATATAAATCAGGGAAGTTGATCTATAAAACTGGTGATTTGGCACGGTGGCATGCCGATGGCAACATAGAGTTTTTGGGAAGGAAGGATGATCAGGTAAAGATTCGTGGATTCCGGATAGAGTTGGGAGAAATAGAGAGTCAGCTTAAAACGCATGAGGCGGTTAGTTCTGTGTTTGTAGCGGCCATGGAAAAAGAAGGAGACAAATATCTGACAACCTATTATACAGCAGAAAAGGAGATAGTAGACTTGAAGCAGTATTTAAAGGATCGACTTCCTGAGTATATGATTCCGTCTTACTTCGTGAAGGTGGAGGAAATACCGCTGACTGCTAATGGAAAAGCAGACCGAAAAGCACTACCCCACCCAGAGGCCTTATCACAAGAGGTTTATGTTGCTCCATCGAATGAAATAGAAGAACAGTTAGCCGGGATATGGAGTGAAATACTGAAGGTGGACAAGAATACAATCAGTAGGGAGAGCAACTTTTTTGAGTTGGGGGGACATTCTCTGAAGTTAATTTTTTTGGCCAATAAGTTAAAGAAGGTATATAATACCAAGTTTGAGCTCCCAGAGCTTATGGAATTGAATACTATATCAAAGTTAGCCATGGGTGTAAGCAGGGCCGAGGTGGATCAATATCAACCCATAAGGCCAGTGTCAAAGAAGTTGTATTACAATTTGTCATCAGCACAAAAACGGTTATACTTCCTTCATGAATTTGATAAGATATCGTTGGCTTATAACATGCCTCATGTAGTGAAGCTTGAGGGGCGTCTGGACCCTGAAAAAGTAGAGGATACATTCAAGAAACTCATTGCTCGGCATGAGAGTTTACGAACCGCTATAGTTATGGTAGATGGTGTGCCATTTCAACAGATTAAAGATGAAGTAGTATTTTCACTGGAGTGTCATGAGTCGGAAGAGGCAGGCTGTGTAGATATAATTCAAGCATTTATACGACCCTTTGATTTAAGTCGATCACCACTCATTCGGGCAGGACTGATAAAGATATCAGCTCAAACACACCTTTTGATGGTGGACCTGCACCATATTATTAGTGATGGGGTTTCTCAAAGTATGTTGATTAAAGATTTCATGGCGTTATATAAGGAACTAAAACTTCCAGCGCTGAAACTTCACTACAAAGATTATGCAGAATGGCAGCAGAGTACAGAACAACAGGCCTTGCTGGAGAAGCAACGAAAATTTTGGAAACAAGAATTTTCTGAAGATGTGAGTGTGCTAAACCTTCCTACAGATCATCCGAGGCCATTGATAAAAAGCTATGAGGGTGATAATTCTTTCTTTTTCTTCGACAAAGAAAAAACAGCTCAACTTAGGAAATTAACAGATGAATCGGGGGCTACCCTGTTCATGACTATCCTGTCCATCGTAAATATTTTTCTTAGTAAACTTGGTAATCAGGAAGATATTGCCATTGGTACCCCTGTAGCAGGAAGGGACCATGCTGACCTGGAAGGAATAATGGGTATGTTTGTCAATACGCTAGTGCTCCGAAATTATCCTAAAGGTGAGGTCAGGTTTAGTGAATTTTTAGCTGAAGTAAAATCTAAAACATTATCATGCTTCGAAAACCAGGCATACCAATATGAGGAATTGATAGAAGAATTGGACATTACTCGAGACACTGGTCGTAATCCTTTATTTGATGTGATGCTGGTGTTCCAAAATTTTGAGGAGGAAGAGTTGGTAATTCCCGGTTTGAAGCTTCAGAGTTATGACAGTGGGCATAGCGTGTCGAAATTCGACCTTACCATAACAGCCGGAGAGGCAGATGAGCATCTGTATGTTAACCTTGGGTATTCCACGGACCTGTTCAGCGCGGCAACGATAGACAGGTTCATTACCTATTTTGAGCGGATAGTGGAAGCAGTAGCTACTGATTTTGATAAGAAGCTGTCAGAGATTGATATTTTATCCTTTGA
>NZ_AMZN01000089.1 GCF_000331535.1 Fulvivirga imtechensis AK7 | reverse complement strand
AAAGTTGTCCTTACTAAACTGAGGAAGACCCTTCGTTCCTCAGGGTGACGTTACGTTCGGGATGACGATAGTGGGGTATTTAATAATTCATTGATTATCAGAATCTAGTAAAAACTTGTCGTTGGTAGGAACGAGGGATCTTACTAAGTTATAAGGCAGGTACTTTCAATCTTAGTAGGATTCTTCCTCCGTCAGAATGACTTTAAGTTTTGAGTTTGGTCTTTTGAGATAGCCCCCGGTTCTTCTGTACTTCTATTTCAGTCTATTCAAGGGTGAGGTGATAACTCAATACGAGGAATAAAATGATCGGATTTAGCAATTTATCCATCATTTTACGAGGGCTGTATACTTTAAGTTAACGGCTTTGGAAACAAGTCCGAGAACTGGTACGGTTGAATCCGGATAAGATCAGGCACCCTTTGCCTTCAATCGGAAAATTCCAATTTTCAAAACATTATTGGCTACCATCAATCCGGAAAGAATACAGACTGCACCGATAAGCGTCTCCAACGAAATGGTTTCATCCAGAAAAATAACACCCAGCACTACTCCAAAAACAGGTATTAAATAAGTAACTGTAGAAAGAAATGAAGCACTTGTATTTTCAATTATTCTAAAATAAACCACATATGCCATAGCGGTGCCAAATATACCCAGTATCAGCACAGAACCCCATGCGTTAAAAGAAGCTGTGGTGAGTTGAGCCGGACCATCTATTAAAAGAGACAATGGTATCATGTAAATAGCTGCCACCAATACTTGTGCCGCAGGAGCATGCATAGGAGTGGTGCCTTTTAAGTGCAGTCTGGTATACACCATGCCCATACCATAGCTGGCCGCTGCAAGTGTAATAGCTGCAATGCCCCATACAGAGGCCTTCACTTCGGAGTTGAAGCCAGGTGAGACTAAAACAATTAGTCCTATAAAGCCCAGTACTGTGCCGGTGATCTTTTGGATGTTCATTTTTTCATCCGAGATCATGAAATTGGCCAGTATTACTGTAAATAAAGGTGTTAATCCATTTAATATTGATGCCAGACCGCTGTCAATGTACATTTCTCCCCAGCTAATGAGGATAAAGGGCAGAGACTGAGCGAAAAATCCGGTGATGGCTACATGCTTCCAAAATGCCAGGTTCTTTTTCTGTTTGGAACCCGAGATAAAAATGAAGAGGTATAAAGTAGCCGCAGCAATGACAATTCGCAGTGCAGCTACAGTAACCGGGGAGATCTCTCCAACGGCTATCTTTATAAATAGAAAAGATGGGCCCCACAGAGAGGCCAATAAAAGTAAAAGAAGTAGATTTTTTATTTTCATTGTAGGATATATACTTAACGTTGTGTGTGAATATGGCTTATACTATTTGTTGAATAGCGATAAAGCAATGTTATGATTATGATCCTCCTTTAGGTAACTTTGCCACTCAAAATCTGGCGCTTTGCAATCTTTTTTGACAGCTTTCTGAGTTTTGACGGCTTCTTTTTCCATAGAGTAGGGGTTCGGAGTGATTGTTAATGCCTTCATAATTATTTATTGTTTTTGATGTACCGGAATTAACGGGAACAATTTTCGTACGTTCTATTAATACGATGAATTTATTTTTATATATTTATGAAAATTATTAATACATAGTTATGGAGGTACGTCATCTTAGGCTCGTTAAAGAAGTTGCGGAAAAAGGCAGCTTGTCAAAAGCAAAGGATAGCCTGTTTCTTTCGCAGTCAGCGCTCAGTCATCAGTTGAAAGAAGTTGAAAGTCAGTTAGGTGCACCTTTGTTTCACAGGGTAAATAAGAAGCTTGTTCTTACAGGCGCAGGTAAAATTGTACTCGAATCAGCAGAGAAGATCTTGTGCGAGCTGGAACACGCAGAGGTGTCAGTTAAAAAATATGTTAGTGGAGATAAAGGTGCTGTGCGAATGGCTACAGAATGCTACACATGTTATCATTGGTTGCCTTCGCTGATGGTAGATTTCAATAAGGAGTTTCCATGTGTTGATATTGAGATATCTCCGGAATCATCCAATGATCCGGTGAATCATATCCTTGAAGGCAGGTTGGATGTAGCTGTGGTAAGTGGCCGTGTTAATAACCCTAACATTGAACTGACGGAGCTTTTTACGGATGAACTGCTGGCGTTGGTACCTGCTGACCACCCCTGGACTAAGCAAAAATATGTACAGGCAAAGGATTTTGCAGATGAAAAAATCATTATCCATTCTTTGCCGATTGAAACCGTAACACTTTTCAGAAAACTGCTGATCCCTGAAAATGTAATGCCTAAAAAGGTGATACCTATACAAATTACCGAGGCGGCCGTGGAAATGGTAAAAGCCGGAATGGGCGTAAAGGTAATCGCGAAATGGATCATTGAACCCTACCTTCACGATAAAAGGCTTGCTGTAGTGCCTGTCTCGAAGAACGGACTGTTTCGCACATGGTATGCCGTAACCCTCAAGCGCTCCGACACGCCTCAGTATATTACCAATTTTATTGAGCATTTAAGGTGTAATATTGCCGGAGTTTGCTCGGTATAAATTGCCTGAGAAAATGGATCAGAAGGGATGAAATGTTAATAACCCGGAGCTTTTTCTGACGAGCTTCAGAACCGATCCGGGGCAGGTGCAAACGTTTGATATCAAATTTACATAACCTCCGCAAATCTTTGTGATCCATCATGATTGACGTAAATTAGTATGGCAATAATTTGAAAATTGTATCAGGAGAACAAACCATGGCAGAATTGAAACTACATGCACAACCACCGGAAGAACATACAGGTATCAGGCTGACCAAACCGAAAAAAATGGCGGGAGGACTTGAGGCCATTACATCCTCTTTGAAGCATGTATTTGGTGAGGTGGGGGTTGTGCAGGGTACAAAAACTTTGCTTAAGGTGAATCAATTCCACGGGTTCGACTGTCCCGGGTGTGCCTGGCCGGACCCTGACAACGACCGCGCTATCGTAGAGTTTTGTGAGAATGGTGCAAAGGCGGTTGCTGAGGAAGCTACTACCGCGCGGGTAGATGCTGAATTCTTCAGAAAGCATTCTGTGGAAGAGCTGTCTTCGTGGTCTGATTATGAAATAGGTAAGAGTGGCCGGATAGCAGAACCAATGCTGCTTAGAGCGGGAGCCTCCCATTATGAACCGGTGAGTTGGGGTGAGGCTTTTAAGCTAATTGGTAATCAGCTCAACCAACTGGCTTCGCCCGATGAGGCCATATTTTACACCTCAGGCAGAACAGGCAACGAAGCTGCTTTTCTATACCAGCTTTTTGTAAGAAAATATGGTACCAATAACCTTCCTGACTGTTCTAATATGTGTCACGAATCAAGTGGCTCGGGCTTGTCAGAAACGGTTGGTATTGGTAAAGGTTCTGTGAAGTTGGATGATTTTTACGTGGCTGAAGTGATCGTGATCATGGGGCAAAATCCTGGCACCAACCACCCTAGGATGCTCTCGGCACTGCAAAAAGCCAAGGAGAACGGAGCGAAGATAATCACGATCAATCCCCTTTCGGAGGCCGGTTTGGTGAAATTTAAACACCCGCAAAACCCATTGGATGTGATAGGTGGCGGTACCGTTTTGACAGACATATTTCTTCAAGTAAGGGTTAATGGCGATGTACCATTGCTCAAAGCCATGATGAAAATGTTGATGGAGAAAGAAAACGATCGACCCGGAGAAGTTTTGGATAATGAATTCATAAAGAATAGTACTTCGGGCTATGATGATTTCCTTGCTGATCTGGAAAAGTATGACCTGGATGAATTAATAACACAAACCTCTGTTTCGAAGGAGAAGATAGAGGAAGCAGTAGAGCTACTGGCAATAAAAAATAAGATCATTGTGTGCTGGGCGATGGGACTTACGCAGCATAAGAATGCGGTTGATAATATTAGAGAGGTAGTAAACTTGCTGCTGCTCAAGGGCAGTATTGGCAAATGTGGTGCTGGCACCTGTCCTGTACGGGGCCACAGCAATGTACAAGGAGATCGTACTGTGGGTATTTGGGAAAAGCTGAAACCGGAGTTCGGACAGAAGCTAAAAGAGGTCTTTAAGTTTGACCCACCACAAAACGAGGGATATGATGTCGTCACAGCTATTAAGGCGATGGCAGAAGGTAAAGCGAAGTTCTTTTTCGCTATGGGAGGAAACTTTATTTCAGCTACTCCGGATACTGAATTTACAGCTCGTGCCCTTCAGCAGTGTGATATGACTGTGCATGTATCTACCAAACTAAACAGGAGCCACCTTATACATGGGAAAACCGCGTTGATATTACCATGTTTGGGTAGAACAGAAGTCGATGTGCAGCAAAGCGGGAAGCAATTTGTTACTGTAGAGAACTCAACAGGGGTAGTACACCAGTCGAGAGGCGGCAAAAAACCTGTATCAGATCAGCTATTAAGTGAGCCGAAGCTGGTGGCTGAGCTGGCTAAGGCTACTTTTGGTGAGAATGACACCATTGAGTGGGACTATCTTGTGTCTAACTATGATCATATCCGTGATCTCATTGAGAAAACTATTCCGGGATTTGATAGCTACAATGAACGAGTGAGGCGCCCCGGAGGTTTTTACCTTCCCAATGGCGCCAGGGAAGGAGATTTTAAGACCAGCACCGGCAAAGCCAATTTCACCATCAATAAAAACCCTGATCACTTACTGAAAGATGATGAGTACCTTATGATGACGATCCGCACCCATGATCAATATAATACTACTATCTATGGCTTAAATGATAGGTATCGAGGAATTTATAATGAACGTAGAGTCGTTCTTATGAATGAGACGGACATGCAAACAGCAGGACTTAAGCTTAAAGATGAGGTAACACTGGTTAGCAACTATGATGGCGAGAGGAGGGAAGCAAGAAGCTTTTTGGTAGTGCCTTATGACATTCCATCCAAATGTATTGGCACGTATTTTCCGGAGGCCAATGTGCTGATACCTTATAACCACTATGCTCATACCAGTAGAACGCCTATTTCGAAGTCTGTGGTGGTGAAAGTCGAGAAGTAGATCGGCAGGTCAAAGCTGATATGGAAGATGAGCCGGCTTGGTAAGCCGGCCTACTGTTCTATTTCTTTCCCACCAGCTTCACTTCCATTCTGAATTCACCATCAAGGATAGCATTTTCAACTTTCCATCCATACATCACTTTGAATTCTGTTCTCGGTACCCTCATATCAGCAACAGCCTCAATTTCAGTGTCAGTAAGCTTGTTGACCGTGGTTCCGAACTCAATTTCTTTGGTAATTCCTTTGATGGTCAGGTCACCAGTAGTTTTATAAGTATTTTCTCCTGTTTTCTCAGAGCTTTTGATCACCAATTTAGCCTCGGGATGATCCTTCACACTGAAAAAATCGTCTGACTTCAGGTGATTCACCAGTTTTTGGTTGTTCTTTTCTTCTTCAATGTCGGCATTGCTGATGGAGTTCATATCGATCACAAATGTACCACCCGTGATTTTCTCGCCATCAGTTTCCAGTGCACCTGATTTTAGTTGCACATGCCCCCAGTGCTCGTATGACTTTGCCAGGTGATAGCCCGTCCACTTCAACTCACTCGCTTTTGTGTCAATGCTATAAGTACCCGCGGTAGGTAAGTTTATAAATGACATGAGTGATACCACACTTACAAGTGTTAAGATCAATAAATTTTTGTTCATAGTTGTTTTGTTTTTGGTTTTACGTGTTGTAACACGTAATCACGTAATGATGGTGAAGAAGGTTGCCTTGTTTTGGAGAAAATTGGTTATTGTGCCTGTCTGAATTCAAACACCCACCAGCACCGGAGTGCCATAACGATCATAAGCGTCATCCCGAGACTTAACATTTTTCACAAAAATGCACAAAATGAGATGACGAATTGTTCTGTTGCAAAGCTGCAGCGAAAGAAATGGGATATCAACTTGTTACAAATCAACATGTTGAAATAATACGTCATCGGTAGAAAAAGCAGCGCAGCCCTTCGTGTCTAACCCTGGGGTGGAGCAGAATCCATTCTTCACGAATGTCTATGACTTTTTTCACCCATAGGTGTTTGTACAGCAGTATAATAGCATCTTTGGCTTGCGCTTGAAACGATTCAGCCTTAGAAAGCCTGTTGCACGAAAATGGCTAAGCGAACTTATAGCCTGTGATGACCCCTACTTTGGGATTTTTTATTCCACTTCAAGGGTCATTTTTTCGTAAACAGGTTCTCCGTTCTTTAATATCCCCTCCAGTTGGATCAGATAGGTTCCTTTTTGATCAGAGGAATAAAAGGTTAATTGTGCTTTATTATTGTTGAATTGTAGGTCCGGTTCCCAAAATAGGGTTGATCTATAATCAGGTACGATATGTTCTTCCCTTGGTCTATCATATTGAGGACTGTAAAACTCTTTTGATTTGGTATATCCAGGATGCATAAACCCTAATATTCCCTTCGGATCTTCTTTTTCAAAGAAAATAGGGCCTCCTTGCCTGGTATAGACCAGAATAACTCCTCCGGCAGCTCTACTTCCATAAACTGAAGCCTTTGGTCCTTTTAACACATCAATGAATTCAACTGATTGGATAGGAAGGAAGACAATAGCATCCTTATCGACAGGAATGCCATCAATTACAAATAAAGGCTCGCTATCTGTTGATGTGCTAATTGCACCTCTGATATTAACTGTAAGATCGGGCCATGAGCCTGAGACTCGCACCCCAGGTAGTATTTCTAATAAATCGAAAACACTTTGGGTGCCTATATTCTGTTTCATGGAATCTATAAATAACCTATGGCTTGGCTCGGTATACAGGCTTGTTCTTTCTTGAAGCTGTTCAGTCACTGGGTGTTTTGCTGATATTACCACTTCATCTAGCAAGGTAGTTTCATTGTCAAGCCTGTAGGCTCTTGATATTTGATCAAGTTTAGTTACTTTTGTTATGAACATTGAGTTTATGCCGGTATTTGGAATTAGGGGAGATTTTATTTCAGGTCGAGGCAGGGGAGTTAGATTCACTCTAACGTTTTTGTCCTCTTTATTTTTCTTTCCCTTAAACCCATGCGCTTTAATAACTACCATTGTACTGTCCTGAAAGTCATTCCCCTCTACTACAAAACGACCATTTTTATCTGTCCGACCTGTTTCATTAATTCCTAACAGGGGTACCATATATGTAAAATTCGCTTCTCTAAATTGACTCTCGTTATAATAATCGGTTATTTGACCTCTAATAGTAATTCCTTTCTCAGGGAGAAACTTCATTGAGAAATCGTTGTTATTTAGAAGAGATTCCCAATTAAACCTTGTCCAACCTTGAGTTAGCATTAACAGGTCTAATGCCTCGTAAGAAGTATCTGTGTTGTGGAAATAATATGAAGGTGATTCGATCCGTCCTTTGATGTCAGAACTTAAAAGTAAGTAGCTAACAATATTTTCTTCATGCCCGGAAAGGGAGAGATCCTCCAGCGGATTGATTGTGACTGAAGCAGAATGTACGGAATCGCTTAAGGCGCTAAATTCTACAATAATTTTAGATCGCGTTTTATGCAAACTTTGCTTAGGTTTTATCTTAACTACAGAGTCACCTGAGGGTACGTTGGGGAATATTAACCGTTCAGAAAGCGGTATTCCATCAGTATTAAAAAATGTAAGATGGATTATTCCGCTACTAAAATTTTCCTTGCTCAGAATAGTGGAAAAGGAGGATTCCTGCTGGCATTGTGTGCTAAATAAGAGTCCGCCTCTTTGATGCGCTACAAGTGAGCCACCGGATAGATCTACTCCATTAGAAAGCACAGATATCTGAATTCTATCTGACTGAAAATTATGAAGTACACGAATTGAGGCGCCATATTTTTTTACTTTTCTTAGATTGAAAGTATCGGCATTAATAATAGCAGTATAAGTAGACTCCAGGGATGGGGTCATGAAGAATAATCCATGTCCAAATTTATTGCTTTTAATCTCGGTAATGAACTCACCACTGTTATCAATGATTCGACCTGTAAAGGACACCCCTCTTCCTAAGGCATCTGTTGCCTTGACGGCCACTTTGGTTGAAATACCATCAATCAAATCACCACCCTCCGGTAAAAAATCTACCTGTAAATCACTGTCAATAGATTTGATAGTATTTCGAATAGGTTCACTAGTGTTTTGATAACAATTTAACGTATCGGTTGATTTTTTGAGAGGATTTATGACTTCAATACTTTTTTTAAAGAGGAAATCCTGATCAAAATTTCTCATCCAATTGGTGTATGCCCTTATTCCATAGTTTCCTTTCCTTAAATTCCTGCTTAGTGTAAAATTTCCGATGGAAACGCCATCTCGAATGGGTAATAGTAAAGAGTCAATAATCTTTTTTTCAGGACTAATGAGCTCGATGAATAAAGTGCCACTTATCTCTGTAGGGGTATGAAAGGTGCCGTCAACTATATAAGCCTTGAGCCATACCTCATCCCCTGCACCGTAATGAGGTTTGTCTAAGTGGAGATATATTTTTTCTTGTCTCTGAGCAAATAAATAGTTACTGAGCTTTTCTTCATATTCTGCTTGAGCAAAAAGATTTAATGATCCAGTTAGAATCGCTAAGGTTAGGAGTAGGTGCTTCAGCATAGAGTGCATTATTTTAAAAACAGCGCCTGCGGAATGAGTTACTACTGTAACTCCTGAATATGCAGGTATTCGCAGGTCCATTATTCCTTTATGAAACGGCAGTATGATAAAAACTAGTTGATACAAAAATATAAAATAACGGCTTCATAAACTGAAGAGATCACAACGGTCCGCAGCCAGGAAGCATGGGGCTTTTTGAGTACTTTGTGCCCCAGTCTGAAATTAGCACCCATGCTTAGATTCAGATGAAGTACTCAATATTTATGGCTTTTTTTCTTTCGCACTTGCGTCAGTGATCTTACGGTTTTTAACATATTTGTCAAACCAATTTATCTGTTCCCATAACACATGTTCGATTGACTCCTTTGCTCTGTAGCCATGATCTTCAAATGGTAACAGTACCAATCTAGCTGTACCTCCCGAACCCCGTACCGCTTCATAAAACACCTCTGACTGAAAGGTCAGCGTACCTGGATTAGAATCATCATCACCATGAATAATCAAAACAGGTTCATTGACTTTGTCTGCAAAGAATGTGGGAGAGCAGTCAATATAGGATTGGGTTGCTTCGAAAAGGGAACGGCGTTCTCCCTGGAACCCATATGGCTGATTTGTTTTGTTATAGGAACCACTGCGTGCAATACCTGCACAGAATAAATCGGTATGTGCCAGTAAATTGGCAACCATTAAGCCGCCATGACTATGACCAATGATACCAATCCGGTCCGGATCTGCAATACCCATGTCTACAGCTTTCGCTACAGCCGCCTCAGCATCAGCTGCCAATTGTGGTACAAATGAATCATAAACCGTTTCCGGATCACCAACCATTGGCATGGCAGTATTATCCAATACGGCATAACCTCGCATCAAAAAGTATTTATGTGATGGACCATAAATACGCATAAATCGATTAGAAGATCCTCTGACCTGACCTGCCGTCTCAGCACCAGAGTATTCCAAAGGATAAGCGTACACAACCGTAGGGACCCTGGTACCCTCCTTATAGTCCGGAGGTAAAAGCAATTGAAAACTTAATTCAACGCTGTCCTTTCTTTGGTATCGGACAATTTTGTTTTCTATCTGGCGCAATTCCGGGCTTGGATCTTTAAATTTTGTGATGGGGCGTTTAGTGATTGCCCGGGTGCCTTCGCCAGCCTCCGCTTTAATGGATTGTCCGAATTTTGCTAAATAAAAGTTAGGTACTTCCGTAGGCGATTCAGAACTCATAATAAAGCTGTTGGACTCCTCGCCAAAGTCAACGAAATATTCATATTTATCAGCGACACACCGGAAGATCCTTTCGGTTTCTCCTGTTTCCATATTTCGCTTATCAACAAATGGACGATCGCCATCATTGGTGCCACCTTGGCCACGGAAATAAATGGAACCATCTTCAACTTTGAATACATAATTACCATTTTCCAGTTGTGTAAAAAGCGGGAAGCCGGGATCATTATAGCTATCATTTTCATTCAGATCAAACCATTGTCTGGAGGTACCTTTGTCCACATTCAGCAGCCACACATAGCGCCATCTTTTTATGCGTTCTCTCTGGTACACCATAAGCATTCCGTCAGATTGCCCCCATATGGTTGCCTGTATGCGATGCTCTGCTTTGAAAACTTCTTCTGGTTGGTCATCGAATGGGGCTTTCCACCTCATAAGTCTATCTCTGAATGGTACTTCTGCTACCGGGTTACCGCCATCTAATGCCTCCATCCAAAACAAAGTATGGGGAGTAGTGGGTTGCCAGGATACATATCTCGGGCCAGTAATTACACCATGTACGGGTACCTCATTGGCCAAAGGTTGGTTGACAACCGTTTTCACCAGTTTTCCCTCCAGGTCCCATACTTCGATATCATTGGCAAACCGCCACCAGGCCACTTCATGTGACCAGGGTTTTTTCAATCTTTCCACTAATAAGTATTTCCCATCGGGAGAAATACTTGCATATCTATACGAAGCGGCAGGACCGACAACTCTCTTTCGTTTGGTTTTGGTATTATAAATGACCAATTCGCATTGGGAGTAGTAAGTAAACAATTCATCATCATGTGCCGTTTCCAGTAGATTCCTTGACTCGTATGTCGACCTTGCAGAGGCTCCGGAATCTTCCAGTATCTTAGGGCCGCTTGGGATCACCGGTTTTTGAGGCGCGGCACCACGATCATTAATTCTTCTGACTAAAATTTTTTGTTGGTCGGGAAACCATTTAACTGTTTCATCCATTAGAGGATTAAGGATCATGTCCGGTACCTTTTCTACATGACCGCTGATGTCCCCCATCCACAATTCAATCCTGTCTTCAAATCCGACAGACAAAGCAAAGCGTTGACCATCTATGGCCCAGTCAGCCGACATCACTTCTGCTCTCTCCGGAATATTCAGTGGTACCGTTTTTCCATTCTTTATTGTGAGTATTCGTGGAGAAGTACCTCCATGTCTCCCATGGTAGTAATTGTTTTTAGGATTAACACGGATACCGGCCAGTTTGAGCATCGGTGCTGCCAATTCTGATAATGTTGGGTAGATAATAGGGTCCGTTAGCAGCATATGTGTTTTTGTTGGAGATATTGATGTGGTCGGTAACAGGGGTGCATGCAGAATTTTGAGGATGTCCTCGTCAGGAGATTGCCAGACATTTGCATTGTCCTCCGGATTTTTGTCTTGGGCCATCGTTCCCTGAATGTATAATAAGCAATGGAAACTTAGTAATAGCAGTGTTAAAAGTGATATCTTCATTTGTATATAATTTAGTCTTTAGTACCTAGTATTGAGCGTTAGGGATCGTTCATTATTCTTTATGAACTCATATAGAGATATACGAAAGTTTGTTCATGAGTATTAGTCTGAGTATCATGTGTTTTTTATTTAGCGGTAGTCTCGCGTTTCAGTTTCACTGAGGAACCAAGCGCTTAGCTACTCACTTACCTGCTGCTAAATGTAAAATGTGTTTTTCCGATTCAATGCATGTAGTATTTTGTATAATGTTTCTAATCTACCGGATATTTGACTTATTTCAAATATTTGATTGAATATTTATATAATTCAGTTTGACTTACCTACCAATACGAATTGAATCCGATGGGAACAGACCCACATGTCTTAAATGCCTCGTTGCCTGTTATTGCCGGCCACCATGACGTGTGCCAGTGATGAAGGTGCAGGATTAACATTAAAAAGCTTAACTTGTTAGAAGCTAGTATGCTATTGGAATTCACAAATAAAGGTATTTATTGTCCTCAGGCCGAGGTATACATCGATCCGTGGAAGCCGGTGGCTAAGGCGCTGATCACTCATGGTCATTCTGACCATGCACATTGGGGGCATAGACATTATCTGTGCACTAAATCCGCCATGCCGGTCCTCCGCCATAGGCTGGGACACGATATGAAGATAGAAAGCGTTGATTTTGGAGCATATGTAAATATCCATGGTGTTAAATTCTCCTTTCACCCGGCGGGGCATATTATTGGTTCTGCGCAAATCAGAGTAGAATTCAAAGGCGAGGTATGGGTAGTGTCGGGCGACTACAAAACCGAGAATGACGGCCTTTCCGAACCTTCTGAGGCGGTAAAATGCCACACTTTTATAACGGAGTCTACTTTTGGGCTACCCATCTACTCCTGGAAACCGCAGGAGGAGGTATTTCATGATATTAACACGTGGTGGAGGCAAAACAAAGAGGACGGTAAGGTGACAGTGCTGTCCGGCTATGCACTGGGCAAAGCACAGCGGATTATACAAGGGTTGGATGAGTCCATCGGCACGATTTTCACCCACGGGGCGGTGGAGAATGTGAATGAGGTCATCAGAAACCAGGGAATTCCATTAAAGCCTACCGTTCGGGTGATCCCGGAAATGAAAAAGGAGGAATTTGCCGGAGGAATCGTTATAGCCACACCCTCGGCTCTGGGTTCACCCTGGATGAAACGGTTCCTGCCTTACAGCGTGGGTATTGCCTCAGGGTGGATGCGGCTGCGGGGAGCCAGAAGGCGCAGGTCCGTAGATCGCGGCTTTCCTTTGTCGGACCATGCGGATTGGGATGGTTTGAACAGCGTAGTGGAGGCCACGGGCGCTGAGCGGGTGTTTGTTACCCACGGATATACCACCACTTTTAGCCGGTGGTTGAGCGAGAAAGGTATAGAAGCAGCGAGAGTAGAAACGCAATTCGAAGGCGAACTCGAAGAAATAGGCGAAGCCGCCACCCAACAACCAACGACAAGCAACCAGGAACAAGAAACAAGCAACCGGTCACCAGAATCCAGTAATCAGCCGCCAGAATGAAACTATTTGCAGAGCTATTCACCCGACTGGACCAAACCACCAAGACATTGGCTAAGCTGGATGCCTTGCTGGAATATTTTGAAAAGGCTCCCGATAAGGATAAACTTTGGGCTATTGCGATACTCTCGCATCGGAGACCTAAAAGAGCGGTGAACATCAATTATATCAAAGAATGGGCTTGTGAACTGAGCGGACTGCCGTACTGGCTTTTTGAAGAGTCTTATCATGTTGCAGGGGATCTTGGCGAAACCATCGCTCTGATCTTGCCCGACCCTGAGACACGAACAGATCACAGTCTGACCTACTGGATCGATTTCATTAGCTCACTGGCAGACCTTGATGAGGCAGGAAGAAAAGAGCAGCTTACCCAGGCATGGCTTTCCCTTTCCACAACCGAAAGATTTGTCTTCAACAAACTCATGATGGGCGCTTTCCGGATGGGAGTATCTCAAAAGCTGATGGTCAGGGCATTGTCTATGCACACCGGCATCGAAGAGAACATATTGGCGCACCGGCTGATGGGGCACTGGTGGCCTGACTATACCACTTTTGAAGAATTGATCCTTTCTGAGGAAAAAGCCGAAGATGATTCCAGGCCTTATCCCTTTTACCTGGCATATGCCTTGGACGACCCACACGAAATAGGTGACCCGGACCATTGGATGGCGGAACGAAAGTGGGATGGCATCCGCGGTCAGGTGATCGTCAGAAATGACAAGCTGTATGTCTGGTCAAGAGGGGAGGAGCTGGTAACGGATAAATACCCGGAGTATGAGATTTTTAGAGACCAGTTGCCCAACGGAACAGTTCTGGACGGTGAAATACTGCCCTTCAAGGACGAGCAGCCACTGCCTTTTAATGTGCTCCAAACGAGGATAGGCCGAAAGAATGTAACTCCGGCTATTTTAAAGAAGGCACCCGTGGCTTTTATTGCGTACGACCTGCTGGAGTGGGAGGGGGAAGATGTGCGTCAGTGGCAAAAGGCGCGAGCAATTGGAGCAAATAATAGCAGAGGCCCATACCGGAGGCGTTTTGCGCATTTCAGAGCAGGTGGAGTTTGCTACCTGGGCGGAGCTGGCCGAAGAGCGGGATACGTCACGTGAGTATTTCAGCGAAGGTATTATGCTCAAAAGAAAAGACTCTGTCTACCGTACGGGGCGCAAACGTGGCGACTGGTGGAAGTGGAAGGTGGACCCGCTAACAGTAGATGCCGTGATGATTTACGCCATGCGCGGCCATGGCCGGAGAGCCAATCTATATACCGATTACACCTTTGCTGTATGGGATAATGAACAATTAGTGCCATTCACTAAAGCCTATTCCGGCCTGACAGATGAAGAGATCAGGGAGGTAGATCGTTTCGTCAAGAAAAATACTATTGACAGGTTCGGCCCCGTGCGAAGTGTTGCCCCCGAATTGGTATTTGAGATTGCTTTCGAAGGCATCGCCCGTTCCAAACGCCACAAGTCAGGCGTAGCCTTGCGCTTTCCCCGGATCAAGAGGTGGAGAAGGGATAAGGTGGTGGAAGAGGCGAATACGTTGGAAGATTTGCAGCAGTTGTTAGATGTGTATGGATAAACAGTTTATAGTTTTCTGTTCTCAGTTTACAGTTTTTTTAGCTTGAGGCTATTTTGTTTTCAGCATTTGCACCGAAAAGTATCCCAACACCAAAATCACAATGCCCATGATCGTCCACAGCCACCATTTATTTTCAAACAGGGGGCGGGTGGTAGCTTCTTTGTCTTTCGCTATCAGTTCTTCATTACCTAAAGACAGTGCTGTAGCCGATTCCGGTATTTTATCTGCAAAGTTAACAATGTCATATTGCGGTTTTCGTGCATATTCATTGCCATATACCAGCCAATAGTCTGCCGGCTCTGTAAATCTGGCTACAAGATCAAAGACAGGTCCTTGTACATCGAAGGATGAGACGCTTAAGGGTTGATTGTCGTAATTATCAACGATTACCCGAAGCCTCTTTGCCACGACATTTTGAAACCTGAATTCGTTCGGTTCCATGGAAGTGAGCACGCCATTTGCAATGGTCTCGTAGTTGTGTCGCCATCCATTGGGTACTTCCGTACTGTCCCTTAAATACTGGATGGCCACCGGTCTGTAAAAGTCGATCGTATCATCGACCGCAATGTTCAATTGAGATACGGGAACAGGCGCTGCCAGCTCAATTTGAGCAATGGTTTGCTTGTGTTTATTTTCCACTTCCATTTTTTCAACACTATAAGTATTGTAGTAGCCCTTTTTTAGTTGTTCTTCTGTAACGGTCGCAGAAAGCAAGGTGGGCTGAGGTTTGCTGTTATGAACCAATACACGCAGGTATAGATATTTTACCTGGGGAAAGCGAAGCTGAGTAAAAGCATAATCTGTTTCATTGTTTTTGATCGACACCATACGGGCTTTGTCCACGACAGTAAACCACTCCTTCTGGTCGTGACTGCCCTCCAGGGTTACGCGCCAGTCGAAATTCTGCTCTTTAAAATTGAGCTTCAACTGATTTACTGTATTTTCCGAGGGCACCTCAAAAGTAAAATAGTGTCCCCGGGCATTTCTGGTAGTGTTGATCAGGTTGAAATCTACTTGCTGGCGGCTGAGCTCATCTTCATGTAGTCTTAAGATGTAAGGCGCTTCAATTGTATCGTTTTGTGCTGTAATGCCATATATTCTAAGGTCGCTCAACTCGGGGTTAAGGTTATCAAACATAGCTGGGGGCAGGACCAGGCTATGCCATACATCCGTTACACCTTCTACCGGCCTTTTGTAGGAGTACTCCTGCATTTGCCCAATGGCCAGATGGGAGGAAAAAATGAATACGAATACCAGAAATTTATCCTTCATTCTCGTTAGCGATAATATGTTTGTACTTGTTGTAAAGAAATGAAATGATCAGCAGTAAGACACCCAGTGATACGAACACAATGGTTTTTGCAATGGTATCCAACGAGGCAATGTCGTAGAAGAAAAGCTTGATCAGGGTTACTCCAAAAAGTGCAATAGCACCGATACGCAGGTGCTTTTTCCTCTTGATGATGCCTAAGGCTATGAGCAGCAGCGAATAAAGGCCCCAGAGAATGCTTAATCCCAGTTTATATGATTGTGTAAAGCCTGCTATATCCATCCAGTTGATCAGTTCACTGCTGATAACCCACAACAGGAAAATGTGCAGTAGCAGATCAAAAATAACGTTGAAGTCGGGCTTATCAAATTCCTGTTGAATGTATTTGTGAATAGCAAAAACAAGGGCACCTGCAAAAGCAATGGAAATATACCTGATAAGGATATGGAAGACGCCTGGTGTATAATATTCCGAGTTAGTATACAAATACGATTCCCGTAGCTCACTCAAAAGTAAAAGCCCTTGCGTTAGGAAAATAATAATTAGAAGCGCACTAAACCCAAGGGTGACATAGGTAAGAACGTTGTTCCTGATCTTTTTTAGGTTGACAAATGACAAAACTGTCAAAAAGAACATCGAATAGTTAAGTATCCAGATACTTTTAAATTGTAACAGGTCAAAATTCTGCTCCGAGTATTCTTCACTCGAATAATTGAACTGTTTATCCCAGAAATAGGCTATTTCCAACTGGAAAGCCTTGTAAAGGGTGAGAAGCAAAATGGCGGGCATACAGAAACTCATGATCAGGTAAAGCCAATTTCTGCCTTTGCTCTCCGGCACTGCCTTTTCTTTGCGGTTGTAGTAGTTGATGTATCCGAAAGCAGCTACAAAGAGCATGGAAGTCAGAAAATAGATATTGAAGATTGGCGTCATCCATTCTTCAGGTTCGTAATATGTATAGACATTGTAGTCAGACCAGTCATGAAGGATGCTGAAGAAAGCAAGGAGCATGAGTGGATAAGATAGCTTTTCATAGGTAGTGATCTTCTTTCCCCGGCCTATCCTAAACAGCAGCGCTGCTTCTCCAGCCCAGAGCAGGGTAACCCAGTTTCCATCGAGCTGTACTGGTATGGCTATGGTAATGAAGACCAGTACCAACCCTATCGCCAGGTAAAACAAGTTTTTGTCTGCCTGTTGGTTCTTATAAATAACTCTGCTGACAACAAAGTGAACAACAGCGTTGGCCAGCGTGAAAAGTCCCGGTAGCTCTTTCCCAACCTCATGTGACTCCAGCAGAGCATACCCAATGCCGAAGTATATAAAAGAGTTAAGCAGGAGCATGACAATATCGCCCTTACCATATTTTTCTTTTTTGATCAGCTTGTATGAAAGGAAAGTCGCATAGAAAATGAGAAAGAACAGTGTGAGAAAGCTGAGGGCAAGACCAAAATGATCGGGTTCATAGTAAGTTGTGGTATACCATCCGATAAAAATCAACCACGTGAAGGCGAATGCCGAGTAGTAGAGTGATTTCCAATACCTTTTGAAGGCTACAACCAGTATCCCTGTATTAATAATGGACATGTAGGAGAAAAGTACTGCCACTTTCCCGGAACCATCACTAAGCAGGAACGGTACTGCATAAGCGCCAACAAGACCAATATGAGCAATAACTGCCATGTTATATTTTATGGCTGCCATTACCGTGAATGCGGTAAAAACCACCATCAGAGCAAATGCCAATGACTGTGGAAAGAGGCCATAAAAGTCATGGGCTGCGTAGGTGATAAAGTAGAAAATGGCCATCGCACCACTAAGCAGGACAGCGCTGAAGTTTTCATGCTTGGCTTTTAACTTAAGTGCAAACCCCAACAAGCCCAGACCGATCAGGTAGCCAAAAATGATCCGGGTGAGCGGACTGATCAGCTGGTTGTCGATAGCATATTTAGCGCCAATCGCGACCCCGATAACGGTAATGGCAATACCGATCTTGCTGATCAGGTTTTCACCTATGAATTTTTCCAGATCCGACTTCACAGATGGAAAGTTGATAACCGGTGCTTTGCGTTTTATCTCCTTGACCGGATGTTTTTGTTCACCGGCAGCCAAGGGAGCAGAAGGAATCACTTCTGGCTCAGGAACCATCTTTGGCTGTACATCCCGGGCTTCTTTCGGATGATTCAAAGCATCAATCTCTAACCGTAGTGATTGTATTTCCCTTTGAAACGATTCCTGCTGCTTAAGCAGTAGATCCAGCTTATCAAAAAGCTGATTTACCTTTTCCTGATCTGAGGCCATAATGTTAATGTAAGCCTGAAATATACGAAAAACTTAGACTTAGTTTTTTGTTTAGAGTTTCCAGTTTCTAGTTTCCAGTTTAGAATTTGATACCATAGGCTGCTGTTAGCATCCTTTAGGAAATGATTTTGTAATTTCGCGGTGAAATATTTGATTTTATAAATCTATTGTTATAATGTAGTATTAAACAAATTTTAATGGCTACGTTTAAGAATTTTGAAGATATTGAAGCCTGGCAAAGGGCGAGGATACTGAGTAAACTCATTTATGAGGTTAGCAAGAAAGAACCCTTCTCTAAAGATTTTGGTTTAAAGGATCAGATTAGAAGAAGCACAGGGTCAGTTATGGATAACATTGCAGAAGGATTCGAACGCGGAGGTGCTGTAGAATTCATCCACTTCCTAACAATATCGAAAGGATCAGTCGGAGAAGCTAAGTCGCAGTTATATCGTGCACTAGACCAAAACTATATAAATGAGGAAAACTTTAATGAACTCTATAAACTTACTGACGAAGTTAGTAAAATGATAGGAGGGCTCATTGTCTATTTGAACAATTCACCACATAAAGGCCTTAAGTTTAAGGATCGTAAAAACAAATAAAATGATTTTTGAACCGCCAGTTGCAAACAGAAAAAACAAGCTTTAAACTATAAACTACAAACTAGAAACTGGAAACTCTAAACTAGAAACAGGAAACAGGAAACTCTAAACTAATGATCTACAACAGACTAGGCAAATCAGGATTACAAATAAGCCGGCTATCTTTTGGCTCATGGCTGACCTTTGGAAAGCAGATCGGGGATAACTCTGCAGAAGATTTGATGACGCTGGCCTATGATAACGGCATCAACTTTTTCGATAACGCAGAGAGCTATGCCGGTGGGAAATCCGAAGAGGTGATGGGTGAAATATTGAAGAAAAAAGGATGGAGGCGTGACAGCTACATCGTGTCCAGCAAAGTATACTTTGGCGCGGATGAAGGTAAAAAGAACCTGAAACCTACACAGATAGGCTTGAGCAGAAAGCATGTTGTAGAGGCGTGCCATCAGGCATTACAGAGGCTACAGGTCGATTATCTCGATCTTTATTTCTGTCACAGACCGGATAAACAAACGCCTATCGAGGAAACCGTATGGGCCATGCATAACCTGATACAGCAGGGCAAAGTGCTCTATTGGGGAACTTCCGAATGGAGTGCCCAGGAGATCATGGAAGCGCACATGGTTGCACAGCGGTACAACCTGATCGGTCCGGCTATGGAACAACCACAGTACAATATGTTTGTAAGAGATAAGGTAGAGGTGGAGTACAATCAGATCTACAAGACCGTGGGATTAGGCACAACCATATGGTCTCCGCTGGCTAGTGGAGTGCTCTCAGGTAAATATAACGAAGGGTTTCCTGAAGGCACGCGCTTAGGAATTGAAGGCCTGGAGTGGTTAAAAGACCGTTCACTGGCAGAAGAGAATATAAAAAAGGTGCGTAAACTTACTGCCTTTGCTAAAGAGCTAGGTATGTCTATGCCTGTGTTGGCGCTGGCCTGGTGCCTGAAAAACGATAACGTGAGCACGGTGATACTCGGAGCATCCAAAAATATTCAGTTGGAGGAAAACCTGAAAGCACTCGATGAACAGGAAAAACTAACGGAAGACGTGATAGAAAAGATCGAAGAGATTCTGGATAATAAACCTCCTCACCCTGCATTTTGACTTTTAACAGTTCACAATATGCTCATAGTAGTCGTGCCACCACTATCTCCTCAATGGCAAAGTGGTGGCACGAGTAACTGATGAACTGAGAACAGTGAACCGAGAACTGATAAACTGAGAACAGTGAACCCAGAACTAATCAAGCTGATATCCCGCCACTGTCCCTAAGCCGGTCTGATAAAATACCAGCCCTGCTACATCATCCACCGCATAGTTCGGAGTTTTTTCCTTACCGAGATCGATAAATGTATCTACTTTACCTGTGATTTTATTCACCTTAAGCAGTGCGTTTTGATTGCCCTCTTTTCTGGACAGGATCATCATAAAATCACGAGCTTGTGTAGAGGCTTTGAACCTTGCACTGGCCTGTTGAAACGATTTTTTAGCAAAATCAGAAGCCGCATCTCCTAACTCTCCGTAAGCTTGCCCTACACCTTCAACGATAGCACCTGCCAATGCGTCTTCCTGTTTTACCTGAGGAGTGGCCGCCTGAAAGGCACCTGACGCGGCATACGCACTGGCCCCAATATACGCAGCACGAACAGCCTGCGCATATAGCAACGCTCTTTTCAGTCCTGGCTCGCGGGGAGCTTCATAGTAGTTTTGGTATAGCAGGCTTCCCGAGTTGTCAAATAATGCTACATTTTGGTCTGAATTGACGAAAATACCGTCTCCTCTTATCTCGAGTTGGTTCGGAGATTCTTTACCTTCAAACTTTAATTCCACCGATGAAAAGTCAGATACAGTGCCGGAAGATTTATCGAGTACTTTCAGCTTGTCTTCTTTTACATCGAAAGCATACATTTTTCCATCCTTATGGCCGGTTAGGGATGGGCTGGTAATAATTGACTTGGGAAGTACCAGCTCTCCCGTGGAGGTGTTAAGGATATTGGCTTCCTCGGTGGTTACATATAACACCCCATTGCTGACTTTTTCGGTGTAGACCACTTCACCATCAATTTTAACAGGTTTTTCAAAAGTGAGAATGCCCAGGTTTGTATCTAAAAACGTCAGGTAGTTTTTCTCGCCATTCCTGGAGATCAGCAGCAGACCGCTACCTACGGGTATATAATCATAGATACCACCCTTTACCTTTACCCCACGACCCTTTTTGCCCCAAAGGCCTTCCTGCGACTGGTAATCATACAGGTTGATCTTGGTGTTAGAACCATCATCGGGTAAGATGATCAGCCCTTTATCATGGAAATGTAACTGACTCAACTTGCCATCTACTTCTAATTGCTTCTCCCAGATCCTGGAGCCATCACTCATGTTGTAGGCATAAAAAACTGAGGAATAGGAGGGAGGCATGTTACTGGTGCTTGAGGAAGAGCTGAAGGAAGACTGTTTTTCCTGCTCCGAGGCCACATAAAAAATATCTTTTGAAGGATGTTTGTAGAATTTAACATTAAAATCCATTTTCTCTGCCTGCTGTGTGGCTACCTGCTTCATCAGGTTTCCAAAAGCACCCAGCTTCTCCATCTGCTTGTTGGCCTCCGAGACGTCATTCTTCCATATCACGTCACCCGTTATACTGTTGATCTTGTAGTTTGAAAAGATAGTAACGACAAGGATTTCACCGCTACCTAGTTCATTGACGCTTACCACTCTGCCATAGTCATCATTAAGTTTCCATGCTACCTCTCCGTTGTCAAGACTGGCAAATACCATCACCGGCTTGTTAGAAAGATCCTTTCCGGCTATCAAAACACCATTGGATTGATAGAGTACAAAATCGTCAATAATTTCACCGACACCGGCTTTTTGAGAGTCGAATTTAATGCTTCCATTAAATGGATCAACCATATAGATGCTGCCCTTGTTGTTGACGGATATCAGAGGGGAAGAGCCCACTTGCTGTACTTGCTCTTGTGGCACGCCTGCAAATTGAGCCAACTGCCAGTTTACCCCTCCCGTTTCTGGGTCTACCGCTGCAAGAGTGGAAGAGGTGCCCACAAGAAAAGTTCCCGAGGCAGTAACTTGTTGCCAGGAAACACTTCCGGAGAGTGAGGCAGTCCACTTTTCTTTAACCTGCGCATTGGCGAAAGCACTGATAGCTGCCAGCGCCAGGATCATAGTAGTTTTTATATTCATAATGAGTAAAAATTGATTGCATTTTTTTTATAGTGGACATAATCCGCTCCATCCAATATCCGTACCAAATCCAAAAATGGAGTAGCCCTGGCTTTTATAATATACTCATTATTAGTGGATTATTAAAGATTTGAAAGGAATTAAGCGCTAGAAAAAATAATGAGAAGAAAAGTTTATATATGCTGAAATAGAAATAATCAGCTTACTTTCAGTGCTTTATGAGTGCACTGGAAGTGATAAGAAAGGGTGTAGAAAAATTATAACTCCCGATAAAAGATATATACATTCGTCAGGCCGAGCTGTTGATGTCTGTAAGCATTCGGCACTTCACCTACAATTCGAAATCCGAGGCTCTTCCAGAGAGTTACCGCTGTGGTGTTGGTTTTGATCACATAGTTAAACTGCATAGCGTGATATCCCAGCTCCCGGGCCTTGGAAATAGATGCTTCTCCCATCATTCTGCCAATTCCAAGACCGCGAAATTCCGGATGAACGATGTAGGAGGCATTGGCTACATGGTTTCCAAGGTCTGGCTGGTTGCTTTTGATAAGAAAAGAGCCAGCAACAGCGCCATTGACCTCTGCGACAAAACAATGCTTGTCCGGAGCGATCCAATAGCCCAGTATTTTCTCACGGGAAGAATCCGGATCAAAAACATAGGTATCACCTGTTTTGATCACTTGCCTGATGATCTCCCATATTTGGTCATAATCCTCAGGCTTTACAGCCCGGATGGTGACTTCCTTTTGCATCAGCCGGCCACTTTAAGTTTACCTTCTGCTTTTACACCCACTTCTCTGATCACTTTCAGCAAAAAATCAATATTCTCCTGCTGTAGACGGTGGTTGATCAGGCACGCCCGTATCACTGGCCGGTTTTGCAGCGAAGTGCCTGTAATAAACACCCTTCCGTCAGCCTCCAGCTCAGGAATGATCAGTTTGTTGAGCTGGTCGATAGTGGCTTGGGGCATGTTGGGATCCGTGCCGAGATACCGGAAACAGGCTACCGACAGGTCCGGAATATTACACAATTCGAAGTCTTGAGATTGTGTAATTTGGTCGGCGAGGTATTTTGTGAGTCTGATATCTTTTTCAATGCAGGCCCTGATCACCTCAGCTCCGTAGGCTTTAAAGCTCATCCAGATCTTCAGCGCTTTGGCATTCCGGGAAAGCTGAAAATGGTGCTCATTAAAATCAAATCGCTGATCAGTTTTGGTGTCTGTATCCAGATAAGCCGCCCTTTTGTAGAACGTGCGGTTCAACTGATCCCAGTTTTTAACCAGTGTACAACCGGCTTCGAATGGCTGGTATAGCCACTTGTGAAAGTCAATCGCTATTGAATCGGCTCTTTCTATGCCCTTGTACTTTTTCCTCAAATCATCTACCGCAGCAGCCAACCCTCCGTAAGCGCCATCGATGTGGTACCAAAGGTTATACTTGTCAGCCAGGTCAGCCAGGCGGTCCAACGGGTCGATAGCACCGGTGTTGACGGTTCCCGCATTGCCAATAATGCAGAAAGGACGCTTTCCATTCTCAATGTCCAAAAGGATCTGGTGTTCCAAAGCCTCGAGGTCAATAATGAAATCGGAATGGGTTGGGATCTTTCGAAAATTATCTGACCCAATGCCAAGCAGTTCAACACTCTTGTCGATACAACCATGTACCTCATCGGAAGCATAGATGATCAACGGCTTAAAGCCAAAAAGCCCACTTTTTCTAACATTCTCGCTCTCCAGGAAAACATTTCTGGCCACGGTAAGTCCGGTGAGATTGGCAGCAGACCCTCCGCTCACCAAAACACCTCCGGCAGCGTCACCATACCCGATGAATTGTCCACCCCATTGCACCACTCTTTTTTCCAGCTCGCTCATCACAGGAGCCAAATGCCACTTACCCACATTTTGATTAATAGAAGAGGCAAGTAGCTCAGCTAAGATTGAAACCTGAGTACCACCTGCCATAACGTAGGCATACATATTGGGGCCAATGTTTAGCGTGGCTGTGTCCACTACTTTTTCTTTCACCAGATCAAGAAGCTTTGCCGGTTCCATACCTTGTTCAGGTACCGGTTCGTTAAACCATGATTCCACTTCTTTGGGTGTGAGACCTGCATAGGCTTTAGCACCAACCAGATGGGCATAGCGATCTATAACAATATCACTGCTTTTTTGTAGCAATGAAGCAAATTCGTTAAGCGAGTAATCGAGTGATTTATCTTTGTTCATGGTGTTGAAGGGTATATTCTGAAAAAGTCCTGTCTTTAAAGCTTTCGGAGGAAAGCTGTTTTTCAATGTGGTCAAGAATAGGGAGAAGGTCATATCCTTTCAGCATGTTTTCGATGCCGTCAGTACCCGCCTGCCATATTCTTTTGAACTCCGGCAGCCTCTTTTTGGCTTTATTAGTCAGCGCGATCCACTGCCTGCGACCGTCTTCACTGCACTTGGATGATTCCACATACCCTGCCTTTGTCATTTTGTTTACAATGGTAATGACAGAAGGGTGAGTAAATTGCAGCTTACCGGCAATGTCAGTCACCGAGAGGCTGCCATGCTTCTCCAGTGTTAGAAATATCAGAAACCAGTTGGGCTCTATATCCCAATTCAGTTCTTTATACATCTGCCTGCCGCTGTGTATCATCGTATCGCTGATCCTTTTTAGCCGTGAGGCCAATGACAAATACCCCAGCTCTTTAACTATATCTTCATTCATGAGATGTATTTATGTAGTTAACTACGTAAATATAGGAAAATAAATGTAGTCGACTACATAAATTGATGCCAATTTTTTGATAAGACGGGTTTGGTTTTAATTTTTCAGTCGAATGCTGAGGTTGGCCTCTACGTTATTGGCGGAATTGAGGTCTTGATATTTTTTGGAATAAGCCTTAATGATCAATTGTATTGTGCTTTTGATATTTACTCCACCACTGAAATGCAAGTTGTTATCCCGGCTTTGGAGAATTTGATAACCTGCGCCTAAAAGAATAACTTTCTTAATTTCGAGGATTGTGTTAATATCCACACCAACTGATGAAAAGTCAGAAAAATAGTGGATCATAGGCAGGGCCTTCATGCCATCAGTAAGTTGGAAATATTTTGTTAGTGAAAGTATTAAGGTTCGATTTTGCTTTTGAATGATTGCATTATTACCAAAGTTGAACTCAGGCTCCAAAAGATTGGCAACAGTCAAACCCAACTGTGTATTTTTCAGTTGATATACTAATCCGAAATCCAGGTCAAAAGCATCAATACTTGGGATATTATTTTCAGGGTTAAGTACTGGGTCATCAGGATCAATTGTTCTGAAAGCATCAGTATCTATTGCATGTTTTTTGTAATTGATCATCGCTCCGATTGTCAGTACTCCCTTTGCAACTGTTGAATAGTAGCTGTATGGTAATCTTACCCCGATTTGTGAGTGAGGACCAGACTGATAATGATAAGCGAGTAAACCAATGCCGCTACTGATACTGCTCAGCCTGTTTTCATATGAAATCATAGCTGTTGAAGCATTAGAACTTTCGAAACTGGTATAATTGATAAATGTGTTAAAAATTTGTGCACTATCCCGACCAGTGAAAGCGGGGTTGACCATTTTTAAATCATACATATAAAGGTCAAAATGTTTTTCCTGTGCATAGCCTGCCAACACCGCAAATGCCAGAAGTGTTGAGAGATAAATCTTCTTCATATTTACTTTCCTTTTCCTATTGAGTAAAAGATGTTTAATTGAAAAACTTTATGGTAAAGCGCTCTGCCTGTTTTATTGTAGTTTTTTCGTATATCATGAACCCCGTGAATATATCGAAGGTCAAAGGATAGGTGTTGAGAAACAGAAAGGCCAAAACCTATGGCTGCTGAAGCATCAATGTTGTCAATTGATGCCGTAACGTCTGTCGTTTCACTATTATTTTTTTCTTTAGCTGTGATAAGTAGCCCTATTTGCGGGCCAAAAAATACATGCAGTTTTGAAAAATGCATTTTCAATAGCAGCGGCATATTCAGGTATTGATATTTTAACTCTACTTCGCTGTCTTTGAACATTGCGCCCTGATTAGAATAGTAAATTTCAGGCTGAAGGGAAAAACCCGATGTAAAATGACGGTTGGCAGCAAATCCGAGCAGAAAATCGGCTCGGGAACGATTATTGTCCAGCCCGCTTACGGAGGCAATATTAAGCCCTCCTTTTAAGGCAAAGGATGTGTTCTGGGCTTGTGAAAAGGTGCAATGAGAAAAGTAAATAACAGAAAAAGATAAAACTAATAATTTCATTTTTTATCATAATGGTAATCTGCAATGTTAATATTTTTATGAATTACTTACTACTGTCATTGTTGAAAATCTTGTTTCTTCTCAGCGTCCTCTGTGGTTAATTGGTTACAAACGAAAAAAACGTATCAAACAAATTATTACAAAACTAGCGTTAACTTAGAAGGGTATGACTAATGCTGAATTGACAGATATTGCCAAAAGATGGTTTGCTAGCAAAAGCTGGACGCCCTTTACCTTTCAACAGGAGGCATGGGAGGCCTATCTTAGCGGCTATCACGGGCTTGTCAATGCACCTACTGGTAGCGGTAAAACCTACTCGCTGGTCATGCCCATTCTCCTTGAATTTCTGAACGAGCAGGCTGCTTCCGGAGCTACTAAAAAGTCACGGGCTGGACATGGCTTGCGCGCCATCTGGATAACACCCATTAAGGCGCTGGCCAGGGAAATTAGCAACTCTGCACAAAAGGCTGTGGACGGCCTGGGAATCGACTGGCATGTAAAATTAAGGACTGGCGATACATCTTCGGCCGAAAGAGAGAAAATGAAGAAAAGTCCTCCCGAATTTTTGATCACCACTCCGGAAAGTCTTCAGCTAATGCTCGCACAAAAGGGATACGCCAAATTTTTTGAGAACCTGCGAGCCGTTGTTTGTGATGAATGGCACGAGTTGATGGGCTCTAAAAGGGGCGTTCAGATGGAGCTGGCATTGTCAAGATTAAAAACAGTATGTCCGCAACTTAAGGTCTGGGGCATATCAGCTACGATCGGCAATATGGATGAGGCTTTGCAGGCGTTGTTGGGCTCATCGCATGTCAGGGGAAAGTATAAGGTTATCAAGTCAGACATTAAGAAAGCGATCGAGGTCGAATCTGTGCTGCCTGACACGGTGGAAAAGCTGCCCTGGGCCGGTCATTTGGGCACCAACCTGATCGATAAGGTGATACCGATCATCAAGAACAGTAAAAGTACACTTATATTTACCAATACGAGGTCATTCGCTGAAATATGGTATCAAAGGCTACTGGATAAGGCTCCGGAGCTGGCAGGTATAATGGCTATGCATCATGGGTCTATCAGTCGCGAACTCCGGGATTGGGTGGAGGATGCATTGCATAACGAACAGTTGAAGGCAGTAGTTTGCACTTCCAGCCTTGATCTTGGGGTGGATTTCCGCCCTGTGGAGACCATTATTCAGATTGGAAGCCCAAAAGGGGTCGCGCGCTTCATGCAGCGGGCGGGCCGTAGCGGACATCAGCCGGGAGCATTGAGTAAGATCTATTTTGTACCCACGCATTCTCTGGAACTAACAGAAGCGGCTGCGTTACGAGAAGCCATTGCCATTGGTCTGGTGGAAGACAGGATCCCCTACATCCGCTCCTTCGATGTGCTGATCCAGTACCTCGTGACGCTGGCTGTTTCGGATGGTTTTAGGCAGGATGAAATTTACCCGGAAATAAAAGGCACTTTTAGCTACAGCAGTGTAACAGACGCAGAATGGAAGTGGCTACTGAGGTTTGTCACCACCGGGGGTGCAGCGCTTACTGCTTATGATGAATACCGGAAAGTAGAAATAGAGGACGGTGTTTATAAAGTGAAGAATCGGATGGTAGCCATGCGACATCGGCTGTCCATCGGTACTATTGTGAGTGATTCTTCTCTCCAGGTGAAATATGTCAGCGGAAAATACATCGGAACTATCGAAGAATGGTTTATTGCCAGGTTATCTCCGGGAGATGTCTTTTGGTTTGCGGGGCGCAACCTGGAGCTGGTGCGGATCAAAGAGATGGTGGTGCAGGTGAGGAATACCAAAAAGAAAGCCAAAGCAGTGCCCTCGTGGCAGGGTGGCAGAATGCCGCTGTCATCCCAGATGTCGGTAATGTTGAGAAAGAAACTTCATGATGTGACCCGAAAAGGAGAGAAAGAAGATGTGGAATTGAATTTTCTTCAGCCGCTGATGGATCTGCAAAAAAGGCGTTCGCACCTGCCGACAAAAAATGAATTCCTCATTGAATATTTCAAAAGCCGTGAAGGCTATCATGTGGTGATGTATCCGTTTGAAGGACGTGCAGTGCATGAAGGTATGGGAGCGCTTCTGGCTCACCGGCTGGCGCAGATCACGCCCATCACCTTTAGCATAGCCATGAACGACTATGGTTTTGAGCTGCTTTCCGATCAGGAAATACCTATCTACGAAGCGATAGAAACCGATGTATTGTCGCCCGACAACCTTTGGCGCGACATCCAGGCCAGTATCAACAGTGTGGAGATGGCGAGAAGAAGATTTCGCGACATCGCCGCTATTTCCGGTCTGGTTTTCAAGGGTTACCCCGGCCACCAGATCAAGGACAGGCATTTGCAGTCTTCATCACAACTGTTTTTTGATGTCTTCAATGACTATGAATCTGAAAACCTGTTGCTATTGCAAGCTTATGAGGAGGTAATGGATTTCCAACTTGAAGAAGCCCGTATGCGAAAAGCGCTGGAAAGGATCAATAACCAGAAGATCATCATTACCGAACCTACGAAGCCTACTCCCTTTGCCTTCCCGATAATGGTGGACAGAATGCGTGAAAAATTGAGCTCGGAAAAACTTGAAGACAGGGTAAAGAGGATGCAGTTGCAGTTTGATGATTGAGTTTGAAGCCTGTGGTTCAAAAATCTTCAGATGCAAGTAATATTTATAAGGCCTCATGTTTTATCAACAATCGGCCATAGAACTGTCAGAAAATATTATTCATTTTCGTACAAGATGATATTCATCTCTTCCAATTTGTGAAACTCTTTATCTGCTGTTATTAATGGCAGTTTGTGAAAATAGGCAGAAGCAGCGATTATTGAATCGGGGAGTTTTAACCTGTACCGTTTCCGAAACTCAATAGTTAATTCCTTTATCTCCTGTTTAAGTTCAATGATGGTACAGTTGTTAAGCAAGCCTTTAATGTCAGCTTCCGATTCATTTGTTAATTTAGGAAATGATAGCAGCTCAAGCTCGGTGACAAAAGAAATGGTCAAGTCCTTATCAGAAATTATTTCAACCACTTCGGGATCGCCTTTAAGGAAATACAATAAAATATTTGTTCTACAAAAAGTCTAGTCCCATTCATTTCTCATTTGTTTTTGATATTCAAGAGGGTCAATATCTGTTTTAAGCACACCTGCATACTTCTTTATATTTTTTTTAGGTGTTTTTGAAAAAGCTTCATTTAGAAGCTGCTTCATTTTTTCGATTGGGGTTCCTCTTTTTATAATTGTTATCATTGTAGCACATCATTTATTTGAATATAACAAGATTATAAGAACTTAACCTATTTATTCATTTTTATGTTCATAACGTGGTTCAGAAGCTTGAATTAAGTTTTACCCTCAAACACACCGCTGGTCTTATCACTCGCTAGCGAACTCAACTCCTCCAGAGTATAACAGTAAGGTGTAGTAATAATATTGCTGCCATTTTTAAAAAATGATACCACCCTGGCTTCTTCGGAAGATGGATCAAACCGGTGCTCAAAGGGGACCTCTACGCCCGACATTGTATGGTAGTCGAAAGGCTGATTTTGTTTTACAAGCACATTTTTAATAGCGATGGCCTGGCCTTTTCGGTTCAGGGTATTGGACACCCCGATCATCACCTGCGCATTGGTTTCAAAGCCAATGTTAAAAATATAGCTTTCCTTTTCGTTCCAGTCCATATTTTCACACTCAATGTACAACGCACCATTTCTGATGATCATATAGGCGCTTTTGTACTGGTGCCCCATGGTCTTCGTCTCCACCACCACTATGTCTTTGGGGTCCTCTCTGATGATAAAAGGTGTTTTGATGAGAACAGGGCTGTTATCTGTTTTTTGGTAATAACGGTAATAGTGGCCAACGAAGTGCTTTCTCAGCAGCCAAAGAGTATCATTCAGTTTATTTGAAGAAGCATTTGTAGCGGGGTTTACAGATTCTTCTCTGTGGTTTTTCCAATCATCCCAATCCTGAAGGTTGACCCCGAGGAAGGTGAGCAGTACGTTAAGCTTTTTATCTTTTGCATCGCCTCCATTCCAGTAGCCCTGTAGCGTTTTTCCACTGATCCAACTGTACGGCTTTTGGTGGTTCATGCCTTTCAGGTGCTCAATAAAGTCTTCGATGTTCTTCAGTTTGTATTTGAACAGGATGTTATCAAATTCGTGCTCACCGAACAAGAGGAAATCTTTCACCAGAAAAGGGGCATCAATCACTTTTCTGGTCACTTCCTGGTTGATCCTTCTGGCTATCCTTTCAAAGGTGGTGCGGGTAAAATTTTGCCAATCATGTGCTGTACTTTTAATGCCTATGATGTTGGTAATCACTGAGGAATTTTCGATTTCCGTACGTATTTTCTTTGGGATCATGTTGGTTTTGGTGACAGAAATTTATAGAAACTTACTGCTATTTCAGTGGATATCAAAGGTTCGTCAAAGGTTCGTCAATGGTTATTCCAATGATTTGACCAGGATTTGACACGCTTAATAGAGTTAACGATTTTGTTGTCAGTAAGTTATGAATTTCTATAAATAAGATCTGACCGTTTTTAATTCCAGTCTGCCCCTGTTAAATATGTCACGGTCAACCAACCAATACTATATGAAGAAGATTTTTACACTTTTAAGCTTTGTTATAGTCTGTATCGCTTGCCATGTCACTTATGGCCAGGGGCAGACTGTTACTGGAAAGATTACCGCTGAAGACGGGAATCCTTTGCCGGGAGCATCAGTCGTGGTAAAAGGCACTACAGTGGGAACAGTTACAGATGTTGACGGTAATTATACTATCGAGATGTCATCAGGCGCTACTACTCTAATGATATCTTTTATAGGTTATGAAACCGTAGAAGTGCCCGTTCAGGGGCGGAGCGTTATCGATTATCAATTACAGCCGGACATTACCCAGCTCAATGAAGTGGTGGTTACAGCCTTTGGTATTGAGCAGGAAAAAAGAGGTTTGGGTTATGCTGTAGAAGAGGTCAGTAGCGATGATATAACAAAAACCAAACAGGCCAATCTGGTCAACGCCCTGCAGGGACAGGTAGCAGGCGTTCAGATCACCAACTCGGGAGGAGCGCCCGGTATGAGCTCACGGATCATCATCCGCGGGCTTACCTCTCTTGATCCTGGTGCTGACAACCAGCCGCTCTTTGTGGTGGACGGTGTACCCATCGACAATTCAACAGTGGAATCGAATGGAACACCACGGGGGCTGAGTAACAGGGCCGCGGATATCAATCCAAATGATGTAGAGTCTGTATCCATTCTGAAAGGCGCTGCCGCTACCGCCCTCTATGGTGTGCGAGCAGCTAACGGAGCGGTCATCATCACTACTAAAAAGGGGAAAGCAGGAAAAATGGTGGTGAATATCAAAAGCTCCATTGGTTTTGAGGAGGTCAATAAATACCCCCAATTCCAGGAAGGATTCGGACAAGGTTTTTCAGGAGACTATAGCAATGATAGTTTCTGGCCAAGCTGGGGAGCGCCTATAGCAGCAGGTCGGATCATCGATCCGGAATATGTGTATTATGATAACACCAAAAGCGTAATGCAAACCGGGAAGCAATATGATAACTATGTAAGTATCTCCGGAGGCAGCGAAAATGCTACGTTCTTTACATCGGTTTCAAATTTTCAGCAAGAAGGCGTGATTCCATTCAGCACCTGGGACAGAACTGCTGTGAAGCTCTCCGGTACTGTGAATCTCAATGAAAAACTGGACATCACCGGGTCGGTAAACTATGCCAAATCAGGTGGCGACCGGGTGCCTCACGACAGGATCATGGAAACACTGATGTACTGGGCATTTACGCAAGATGCTACCGATTACCTCAATCCAGATGGTACACAGAAGACTTACGGTAATTCCAATCCACTCTATACTGCGCGATACTGGACTTATGAAGATGATGTCAATAGGATAATAGGTAATGTGAATGTTAACTACAAGCCATTGGAGTGGCTGAACATCATGTACAGACTTGGATCGGATTATTACAGTGATCAGCGCACGGAGATTTTGCCGGGACCATTAGGTGTTGAAAATGAATTTCCGTTGAGCAGTACTGGATTTATTGAGCAGACAAGGATCAACAGCAGGGATATTAATTCTACTTTGAATTTAACGGTAAGCAGAGATATTACAGAACGATTTTCAGCTTCATTGCGACTGGGGCATGATGTATTCGACCGTGATAGAAATACTATTGTAGCCAGAGGAAATGAATTCGTTATCCCCAGGTTTTACCACCTGAGCAATGTAACGGAACAACTTACTTCGGAAATCATCCGAAAACAGCGATTAGTCGGTGTTTATGGTGATCTGACATTGAACTATGACGACTTCCTTTACCTGAATATTACAGGAAGAAACGACTGGTCTTCAACGTTGCCAAAAGAAAACAGATCATTCTTTTATCCTTCTGTGAGCCTTGGATTTGTATTTGATGAATTGCTCAATTTGCCGGACTTTGTTTCCTACAGCAAACTTAGGGCGTCTTATGCTGAGGTTGGCAAAGATGCTCAGCCCTACTCCACAGCAATTACATACACATCTGCAGATGGCTTTCCGTTGAATGGTGAATTAGGTTATACCCGGTCAAATACCTTGGGTTCAGCAGACCTTAAGCCAGAAAGAACAACATCAATAGAGTTCGGCTTAGAAGCTAACTTCCTGCAAAATCGACTGGGAATAGACCTTACCTGGTATAAGTCCAACAGTAAAGATCAGATTATTCCCGTTCCGGTATCGAATGGAACCGGTTTTACTCGATTAATCACCAATGCCGGAGAGCTTGAGAATAAGGGCGTTGAACTGGTGCTTAGCGGCACTCCTATTAGAAATGACGCCTTTACCTGGAATGTTAGGTTGAATTTCACCAAAAACAAAAACACTGTGGTAGATATCAGGGAAGGCATTGAATCCATTGTGGTGGGTAGCCAGTTCGGCTATGTTGGTAGTTCAGTAACTATGACCCTGATCGAAGGCGATCCATATGGCAACCTGTATGGCACAAGCTATGAAAGGTATTATGCCAATGGCAAACCCGAAGATTTAACTATTCTTGACAGAGACCTGCCGCTGTTGATAGGCAGTGATGGTTTTCCTGTGGCAAATGGTGATCAACTGATTCTGGGTAATGCCATGCCGGATTGGACTGCAGGCATGACTAACACCTTTACCTATAAAGGGCTGAGCCTGTCACTTTTGATTGATGCACGATATGGTGTCGACCAATTCAGTCAGTATGATAACTTCTATTCTGCCTTTGGTATGCTTGACTACTCTACCAACAGGAATCAGATGGTAATTTTTGATGGTCGATTGGCGGATGGATCGGCTAATACACAGCAGGTATGGCTCGGACAGGGGTTGGGTCCGGATTATGTGGATTATGGGGCCGGATTTTACAGGAATGCCTACCGGGGAATATCTGAGAACTTTGTTCAGGATGCGTCCTATATCAAATTAAGAAATGTTACGCTGGGTTATGATTTACCGGCATCTATCATTTCCTCAACTCCTTTCCAGCGGGTAAATGTTTCCGCTTCAGCCAACAATATTATCTTATCCACCCCCTGGAACGGGTATGATCCCGAATCATTTAGTGCGGGGGCAGGAGGAAATGCTACTGCATTTACCGGACTGGGCTATCCGGGAGTGAGAAGTTACTTCTTCACTTTGAATCTAACACTTTAAAGCAATGACCATGGAAAAGAGAACATATAAAAGACATTTTGTAGCCTGGGCAATGGTCGCTTTGACCGCCCTGGGTTGTGACGACTATCTCGATATCAATACGGATCCGAATAATCCGTCTGTGGCTCCGCTGTCGGGTTTATTGGCCAGAACAAGCTTCGAAACCGGTGACAATATTCAAAATGCCGGACTTATTACTTCATATTATGTACAATACCTGGCATCGCCTAATGCCGCGAGCGCTACTGACACTCAGGAGCCAGTGGCTTTTGACCAGACTTGGTTTGAACTATACGATGTAATGACTGACCTTAGCGACCTGGAGCTACAAGCCGAGGAGTTGGAGGCATTTAACTATGCCGGTATAGCCAAGATATTAAAGGCTGTTAATTTGGGTATCACGGTTGATCTTTGGGGGGATATTCCCTATACAGAAGCCTTTTTTGCCCAAACGCTAACACCTGCCTACGACACCGATCATGGACTTTACAACGTGATCCAACAGTTGCTGGACGATGGCATTCAGGATCTGGAAAGTGGCAACTTCTCTTATGAAGTTGAGAATGACGACTTTATTTACGAAGGTGATATCGACCTCTGGATTAAAACAGCGCATGCATTAAAGGCGAGATACCTGTTACATTTGAGTGAAACGGGGGATTACGATCCAACTGCTATACTCAATCAGGTGGAGGGTAGCTATACCGGTAATGCTGATGATGCAACGGTGAGTTATTTTGCCGAGCAGGTGAACCCCTGGGCCAGTGTGGCCATTAGCAATGCCAGCCTGATACTGGGTGGATGGATATCGGAACAGTTGATAGAGGCCATGGATGGTACCACATATGGAGTGGTTGACCCCAGGATGTCTTTCATGTTCGGTACTACCAATGGGGGTGAATTTATAGGAACAGAGAATGGAGCAGGGCGGGGAGATGCTCCGGAACAAGGAGCTAGATCTACTTTGGTAGAGGGAACTTACTATTCCAGCCGTACATCGCCCATAGAGGTAATAACTTATGCTGAATTGAAGTTCATAGAAGCCGAAGCAGCGCTAAGCAGTGATCCAGCCAGGGCTTACCAGTCATACCTGGATGGTATTGAGGCTCATATGGAAAAACTTGGTGTAGACAATGCTGATATTCAGGTATATCTGACTGATCCTCAAGTAGCAGTGGGCGCTGGTTCGCTTACACGTGCTCTGATTTTGAAGGAGAAGTACATCGCCATGTTCTTGCACCCTGAAACCTGGGTAGATGCCAGAAGGTTTGACTACCAATATGCTGATATGACTGTACCTGCTAATCTTAACCCTGAATTGGGGGGAGAGTTTATTCGCAGGTTGATCTATCCTGATTCGGAAACACAAAGAAACAGGCAGAATGTGCCAGATGTGACGCTGTTGGATCGCTTGTGGTGGGACCAGTAGTTGAAATATTAAATCGGAAATCAGAGATCAGAAATATGAAAATAAACTTTCAATAATGATGAATAACTATAAAAGAATATACTTTATCGCAGCATGGATGTTGCTAACGATTATAGCCTGTGATGAAAATGACGTTCTCCCTGGCCACTCAGTGGTGGGTGAAGCTTATGCCACTAATGTAGATTTTACAGTAGACAATAATAATCCTGTAGTGGGGGAGACAGTGGAGATCACACTTTCTTATGTCAACTACAGTGAAGATCCTATAGCGTCAGTGACTTTCCTGCAGCGGATAGACGGTGGAAGTCGAACGGAGATCAGTTCTATGGATGAAAATAATGCGCCAATAGACGAGGAGGTTGTTCGGACCTTCGACTATACTGTACCGGCTGGTGCTAAGGTTACCATCTTTGTCGAGCTTCGCTCTGCTAAAGCGTTTCCTCAGGTTGAAAAAATTGAATTGTCTGTTCAATAAATAAGTGAGTGTGATAGAGAAAAGGGGTTAAATTTACTCTATGCGTAATTTAATTCCCTTTTCATCATTAAATTGTAGAATGTCTGCATCCAGAAGAAAGTTTGTTCAGCAATTGGCAGCGGTGCCTGCTTCATTGTGGTTTTTTGCAGGGGCAAATGCCCCTGGCTGGTCAAGAAATGACCAATTTGCTAAACACGTTAAACCGGCAAGGCTTCAAGAGGGGGATACTGTAGGGCTGATCAGTCCGTCAGGAGCTATTTATGAGAGCGAGCCCTATGAAGTAGCTATAGAAATACTTGAGGCGCTTGGCCTGGAGGTGAAGCTGGGGAAGCATTTATTCGACAGGTATGGACATCTGGCGGGAAAGGATGAAGACAGGGCCGAAGAGATCAATCAAATGTTCAGAGATGATGCTGTAAAAGCCATTGTTTGCCTGAGGGGAGGATCAGGCGCTGCCAGGATACTGGATAAGTTAGATTACAAGGCTATTGCTGCTCATCCGAAGATTTTCATAGGCTATAGCGATATTACAGCTTTTTTATTGGCTATTTATGCCAAAACGGGACTCATTACCTTTCATGGGCCGGTGGCTACCTCGGAATGGAACACTTTTTCTTCGGAATATTTCAAAAAAATACTCTTTGAAGGAGGACCCGTACTGCTGGAAAATCCACCAAAGGGTGAAGATGAACTGGTTCAGGTTGAAAACCGCACACGGACGATTGCGTCTGGTCAAGCTCTAGGGGTGCTGGCTGGAGGTAATCTGTCTGTGCTTGCGGGTCTTGTGGGGTCAGGCTATCTTCCAGACTGGAAGAATAAGATCCTATTCCTCGAGGAGGTGGGGGAGAAGATATATGCTGTGGACAGAATGATGTCGCAACTTAAACTGGCCGGAGTATTTGACGAACTGAGTGGCTTTGTAATGGGCAGGTGTACCCGGTGTCATCCGGGTGACGGCTACGGCTCACTAACACTGGAGGAGGTGATCGATCATTACATCAAACCACTGGGGATCCCAGCCTACAGCGGCGCCATGATAGGGCACATCGGGAAAAAATTTACGGTTCCTATAGGATTGAAGGCACAAATTGATGCGGACAAAGGAACTATAAAACTGCTGGAGGGAGCCGTAATATGAAGTTGATCAGCCAGAACTTTAAAAAACAGTGGCTGGCTGTTTTCCTGTTGATAGCTTGCCAGTCTGAACCCAGGATCGTCCAAAAGCCTATCATTTACAATCATGAAAGGGAACGACTTTCTTTGGAGTACATTCGGGAGCGATATGGTATGGAGCTTGACTCAGCCAAAATAGACCCTAAGATAATAGTCGTACACTGGACAGCCTACCCCGACCTGAAGCAGTCTTTTGATGCGTTTTATCCACCGGTTCTTCCCGGTACAAGAGCCGATATCCAAAGTGCAGGTAGCCTCAATGTTTCAGCACATTTTCTAGTGGATAGGGACGGCACTATCTATCAATTATTGCCGGAAACAACATTTGCGAGACACGTAATAGGTCTTAACTACTGTGCTATAGGCATTGAAAATGTGGCGGACGGCCATGAGTATCCATTGACCGAAGCACAATTTGAAGCAAATAAGGCGCTTATTGCTTACCTTATTAAAAAATACAGTATCGAATACCTTATCGGGCATGATCAATACAAAAATTTCATCGGTCATGAGTTATGGAAAGAAAAGGATCCTGACTATTTAACGGACAAAGATGATGTAGGAAAAGAATTTATCGACCGGCTGCATGAAGCCATTGGAAATAAAGCATTGAAAAAAGCGCCTGGAGAAAAATAGTATGAGGATAAACTTTAGTCATTCTAAACTTATTCCAACGATAGTGATCGGACAGGCTAAGATGAAATCGGTAGTCGACAAAAGTGGTAGGCAAAAAAGAGAAGTCGTGAGTAATGCAACTTCCGACTTCGGTTTTCGAGCTTGTCCATTTCAATACTAAATGAATGCACAATGAAGAACTGGATGCCAAAGATCTGGACCATTATGAGTTTAACATTATTACACTGTAGCCCCGAAATGATGTCGGTAAAGGAAGATGAGAGCCTGCTGGAGAACCTGATGAAAACACATCCCGATCAGTTCCAGGATATCCTTAAGAATAAAGACAAATATGAGGTGCAGATCATCTATACACAGATCAACCGGGATAGCAACAATGCGCCTTCTTTTCAGTCTTTTTACTACAATTTTGATCCTGATCGATATTTCTACCCGGCCAGTACGGTAAAAATGCCAGTGGCTTTTATGGCTTTAGAGAAGCTGAATAAAATGAAGGTGCCAGGTGTCGATAAATATGCTGCAATGCTCACGGATAGTGCCTACTCCGGTCAAACAGCCGTTCTGAAGGACTCTACAGCAGCCACAGGCTTGCCAGCCATTGCTCACTACATCAAAAAGCTTTTTATCGTTAGCGACAACGATGCCTACAACAGATTGTACGAGTTCGTTGGACAGCAGGAGGTCAACAATAAACTGAAAGCAAAGGGCTATGACGATTCCAGGATCATTCACCGGCTGTCCATTTTTCTGAATGAAGAGGAGAACCGCCATACCAACCCTGTGCGGTTTGTGGCAGGCGATTCTACACTTCATGAGCAGCTTATGGTTCGCAATCCTGATCCGCTGCCACTAAAAGGCGAGGTGCTAAAAGGCAAGGGTTACATCAGTGGGGAAGAGTTGGTTGAAAGCCCCATGGAGTTTACTCATAAAAACTTCATACCGCTTGATGAGTTGCAGTTGATGCTCAGGGCAGTTGTGTTTCCTGGATACAAAGATCAACAGCACACATTTGACCTTACAGAGGAAGATTACCAGTTTCTCTATCAGTATATGTCGCAGTTGCCCTCGGAGACGACCTGGCCGCAATATCCTTCGGAAGAATATTATGATGCATATAGCAAATTCCTCATGTATGGAAATGACAAAGCGGCTATTCCAAAGCATATCCGAATTTTTAATAAAATAGGTCAGGCATATGGTTACATGATCGACAATGCTTATATCGTTGATAACAAAAATAAAGTGGAGTTCATGCTTTCTGCAGTCATTCACACTAATGAAAATGAAATTTACAATGACGGGCAGTATGAGTACGAACAGGTGGCCTTCCCGTTCATGAAAAACCTGGGGCAGCTCATATATCAATATGAATTGAACAGAAAGCGGCTATTTCACCCTGACTTTTCGCGATTTATGGTGAATTATGACAAAGTGTTAAAGGTTTCTGAAACATTACACCCCAACCTTTATCAAAACTATCAACACTATCACGTCCCGGCCCTGGATTATAGAAGGATAAAACGAAAGGATATCGAGCCATTTATCGAAAAATCCAAATCATTGCCAGGATTCGAAGTGTCTAAGTTGGGAGAATCCGTGGAAGGTAGAGAGATCAATCTGGTAAAAGCTGGAGAGGGCGCAACTAAAGTGTTGCTATGGTCGCAAATGCATGGTGATGAATCTACGGCTACCCGTGCATTGTTTGAAATATTCAACTTCCTTGCTTCTGATGATGCCTTAAATGTTTTTAAAGATAAGATACTTAAGGAAACAACACTGTATATCATCCCGATGCTCAACCCTGATGGTGCTGAGGTTTTTAAAAGACGGAATGCCCTTTCCATTGACCTTAACCGCGATGCATTACGATTGATCTCCCCTGAAGCACGGATATTGAAGGAAACCCGGGACAAATACGAGCCTGAGTTCGGTTTTAATCTACATGACCAAAGCAAGCATTACAATGCCTACCGCACCGGCAAAACGGCGTCAATTTCATTTTTAGCTCCGGCTTACAACTATGAAAAAGAAGTGAACGAAGGCCGGGGTAAAGCCATGAAACTGATCGTTTCGATGAATGATGTGCTCCAGGAATACATTCCCGGAAGGATAGGCAGGTACGATGATGCCTTCGAACCACGTGCCTTTGGTGACAACATGCAAAAATGGGGTACCAATACAATCCTGATCGAATCCGGAGGATACCCCGGAGACCCGGAGAAAAAGGAGCTGGTGAAAATGAATTTTGTAGCCATCCTGCATGCGCTGAGTGAGATCGCTGAAAGCAGGTACCAAAACATGCCGCTAAATGCTTATTACCGGATCCCTGAGAATGACAGAAAGTTTTATGATCTATTGGTTCGCAACGGACAGGTTTTTAGAAACGGAAAGTACTACACAATGGACATCGGAATATTTAACTCCGAAAGAACACAAGAAGGTGAGACCTACCACCAAAGCTCCATTGACGATATGGGTGACCTCTCGACCTTCTACGGATATGAAGAACTGGATGCCGGTGGAATGAAGATCATCCCGGGTGAGATATATCCGCCTGTGGTAGAGGTAAGCGCCATTACAGAAGAACGTGCCCGTGAGTGGCTCCAGGCAGGCTATACAGCGGTGAAGGTGAAGCAAATACCTGACGCAAAGATCAGTGCTACATTACCCATCAGCATCGTGCCTGCAGCACAGGATATTCTGGTTGCACCTGATCTTGGGCAGGAAGCGAATTTCCTGATAAGCAAAGGCGATGTGGTGAGATACGCAGTGATCAATGGCCGGGTAATTGAACTATTTGATGAATAACAAAAGTTAAGATATGATAGATCTACAAGTTGCAGATCAGCAGTTGGGAGGAACTGCCTGCATAATAACCGGGGGTCTCCTGGAAACCATCCATGCCAAAACGGCTCATGGACTGATCCGCGAGTCAAAACGATTTGATATACTGGGAGTGATCGATGATAAGCTGGCAGGGCAGGATGCAGGAAAAGTGGTGGATGGAAAAGCGCGGAATATTCCTGTCGTGGCATCCATTCAGGAACTGCTTAATAAAGTTGGTGATAGGCCAAAGTATGCAGTTATAGGCATGGCTACAAAAGGCGGCAGGCTGCCAGAGAGCCTCTACCCGGTAGTTAAAGATGCTCTTGAAGCGGGGATGAGCATTGTCAATGGGCTGCACCAGCCGCTATCTGATATTGAAGAACTACAGGCCCTGGCCATAAAAAATGATGTTCTCATTTATGATATCCGAAAGCCCAAAGCCTTTAATGATCTTCATTTCTGGAAGGGTAAAATTTTGGAAGTGGATTGTCTGAAGATCGGTGTCTTAGGTACAGATTGCTCGATGGGTAAGAGAACAACGGCCAGATTGCTCACCAATGCTCTCAACGAGGCTGGGGTAAAGGCTGAGATGATCTTTACCGGCCAGACCGGATGGCTGCAGGGCTCTAAATATGGATTTATCTTTGACGCCACGCCTAATGATTTTATTCCAGGTGAGATCGAGCATGCTATCCATAGCTGCTGGGAAAATGAAAAGCCTGAGGTGATCCTGGTTGAAGGACAGGCCAGCCTGCTCAACCCCGGAGGGCCTTGCGGTTCGGAGTTCATCATTTCCGGAAGATTGGATGGTGTTATTCTTCAGCACCATCCGGTGCGCGAGCGATACAATAACCTGGAAAGTTTTCCGGCTACCATTCCTGATGTGCTTAAGGACAAGGAGATCATCAAATTACTGGGTGCAGATACTTGGGCAATTACACTGAATACTTCTAAAATGTCTACACAGCAAATTGAAGACAGCCGGGCGGACATTATGAAGAGAAGCCGACTGCCGGTGATATGTCCTATGGAAGATGGGGTAAGCGGTCTTGTGGAATTGATTAAACAACGATTAGTAAAAGCATGAATAAGAGTCATTTAGTCTCTAGTCCTGAGTATAGAGTAAAGATTTTCGAAGGAACTCAAGACTACGACACTCGATACTGGGGATTCGGGACTCAATACTAAAAATTATATAATATGAAAATAGAGTCGATAGAGGTTTGGAGGATGAACCTGGGCAATACCAGACCCTATACCATTGCCTTCAAAACGGTAGATGATGTGGATTGTGTGTTTGTAAAGCTGAATCTTGAAAATAGTACTTTTGGCCTCGGAGCAGGAAATCCCAGTCAGCAGGTAGTGGGGGAGTCGTTAGATGATACACTAAATACGCTTTCAGAGGAAAATCTGGAGTTTCTCATAGGGCGGGATATTCGGGAATTTTATGGCTTGTTGGACGAGGTGGTGCGAAATTTTCCTAAAACACCGGCTGCAAGAGCAGCATTGGACATAGCTATTCATGATGCATTCACCAAGCACCTGGGCGTACCTTTGGCTATGTTTTTAGGACAGAAGATCAGGAGCATGGCCACTTCAGTGACCATCGGGATCAAGAATGTGGAGGACACGCTGAAGGAAGCACAGGAATATTATGAAATGGGTTTCCGAGTGTTGAAAGTGAAGACAGGAAAAGATGTCGATGAAGACATAGAACGTATGGTCAAACTTCGTGAGGTCTATGGAAACCAGATGATCGTACGTGTCGATGCCAACCAGGGATATGATGTGGCTGCGCTGAAGAAATTTTACGACAAAACTGGAAAACTTGATATAGAACTGATAGAGCAGCCTACTCCAGCTATGGATATACAGCTTCTCAAACAACTTCCTGATCCGATAAAAGCCATTATTGCCGCTGATGAAAGCCTGCTTTCACCCAAAGATGCTTTTACACTGGCTTCACCGCCCGGAGCGAGCGGTATTTTCAATATCAAGCTCATGAAGTCGGGAGGCATTTACCCCGGACGTCAGATAGCTATGATAGCTGATGTTTCCGGTACCGACCTGATGTGGGGCTGTAATGACGAGAGTGCCGTGAGTATCTCTGCTGCGTTACACACCGCACTTTGCTTCAGCAACACCAAATATCTCGACCTTGACGGTAGCCTGGACTTGGTGGTAGATGCTGTTTCAGGTGGATTTCAGATCAAAGATGGATGGATGTCGGTGACCGATAAACCGGGATTGGGAGTCGAATTGCTTCAGCAGGTTTCGGGAGGCACCCTGTAGGTTAGCCGTGAGTAGTTAGTCATTAGTCTTGAGTAAAAAAGAAAGGTATTGTGTATCTTCTCAATATTTGAGGCCCAGTACTCAAGACTAATGACCCAGGACTAACTACTAACGATTGTAACTAAAGTCACACTTCGGGGGGCATTCTATTGTTAAATTTGTTAATAGTTAAAATTAACAAAGAATTGATATGTCAAAATTTCAGGAATTGATCAATGGAGACAAGCCGGTGCTGGTAGATTTTTTTGCCACATGGTGTGGGCCGTGTCAGATGATGGCGCCCATATTGGACGAATTGAAAGCTGCTATAGGCGATAAAGCCAAGATCATAAAAGTGGATGTCGATAAAAATCAGCAGGCTGCGGCTGCTTTTGGTGTTCGTGGAGTGCCAACATTGATGCTTTTCAAAAATGGCCAGGTGAAGTGGAGGCAGTCAGGAGTAGTGCCTACTAACCAGTTGAAAGCAGTGATAGATCAAAACGCTTAAACGATCTTGAGATGTATTTCTTTTTCGGTTAATTTGAGGAAGAAATATCTGAGCTATTCAAACGAGTGATCGAAGAATTTTTTGTTGGAGATAAAAAACTGGTGCTTTTTCCGGAGAAAGCGGTATTTTGGGAGTCATTGAGAATTCTTTTGATCTCCGACATGCACCTGGGCAAGATCAATCACTTCCGCAGGTCCGGAATTCCGGTTCCACATAAACCTAATGACGAGAATATTGAGAGACTGATAGCGCTGTTGCAGTGCATCAATCCGGAGCGGGTGATGTTTATGGGCGACCTCTTTCATAGCCATTATAATCCCGAGTGGGAAGTTTTTGGTCAGGTATTAAGATATTTCCCGGCTATCTCTTTTGAACTGGTGCAGGGCAACCATGATATCATGAGCGACTATCAGTACCAGAAGCATCAACTCGTTGTCCATAACGAGCCGATATGTATTGACGATTTTATTTTATCTCACGAGCCGTTAGAGGCTGTTCCTGCTGGAAAATATAATATTGCAGGGCATATTCACCCTGGTGTGAAGCTGCGCGGTAAAGGAAGGCAGGGACTACGGCTTCCATGCTTCTACTTCGGAGCTCAACAGGCATTGTTACCTGCTTTCGGAGAGTTTACAGGGATGCATATGATCAAACCGTTAGCGAACGACCAGGTTTTTGTTATTGTGGAAGGGAAGGTGATAAAACTCTAAAAGAGGGGGGCTTAAAAGTCAGTCGTTATTCCAAACTTGATTTGGAATCCCCTGGAAATGAGCAGAAACTAATCAGGGGATCCTGAATCAAGTTCAGGGGACGTCAGAAGGCGACTTTTAAGACCCCCTCTTTTTCTCTGCTCGCTCAGCAGTTAAATATTATACTTTATTTCCCCTTAAAAACTCCTCAATATCCATTTTTCTCTTTCCTTCGATCTGAAGCTCCTTTACATCAATACCTCCATCCTGCGTGTGGAAATGCAGGTATTTTTTACCATCAGAGGCATAGTCACCGGGAGAGAGAGCTTTTAATTCATTATTCATTGCCAGCTTCTTTACCAGGTAGAGCTTCAGGTTTTTGCCGTTGATTTCAGTCCATGCTGCAGGATAAGGAGAAAGACCCCGGATAAAATTATATATCTTGTCGGTTGGCTGATTCCAGTTGATCTGGCAGGTTTCCCGGAATATCTTTGGTGCGGATTTTAGCTCCTGGTCTTCATTCTGATCCATCTGGGGGTAATCGCCTCGCTGGATGGCTTGCACCGTTTTCAGCACCAGTTTTGCACCTTTTTGCATCAGCCTGGCATACAGGTCTCCGACTGTATCATCCTCTCTGATCGGTTCCCTTTCCTGGAAGATGATCTTTCCCGTATCAATCTCGTGCTTCAGAAAGAAAGTGGTGACCCCCGTTTCTTTTTCACCATTGATAATGGCCCAGTTGATGGGAGCAGCGCCTCTGTATTGCGGTAGCAGGGAAGCATGAAGATTAAAAGTGCCGATCTCCGGCATATTCCAGACTGCCTCAGGAAGCATACGAAAGGCTACAACGATTTGCAGACTAGCATTGTAGCTTCTCAGTTCATTAATAAACTCGGGCGATTTCAGATTCGTTGGCTGTAGGACCGGGATGTTATGTTTTACAGCACAATCTTTAACAGGAGAGATGGCCACTTTTTGTCCCCGACCCTTTGGCTTGTCAGGAGCGGTGATCGCTGCAACAACATTAAAACCATTTTCAATAAGTATTTCCAGGGACGGCACGGCAAAATCCGGTGTGCCCATATAGATTATTCGCAGGTCCTTCATGCTCTCATGGTTGATGAGCTGCAAAGATTAGCGGTTTTATTCTTTTTGCAAACAATTTAATTGGCTTTCCCAAAGTGACGACTCAATCTATCAGTATGTGCTCCCTCTTCCCAAAGTCATCCTAAGGCATCCAACAACTTTCAGTTGATTTTGTGGATAATGACACTATGCTGCCATCATTTACGACAGAAGAAACTGAGGAAACAGAGATCGCAACTAATCGCGTCATCCTGAAATTTTCGTAGAGCAGCGAAGAAAATATTCAGGATCCCCTGATCCATGGCAGAAGCTGAAGCCCGGACACCGCCAGTAGCGAGGAGATCCCGGATCTTCACTGCGTTACGTCCGGGATGACGGAGTTATAAATTGAATAATCAGTTGACTATCAGCGTGTAATAAAAACTTGTCATCCTTGACGCAGGAAGGATCTTACTAATTTAGAAGGTACGTCCACGGACTTGGTAAGATTCCTCGTTCCCCGGAATGACCCGTTTTGTTAATTTTCATGGCATTTTCAACTCTGGGTTTGGATTTTTTCCAAATTTACAAGCTCGCAATGATGATATTTTACTGGAGCTTTGCCTACTACCTCTGCCTACCGCCGATTGATCTATCATTCATACAAAAGGTACTTCTCCCGCATCTTTCGATACTGCTCCAGGTCCGGTGCCCAGCTTTTTCTGATCTCTTCTTCAGATATTCCTTTCTTAATCTGCTGTTTTAATTGATCAGTACCAGCCAGTTTGTCAAAAAAGTTATTGAAGTAATCCTCCCCCCCATACTTTTTGTAGAAGTCAATGATGTATTTCAGCGTGAATCCTCCTTCGAAATCGGTATCCTCAAAACTAATCCCGTAGCAGGTTTGCCCTTCATAAGGCGGATATTTGGACATGCCATCGATGCTTTTCGGAGTAAACTGGTGTGCCATATCTGTAAACTGCGGATGACCGATCTGTTGAAAGGGTTTGTAAGTGCCCCTACCAACACTGATCACGGTGCCTTCGAAAAGACACAGCGAAGGGTACATTTTTACAGACAGGCCATTGGGTAAGTTAGGAGAGGGTTTTACCGGTAGCGAATAATCTTCATCATGGCTGTAATTCTTAACAGGGATGACCTTCAAATCACACTTGATGCTATTATTTAACCATCCTTCTCCGTTGATCATCTGAGCGAGTTCACCCACTGTCAATCCATGCAGGATTGGTATCGGGTGTAATCCTACGAAAGACTGGAATTCGGGTTTTAACACGGGACCATCCACATACATGCCATTGGGGTTAGGTCTGTCGAGGATGAGCATTTTAATATCATTTTCCGCGCAAGCTTCCATTACATAATGCATAGTGCTGATATAGGTATAGAACCTGGTGCCAACATCCTGGATATCGAAGATCACCAGATCGATTCCCTGAAGCTGCTCCACTGAGGGTTTTTTGTTATTGCCATAAAGAGAAATAATGGGCAATTGCGTGGCTATATCTATTCCATCTTTCACTTTTTCTCCGGCATCGGCATCACCTCTAAAGCCATGCTCCGGGGCGAATACTTTCTGAATTCTTATGTCAAGACTGAGGAGCGAATCCACCAGGTGAGTTTTTCCTATCACAGAAGTGTGGTTCACCACCATACCTATTTTCTTACCCTTTAACATAGGCAAATATTCATTCGTTTGCTCTGCTCCTGTCAGTAGCAACTGAGGATCTTCCGGCTGGCTGATGCTGCATGAGGAAAAGAATAAATAAAATGATATGAATAAAATAAGCCTGTTCAACTGTTAATTCTTTAATTTGCGTTGTAATAAGAGTACATAAATTTAAACGATATTCTTGAACCTATCTTATTTTATATCCAAAAGAATTACCAGCCAAAGTGGTAACAGCTTTTCTTCGACCATACATAAAATAGCAATTGGCAGTATTGGGATAGGACTTGCTGTTATGATCGTCTCTTTCCTGATCCTGAAAGGATTTCAGAATACGGTTTCCGATAAGATCTACAATTTTAGCTCTCATATCCAGATTACTAAATACACCATGGGTAATTCATATGAAGAGTCGCCTATTTCTCTTGACAACGAACTCTACAATAATTATGAGAGCTACGGCTTTGTGAAACATGTACAGGAGTTTAGTCATAAAGCCGGCTTGATCAAAACGGAGGAAGAGGTTTTGGGAATTATCTTTAAGGGCGTCAGTAAGAGATTTGACCAGCAAAAATTTAAAACCAGCCTTGTTGAGGGCAGGTTCATATCCTTTGAGGACAGCACATATTCAAAAGAGGTGCTGTTAAGCCGTACGATAGCCAACAAGCTCAGACTAAGCATTGGAGATGATGTTATCGTTCATTTTTTCCAAAACCCACCCCGGGTAAGGAAATTAGAGGTGGTGGGCATTTATGAAACCAATCTGTCTGAATATTACGATGCTAAATTCATTATCGGAGACATTCGCCTGATCCAGCGACTCAACAATTGGTCTGATAGTATTGCCGGAGGCATGGAAGTGTTTATAAGCAATGCCAATAAAATCGGTGAGGCCGAACAAATGCTGGAAGAAATCGTTGATTATGATTTTTACGTAGAGCCGGTGAGAGAGAAATATGTACAGGTATTTGACTGGTTGCATTTGATCAGCAGACAGGTAAATATATTTCTGGGTATCATTCTTTTTGTTGTTTGTGTGAATATGATCTCTATTATCCTCATCCTCATTATGGAGCGCACACAAATGATAGGATTATTAAAATCGTTTGGAGCCAATAACAGGCTGATCCGAAGTATATTTTCATATAATGGGATACAGCTCATCCTGAAAGGATTGCTTATCGGCAATTTGTTGGGACTTGGGCTTTGTTATATTCAGTATCAGTTTAAGGTAATACCCCTTAATCCGCACGATTACTACATGAGCTATGTTCCTATTGGGTGGGACTGGCAGGTGGTATTGGGGCTCAATTTACTCACTTTTATTGTGGTGAGCCTGATCATCCTTATCCCAACCATAATAATAGCACGAATTAATCCCATCAAAAGTATCAAGTTTGACTGATTGAGGTCGGTTATTCTGACATACTTTAAAATTGGCATGTAGGTATAAGTTATGGTTGACAGTATTTGAGGCAACTTGCTTCCACTTCTGAACGTACTGATTAATATTTGTTGATGAAGAAGAAAATTTTTTTACTGGTCTAAATTGACCTATTTTTGCCCAAACTACTAGCATTCATGAGTCAGGAAAAAATTAAGCTCAATACTATCGAGGAAGCCCTTGAAGATGTGAAAAACGGTAAGGTTATTATCGTTGTTGATGATGAAGACAGGGAGAATGAAGGAGACTTCATCTGTGCAGCAGAATGTATTACTCCTGAGATTGTCAACTTTATGGCTACCCACGGCCGTGGTCTTATTTGCGTGCCGTTAGTAGAAGATCGCTGTGAAGAACTGGGGTTAGAACTAATGGTTGGCAGGAATACAGCCACCTTTGAGACCCCATTTACTGTCTCTGTAGACCTGATCGGTCATGGTTGCACCACAGGAATATCTGCCCACGATCGTTTTAAGACTATAAAAGCATTGGCCGATCCTGAAACTAACCCTGAGGAGCTGGGCAAGCCCGGACATATTTTTCCTTTGAAAGCTAAAAGGGGAGGAGTGCTAAGAAGGGCCGGACATACCGAAGCAGCTATAGACTTTGCCAGATTGGCGGGGTTCAGGCCTGCCGGGGTACTTGTTGAGATCATGAATGAAGATGGTTCCATGGCCAGGCTCCCTGATCTTGTTCATGTGGCTAAGCGTTTTGATCTGAAGCTGGTTTCCATCCAGGATCTGATACAATATCGTATAGAGAAGGAAAGCCTTATCCAAAGGAAGGTTGAGAATGTACATATGCCTACAGAATACGGGGACTTCAAGTTGGTGGCTTATGAGCAGACCAATACCGGAGATAACCATTTGGCATTGATAAAAGGCGAGTGGAAACCGGATGAGCCGGTGCTCGTAAGGGTACATTCCTCATGCGTAACAGGTGATATATTCGGCTCATGCCGATGCGACTGCGGGGGCCAGCTACATGGTGCCATGCAAATGGTGGAGAAGGAAGGAAAAGGAGTGGTTCTCTATATGAACCAGGAAGGAAGAGGAATTGGCTTGGTAAATAAATTAAAGGCTTATAAATTACAGGAAGAAGGTCTGGATACAGTAGAAGCTAATCTGAAACTGGGCTTTGAAATGGATCAGCGTGACTACGGTATCGGGGCACAGATTTTGAGGGACCTGAATATTCATAAGATCAGATTGATCTCTAATAATCCTAAAAAACGTGTCGGACTCATCGGCTACGGGTTAGAAATAGTGGAGAATGTGGCAATAGAAATGGTGCCCAATCAACATAACCAAAGCTATCTGATGACCAAGCGTGATAAGATGGGCCACCAAATATTAAAAGACAAAGGTTAACGAGTGAAGAAACTTTTATTTTTCTTTTTGGCGATATGTTTTAGCTATGGGCTTGCCTCAGCGCAAACTTTTCCCTCAGAAGTGTGGCATGATGGCAAGGTAGTCCTTTTGGAAGGAGATACACTGAAAGGACAAGTAAAGTATAACCTTGAGACCGACCTGGTACAGTTTAGCCATGATCAAAAGACTATAAAAACATATACGGCCAGAAAGCTTTTTTTCTTCGAGATCTTTGATAACCTTTCCAATCGTTACCGGCAGTTCTATGTACTTCCTTATGGGATTAAAAATAATTATAAGGCGCCCGTTATCTTTGAAGTACTTCTTCAGGGCAAGGAATTGAGCGTACTAAGTCGTGAGTCTGTTGAGTATCAGGTGAGTAACTATCCCTACTCTATGGCTGGGTCATACACACGCATGGTATTGGTGCATACCCATTATTTTTTAAAGTCTGATGGCACCATACATCAGTTTTCAGGTAAAAAGAAAGATCTTATCTGGATCATGAATAAAAAGTCGGGTGAGATAAAGAAATTTATAAAAGCCAATAAGATCCGAACAGATAAGCGCCCGGACCTGATGAAAACTGTCGCTTATTATAATTCTCTTTTTGAATAAACATATTTTAGACCAGAAATGAAAAAACCACTGATCCTGGTATCAAATGATGATGGTATTTCTTCTAAAGGAATCCGCACTTTAGTAGAGGTGATGAAAGAATTGGGTGAGGTAATAGTTGTAGCGCCCGATGGCCCTCAATCCGGGATGGGGCATGCTATCACTATTGGAAATACCCTTCGCCTGGAGGAAACAGATATATTTGGCGATGTAACTGCCTATGAATGCTCCGGCACCCCGGCTGATTGTGTGAAAATTGCCAAACATTTTGTGTTGAGGGACCGCAGACCTGACCTGGTGGTTAGTGGTATTAATCATGGTAGCAATACCTCAATAAGCGTACTCTACTCTGGTACTATGTCAGCAGCCATTGAAGCAGCCATTGAGGGTATGCCTGCTATTGGCTTCTCTCTTTGTGATTATTCCTCTGATGCTGATTTTAACCATACCAGAGAGCATATTAAGAAAATAGCAGAAACAGTACTAAAAAAAGGCCTGGCGAAGGGAGTTGCATTGAATGTCAATTTCCCGGCTAAACAAAAGGAAAAGATAAAGGGTATTAAGATATGCAGACAGGCCAGGGCAAAATGGCAGGAAGAATTTGATCAGCGTTATGACCCACGAGGTAGAAGGTATTTTTGGCTGGCTGGCAATTTTGTTAATTTCGATAAAGGAGAAGATAATGACGAATGGTCCATCGCCAATAACTACGTTTCTGTGGTGCCTTGCCAGTTTGACCTTACAGCACATCATGCTATCAGTTTGCTCAATGATGAATGGGAGATTTGAGCCTCTGTAAAAAGATACAATTATTGAAAACTCATCCCTTCATCGCGTGGTCATCTCGACTGTAGGAAGATATCTATTCACCTTAGCACTTCTTCCCTTTAAAATAGACTCCCCTCACTGGCTCGACAATTACTTCCGTGACATGCCATGCAGCAAGTCAGCAGGTATAGATATATTGAGAACAAAACTAAAGTAAGTCTGAGAATAGAAAAGTGGGTAAAGTAATTTGGCAAATACAGATGCTAAGCTTTGATCCCTATCTGCATAGATCCCTCCTTGGGTACCAATGACAAGTTTTTATTACATGCTGATAGTTAGATAATTATTCCAATTCCCCACTTCCGTCATCCCGGACGTAAC
>NZ_AMZN01000088.1 GCF_000331535.1 Fulvivirga imtechensis AK7 | reverse complement strand
ATATTGCATCCCTACCGGGATGCTTAAGTTAACGGCTATGGGACAAAACCCCTGGACAGGTACATGGGTTTTGACAAAAGATAATTAACGGGTATATTTTGAGTTTTTATGTAAAAAGGCATTGCCATGCCCATATTGATTGAATAATATGCCAGAAGAAAAGTAATTTATGAAAATCATCACGTTGACCCTGCTTTTATTGATCTCGTATAAAGGATTCTGCTGTTCCTGCCAACGCCCGGAAAAGATCAGCAATAAGGATTTCAATTCATATGATCTGATCGTCAAAGGACGCATTGATAAAATTGACAAAGGAGACAGAGTTAATGTTATCTACGTACGCATCGAGAGGCGTTACAAAGGAGTAATCACTGGTGAAGCGGTCACTGTTTCCACTCCCTCGCAATCAGGGATGTGTGGAATATCTCCTCAGGTAGGAGATACGTGGTTAATCTTTGCCAATAGCTACAAAGACTCTTATATTACGGACATCTGCACAAGAACCAAAAGTTTAAATCCACAAGCATGGAACTATAGAAAACAAGAGGTAAAAGATGATCTGAGGTTTCTTGAGAGAAAATTGAAGAATAAAAGATGATTTATGAACACCTTCAACTTCACCACCTTTCTCACCTCTAATATCGATATCGAACGGCAGTACCTCGACAAGCTGTTGGATAGCTGCAAGGTGAAGCAGGTAGCTAAAGGTGAGTACCTTGTTCGGGTGGGTGAGCATTGTCATCATTCGTTTTTTGTCGAAAAAGGACTGCTGCGACAGTTTTCCATTGATGACAAAGGGAAGGAGCATATCATCCAGTTTGCCCCGGAAAACTGGTTTGTAACCGACCGCGAAAGTGTATATTTTGATCAGCCCTCGAAGTTTTTCATACAGGCTGTTGAAGATTCTACCGTACTTTTCCTGGAAGAGCATTTCATTGCTGCGCTCGCGCGTGAAGATCAGGCTTTTGCAGATTTCAACAACCGCTTGCTGCACAACCACATTCGCCATCTGCAGAAACGGATCAACCTTCTTCTCAGCGCATCAGCAGAGGAGCGCTACCTGGATTTTGTAAAAACCTATCCGGATGTTTTGCTGCGGGTACCACAAACGATGGTGGCGTCTTACCTGGGTATCACCCCGGAAAGCTTAAGTCGGGTTAGAAAGGAATTGGCCTCTCGCTATTAATAACCTGGTTTTAACCGTAGTGGTCACTGAGTAGGCACAGAGGAGGCAGAGAAGCTCAATTACTTACCATAGATCAATGCGCAGGGCAGGAGACAGGGTTAAATTTGTCATAAAAAGAAATAGTTATGGCAACGAGAAACGTAGAAATAGTAGTAGCGCCCAGGGAGCCACATTTTGTAGGTGACGGCTTCAGAGTTCACAATTTCATTCCGGGCACATTCCCTTTGAGCATGCAGCGCATGAATCCGTTCATCATGATGGACTACAACTCGAAATTTCAATTTCCACCCAGCGATAAGCCGAAGGGTGTTGGCGTGCATCCGCACCGTGGCTTTGAAACAGTGACCATTGCTTACAAAGGCAGGGTGGCTCACCACGATAGCAGTGGTGGCGGGGGTGTGATAGGAGAGGGCGATGTGCAATGGATGACAGCCGCCTCGGGAGTGCTTCATAAAGAGTACCATGAAGAAACATTTAGCAAAGCGGGTGGCGATTTTCAGATGGTGCAGTTGTGGGTGAACCTGCCTGCCAAAGACAAGATGTCAAAGCCTAAGTATCAGGCTATTAAAGCCGCTGAAATGGGCCGGTTTGAATTGGAAGGAGGCACCATTGAGGTTATTGCCGGGGACTACCAGGGCACAAAAGGAGCAGCCAGCACCTTTACGCCTATACACCTGATGAACGCCAGATTGGAGGCAGGCACGACAGCGGAATTCCATTTTCCGGAGCATTACAATACCACCTTGCTGGTGATAGAAGGAAACATAACAGTCAATGGCAATGAAAATGTAACCACCGATCATTTGGCTTTAATGAAAAACAAAGGGGATAGCTTTACCATAACAGCCGATGATCAGGCAGTGGTGTTGGTGTTGAGCGGGGAACCGATCAACGAACCCATTGCAGCGCACGGACCTTTTGTAATGAACACGAGGGAAGAGCTGATCCAGGCTTTTGATGATTTTAACAAGGGTAAGTTCGGGTATTTGGAGGAATAGAAGGAGGCGTCAGACGGTTCCGAACCGTCTGACGCCTAAAACACGCATATAAGGAAACAAAGGACGGTGTCCGGGGAGTAGTAGTTAAGGATTTTTTTAACAGAAAAAACTGGTCATAAAGGTTATGTCAAAACTGTAAAAATAACACCAAAACCCCCTCATACCAGTTCCCGGACCTGTTCCGGGACCCTTCTGAAAAGCACTTCTTGAGAAGTAGTCCTACAAACTCAACCAATGGAATGGCGCAGAAAAAAACCAAATTTCTGAGGTGCTTCATAAGTTATGAAGAAAGGTTAACTCAGGGCATTAGTTCTTTTCTTCGGGGCCCCGGACCGGTGTCCGGGGACTAGTAGTTAAGGATTTTTTTTAACAGAAAAAATTGGTCATAAAGGTTATGTCAAAACTGTAAAAATAACACCAAAACCCCCTCATACCAGTTCCCGGACCTGTTTCGGGACCCTTCTGAAAAGCACTTCTTGAGAAGTAGTCCTACAAACTCAACCAATGGAATGGCGCAGAAAAAAAACAAATTTCTGAGGTGCTTCATAAGTTATGAAGAAAGGTTAACTCAGGGCATTAGTTCTGTTCTGCGGGGCCCCGGAACGGTGTCCCATAGCCGTTAACTTAAGAGAATAACGAGCCCCCAGAGGG
>NZ_AMZN01000087.1 GCF_000331535.1 Fulvivirga imtechensis AK7 | reverse complement strand
ACAATTCGTCATCTCATTTTGTGCATTTTTGTGAAAAATGTTAATCTCGGGATGACTGGTCTAACTTAATAGCATTGCAAGGGGATATGGGGTGGTCGTTATTCAACTCCTTCAGAGTTGATGGGTATTTATTATGATTCGCCCCAATTTCATTGGAGGTTATTCATGTTGAAGCCTTACGCCCTAACAAACACCGACAACCATCAAACTATAAACTGTAAACTGAGAACTGAGAACTGTGAACTGTGAACTATAAACTATAAACTATAAACTATAAACTGTGAACTGTGAACTGTGAACTGTGAACTGTAAACTGAGAACTGAGAACTGAGAACTGTAAACTATAAACTGGAAACTAGAAGTAACCAGCCGCCAAAAAAACTAAGGGGTGAACCACTGGCCCACCCCCGATCTTCATTTTAAAAACCTAAACTTGAAGAAACTCGCTGTAGGGGAAGGATTCGAACCTTCACGAAGCGGTTAGTTCCCATTGCTATTGGATGCCCTAAGGAATTTATCCCGTTACCTTCACCCTCGAGACCGGAGGGCTTGTCTGCCTGTTTCAACACCCTACAGTGTTTTTGTTTGACAATTCAAAATTAGCAAAAGCATTCATACATTAAAAAAATATCAACTTTATGAGTTAATTTTTACAATATTTTTAATATTTTTACATCAAGTTTATCAATAACAAAATTAAGCAAGAAATATATGGCCGCTAATTATGAAATTGACAATATAGATCTCAAAATCCTTGAGATCTTGCTCAAAAACGCCAAAAAGCCTTATACAGAAGTAGCAAAACAGGTATTTGTCTCAGGAGGTACGGTACATGTACGCATGAAAAAGCTTGAAGACATGGGAATTGTTGAAGGCACTACCCTAAAACTTGACTATTCAAAATTAGGGTACGACATCACAGCCTTTATTGGTATTTTCTTATCTAAAAGCGCCCTGTATGATGAAGTAATAGCTGAACTCAAGCAGATCCCCGAGATCATCAACGTGCACTACACCACTGGTAACTATAGTATGTTTGCAAAGATCCATTGCAAAGATACTCAGCACCTGAAAGACCTCCTTCATGATAAGATACAGCGGGTAGAAGGAATAGTAAGAACCGACACCATGATCTCACTGGAAGAAAGCATCAATCGTTCTATTCAACTAGACCCCAAAAACCATTGAAAAAGCCTATCGGGCAATAAGCTTTTTCAATGCCAAAAAAACCAACTCAGGAACCTTAAAGTATAAATTTTGTTGTACATTTGTGAAGTAATTTGAAATTAGTCTAAATAACCGGAATGAGTAAAGACAATCAGATTTTAGAGGAGTTCACTTCAAAGGAATACGAACACGGCTGGACGATTGATCTCGAAGCAGATCAGGCTCCAAAGGGCCTCAGTGAGGAGATTATCCGCTTTATTTCTGCCAAGAAAGAAGAGCCTGAATGGCTTCTGGAGTGGAGACTGAAGGCTTACAGGTCGTGGACGAAGATGAAAGAGCCCAAGTGGGCCAACGTTAAATTTCCGGATATCGACTATCAGGATATCATTTATTATTCCGCTCCCAAACAAAAGGTTAAACCCAAGAGCCTTGATGAGATAGATCCAGAACTTTTAGAAACATTTAAAAAACTGGGCATCTCTCTCGAAGAGCAAAAAAGACTTACGGGTGTCGCCGTAGACGCTGTTTTGGACAGTGTTTCCGTGGCAACAACATTTAAAGATAAGCTTGCAGAGCTCGGTATCATCTTCTGCTCTTTTAGTGAAGCAGTAAGAGAGCATCCTGAGCTTGTAAAAAAATACCTTGGTTCTGTAGTACCCATCAGTGATAACTACTATGCAGCGCTTAATTCCGCTGTATTCTCCGATGGTTCGTTCTGCTACATCCCTAAAGGGGTGAGGTGCCCAATGGAGCTCTCTACTTATTTCAGGATAAACGCAGCAAATACAGGTCAGTTTGAAAGAACTCTTATCGTAGCCGAAGAAGGGTCGTATGTAAGCTACCTGGAAGGTTGCACTGCTCCTCAGAGAGACGAGAACCAGTTACATGCCGCTGTAGTAGAGATCTATGCTCAAAAAGATGCCGAAGTAAAGTACTCGACCGTACAAAACTGGTATCCTGGTGATAAAGAAGGGCGTGGCGGCATCTACAATTTTGTAACCAAAAGAGGTATCTGTGCCGGTGAGCGCTCAAAGATCTCCTGGACTCAGGTAGAAACAGGTTCCGCCATCACATGGAAATACCCTTCATGTATATTAAAAGGCGATTATTCGATTGGCGAGTTCTACTCTGTTGCCGTTACCAACAATATGCAGCAGGCGGACACAGGCACCAAAATGATCCACATTGGCAAAAACACCAAATCCAGGATTGTATCTAAAGGTGTATCCGCTGGCCGCTCACAAAACAGCTACCGTGGACAGGTAAAGATAATGAAGAGAGCTGAAGGAGCACGTAACTTCTCCCAGTGTGACTCTCTGCTAATGGGTGATAAATGTGGCGCACACACCTTCCCCTATATCGACATTGAAAATAAATCAGCACAGGTAGAGCACGAAGCTACCACCTCCAAGATAGGTGAAGATCAGATCTTCTACTGTACACAAAGAGGTATTGACGAAGAAAAAGCTGTTGCTCTAATCGTAAACGGCTATTGCAAAGAAGTGCTCAACCAACTACCCATGGAGTTTGCCGTGGAAGCTCAAAAGCTACTGGCTTTGACGCTTGAAGGTAGTGTAGGATAGCAGTTCACTGTTCCGAGTTTACAGTTTACAGTTTTATGGCGAACATAGAGAGATTTGAAGATTTAAAAATTTGGCAGGAGTCACGGAAGTTGGCAAATAAAATATATGAGATTTTGCTATCCAATCAGGAAATTCGTGACTTTGCATTGAAGGATCAGATAAACAGGTCTTCGGGATCAATAATGGACAATATAGCTGAAGGCTTTGATAGAAAGGGAAACAAAGAATTTCGACAATTTTTGACCGTATCAAGAGGTTCATGCAGTGAGGTTAAGTCACAACTTTATATGGCACAAGACAGGAAATTGATTAGTTCAGATCAATTTGAAGAGTTATATGAAAGCTGTGAGAACATATCAAAAATGGCTCATGGATTGATGAAGTACCTGAATTCATCTGAATATAAAGGCTCAAAGTTTAAAGAACCAAAACTTGAATACTACGTCAATAAAACCAAAAGAACTGAGAACTGAAAACTGAAAACTGAGAACTGAAAACTGTGAACTAAGAACTGAGAACTAAGAACTGAGAACTAAGAACTGAGAACTAAGAACTGAAAACTGTGAACTCAGAACTGAGAACTGAGAACCGAAAACTGTGAACTAAAAAGTAATGCTCAAGATAACAAATTTACACGCATCGATCGAAGGAAATGAGATTTTGAATGGTATCAACCTGGAGGTGAAGCCCGGGGAAGTGCATGCCATTATGGGGCCGAATGGTTCCGGTAAAAGCACATTGGCATCTGTGTTAGCAGGCCGTGAGGAATATGAAGTAACCGATGGTGAAGTTACCTATAACGGTAAAGACCTGCTGGAGCTTGCCCCGGAAGAAAGAGCTCGTGAAGGTGTTTTCCTGGCATTTCAATATCCGGTGGAGATCCCGGGAGTAAGTACTACTAACTTTCTGAAAACAGCTCTTAACCAGGTAAGGGAGCACAAAGGACAAGAGCCTTTGGACGCTGTTTCGTTCCTGACCATGATGAAAGAAAAAATGAAGCTGGTAGAAATCGATCAGTCGTTACTCAGCCGATCGCTTAATGAAGGTTTTTCGGGAGGGGAGAAAAAGCGCAATGAGATCTTTCAAATGGCCATGCTGGAGCCAACGCTCTCTATCCTTGATGAAACGGACTCCGGGTTGGACATCGATGCTTTAAGGATCGTAGCCAATGGTGTTAATAAACTTAAAACAAAAGACAACGCCACAATAGTGGTGACACACTACCAGAGGTTGTTGGATTATATTGTTCCTGACTATGTTCATGTGCTTTACAAAGGTAAGATCGTAAAATCCGGCACCAAGGAGCTCGCTTTAGAGCTGGAAAAGAAAGGTTACGACTGGATAAAAGAAGAAGTAGACACAACTACAGCTTAACAACCCCTGAGCAACATGAGTGAAGTAATAAAAGACGCCATAGAACAAGAATTTACTACCAATTTTGAGGCTTTAGAAAAAAGGCTGAACGGAGCAAGTGCCCTGCCTATCCACCAGGTGCGAAAAAAAGCCATTAATGCTTTTCAGGAATTAGGACTTCCAACAGCCAGGAATGAGGAGTATAAATATACGGACCTGAAAAAGGCTTTGCAGAAGACATTCGATTTTAAAGCACCCTCTCCACAAGGTAAAATCAATCGCGAAACCATTGAGGAGTGCCTGATTCCCGGATTGGATGCCAACATCCTTATTTTCATTAATGGCGTGTTCTCCAACGAACTATCTACTATAATAAGTCCTGAAGACCAGTTGACAATAAAAGACCTGGAAGCAGCGACTATGGAAGATAAAGAGCTTATCGACAACTATTTCGCACAGTATGCCAACTACGAGCACGATGCTTTTATAGCTTTAAATACGGCATTTACTGAGCATGGTTCCTTTATCCATATTCCTGACAATAAACTTGTTGAAAAGCCGATTGCTCTTTACTTTTTCAATGATGCGCAGGCCGGTAAGTCTTACAACCAGCCCAGAAACTTGTTTATTGTAGGTAAAAGCAGTCAGGCAACCTTCCTGGAAGTATTTTATACTGTGGGAAAACATGAGAGCTTTACCAATATTGTTTCTGAAATAGTGGTGAACGAGAACGCTAATGCCGAATACTACAAAATTCAAAACAACAGAGATACTGCGTTCCATGTAGGCACTACCCAGGTTTGGCAGGCACGTAATAGTCAGTTTTCTGCCTATACTTTCACTTTAAATGGTGCGATGATCAGAAACAATCTGAACATCGCTTCTGATGGAGAAGGCTGCGAATCTCACATGTATGGACTATACCTGCTTCACGGTAAAACACATGTAGATAATCACACTGAGATCGACCACATAAAACCCAACTCATTTAGCAATGAACTGTACAAGGGGATTATGGAAGACCAGTCACATGGAGTGTTTAACGGAAAGGTGTATGTACGACAGGCAGCACAAAAAACCAATGCCTTCCAGTCGAACAAAAACATATTGCTTAGCGATCAGGCTACTATCAATAGCAAGCCTCAATTGGAGATATGGGCTGATGATGTAAAATGCTCTCACGGCTGCACTACCGGCCAGCTTGACGAAGAGGCATTATTCTACCTACAGTCACGTGGTGTAAGCAAAGAGCGTGCGCGAGTGCTTCTGTTGTATGCCTTCGCAGTTGAAGTGTTGGAGAATGTAAAGCTGGAGCCGTTGAAGGCTTATCTTGAAGACCTGATATCAGAAAGATTACATAAAGATTTTTAATATGTCCCCATTCAGCCAGGAAACTATCAAGGTGTTGGACATACAGGCCATCCGTGAGGAATTTCCAATACTACACCAGCAGGTGAATGGAAAGCCCCTGGCCTATTTTGACAATGCTGCTACTACACAAAAACCACAACAGGTAATAGATGCATTAGATGGTTACTACAAAGGCTATAATGCTAATATTCACCGTGGTATACACACCCTTGCAGAGAAGGCAACAAAGGCTTTTGAAGAGACGCGTGTGGCTTTAAAGCACTTCCTCAATGCAAAAGAGGCGGAAGAGATCATATTTACAAAAGGAACTACAGAAGCTATCAATCTGGTAGCCTCTACCTATGGCAGACAAAATTTCGGCCCTGGTGACGAAATTATTATTTCAGGTCTGGAGCATCACTCGAATATTGTGCCCTGGCAAATGGTTGCTGAGGAAAAAGGGGCTGAAATAAAGGTGATCCCGGTTAAGGAAAATGGCGAGTTGGACTATGAGCACTATCTCACGTTGCTGAGCAATAAAACAAAGTTAGTGGCTGTCAACCATGCATCTAATAGTCTGGGCACTATCAACCCGATAAAAGAAATGATCTCAGCAGCTCACAAAGCAGGAGCCAAAGTGCTGATCGATGGCGCACAGGCATCTGCTCATCTGGAGATAGATGTACAAGCCTTAGATTGTGACTTCTATGCTGTCTCGGCCCATAAATTTTATGGCCCAACAGGTACCGGAGCCTTATACGGCAAGCGTGAACTTCTTGAAGCTATGCCACCCTACCAAGGTGGTGGTGAAATGATCAAAGACGTAAGCTTCGAAAAAGCCACCTACAACGATATCCCTTATAAATTTGAAGCAGGCACTCCAAATATCGCTGACGTAGCAGCTTTCAAAGAGGCCATAGATTTTGTCGACAGATTGGGCAAAGCCAATATTGCCGCTTATGAAAACCACCTGCTAGAATATGCTACAAAAGCACTTTCGCACATAGAGCATATTAAATTGGTGGGCACTGCACAAAAGAAAGTAAGTGTACTCTCTTTTACCATCAATGGTATTCATCACTTCGACATCGGCCAAATGCTGGATGCCCGTGGCGTGGCGGTACGAACAGGGCACCACTGCACACAACCCTTGATGGAAAGATATGGAATCGAAGGAACCGTGAGGGCTTCCTTCGCTGTTTACAACACGGAACAAGAGATCGACCGACTGGTAGAGGGATTGGAAAGGATCGTAAATTTCATGAAATAAAGCTTGGCGTAACGGTGAAATCAGGTCAGTTAACGTGGCCGGTAAAAAGGAAATTAATGGCTGAATCTATAAAGGAAATACAGGACGATATCATACAGGAGTTTGCAATTCTGGACGGAGATATGGAGATGACCAACTTCTATATTATGGAATTAGGGCAAAAACTCCCTCCTATGGAGGAAGAAAAAAAAACAGAAGAAAACGTAGTAAAAGGTTGTCAGTCTAAAGTATGGCTTACAGCCCATCTTGAGGATAGCAAGGTCAAATTCAATGCTGATAGCAATACTGCTATCACCAAGGGGTTGGTAAGCCTGCTGGTACGGGTTTTTTCTGATCAAAAACCTGATGATATTATCAATGCAGAGCTTTATTTCCCCCATCAGATCGGAATGGACCGTTTTATCGGCACCCAACGATCGAATGGCTTTGCTGCTATGATCAAGCAGATGAAGCTATATGCTCTGGCCCTTAAAAGTAAAATTGAAGCGTAACAACCACATAGTATGAGCGAACAAGCAGAAGAAACATTGAGAGATAAAGTGGTGGATGCCCTAAAGAGTGTGTATGATCCGGAAATCCCGGTTGATGTCTATGAATTAGGACTGATCTATGAAATAAGCGTTCACCCCGTTAATAATGTCTATATCCTCATGACACTGACATCTCCCAACTGCCCGGCTGCGGAAACCATACCTGCAGAGGTAGAGCACAACGTCAGGAAAATAGAGGGTGTTAATGATGTAAACGTAGAAATTACATTCGACCCACCCTACTCACAGGACATGATGTCGGAAGCAGCAAAACTTGAGCTTGGCTTTCTGTGAAATAGATGTGTGATGTAGGATTGTAGAAAAAATTAATTACACAATAAAGACTAGAGACTAAAGACTATTAAATATGTATCCAGAAGAATTAGTAGCACCAATGAGGACTGACCTCACTTCAGTAGGATTTACTGAATTCAAAACAGCGGAAGAAGTTGACAATCATTTTAGCGACCATAAAGGCACTACACTGTTGGTGATCAACTCGGTTTGTGGTTGCGCGGCAGGCGCGGCAAGACCAGGAGTAAAATGGGCAGTGGAGACCAGCAATAAAAAGCCCGGCACACTTGCTACCGTATTTGCAGGAGTAGACCAGGCTGCCGTGGCTAAAGCAAGGGAATATACAATGCCCTACCCTCCATCTTCACCTTCCATAGCACTTTTCAAGGATGGTGAGTTAGTTCACTTTATTGAAAGACATCATATTGAAGGGCGAAGCGCTGAAATGATCGGCAACCACCTGATGGAGGTGTTTAACGAATACTGTTAAAAATTAAAACTGAGGACGTCTCAAAAAGTTTCCTTCTGACGTCCTCAATTTATTACACCTCTCACCTCATCTAAAATTTCGGCTCAATCCTGTAGCAGGAAATATTACCTACATTCAGAAATAGTTTACTTCTTTGTAATAACTCGGTAAGCCTTCTGTCACTCTTTTCCTGATTGGTACTGTAAGAAGCCTCATACATGAGATCCAGCTTCTCATCATAGAACCTGTAGCTTAAGCTGTTCATAACCTGTTTTTGACCTTTGTTGTTGTTTACTTACTTTGAGTTCTGATCGATCAAAAACATGTAGCCAAACCACATGCCGAAAGTAATTTTCGGTTATTTCAGTTGGTTTAGGTATTTTCTTATACGTACTCCGCAAAAAAGTGTTCCATTTCTGAACAAGAAAAGGATCGGAATTGAACAATGGTATCGGTAGTAAGACTGTGGCGAAAGGATTTTGTTACACTGCATAAATTAATCCAGCCACCTGATAAATGTTGCACCTGATTTCACGGTGGACCTGCGCTCAGCACAGCCAATCATCTGCTCTCATCTCAAACTTTACCTCATCATCACCGTAAGGTCCGGTCTTAAGCCATCCACAGCTTTCGTAGAATTTCTCTGCCCGTGTATTCATTCCTGTGGTGAGCCATAGATAACTCTTTCCCCGGCTAAAATACCAATCAAGCATCATGTGGTGAAGTTTCCTTCCTATACCTCTGCCTTCGTATTCGGGAAGTATAAACAGCGCCCAAACATTGTTTTCCTGTAGATCAACAACGGCAAATCCTACAATTTGATCCTGCAACTCGCAAACCCAGCCGCGACCTCTTCTGGTCAAATATTCTTCGCAATCTGCTCTGGAGACACGACTGAGATCGGCCAAAACATTTTCTTTCACCGCCAGGCGGACAGCCATGATGTGGGGTATGTCTTTAATTTGGGCTTCTCGATAGATCATGTGATTTCCGGTAGGTCAGGAAGCTACTTCAAAATTCCAAGAAACTCCTTCCAAGGCCCGACCTCCACATCATACTGCTTAGCCATCACCCTGGAGATTTGAGCGATGTGGTTCAGATCATGGGCGGTCCAGGTAGCCAGTAGTTGTTTTAACGTCACCTCTCCAAAGGTGGGATGGATACCTGTTCTCGACAGATCATCGTCTGTCAGGGTTTGGGTGCGTAGGCGCTGAATATTTTTCTCTCTCAGCGTCTGAAACTCATCCAGCAACTGTCTCATATTTTTGCCCTGGCTTTCCCGGAACTGAGCAAAGCGGTCGAAGGGCTCAAATATTTTATCTGACCTACCGGAAAGGATAATCTCCATGCGGGTTATCCAGTCTGTTTTCTCTCCATAGATGAGGTGCCCGACAATATCAAAGGGGCTCCAGGTGTCAGGCCCCTCATTATTACCGGTCCATTCTTCAGAAAGGCCGTAGAGCATATCATATAGCACTTTTGGTGTCCTTTCCAGTACCTGAATGGTGTTGTTGATGTTGAATTGCATACGGCCGTATTGATTGTTTTCCACTTATTAAATTTTGATTTCTCCAACCCAAAGCAAAATTGAGATAATCAGAAGTACCACCCAGCCGGGATGTTTTCCTTTTGTTCCGATCAAAACCAGCAATGAGCCTACGAGCGTTGCGAGACTTATAGAGTTAACAATAAATGTAAGAAGCTGCGAACTCGCAAGATATGCAATCCTTATCAGTACCACTCCCATACACCAGCCGAGTACTGTCACCAAATGCCATGTCGCCCATATGATCCTGGTATGTCGTTCCTTTAAATGTTCATTGAACATTGACGGAATAATGCTCCCTGTGGCTCTTAGGTTTTTAAAAATCAATATCTCTCCAAAAATGGAATGAGCTAACCCCAACAGAAACAGTAAACATGCAGATGTTAAAATATATGCGTTCATTTTCTGGTCAAATGCATTTTGCAACTTATAAGTTGTCCGAATATACCAAATTTCATGGTATACATTATTACCTGGCTCACCTCTGTTTTGAGAGACACAGTTTTTTCATTTATGAACTAAAATGAGAATTGAGCGATGCGGAGCTGTTTAAAACTTGTCAGCCGTTTTTATTTCTGACATTGTATATCACAGGCATTTGTCCCTTCCATTTTTTCCACAGGTAATCATCAACAATCAGCCTGGCCATAAAATGTCCGACATTGATACGACTGGTTTTTCCAGGATTAAAAATGGGGCTTCTTACCGGGGAAACATGCAAGTTATAACCTGTGACTTTATCTTCGTTAAGCAAACTGTCAGGGCGAACTACCACCCATGCAACTAATGGATCGTTTTGACCGATAGTTACCCTTAAATAGTCGGCTGCTTTTTCATTATCCGATTGCGGCGGCAATAGCAAACGCAGTACTCCTATGACCATTCGCTCTGCAAATGAACTGGTTTCATTCAAATCTCTGTTTCTATGGCCAACAGTATTCATTAACACAAATTTTACCGGGTATTTTGGTGAACTATTTTTAATAGCATTGCAGAGCAACCGAACGCTATCTGTTACTAATTCTTTCGGTTTTCCAAAGATACCTTTCAAGGTCAGGTTATGACCAAGACAAGAGGCAACCGCATGACAACCTTTCACATGATCCGTCATTTCGTCTATGGTGATATCAGGTACAGCAGCCGCGATGATTGATATTGAGTTATTATCTATCCATGATCGAGGCAATGCCTCGGGCAAGCGGACAATTATTTTTACTTTCTGTCCCATATTCACCAGTTGCTCAACCAGTTGCCGTCCGGTTGCCCCGCTTGCACCAATTACTAATGTTGTCATGTGAGGTATTAATGGTAATAAGTTTTTATATCAATTGGGTAGTTTATTTGCGCTCAACAGTGAGAGCCTTAGCAACTAAAATTCAAAATACAACTTTTATAATTATTTACTTCTTTGATGATAAAAATAGTGTATTCAAAGTAAGTTTTGTCTTTCTCGAATAATCTACTAGAGTCATCTTTTCTATTTTCGTAGTATGGAACCATCTAAGCAAATTAAAAGAAGATCATCCGGAACGCCAGGTTCAACTCTACCTATGAAACTAAGGAGTCGGGAGATATCCTGTTGGATTTTGACAAGATGCATGATTATGATGAGGTGGAGCTAAGTTAGAATGAAAGATTGTGGTTAAACTACCCGTTAATCGTACTTCCGATTCACCAATCCATCCCTGTGTCTCCTCCCAAGAGCAGATTGGCGCACGTGATTTGGATGGAGATTCATCTTTTCCTCATAACTGACGACTCAATACCAGTGATTAAATTGCCTGCTGCTTCTGCCAAATAGCTTACTTCCTATTTCAGATTTTCCTTTTATTTCAGATTTCCTATTTCCTGTTTCAGATTTCTTCCTCCAGCCTCTATATTTACAGCGACAGAAAGATACATTTTGAACCTTTTAATTCAACAATTATGGAACTTAAACCAGGCGACAAAGCCCCTGACTTTGAAGTGAATGACCAGGACGGAAATCCTGTTAAACTTTCTGATCTCAAAGGCAAAAAGGTGGTTCTTTACTTTTATCCAAAAGACAACACCCCGGGCTGCACTGCGGAAGCATGTAATTTACGCGACAATTATTCCGAATTTCAAAATGCCGGTTACGAGATTCTTGGTGTGAGTACTGATAATGAGAAGTCGCACAGGAAGTTTATTGAAAAGCAGGAACTTCCATTCAGGCTATTGGCAGACACGGAAAAGCAGATACATGAAAAATATGGTACCTGGGTAGAAAAGCAGATGTATGGCAGAAAATATATGGGAACAGCCCGTGTGACCTTTGTAATAGATGAAGACGGAAAAATTGAAAAGATCATTGATAAAGTAAAAACAAAGGAGCATACGAGCCAGATACTGTAATCAGCAGCTTTACTAAGCCTGGAAGGACTGGTAAAGCTTTTCGTGATAATGAGTTCCTGGATCAATCGGCAGTAGACAGAAGCAATGGGCAAAGAGGTCTGTAAGAAAACTCACAACTTATCGTCATTGCGAACACAGTGAAGCAATCTCCCCAATCGGTAACGAGAACCATATTACTTCACGACTTTAAGCGTTGTCCCAATTCAGGAGACTGCCGCACTCCCTATCGGTCGGTCGCAGTGGCGGCAGAAAAAATAAACCGTCATTGCGAACACAGTGAAGCAATCCCCCAATCGATAACGAAAACCATATTACTTCACGACTTTAAGCGTTGTTCCAATTCAGGGAACTGCCGCACTCCCTACCGGTCGCTACCGATGACGTATTATTCAACATATTGATTTGCAACAAGTTGGTATCCCATTTCTTTCGCTGCTTTTGACAGCCACCTTTCCTTCTGTAGGTTGACTTTCTGTTCATAATCCTTTATCCCTTTTTCGGTGTAATCAAGACCTTTCACCATCAGTCTCCAATAAAGTACGGCTAGTTTCCTGGCGGTAGCCTTTACAGCAATCCCAGCCCCTCGCTTAGCTTTTAATTTTCTACCAAAAGCACCAAGGGCTATTTTTTTGCTCTCTATCAGGCTTTGCGCTATTTGTCTGAATATTTGTCCGGCCTTTGGTCTGTATTTTTTGTTTCTGGTATTCTTCTTTTTCCCAGATTCATGCTGTCCGGGCGACAAGCCTAACCAGGAGGTAAAATGCTTTTCTGTACACCACTTCAATAGGTTACTCCCGGTTTCAGCATATAATTGTAACCATGTATAATCTGTGATGCCAGGTAAGTTTGTCGCATCTTTCCCTGTAAATATTTTAAGCAGGTGACCTCCCAGATGGTCTACCTGTGGCTTATTATGCCTAACTGGCTTACGACCCTGTGCCGATTCAATATCATCTCTGATGCCCTTGTCCTGATGGTAATTATTGGCCTGTTCCATGGCTTCCTGGATTTTCTTATCACACGCGCTAATCTGTTGCTGATAGAACAAGTACGCCTGATAAGCCTGGCCAAGAGCAAATAAACCTGCTTCCGTGTAATGCCCCTCCAAAGCTTTTAATACCAGGTGGGCCTTTTTCTCTATTATACTTTTATGACAAAGGGACAATAGCTTCTCAGGGTTCCTTTCACCTTCCAGAATGGCTTTTATAATAGCTATACCGCTCGCTCCATGAATCTGGCTAATCACTTCTTTGATGCGTATGTTCATCTCTGTCAGGGCTTTCTGCATGTGGTTTACATGCATTGCCGCTGTTCTGATGTGATCTTCACGCATTCGCTGATAAGCCCTTATTTCCTTGACCTGTTCATCAGGAACAAAACAGCGGTTGAGCAAACCATAACTATGGAGTTGCTGTATCCACTGACAGTCTTTAACATCGGTTTTGCGGCCAGGAACTTGCTTGGTCTGCCTGCCATCAACCAACCATACATCCAATCCGGATTCCTCAAGCATTTCGTAAAGTATGACCCAATAAACCCCTGTGGCCTCCATGGCTACTGTTTCTATGCCCTTGGACAACAGGTAATCCCTTGCATGCCGAAAATCCTCTGTGAAAGTTTCAAAAGACCGAACAGGTTCCCCTTCAACTGCCAGGAATATTTTCTTTGATCCAATGTCTATCCCGGCTGTATTTACTCTTAACTTTTTCATAAAATAAAATTCTTTAGTAGGAAGCCGCACTGAAAGAAATTTATGACACGAAAGGCTACCGAACGGACATTCCCTAAACATAAAGAATAGAAAAGTACCATAATTTGTGACTCCTTTCTTCCCAACCATACTCGCAGCCAGGCAATTAGCACTAATCGAACGACCGGTTATGTGTGCAGGCTTTGCCATAGAACAATCCGTCATCTCATTTTGTGCATTTTTGTGAAAAATGTTAAGTCTCGCAGTGACGGCAGAAAAAATAAACCGTCATTGTGAACACAGTGAAGCAATCCCCCAATCGATAACGAAAACCATATTACTTCACGACTTTAAGCGTTGTTCCAATTCAGGGAACTGCCGCACTCCCTACCGGTCGCTCGCAGTGACGGCAGAAAAAATAAACCGTCATTGCAACGAAGTGCAGCAATCCCCTTTCCTTTGGTGTGACCTGTGCAGAATCAAAAAAGCCGGCAAATGCCGGCCTTTTTGATTCTTTAAACTTAACTAAACCAAGGACTACATTAGTGCTATAACATCACCTCAGAGATCATTCTGATAGTTATAACACACTCAAACGTAGTTGATCAAAAAATGCGGTCAGTTAGCATAGAGGCGGATCATCTGATCCAATTCATGGGAATATACTCGTACTAACTTGGCCTGGAGATCACTAAAGTTCATATAAAAAATAGGTTGAGTTACTGATATATACTTTAAACATGTTGTAGGTAACAACTTTCAATATAGTAAAATCAATGATTCCCATCATTAAGGAGCAGGAAAAATATCATTATGATTTATTTAAAGCGGCCTTTATTGAGTTTTATCGGTTACGTATAAGGGTTTTTTCTTAACTCAGCGGGAATCTTTGAATTCAACTCCTTTAGCACACCAAAAAAATAATTTATTCCTGTTTCCGGTTATATGGTCGTTTAGCTCATGGAATTCAAGAGGTTTTCTGTAAATTCGCACCTTTATTTACTGCTAGAGCTTAAACATAAAGATGACTAACCAGCCCAACATCGAAGAACTAGAAAAAATTGCTTCACAAGTAAGGAGAGATATTTTAAGAATGGTACATGCAGTACAATCCGGCCACCCTGGTGGTTCGCTGGGATGTACGGAGTATTTCGTGGCCATGTATTTCCACATCATGAAGCACGATAAGAATTTTAACCCTGATGGTATTGGTGAAGATCTTTTCTTCCTTTCTAACGGGCACATCTCTCCGGTTTGGTACAGCACCCTCGCCAGATACGGCTATTTCGAGGTCTCAGAGCTGGCTTCTTTCAGAAAGTTGAACTCAAGACTACAGGGGCACCCTGCTACTGAGGAAGGCCTGCCCGGCATAAGAGTAGCGTCAGGATCTCTGGGACAGGGATTATCCGTAGCAATAGGCGCTGCACAAGCAAAAAAATTGAATGGAGATAATAGGCAGGTATATGTACTCATGGGTGACGGTGAGCAACAGGAAGGTCAGGTGTGGGAAGCCGCTATGTATGCTGCTGCACATAAAATAGACAACCTGGTAGCCACCATAGATTATAACGGTCAGCAGATAGACGGAGCCGTAAAAGATGTAATTGACCTGCAGGACCTGAAAGCCAAATATGAAGCTTTTGGCTGGCATGTAATAGAAAGCTATGGCAATGACATGGAGTCATTGATCGTGAAAATAAAAGAAGCCCGCTCACTTACCGGCAAAGGAAAACCTGTCATGAACCTGATGACTACTGAAATGGGTTTTGGTGTTGACTTTATGATGGGTACACACAAATGGCATGGTGTAGCTCCTAATGATGAGCAGCTTGAAAAGGCGCTCAGCCAGGTGAAAGAGACGTTGGGAGACTATTAATAGTTCACCGTTCTGAGTTCACCGTTCTGAGTTCGCAGTTCACAGTTTGAAGTTTTCGAGTTTACAGTTTCGAGTTGTAGTCTAATGTTGTTTGGTTTATGTTTTGAAAGCTAGGTGAAGTTTCAGGCTTCTGCCTTTTATCGGTCAACTGCAATTTCAATAAGCCAAAAGGGATAGCCAAAGTATCTTTAGGTTATTCCTTTTCTTAATATATACATGCGTTGCAATTTGGCAAAAGGATCCAAAACCTCTATTTTTATTAGACTATCGTCTGGGTCTGATGAATTATCAAATTATACCTCCCCCACCGCAGTTGGCACAGCACGTCCGTTTTTTCTGGGTGCTGGAAAGTGAGGCCCCATACATACATCGCTCACTTGCCTGTGGGTGTCCTGAGCTTATCTTTCACTACAAAGGCACATTTGACGAGGTGACGGACCCTGATAATAGAGAGAAATCGTTTGTTAGCGGCATACACGGGCAGTCGCAAAAATTCAGGCGTTTTATAACCACTCAGGGGTTTGGCATATTTGGTGTATACCTCTATCCTTTTGCCATTCCGCACTTCCTCTCGCTACCGGCAGATGCTTTGAGTAATGAAATGCCCGACCTGGATACCCTCTTAGGGTCTGAAGGAAGGATACTGGAGGAAAAGATCATGCTGGCATCAAATAATTACAGCCGCGTCACACTACTGGCAAACTTTCTGGAGAACAGGCTGAGAAAGACACAGCCGGAGCGATCTTACATCACCTCGTTAGTGCAGGATATCATACACTCTAAAGGAGATATGAGGGTGCAACAGTTGGCACAGGACAGTTGTCTCTCCGTAAGGCAGTTTGAAAGGAAGTTTAAGGAATATTCGGGTTTCAGTCCTAAGTTATTTTCAAGAATAGTCAGGTTTCAAAGTACCCTGGATGAATACGATGCAAAAGATAAAACGCTGACACAGATAGCCTATCATTGCGGATACTATGATCAATCACATTTTATCCGGGATTTTAAAGAATTTTCAGGGTACCACCCGAAAGTTTATTTTGACAAGAAGGCTGAGGGAACCGAGTGGCGTGATGCATAATATGTCGCCTTTTTACAATTTTTGCCCTTTGCCATCAGGCATTTTTGCTTGAGATAATTCTTTAAATAAAAACAGATCTATGAAAATTCCGGATAAGTATTTACCTATTATGCCCTATCTGATCCTTAGAGATGCAGAAAAATTTGCCAGATTTATGAAGGAGGTGTTTGGCGCCACTGAACAGATGATAGTGCCTGCCGAAAGAGGCATTATGCATGGCGAACTCAGGATCGGTAATGCAGTGGTCATGTTTGCCGATTCAGGTGAGGAATTTAAACCCTCCCCGTCAGGCATGTTTATTTTTGTTGATGATGTAGATGATGTATATCAAAAAGCGCTGCAAAATGGCGCCACCTCCCTCCAGCCACTTGAGAAAAGAGACTATGGCTATGGTGGAGGCTTTGAAGATCCCTTTGGCAATCAGTGGTGGGTCAATGAAGGCAGCTAGGTTACTGGCTGCTGGCTGCTGGTTACTGGCTGCTGGTTACTGGTCACTGGTTACTGGTCACTGGTTACTGGTCACTGGTTACTGGTCACTGGTTACTGGTCACTGGTTACTGGTCACTGGTCACTAGTTTCTTGTGACCAATGACTAGTGACAACTCTATTTAGCTGTCCAAACGACTTCTTTATTTTGAGGGTCGATTTGGAGTATAATTCTTGTAGGTTTGGGCAATAGCACCAGTTTGGTTTCTTTTCCGGGGTAGTCATCTACCTCTACATATACCCCTTGTTTAAAATCAACGTCATAACCTCCATCTGCGGGGATTACTTCTCCGGGAAGGTAGGCAATGGGCAACAAAACATCGGTATCAGGGCAAAATTCATCATGTACCTCATGAAAGGCGTCTTCAAGATAATCCCCGTATTTTTCCAGAAAATCGTCTTCAAGATCGTGCAGTTCCTCTTCCATTACATCATAATCTTCACTGCTATAGTCTATTTCGCTCAGTTCCCTCTTCTTCTCAATCAAAGAAGTAAGATCGTTGTCCAATGATTTGATATCCATTATTGTAAGTTAATTTTTAAAAGAGGATACAAAACTCACGAGTCTCACAATAACATGCAAACATATTTTTCGAAATAATAATAAATCAATCGCCCGATTTCATCAAAATAATTTGCTTGCAGGCCATAAATGTTTTGATAACGCCTCCGATCCGTTAAATTTACAATGAATTGTAGAAGTAACACCCCATCTTCTGCAAAATCAGATTATAAAAATTCGTAAACCCTTTTTGTGAATGGCTGTTAATTGACCCAGGAACATCTGTTCACTTCAAAATTAGATACTATGATAAATACCATGAATGAAATCGTTGAGAAAGCCCAGCGCTGGCTGGATAGTAATATAGATCCTAAAGCTAAGGCCGAGATAGAGTCCCTGATGAAAAATGAAGAAGCGCTAACAGAAGCATTTTATAAAGACCTTGAATTCGGAACAGGTGGGTTGCGAGGTATAATGGGTATCGGTTCGAATAGAATGAACAAGTATACAATTGGTATGGCTACACAGGGCCTGGCCAACTATCTTTTAAAGACATATCCCAATGAACAGGTAAAAGTGGCGCTGGCCCATGACAGCCGCAACAACAGCCGGTACTTTGCTGAAACGGTAGCTGCCGTTTTTTCTGCCAATAATATTAAAGTATATCTTTTTGAAGATCTAAGACCCACTCCCGAACTTTCGTTTGCCATCAGGCACCTCAAGTGTCATAGCGGAGTAGTACTCACTGCCTCTCATAACCCCAAGGAGTACAACGGGTACAAAGCATACTGGAATGATGGTGCACAATTGGTTGCTCCACACGACAAAAACGTAATAGATGAGGTGAATAAGATCAGTTCCATCGATGAAGTTAAGTTTGACACCAGAAGCGAGCTGATCGAAGAAATAGGACAGGAAATAGATCAGTTGTACCTGAATGAGATAAAAAAATTATCGCTGAGTCCTGACAGCATTAAAGAGCAAAAGGATATTAAAATCGTTTACTCCCCTATTCACGGAACGGGTGTTACCCTTGTACCTCAGTGCCTGAAGGACTTTGGGTTTGAGAATATCTACGTGGTAGAGGAACAATCTGAACCGAATGGGAATTTTCCTACGGTGGTATACCCCAACCCTGAAGAAGCTGAGGCCCTAAAGCTTGCCCTCCAAAAAGCAAAGGAAATAGATGCTGAATTGGTGATGGCCACCGACCCTGATGCAGACCGGGTGGGCATTGCCATAAAGGATCAAAATGGGGAATTCCAACTGCTGAATGGCAACCAGACGGGAAGCCTGCTTATGTACTATGTGCTGAAGCGCTGGAAGGAACTGAACAAATTCGAAGGCAATGAATATGTGGTTAAGACTATTGTTACAACCCAACTCATGGATAAGATTGCAGAAAGATTTGGGGTGGCCTGCTATAATACCTTAACCGGCTTCAAATATATTGCGTCTATTATCAGAGAGTTGGAAGGCAAAAATACATTTGTTGTCGGTGGTGAGGAGAGCTATGGATATATGATCAGCGATTTTGTAAGAGATAAAGATGCTGTTGCATCATGTGCCATGATCGCTGAAATGTGCGCCTACGCCAGATCTCAGGGCAAGTCACTATTCGACCTGCTGATCGAGGTGTATACCGAATGCGGTTTCTATAAGGAAAAACTGATCTCGCTTACCAAAAAGGGTAAAAAAGGAGCCGATGAGATCAAATCGATGATGCAAAACTATAGAAGTACCCCACCCGTGCAACTGGCCGGATCAAAGGTAATAAAAGTAATTGATTACCAAAGCAGTGAAGAAAGGGATCTTGTTTCAGGGAAAACCACCGCCATTGATTTTGAAAAATCCAACGTACTACAATTTTTTACCGAGGATGGGTACAAGATCTCTGCACGCCCTTCCGGAACAGAGCCTAAAATAAAGTTCTATATCAGCGTGAACAAAAAGCTTTCATCAAAGGAGGATTTCGAAGCTGTTAATCAGGATTTGGACAAACTGCTCGCAGAAATTGAGCACGATTTGCAGTAAAATCTGAAATAGGAAATCTGCAATCTGAAATAGGAAGGAAATCTAAACACGAGGTGGTGGAAAGGAAGCTGTCGCAATTATCATTTGATTACACCCAGCCTTTGTTTCATATTCCCGATTTCTGATCTCATATTTCCAATTTCTGATATCAAATTTTTGATTTCAAAAGAATTCATTACATTTAGTGGCTAAACTATGTACTATTGGCGTTAATTATTCACTTTGCTCTTGTAGCACTAGGCTTTATTTTGCTCATTAAGGGTGCCGGGGCGCTGGTAGGAGGGGCTTCTTCACTAGCTAGAAAGTTTAACATATCAGAGTTGGCCATAGGCCTTACTATTGTAGCGTTAGGGACCTCTGCCCCGGAACTGGTGGTAAATATTATCTCAGGAACTAATGGATATAGTGATGTGGTTTTTGGCAACATCATTGGCTCTAATATATTCAACTTATTCCTGATTCTGGGTGTTTCTGGCACCATCTATCCTCTTGTAGTTCAAAGGAATACGGTTTTAAAAGAAGTGCCCTTTTCTCTGTTTATCACGTTAGTTCTCTTCTTTCTCATCAACGACAATATATTTGGCGGGGAAGGTAGTATCAACGAATCTTCACGTATTGATGGCATTGTGCTGATGTCTCTGTTTGGCTTGTTTCTGACTTATGTTTTCTTCAATATGAGGTCCGGTACGCAGGCAGAGGAAAGCAACATTAAGACATATGGCGGGTGGGGCACAGCTTTGCGCATCATTGGTGGACTCGTTGGATTAGTATATGGAGGTAAGTTAGTAGTGGACAACGCGGTAGACATAGCACGTGCATTTGAAGTAAGCGAAAAACTTATTGGCCTGACCATAATCGCTGCCGGTACCTCCCTGCCCGAGCTGGCTACCTCTGCTGTTGCAGCCTATAAACGACAGGCCGACATAGCTATCGGCAACGTGATTGGCTCTAATATTTTCAATATTCTACTCGTTCTAGGACTTAGTACGCTGGTTTCTCCGCTAAGATACAATGCATCCTTTAACACGGATATTTATATTCTACTTGGAGGCACTCTACTCCTGCTGCTGTTCATGTTTACCATCAACAAGAAAAAGCTGGACAGGTGGGAGGCCTTTCTTTACCTGGTTACTTTCATTGCTTACATGGTGTTTTTATTTATACGAGAAGGGTTATGAGAGAAAAAAAAGGGGCCGCCCGTTTGCACGAAACTGCTGTACCCCTGTAAATGCCGCTTGATCCCCTATGTAAGTAATATCTCTAAGAAAACGCCAATGTCTGCGTTATGCTCGTCCCAAAAATGCTCATCCCGACAACTGACGAGACTACCGCTTTTTGGGACTTCGTCCCGCCCTTTGGCGGGAACTTTTCTTAAAGCCACTTAGGATTTTCTTACAAACATCTAAGAAATCTATAAATTAACAGGCCTGTTCAACGCTCTGCCAAAGTATTCAACCAAGTGTTCGCCTGCACTTGCTACTCATTCCTCAATTTATCCACAGGATTCATCAAAGCCGCTTTTACTGACTGAAAGCTGATAGTTACTACCGAGAGGAACAACGCAATGACAACTGCCACGGCCACCGGCACCAAACCAACAGTTACCTTATATTCAAATGCTGACAACCATCGTGTCATCAGGTAGTAGCCTAATGGTGCAGCTATAAAAAATGCCACAATCACCAGTTTTGTAAAATCCTTCGAAATGAGTAGAAAGAGATTCGCGATGGAAGCCCCCAGCACTTTTCTAATGCCTATTTCCTTTGTACGTTGTTCAACGGTAAAGGCTACCAGTCCCAGCAAGCCCAAACAGGCTATGAGTATAGCAAGCCCGGCAAACAGGGTAAAAATACTGCCCAATTTCACTTCACTTTTATACAAGGCATCATATTCCTGGTCTAAAAAACGGTAGTCGAACGGACGGTGCGGCACCAGGGCTTTCCATTCATGGCTGAGTTCAGTGAGCGTCTCGCTCAGTCTGTGCGGCTTGATCCTGATAAATATCTCATTATATTGCTCAGGCTCGATCAAAAGCACTACCGGATTGATCTTATTCTTAAGAGAAGAAAAGTGAAAGTCACTTACCACCCCCACTATCTTGCCCTCACGACCATTGAGTCTCGCACGCAAGCCAACTACCTCTTCAGGATCGAGCATTGTTTCCCGGAGCAACTGTTGATTCACAATAAAACCATACTCCCGGTCTTCATATTTCTCCCTGGTAGACCGCTCCACATCAGCTTCCGTAAAGTTATTTCCACTCATCAACTGCATCCCCATATTGGAGACAAAATCCTTATCTACGGTTACTGCATTCACACTCTGGGTCTGGTTACTTTCCATCCCCTGCACGTGTATGGTATATCCTCCATTGATGTTGGCCGGATTCTCAGAGCCAATAGAGACCCCTACTACATCAGCCCTTCTTTCGAGCTGTGATTTTATGGCGGCAAAGTTTTTATTTACTTGCCGGTCGGTGGGCACGATCAAAACATTCTCTTTATTATAACCCAATTCCTTATCCCTCATAAAGCCGAGCTGTTTGTAAATAACCAGTGTGCCTATGATCAGGAATATAGAAATCGAAAACTGTACCACTACTAACAGTTTTCTTAGAATACTTCCTTTTGATGATCTCTTAAAGCTGCCCTTAAGTACAGTGCCCGGCTGATATGATGAAAGACTGAGGGCCGGATAGCCCCCCGCCAGTAAGCTTACAACCACAATTGTACTGACCGCACCTAATATTATTGTTTCAGAAAAAAGGGAGTCAACCGAGAGAAATTTACCGGAGAATGCATTAAATGGCGCCAAAACAGACCCTACTATGATAAAAGCCAGCACTGTGGACGCTGTGGTAATAATGAATGACTCACCCATAAACTGGTAAAACAATTGCTTGCGATAGGCTCCCAAAACTTTCCTCATACCCACTTCTCTCGCTCTGTCTGCTGATCGGGCGGTGGCCAGATTCATATAATTGATACAGGCTATGATCAGGATGAGTATTCCAATTAGGCCGAAGATGTAAATACTTTTAATATCTCCCTGTGGCTCAAATTCATTGGGAATATCAGAGTATAGATGTATGTCGGTGATTGGCATCAGGTCAAAAGCAAGGCTATTGCCAGCTTTGGTAAACTCCTCTCCGATCTGCTTTAGCGCCATTTTGCTTATTCCTTCTTCAAGCTTGGATCTATTTGCCGGATTATCAAAAACAATATACGTAGCATAGTTAGCGCTGTGCCATATTTCCTCTTTCGAAGCCGCCAGACTATTAAAAGAGGCTATGAAATCGAAATGAAAGTGCGAGTTATGAGGCACATCCAAGATCACACCCGTAACCTGATAATCCCGGGCATTGTTTATTTTTAATAGTTTTCCCAGAGGATCTTCATCGCCAAAATATTTTTTCGCGACATATTCTGTCAACACAACCGAGTAAGGGGTAACAAGCGCCCGGGCCGGATCACCTTTTACCCATTGAAAAGAAAAAACATCAAAAAAAGAACTATCCGCATATAGAAAGTCGCTCTCTTGAAACAGCTTGTCTTCCCGCTGAACCACCACCGGACTAAACATGCTCACATCAAATAATCGGGTGCCGGTTTTCACTTCAGAAAATTCCCGCAGCGTATTCGGTAGCAGCGCTGTGGGTGTATTGTAAATTTTACCGGACGTACCTCCGTAATTGTACACTGTATTTACCCTGTAGATATGATCAGCGTGTTTGTGAAACTTGTCATAGCTCTGTTCATCAAGAATGTATAGAGACAACAAAAGACAGCAAGCTATTCCTACCGCCAGTCCAAATATGTTAATGAACGAGTATCCGAACTGCTTCAGCAGGTTTCTTATGGCTATTTTGAAGTAATTTTTGAGCATGGTATAAGTTTTTTAAACCTAAAATGAAAAGATTCTCTTATTAGACTCAAAAAAAGTAAAAAGGTTGCATGTCACTGCCAGGTATAAGTATCGATCAATATTTTATATCCATCCTCGGTATACTTCCATACCAAAATAAAATCCACTTCGCTGGTATGTTCGGTATCATTGGCTCTCACGGTCAGTCTGGAATTTCCCAACTGATAAACAAGGTTGCTATTAGTCCCTATATCTATACCGGCAGCGCGCCAATCCGGTGGTTTGTTTTTCAGGGCTTTCCAATATTCATTTTCGTATACAGCCTTTTCGCTTTGTGATACCTCAATGACTTCAAGCTCCCATTTTACCGGATTTTGTATACCTGTCCAGTACGCGTCAATATTCTCTCTTTCTGTAACTACCTTGCCCGCCGGACTCAATAAATAGGCATTATCCAGATAGAATTCTGCCACGGCCCTCAGGTCACCCCTGTTAAATGCCTCTTCCATCAGCCTGTTCTGCCGTTTGATCTCCTCCTCTGGCACATCCTGTGCATAGGCAGCAGCAGAAAATGCGAATAATGTTAAGAAAATGAATTTCATAAGCTGGTCTTTTGTTAAACATTCTGTTACCATAGACAGATCATACACTAAAGATAAATGAGTAATATGATCGTCAAAAGTTAGTTTAGCCGTGAGCCCTGAGCAGAAAACAGCTAAGCCACAGCATACTCCGGTATCTCAATACTCATACAAGATACCGATTTTACACGTAAGGTTTTTACACTAACTAACATTAGTTTAATTTAGCTATATTTGGTCCTTTTAAAATATATTTTACATGCAATATTCTAAGATCGTAGGTCTCGGCCATTACGTGCCCGAGCGGGTAGTTACCAATCAGGACCTTTCGGAAATGATGGATACCAATAACGAATGGATTGTAGAAAGAACCGGTATTCATGAAAGGCGTTTTATTGACCCAAAGATGGATACCGTAGCTAATATGTCGGCAAAAGCTGCCAGAATGGCCCTGGAGAGGGCGAATCTCAATGTTGAAGATATAGATTTCATTATCCTGGCTACTATCACCCCGGATTATTTTTTTCCCGGCTCAGGCGTACTTCTTCAACGCGAACTTGGTTTGGAATCTATTGGCGCCCTGGACATCAGGAATGCCTGTTCTGGCTTTATCTATGCATTGTCTACTGCCGATCAATTTATTAAGACCGGCATGTACAAGACTATACTGGTCATTGGAGCAGAAATACAGTCTACCGCACTTGACCTCACCACTCGTGGACGAAATACTGCTGTTATTTTCGGAGACGGTGCCGGTGCCGCTATTCTTCAGGCCTCCGGCCAACCCGGAATATTGTCGTCTCATCTTCATTCTGATGGCCGTTATGCCGAAGAGTTATATGTGAAAGATCCTGGTAGTAGCCGGCCTCATGCAGAAAGACAGCCTGAGCAAATTACGGACACCTCCACATTTAAAGTTCATATGAACGGCAACATGGTATTTAAGCATGCGGTAGTCAAATTTCATGAAGTGATCATGGAAGCCCTTGATGCCAATAACCTCGCAAAAGAAAGTATCGATATGCTCATCCCGCATCAGGCAAATCTTCGGATCAGCAACTACATACAGCAAAAACTTGGATTACCTGATGAAAAAGTGTATAATAACATCATGAGGTATGGCAATACGACTGCCGGTTCCATACCAATTGCATTGAGCGAGGCATGGGGTGAGGGTAAGATTAAAACCGGTGATCTCGTGTGCCTGGCAGCCTTCGGTAGTGGTTTTACCTGGGCTTCATCGTTGATACGTTGGTAAAACCAGGTGTAGAATAGTTTGTTAAAAAAAGAAATACATTTGATCATAAAATTATCTTATATAAATGAAAACTACGACATACAATCCCAGCCCTCTTGAGGTAGAAATAGCCCAGGCCCTTGAGGAATTACAAGGTGAAATAGGTAAGCGTCTGGCGGGCAATGAGATAGTGAAAGTTGAAAATCGCATTGCACAGGACAATCCACTCGTTAAATTTTATTTCAAAGACAGTGATGGCGACCCTCATGAAGTAGTTTTTAAGATCATACAGACGCCAGATAAATTCTGATTTGTTTACTGAAAAAGAGATCCGCTACCTTTCAGATAAGGATTTTCTACTGACCAAAAGAGTCGTTATTGAAAAGGTAGTTAATCTGTTTGCAGAATTGGAGGCATCGCTTAAAAAGGAAGTTGAACACACAACTGATCCATTTCCTTCAAGAGCATTTCTGAAGGCTGGCAAGATATCGAAAGGTGAAAATTTCCGTGGCCTGCCCTACGTGATACTGGATTATCCACGCCTTTTTTCAAAGGAAGCTGTTTTTGCCTATCGCACTATGTTTTGGTGGGGAAACTTTTTCAGTAATACACTTCATGTGAGTGGAGCAGCGCTGGAATACTTCCCTAAAAGGCAAATTGTAAAATACCCGCTACCGCTATATCTCCAAACCAGCGGTGATCCGTGGGACCACAGTCTTGATTCCGCAGAAGAGGTTGGTGATATCCAAATGACATCGTTAACAAGAAAAATCCTACCCTTTGTAAAACTTACTCAGAAAATTTCGCTGGGTAATTATGATCAGGTAAAAAACCTTAGCCTCAGCTTTTTTCAGCAACTTTTTGTTTAAAATCCCCCAAATATAGGGAAGATAATGTCACTTTTTTCCAATAGCTTGATCTATAAATAAAAATAAGGATCGTGAAATAGTTGGCAATTGCCAAAAGAAGTTGGCAAAAAGTAACAGTTGAGAATCTACAGTGATGCGCTTCGGACTTTCGACTTGGATCTCGTCTTCGAGCTATCTCAATACTAAAATATACGTATATGAAAAAAATACTTATTCCTGTAATGCTGTCTGCAATAGCAACTCTATCATTGGGGCAACACATAGATTCACATGCCGGGAAAGTGACCATAATAGACGGTTCAGTTAACCCAGGAGGGGTAGTGGATGAAATTAAATTACCCCCTCCCGAAGTGGTTGGAACCTACTACATCAATGACGACTGGCAAATGGGAGAAGTAACCATGGTCTCAAAGCTGATTTTTAAAAACTATCCATTGAAATATAACATTGAAGGAAATTACCTCGAAATATTGGTGCAAGGACAGCCTAAAGTATGCGATGAAAAACTTTTTAAGAGCTTCAAGTGGTTTAATGCCATGGGTGATTCATCACGCTTTGTCCACTGCAGGTACTACAAATCAGAAGTACCGTGCATTCATGGGGTGTACGAAATAATTTATGAAAGAGGAAAAATACAGCTATTATCAAAAACAGAGGTATATGAGAGGGACCCAACTTATGTAGCCGCCTTAAATGCCGGGGATAGAAATATCAAACTGATAAAAAGAGAAAGTTTCTATTTGGCAAATGAAAACAGCGTAAAAGAGATCCACTCCTCAAAAAAGCAAAACGAGGCCGTTTTTGGGGATAAATTTGATGAGGTACTGCGATACGCAAAAAAAGAAAAATTGAAGTTTAATAATAGGAAGGATCTGGTTGAGATAATAGACTTTTATGTAAAATGAGCTTGTGAGAAATAAAAAAGCCTCTTTCGAGGCTTTTTATTCAATCTAAATCTCTTCTACTGCCTGATCAGTCTTGTTACTCCTTGATCCCCCGCTGAATTTACCCATTCGATATCAATAGTTACATCTGCACCATCAATAGTGGCTGTACCTTTATGTTGGAAGAAAGCTCCTGATATGGGTGTCACTGTGCTACCGCAAATATTCAAAGAACCTGCTGATTTGGCCACACCTCTAATCTGAGGGTACTCACCAAATGAATTATCATCCAGGGCATACTGTCCATCGTTAGTTTTTGTCAATGTTACCGTTGCTTCAAGAGCATGGTATTCAACTCCCGTTCTCGTGACCCCATGTGATATTGCACGATAAGTACCAGCCATATCTATTTCAGCAGGACATACCACATCAATGTCTGCCACTTTATTGGTAATCACCTCCTGAAGTTCATCTTTGATAAATACAGACACTCCGCCATCAGTAGTATTACCTCCAGCCGTAAACGTACCTGTAATAACTCCGGTAGATTTACCTATCAAAGCATCGATATCGGCCTGGTCAAAGTCTACTACTCCACCCACTCCCACAATACTTATTGAGGCTACACCACCACTGGGAACACTATTAACAGTAATTGTAAAATCTGTTGATTCTCCCGAATATAATAAGCCGTCAGCATCCGCCAGCGCTACTACGAAATCAGGTTCAGCAAATTTATAATCCAATTCTACAACGGCAGATACCGAAGTAGATTTAGGAGATACTTCCCCGGTCTCGGTATCCTTTTGAGAGTCAATTGCCTTAATAGTAACTTCAAAGTCTCCGCTATAGTTAAAAGGCATAGTAACCGAAACAGTAAATGAACCTTTTTCCTTTCCAACAATGCTCGACTTGTTAATAACAACAGTTCCTAAATCATTGGTAGTTGAAACCTCCACATCGCTAATTACACCTGGAGCATCTATAACAGAAACGGTAAAATCTACAACATCACCACCCACCGCACTTTCATCCGAGGCAGTTAGCTTCAAAAAAGGAGCATCCAGTTGCCGGGCGGGATTGGCATCTTCAAAGTCATCCACACAGGAAAACAGCAATATTATGGCGCTAAGACCTAATAAAGCTTTACTATATATATTTTTTGCCTTCATTTTTTTACTTTTTGGTTAAAACAACTGTCCAGGTTAGTCCATTGAAGCTTTCAAAAAGATTCAAGGTTAAAGTACCGGTATCCGGGTCCCAGGTGCCACCCCCTGTATCTACTGTCGCACCAAAAGTGTTTGTAGGTAGCATCTGCGGAGAGCCGCAGATATCGTAGATATCTCCGGGATAAGCCTGCCCGCCAAAAGGAACGTAAGCCAGAGAGGAAATATCAGAAATCTGATATCTGAATGGCTCTGGTCCTTTAAAGGTGATAGTTACCTCATCATTTGTACTCCCGATAAACCCTCCAAAATTACTGGTTGTAATCACAGAGCTATATGTACCTACAAACTCCGCCTGATCAGAAGGACATCCCACAAACAGGGTGAACGAAGTGGTAAAACTTGTAGTTGCCGAAGAGTTCGTGATATTTGGTGTCACATTGGAATTTCCACCAACCGTAGTACTCGGATAAACCGTACCATTATCCATGGTGGTTCTATTTAAAAAAGTAAAGCTGTCCCCACCGGCAAGGCCACCAAGACCTCCTGGTAGATCCAAGGCATCTACTAATGCCTGGGCAGTAATATCCTGATCTTTTAGTACTCCATTGGCAGCATCGATATCAGCTTGCGTATAAGTTTTCATGGTAACAGTATCAGAATTAACTCCTCCACTTGAGTAGAAAGCCCTGATCTCGACCGTTCCCAAATTTTTACTTTCCGAATACAGATCAAATTGCAGCTTAGCGCTACTTAAATCATCAAAGTCAATGAAGCTAAAATCAGGATCCACAATTATTCTCACATTCGGACCCTTTCCGAAATCCTGAGGGATCCTTAAGGTATCCTCATCTTCACAGGCAAATAAGAACAATCCAATTACACCTGTTAATAAAATTTTATATATATTTTTCATCATTAGATTTCTTTAGATTGTTAATTATTATCCCAGAAAACTTTCTGTGTGGCAATCACCCTTTGCGATGGAGCATTCGGATTCAACTGAAGGTTTCCGATATCATAAGGAAATGATACGGGGAATTGCCTGGTTTGAACCGTTACGTTCAAATTATCAGTGTTACCATTATGCAATTCCGGATATCCTGTTCTTCTGTAATCGTTGTATGCAACCAATGAATTTCCAAAAACGGCAATCCATTTTTGTGTCATGATGATCTCAAGCTGCCCGGCCGCCGAAGAGGCATCATAACTGGCCAGCACCGCATCTCTATAAGTTGTGATGTCCGTGCTGCTTATAGTGGGAGCAGAAGCCATACCTGCCAATTCATTTACTTTAGCAAAAGCAGCATCTATGGCATCGCTTAACAGTGAACGGGCATTTCCGCCAGTAGTTCCTACCTGCGCCAACTCTGCTTCTATAAACAACCTTTCATGGTAAGACAGCAGTCGTTGGGGTATACCAGGATTTCCCGATACCTGACCTGCGGTTAAGCTTGCTCCATTAGCAGCAATTCCTCCATTACCATCATCATATCTACCCCCAAGAGGATAAAGCCCTGCCACGGTTTGTGATCGCCCCTGATCGAAGCCTTCATTAGGATCAATATTAAATGAATACGAGTAGATGGACAGGAAAGAAGTTCCAGCATCTGAGGGACAATATGCACACGGATTTTCAGCATCGCTATCGCTGGCTCCGGCTGGCAATTGATTAAAGAAGTAATAAGGCAAGCGTGGATCTTCAACTCCAAACTGAACACCTCCGTGGCCAAATGTATCCTGGGATCTTAAGATCTCGAAAAAGTAAGGATCCATATAATAGAATGATCCACCAGGAGACCACTCCTGTACGTATCCAGGGTTTCGGTTTTCCGGAGAAATACTGGATCCATATACCAATTCAAATTCATCTGCCGCTGAGATGAGGTCACCTTCGTTCAGGAGAGCTGTTACATCTGTATTTACATTTTGTACCAAACGGATGTTATTATACATTCTCAGCTTTAGCGTCTTGGCAAGCTTTCTCCACTTAGTAAGATTCCCTCCATAATACAGGTCATCAGCTCCCGGAGAAAAATTGGAAGATTTAGCCAGGTTAGCTATACCATCATTAATAGTCAGGAATAAGTCGGCATAAATAGCTGCACCTCCATCAAACGGAGGGAATGGATTGCTAGAGCCTTGGTTAGCCTCGAAATAAGGCACCTCTCCCCAAACGTCTACAAGTGTAGCATAGATATAAGCTTTCATGATCTGGGCAATACCCACATAATGAAAATCGCCATTTTCCGTACCTGCATCAATAATGTTGGTTAAGTCAGTAAGAGCACCGGCATAGATAGAGTTCCATGCGGTGGTAATGGCGAAATCACCACCCTGCAATCCATAATCATTAAGATTACCGCGTCTTACATAATGGTGCATAATCGTGCCGGCATATCCATTCAATCCTCCCGGGCTATTTCCAAAAATGAATGCCATATTCACCTGTGCTGAGGGGAGCAACTGGTTCAATTGTGCATCAGTAGGATTGTTGGGATCCGTATTGATATCCAGAAAATCCTTTTCACAGCTCGCCAATATCACCACAAGTAGTGACATCGATATATATCTGTATAATTTATCTATAGTTTTCATTTTTCTCATTTTAGAATGTTACACTCAGGTTTACGCCATATCTTCTCACTGAAGGCGCTGAAGTAAATTCAAATCCCTGTGCGTTGGTATTACCAAACTGGCTGACTTCAGGATCGAAATTAGATGCTTTAGGGAAGTTAGGTGCGTTGTACCACAGATTCCTTCCTGTAAATGCTATTCTGGCGGAACCAAAAGGTGTTTTCTCTAATAAACTTTTTGGAAATGTATAACCTAAAGTCACCTCTCTTAACCTAATGGTAGTAGCATCCCATACTGACCATTCATCCTGAGCATTGATGGCGAAGGTATTTCCAAACCACAGGGTATTTTCCTCCACGATTGTCTGATTGGGTATTTTATTACCTGCATCATCTCTTAAGGGCTCACCTGTGTTAGGGTCTCCATAAACACCAGGAATAATCTTGGTAATCTCTCTGTCCTCAGTATCCTTTGTCACACCTCTACCTAATAGTGAAAGGTTGGTTACAGAATAAAGATCGCCACCTTGCCTCCAATCTATAACAGCCGACAGAGAGATCCCTTTCCAACTGAAGGTATTCGTGATACCCACCAGGAAGTCAGGGTTAGGGTTACCGATGATCCTTGGCGTAAGATCAGCAATAAGCTGTCCGTTGGACGGATCGATTAACAGATTACCCTCATCGTCACGGGCTGCAACGGTTCCCCTTATGAGACCGTATTCCTGACCTACAATATGAACCGCTTGTACAGAACCTGCAAAAGTATTTCTCAGTACAATCTCGTCAGTTCCTTCCAACAGTTCTTCTACAGTATTTTTATTATGAGTGAATGTACCGTAGAAATTCCATTCAAATCCATTATTCAATCTCACCGGAGTCACACTCAAGCCCACTTCAACGCCTCTGTTCCTTACCTTTCCTACGTTAGTGAAGAACGACTGAAAGCCAGACTCAGCGGGAATAGCAACACCTGCAATCTGATCTTCCGAATCTCTCTGATACACAGCGGCATCAACACGTATTCTGTTATTGAAGAATTGTAGTTCAGTACCAAATTCTATCTCAGTCGTAGTCTCAGGTTTCAAATTAGGATCGGGGGCGGTATTTTGTAATGTTGCGCCAGGCACACCAATAAAAGGCATTGCTGTTGCTCCGGCAGCAGTGATACCATTAGCATTAAGGAAATAAACCGGGTTCAATTGGTAAGGATCTGTATCATTACCTACCTGCGCCCAGTTGGCTCTTAGCTTACCAAAGTTCAACACATTTGAAGATATGTTTAAGGCATCCGTGAAAATGAATGACGCACTTACGGCAGGGTAAAAGAAGCTCCTGTTATCTTCGGGAAGCGTGGACGACCAGTCGTTCCTGGCTGTTAAATTCAGAAACACGAATTCTTTGTAGTCAAAGCTGAAGTCAGCATAGGCTCCTATTAATCTCCTCTGAGAGTAAGTTCCCCCAAACGGGATAACGCTGTTCGTATTGTCAATATCATCGATATCAAAAGCGACATAACCGGTTCCCTGGAAAGCCTGTGAATCGAAAGTTCTTTGGTTAATATTGTGACCGATCAAACCTCTGAAGCCGATATCTTCTGTAATATCTCTGGTAGCTGTAATGATCAGGTTGTAGTCTACTTCCTGGAATGCTACATCAAAATCAGTGATCTGACCGGAACCATTGGCTCCTCTCGATCCGGGACGGAACCAGTCTGTTTGACGTTGAGTATAGCCATTCACACCGAGTCTTGCACCAACATTCAACCAGTCCAGAACATCGTATCCTACATTGACAGTAGCTGTGTACCTGTCTGTTTCGGATTCCATTCCGGCATTTTTAACAGACCAAAGAGGGTTATCAGATTGCGAAGTAGCTATAAAGAATACACTCCCTCCGGTTAGCGGATTCTGATAGGGTTGCCCATGAAGGTCCCAGTTTCTTCCCAGGTAGAGGGTACGGCCAAATGCTGAAGCATTACCTATAGCATTGTTAGCGCCACCCTGGAAACTGTGCTGGAATGAATTGGTGTACTGTAAGTTACCTCCAATGGTAAATCCGTTGGCCAGTATTGTTTGTCCTCCGATACTGAAATTAGTTCTTTTAAACTCTGTTTCAGGAACAATACCTTCCTGATTTGTCCTGCTTGCCACCACGGTAAGTACGGAATTCTCATTACCACCGCTTACTGAGATAGAGTTTTCAAGTATATGGCCTGTTTTGAAGAAATCCTTTACGTTATCAGGATATGCGCGGTATGGAACTGTTGTGCCCCAGTATTCCTCCAGCCCGATAACACCATCATACCAGTGAGGTATTTCTGTAACCGAAGCATAAGGTTTTGTCCCAACAAACGGGGCGCCCCACGAACCGTTTACCTGGCTATAGTTGAAGTTGGTACCAGTACCATAGGTGTTCTGATAGTCCGGCAGGTTAGCCACCTCTTCCATTGTGTAAGCAGAATTAAGGGTGATTTCTAATCCCTTTTTAGATACTGTAGGGCTACCTGACTTGGTAGTGATCAGCACAACACCGTTAGCCGCTCTTGAGCCATACAGTGCGGCAGCAGCAGCTCCCTTGAGTACGGTCATAGACTCGATGTTGTTAGGATCCAAATCCTGAATACGGCTACCATAAGAACCTCCACCGGTAAGTTGGTTGAATGTAGCGTTGGTGCTGTTATTGAAAGGTACACCATCAACTACAAATAACGGTTGATTATCGCCAAGCAGAGACGAATTACCTCTAATGGTCAACCTGGTAGCACTACCCGGAGCGCTACTTGAACTGATGATGTTAACTCCTGGTATTTTACCTTGCAACGCTCTCAGAGGATCTGGTTCTGATACCTGTTGTACCTGATCACCTCCTACACGCTCTACACCATAGCCAAGTGCTTTAGCTTCTCTTCTTATACCCTGGGCAGTAACGATGACCTCGCTCAGTTGGGTAACATCAGAAGCCATTTGAACATCAATTACAGACCTGGTGCCAATCACCGTTTCCTGCGACTCCAAGCCGATGAATGAAAATATCAATGTTCCTCCTTCTTGCGGAACATTTAACCTGTAGTTACCATCGATATCGGTAACTGTACCGGTAGTAGTACCTTTCAGCACCACGTTTACACCGGGTAGCGGCTGTCCTTCATCCAGTGAAGTCACCTTTCCCGACACCGTTCTTTCCTGGGCTAACAAGTCGGAGCTTCCGAAAGCCAGCACCAGCATGAAACTAAAGAGTAAAAACTTCTTCATATTGTACTGTTTAAGTGATAAAATGAAATTCGACCTCCTTATGATTAAGCTTTCAAGATTGGGTATGAAATAATATTTGGAATACCAATGATGCTGCAAAACCTAATTCGGATCTTAATCAAAGGTCTCAAAATGGGTAGTCATTAAAATCCCCCTAAATGCTTGATTTTTGGAGTATTTTTATCACCACAAAGGATGTTTTTAGGGTATAAACCTCCCCCTGACGTCAATATTGTCGAGTTATATCAGCTCTTATATGATGATTGAAAAGAAGCACCTGAACTGATGCAAAAAATTAAAATGGGTGAGAAATAACCGCGCCATTTGGATTAAAAGCGCGGCATCCCGTCCTACTTTTGACGAGTAGATCCTTTAAGCATTGAGCAATATGTGTGGAGACTCTATAATATCACCGGGCCAAAGGAGAAAGCTTATATATCATCAGATCAGCTTTTCCTTTGTTGCTTTCGCTATCGCTTCTGACTTACTATTGACCTGGAGTTTTGAGTAAATATTTTTGATGTGCGATTTGGCTGTTTCTTTTGTAATAAATAGTTCCTGTGCTATCATGCTGTAGCTCTTCCCTTTAGAAAGCAGCTCGAGTACCTCTGTTTCTCTTGCCGAAAGGGGTGAGTTGGGGTTTTTCTGGAAAGAATTAACAACCAGTTTAGCTATTTTACTGCTCATAGGAGCCCCACCCTGTATCACCTCGTCAATAGCATCCAACAGCTCAGTATGGCTCGTGTTTTTAGTGATATACCCTGATGCGCCAGCGCACAAGGCCTGGAAAACCAGTTCACTATTTTCATAAATAGTGTTGACGATGATCTCTACACTGGTGTTGATCTTTTTTATGGCCGAAATAGCTTCTATTCCGTTCATACCTGGCAGCTCCAGGTCCATCAAAATGATCTCCGGCTTATCTTTTTTTAAGTTTTTTAAGCAGTCTTCGGCATTGTCATACCCACTTACCACGTAGTAGTTGCTTACGCTATTGATGATTAAGGAAAAACCCTCTCTTACCGCATCGTTGTCTTCAACGATTACAATTCTTGACCTGAAGTAATTCATTTGTTGTTATAGTTTAATAAATTTTAAATCCTTTTTGTCTTTGTTCTGATTGAATACTTCCGCAAAATAGAATTGTCGTACCTCGTTCCGGGGTGCTTTCAACTTCTACCCGGCAATTGATCTGTTCCGCACGGGAATGAATATTTTTAAAACCATTACCTTTTCCTTTTTGTTTTTCGCCAAACCCTATCCCATTATCCATAAGTTTAATAACGAAATCACTTTTAGTAAAGTTTAGGTTAAAGTGAACCTCCGTAGCCTGAGAATGTTTCAATGCATTTGTCATTGCTTCTTTAAAAATAAGCACGATCTGGCGACTCCATCCGGAAGGCAATGATAAACACTCCCCATTCAACTCATCTGATCTTGAAAAGAAAGAAATGTCCGTTCTGTTAAAAAGGTCTTCTCCAAAATCTTTTATGTAGGTAAAAACCTCCCCCAGATGATCACTTTCGGGGTCAATGGACCATATAAAGTCTTTAGTTCCGTTGAATAATGATTTCGTATGCTTCTCAATGTTTTTTAGCAATTCATCTATCTCCTCAGACTTATCCTTCAGCTTGAGGCTGATGAGATTGGCAAAGACCGTTATGCTCGCCAGTTGATTTCCCATATTATCATGAAAATCCCTGGCCATTCGCTTCCGCACTTTTACCAGTTCCTCGGCACGAATGCGCTCCACCGTCAGTACTCTGTTAAGATTAGCGCGTATTCGGTAGTCATTAAACAGTTTGATTGTCACCAGGAATCCCAGAATGAGTATAATAAAAAACCAGGCCTTCTGCCAAAATGGAGGGACAATTTCAAAGGTTATTACAGCAGGCTCTTTAGTCCATACACCATCGCTATTGGCAGCGATCACTTCAAATTGGTAGTCACCAGGAGAAAGATTGGTATACACAGCTTCCGATTTTTTAGTTACAGGGCTCCATTCCTCCTGTAAACCGATCAGCCGGAACCTGTAAGTCACTTCCTCCGGGTTGGTCAGGCTATTTCCGAAATATTCTATAACTACATTATTTTCATTGTAAGGAAGCTTCGGCCTGACGGGCAAACTGAACCAGTTAGTGGTACTATCTGTATATTTCGCCCAATCCACCTCTTCATAAAACAACTTGAGGCCGGATATGTATACGAGTGGCTCGGTTTTGTTTACTGAAGCCTTTCCCGGATTGAATTTGAAAGCGCCTTCCGAGCCCCCAAACCAGATATTGCCCTTCATATCTTTGTAAGCTGTGTTATGTGCGGTTTGAAAATTATGGAAACCTTCAATTTTACCATAGTTTTTAATCCTGTCAATTGCTCCTTCATCGGAAAGAAAAATAATATCCATCCCTCTTTCGGTACCAACTACGAGATTGCCTTCATCATCAAATATTAGGTTGTAAATGAGATCGGAACTCAAACCTTCTCGTGAGGTGACGAATTCCTTTCTTTTTGTTTTGTTATTGACGTGTAGTATCCCATGCCCAGAATAACCAATCCAATAGTTACCGAAGCTATCCTGCAGGGCAACATTCACCCGCTTGTCAAAAACATCGGGATCATTGAAATCGGCGCGCATTTTATCCTCCATGTAATAGCTAAATCCATTACGTGTCACCACCATCACCTTACCTTCTACAGGCTCTGATATATTCCAGATAATATTATCATAGAGACCGTTTTCTGTTGTGTAATTATGAAAGTGTGTGCCATCGAACCTGCTTAATCCGTTAGAAGTACCTATCCACAAGTTATTCTGGCTATCTGTAAACAGGCATCGAATGGCATTATATACCAGCCCGTCATCTACGTTGAAACAGCTATAGTGTTTTCCATCAAATCTTATAAGCCCGCTACTTCGTGTTCCCAGCCAAACATTGCCCTGTTTATCTACAGTACTGGCCCATAAATAGGCGTTATTAATACCCTGAGCCTGCCCCAGGTTGATAAATTCCTCACCATTATAGACATCGACCCCATCACCATAAGTAGCAAACCAATAGTTACCCTGCAGATCTTGCACAATTGATGAAATAGGATTGGAACTAAGGCCTTGCTCCTGCCCGTAATGCGTAAATATTTCATTGGATAATTTGTAAATTCCGTCTCCGTCCGTTGCAAACCACATATTACCCTCTCTGTCACAAAACATGCTGTTTATATTAGCATCCGTGAACCCCTGAGAAGATGAAAATCTTTTCACCTCGTTGTAGTCATATTCAACAAGCCCAAAGGCTGCAATTCCCCAAAAATTGCCGGGATCTTTCACCAATGCCGACTTTAAGAATATACCCTCCAACGGTTCGAAGAAATCAAAAATCTTGTCAGGCTTATTAGGGTCAAAGCGTAACAAACCTTTTGTAGAACCAAGCCAAAAAATATTTTCTTTATCAATGAACAAGCTCAAAAGGTACCCCTTAAAGTCGACATGGTTGATAACATTGACGGGTGTACCATTATTAAACCTAAAAAGCCCTTTGACAACAGAAATAAACCAGATCTGGTGAGCGTGATCCTCTGCGATGGCTACTACTTTGTCATTAGGAGCATGGGAAACATCATAAATTTGCACCTCACCAGAAACAGCATCAATTTTTCCAAGATCTCCCTTCGGAGCTGAAAACCATATGTTACCTGCATGATCTTCATATACTACATTTATGGAAACTTCAGCTTCATCGTCTCCCTCTACCCGGTAATTCCGAAAACTGTTGCCATCGTACCTCGAAATCCCTGTGGCTGTGGCTGCCCAGATATTCCCATTTTTATCTGCAGTTACATCTCTGACATAATTGCTCGCCAAGCCATCTCTTATGGTAATATTTTCGAACGTAAGACCATTGAATTTTGAAAGCCCTCCTCCCAGGGTGGCGAACCATAGGTTGCCATACTTATCCTGGCAGATATCTACAACCCTTTCATGGGCCAGCCCTTCCGATATTCCGTAGTTGATAAAGTTATAGCATTGGGAAAAAGATACTAATGGGCTACCCGAGACCAGTAAGCAAAGAAAAAATATTAAAATCCACCTTCTCACCTGTGCAAGATAAAAACAATTCTATTTTCCCGCTAATTGGGGGATGATATGTGTAGTGTCTTCTGTTAACCAGACAATTTTTTCGAGTGAAAAATTCAGGCTGCTGCTTAAAGTTTTAGCATCAAGTTTTGGGTTGATCTCAATTCTCTCGCTGGCCCTTCTCTGGCGCGCGTTTAGCGAAGCGTAACGCGTGCCCCATGCGAAAGATTACCGTTAGTGTACGGAAGTAACTTCCGCGCTATATGAGGTGCGCTCGTGTGTTCCAAAACTACCTCAGCAAATACAACTTCCCAAAGCCGTTCTTAAAAGCCTTATCAGCCGAAGTCTTTCGGTGGTCCAGAGTTTCTCCGTTTTGCTTTACGATCACCCTGTAGAGATAAACTCCATTGGCCAGTTGGTCTCCAAATTCGTCTTTACCATTCCAGGCAAATTCTGATATATTATTACCAATCCGTATAGAGCCCAGCTCATATTGTGTGATCTCACGCACGATCTTCCCGGAAACCGTCATGATCTGTATCTTGATCTCATCGGGTATCTCACTACCGGTCAGCGTAAAAATAAATCTTGTACTGGACGAGAATGGATTCGGGTATGGGTAAAAATTTGTAATGGTTGACTCATTCACCACTTCAAAATTTATTGCATATGGTTTTGCCCCGGAAGCATTTCCACTGGCATCTTTGGCATCAATCCGAAGCGTATATTTTCCATCTTCCAGCATTTCCGGTTTATACTCTATTCGAAAATCCTTTTCATTATTAGCCGGAAACCACTGCATGTGCCGGGAAGAAAAAGACACGCGTGTAAACTCGCAAGTTTCACATGGGTGCTTCAAAAAGATATTAATGTTAGTTGTATCCTGCTTGAAAATATATTGATTTTCATCCTTTAAACGTATTGAAATAAGAGGACTGGGAGACACTATATCGCCATCCATAATGTACACCCCATCAAATGCCACATCAATTAAAGGGTTGATATTATCTTCATGCACGGTAAGATAACTTTTCTCGTCAAAAACATTATTCTCAAAATATTGCTCCGGCACCTCTCCGGGATTTACGTAAACATTGTAATCGTTAACCCCACCTTTACCTACCGTTTGCAGGTTGATATTAAAATTAGTAGTATCTCCGGGAAATGGTGATTTGATCTTTATTGTCTTAGCATTTGAAGTTCGGCTGCTTTGGTTAAATAAGGTATAACGTACGGAAACCGAATCCGGGAAATTATGTTTTGATATATTTTTAAACCCAAAAGAAGTCTCTACAGATCCTCCCTCAGAAGTTTCTTTATGCTGTTTGGTATCTTCATCTACCAGCAAAACACCTTCCGGGACGCCAGAATAGATCACCTGCCATTTTTTCAACTGAGCAGGAGTAAGATTGACATTATCCTCTATATTATATTTCAATCGTAAATAAGGATACTGAGTAGCATCAATCGTGCTTATATCAACAAGTTTCGCTGTTTCATTCGTGTGCAGTTGCACTTCATCTCCACTGCTATTGATCCCAAAAATATCTATCCCAAACACATCTGTCTGGGGTGTCTCTGATATAGCTACATTACTGATCAAAAGCTGCCATTGTGATGCCGGCCCGATCAGGGTGGAACTCATACTGCCGGATGAAAAGATACCTGTAAGTGTTTCATCTAGCTCTATTTGTTGTTCGTCTGCCGGCACTGTTGTCGCCTTTATCTCAGTAGCGGTACCGGGAGCCGCTCCTTTTCTTCCCAGCAAAATATAGGGTTCACCATTTTGCAAAGCCGCCAAATCAGCCGCAGAAGCTCCAATTTCTTCTAATTTGGCTCGTACAGTAGCAGACCAGCCAACGAAATTGGGATCACCTATGCTAAACAGGACTACAGAATCGGCCGTACCGATATTATCTATCACCTGAAGAAAATCATCACCGCCTGCTTCCAACTGATTAAATTGAAAACTGTTGATCACCTGGGGAAGGCGGCCACATGTCCTTGTGTCTAAGATATCAAATTGAATAGGTGCGTATGGTGCGGTAGTAGATTTATCAAATGCGATAAGGTTAATGGTGTTATTCCTGCATGGTCGCCCGTTATTGATAATGTATGCAGAACCATTCAATTCTACGGCTACATCAAGGTTGGTAGCTCCATGGTTGGCGCCATAAGTTTTTATGTATACATCAATTTCACTCTCAAGGAATTTCAATTTTTTGCCTGCCTCATCACGATCCAACCCTAATAAGGTATTGTTATCAAACTGAGCAAACTTACTTTGCGACCAGCCCTCAGGTCCGTCTTTGATATAAATAAACGAGCCGGAAGACCACTCATCGCTCTCTCCTTCTGAAGATTGTGCGAATTTAGAGCGCCAGAAATATACCACACTGTCGTTGGCAGCAATGTCGGGCAACAGATCTACCTGCCAGCTAGCCAGCAGCCTGGCGCTAATAGTATTTTGTTTCTTAAAAGGGCTGTTAAATGTTTTGACCGTATCGATCTCAATAACAAAATTACGGGTACCTGAGAGAATATCAGTGGCCTGAACCAAAAGTTCGACCGGCTGAGAAGATACTATGGAATAATTTATCGGATAGAGGTTCTTTGTACCAAAAAGCGGTATAAACGCATTTAACAGAGCCGTATTGTTACCTTCATTTAATTCGTCAATTTCATTGCCATAATCAATCTCTACGAGGAACTGGTTATTCCCAAATCCTGTAACATTTTCATTTTTGATGATCATAGTAAGTGTATCCTGGAAATATACCGATGAGAACAGGGAATCGTAAACCATGGTACTGTTGTCGCTCATTGTTCTTGTCACCCGCATGGTCATATTTCCCGAATGTGTCCGGCCAAAATTCCTGACAATAGCCTTAATGGCAAAGGAATCCAACTGTGCCGAAACCGGCTCTTCTGTAAAAGACTCGAGGAATATATTATCTTCATGTATTTCATAATCAGGTTGCTCCGCACCAAATAACATTATTGCCGGATCTCCTAACAATACCATTTGCTGAACCTGGGAAATGTTTGCTGCTGTAGTACTTGAAGACGCCATATAACGTATAGCCACTTCCTTCTGAATATCACCTATCGGCTTACTCATGTAAACAGAATCACCATACCCGGTTCCGTAAAATATATTGGAATATTTCCTCAGGTTGGAAGCAAAACCAAACGAACTGTGAGCCACGAACCCGATAGCGCCTTTGTTCTCAGCCAGTATCCAATCTTCGCCAAAAAGAATATTGCCACTGAAGAACTGACCCGCGTTACATCCATTTACCAGGAAGGTCGGATATTTGCCGGGATTATTATATCCTAATAAGGGATCGCTCACAAAGCCTATGTCAATATCCGTTACCGAAGGAGCGGAATGCCCGAAAAATGTTACAAGGTTGAGACCGCTGTTCACTTCATCTTCCACGTTGATCAGCTCGACCGTGCTGTTAGTCTCTTTAGTAATGGTCTTTACCTTTCCCCCGAGGTATTTGTCTTCAGCAATATCACCAAAACCATTAGTATAGCTTCTAAACAGGCTCAATTCTGCTGTGGATATCCCTCCGCTAAGATGGAGTATCCTTTTTCTCCATAGGTCTTCAAATGGCTGCGCTTCCATCTCCTTCACCTTGTTGAGGTAGGCCAGCACCTGAGCTGCAGTCAAGGCCGGGATCCTACCCACAGGCACAGCAGGCTCGTAAGTGGTGCCATCGAGTCCGGCTGTAAAAATGATGTCTGAGCCGGGATTCCCTGCCGAGGGCACCAGTTCCCTGACATAATGGGTAACCCCAAAACGGGTGACAGGTATGTAATCCGGTGCTCTCCGGTGAATATTAACACTGGGGTCCAGTCCCTTTCCTATGAGAAACAGGTATTTCGGGTCTCCATTGTCAACCATAAATTTCATAAAACGGTAAATAGCCAGGGGGCCCACCTCACCATAGTTGAACTGGTTGTAGAGCATTTCAATATCAGCAACAAGCACGCTGTAACCACCTCCCGCTGCAGAGGCCCGATAGTCGGCATAAGCCTGTACAGGATCAGCGACTGAGCCTACAGACTTCATAAGCAGAGGGTGGCTTATGATAATGTAGCTATAGCTGGCGGGGTTAATGTTCTGAAAATCTACGCGGTGCAAAACGGGAGTAATATAATCAGTGCCATTTACCCAGAGCGTTCGACTGGTGGCTGTATTATTTACTATTGCACTAATGGTTGAACCTGAGGTATTATGTCCTATCCTTATAACATTGGCAGGATCGGTAACATCGTAAATTTGCGGTGTTGCCGGTGCATTCTGCACTTCAACATACGATTTATTACCTGCTTTTGTCTTCAATACGAATTTACCACTATTGGTACCGACCATATCAAAAGCTCTGGGATAAACAAGACGCACATACGAGACACTAAGTCTGTCATTACTACCACTTATACCTTGCGCACTTACCCTTACCAGCAGATCTCCCGTTCCACTAATATCAGTCCAGTTAATATCAGCCTCAAATAAATAACTTTCGTACTGATCAAATTGAACGGTTCCCAACGAACGCAGAGATCCTGAACTTGCACCCACAAATACCTCTGCCTGATGAGCAACATCATCGCGGCCGGTCAGCAGCAATTGCAAACGTGGATCACCACCAGACTGCACCGCTGAAGTAACTCCCGAAAGGGTGTAATCTATAGACTGCCCTTCCTGTATCTGCTTGCCTGTCCAACCTTCTCCGTAGTCAAACCAACTGTATTTGGTAACGTCACCCGTATTGAAGCTTCTGCCCCCGGAGTACTGGTCGGTATTGATCTGCAAAACAGACTGATCATGTGCGCCTTCCGCAGCCAATCCATTTATATTATTCTCTGAAAAGGCGGTCATCCTTTTGCCTACCGTGGGCACAAGGTTGTAAGTTAAGAAGTAAGCGGTAGTGTCGCTGTATATATTGTAATACTGGTGTGGTTGCGCATCTGCCGGTTGGTACAGATCACTATCAGAAGTACCATCATTTTTCCGCCCATAAAATTCAATGAAATCTGATGTATTGAATACTGCATCACCCTGACCCTGAACGTGGATAGCCTGCTCCTGCCCCCGGTGGAATATTTGCAGTCTTCGGGGATCAACAGAATTGACAGGAAAACCGGCGCTTACCAGATCTGCATAGGATATCCTGTAAAAGCCATCTTGTGCTACAGGTATTTTATAGTATTGCTTATTATTATCTACCCATTCATTGCCATAGTTTTGTGCATGCCCGGCAATGGCTATTAAAAGAAAAAATAAAGAATAACGTATTCTTCTCATCATTTTTTGTTAAAACCTGCTTTCAATGAAAAAACATGTGAATACAAAGACTCCGACTGGTCCCCTATATCCGTTAGAGCATAATCCACGGTAAGATTTTTAACCTGCACACCCAATCCAAAGTTAGCCTGAAATATCCGGTAGGTAGATCCATCAAAATCCTTTACCTCCTGTACATTACCAACCCCGGCTCTTAAAAACACCAGTTTCTTATAGTCAATTTCCATCCCGAAGGAAGGTTCAATAGAAGCAAAATCAGATTTAACAACAGTATTTCTCTTACCATCAAATGAAGTCAGCAGGTCTAGAGATGCCAGCACACCAAAGTTTGACTTAACAACAAAATGCTTCCCAACACCCAAGATCGCCTTTGGTAGTGTCACTTCAACAGAGTTTTCGGGGATAACATTCCCTGTTTGCGTATATACATCTATCACCAGTTCTGTGTTATGTGTCCAGGCATTAAAGGTACCCGTTACATCTCTGAGCATTAAACCTACATTCCAGCTATTGCGCCTGAGCTGAGCTCCGGCATCGAGACCAAAACCCCACGCATTGGCAAAATTTCCAGCTACACGATGCACAACTTTGAAGTTGGCGCCTACCTGAAGTCCCTTAACAAACTTCATTTTCCGGGCATAGCTAAGTAAAAAGGCATAGTCAGCAGCAGAAAAGAAGCGGATATTATCATAATTGATAGCCCCGTTGGCATCATACAAAAACCTGGTATCAGGTATATCATCTATAGCAAAGCGAATGATCGAAACCCCCAGATGACTCATTGAATCAACCGGTGTGGCAAAGGCAGCGTAATCATACTTAGCTATGCCTGCAAAATACTCCGCGTGCATCAACGCCAGTTGATATTTATCAGAGATATTCAGTAAGCCGGCAGGATTCCAGTATCCCGCAGTAACGTCAGCTACATGTGCTACCTGGCTGTTTGACATGGCTAAACCACGGGCTCCAACACCTATTGAAAGAAATTCATTACTGTATTTAGGAGTATTGGTTTGTCCTGCCACAGGAAGACAAAAAAATACAATGATGACTGAAAGGGGTAATATTCTAATCATTCAATAAAACTAGAAGTGGTTTTGGTAAATATATCTAAAACGAATCCTCTAAGAAAGAATTTTCATATACATTAAGTTCATTTTTTAATACTTTCTTTTAGGCAATCGTAACAAGGAACAGGTAAAAAAAGAGGTTATTACTGATCAAAATAAATAATAAATATGAACTTATAAAGAATATTTAATACAAGCTAATATTTTTTACTCAGTACTTGGCCATACATAGTACCTTTTCCGTATACTTGAACAAGGTCAAAAACTCAGGAGCTGCGTGAGCCTGGGCTCACGGGTGAGTTGGTGTAGCAAAATAAAAAATTTGCTGCACCAACCTAATAAGCTCCTTAAAAGGAAAATGTATGAATTTAGAAAACACACAAGTGCAAATGCGGAAAGGTATTCTCGAATACTGTATACTGCATATCATCTCCCGCGGAGAGGTATACGCCTCTGATATGCTGGAAGAACTGACAACCGCTAAAATCATGGTTGTAGAGGGTACACTTTACCCCCTTCTCACCAGGCTGAGAAAAGCCGGACTGGTGGAGTATAAATGGGTAGAGTCAAATTCAGGACCACCAAGAAAATATTATACCCTCACCGAGCTGGGTATGGATTTTCTTAACAGCCTGGACAGTACCTGGAAAGATCTGGTAAAGTCAACCAAGTTGATCACTTCTAAAAAAGCCAAAGTCAATTAATGTGATCGGCACCAGAAATTTTAAACATCCAAAAGATTTAAAAAACTCAAAAAAATGAAAAAGAACATAAGTATAAATATCAGCGGTATCATCTTTCACATTGAGGAGGACGCATTTGAAAAGCTGAGAGACTATCTCGATGGCATTAATCGATACTTCTCTAATTTCGATGGCAGCCAGGAAATCATCGCTGACATTGAGAGTCGCATTGCAGAGATATTTTTAGCCAAGCTCAACGAAGGCAAACAGGTCATTACCGCTGAAGATGTGGACAGTCTGATAACAACAATGGGTAGTATTAAAGATTTTCAAGCGGTTGAGGAAGAGGAAGCGAATCATGAAAAATCTGATAGCTATTCGGAATCAGAGTCTTCCTGGTCAGAATCAGGCAGAAAGCTATATAGAGATGAAAAAAGGAAGCTCATTGGTGGTGTATGTGCCGGAATAGCACACTATTTCAATCTGGATCCGCTTTGGATCAGACTTATCACTATCATATTATTTCTGGGTAGCTATGGTGTACTTCTGATAGCATATGCCGTTTTATGGATCGTATTGCCCTCAAGCTACGACCTGTCGGAAGATAAGAAATTAAAAAAGATGTACCGTAATCCTGAGGGAAAAGTGATTGCCGGGGTATCTTCGGGTGTAGCCACTTATTTTGGGGTAGATGTAGTAGTTATAAGATTGCTATTTGTACTATTTACACCAGTGGGTGGCTCCGGGCTGCTTGCTTACATCATTTTGTGGATCATATTACCGGAAGCCAAAACCATTACCGACAAGGTACAAATGCAAGGTGATCCTGTTACGCTTAGCAATATTGAATCCAATATAAAAAAGGGTCTTAATGTAAAAGAAGGGGAAGAAAACATACTCATAAAGATACTGTTATTCCCATTCAGGTTAATTGCAGCCATCATCAACGGCCTTGGAAAAGCGCTTGGTCCTATTATGCTTTTTATTGTAGAGTTCATTCGAATTATCGCTGGAGTAATATTCGTATTAATTGGCGCCTCCATGATACTTGCACTGGTGGTAACCCTTGGGATGTTTTTAGGCCTTTTCAGTTCAGGGTTATGGGGACCTGATACTCCCTACCTGATGTTTGGAGAAATAGGTCTGCCGCTTGACCTAATTTCCACCAGTTTTCCTGTACTTACATCGGCAGCCGGGTTCCTTCTGCTGGTAATCCCAAGTCTTTTTATTATCCTTCTGGGGGCATCTATAATAGCCAAACGCATAATATTCAATGCAACTGTAGGCTGGTCTTTATTTGCCATATTCATTATCAGCGGCATCGTAGTTTCGGTTAATGTTCCTCAGATCATACTCAACTTCAAAGAAGATGGTGAACACAAGGTAACTCAGACTTATGATCTGGGCAACAAAACCGCTGTGCTGAAACTCAAGGAAGTCGGCATGGAAGATTATGACGTAACACGACTGAAATTGCGTGGACATGAGAAGAGTGAGTTTGAACTCGTACAGATCTTTGAAGCCCAGGGACGATCAAGAAAAGAGGCCATCGAGAATGCGCAGATGGTAACTTATAATGTTGCAGTTGAAGACTCTGTATTCACCTTCGATTCCAACATACGCTTTAAAAAAGATGCCATTTTCAGAGCACAACGCCTGGATGTGACACTGTATATTCCTTATAACAAACCATTTTTAATGGAAGAAAACCTGCGATATATTTTACGAAATACTATTTACCAAAATGGCTACAGAGTATCTGATATGGAAGGCAACAGGTGGATGTTTAATGAAGAAGGCAGACTTATATGTATCACCTGCCCCGAACCCGTTAGAAACAAAAACGAAGAAGATATGGACACGTGGTCTGGCAATGTTACCGACCGGGAGTTTGACAGGGCTTACACCTTCAATCGCTTTGAAGCGGTTGAAATTGAAAGCGCTTTCACTGTACATGTAATCAGATCAAATACATATAAAGTTGGGATCAATGGGCGGTCGTCTGATTTGGAAGAACTGGAGGTATACCTGGAGGGTGATAAATTAAATATCACCTATGATTTTCCAAAAAAATTCAGCCTCGATGACCTCGCCAGAAACAATGTAGAAATATACATTTATGCTCCTGAACTGAATGATCTGGATATTACGGGAGCCTGTAAGTTATATATGAAAGACTTCAGACAGCGGCAGATGAGTATTTCACTTACCGGAGCTTCGTTTGCCAAGCTCACAGATCTGAGTGTAGACGATCTGGAAATAAAACTTACCGGAGCTTCAGAACTTGAATTGAGAGGAAAAGGCCTGACCATGAATGCAGACATTACAGGTGCTTCAAACTTAAATGCTTACGACTACGAGGTACGTAATGCACAGGTCGAGGCACATGGAGCCTCTTCTGCCAAAGTATATGTCACTGAAAAGCTTAACATAGAAGAAACTTTTGCCAGCAATGTAAAACACAGAGGTGGCGCACGTGTACGCACAGAACGTAACGGTATTACTATCAACTAATACTGTATATACTATGATACAGAGGCCGTTTTGAAGCACCCATCCTTTGAGATGGCCTCAATGTTATCAAGCTAAGAAAGGAGATTTTCTAAGAAGTACAGTCATCTCGCCTGTCCCGAACTTGCCTTAACTTGCCTTCGGAGGACCAGAAGGGAGAGGTCCATGCACCTTTGACAAATGGCTAAATTTCAATTCCTGCGATAACAAATCACAAACTCGCCTGTCATTATCCGCAAAATCAACTAAAAGTTGTTGGTTGCCTCGACATGGCATCCTTAACTCAATAGTTTTTAAGCGGCCTCTGGTGACCTCACCTGCGATTCTATGGCCTGGAATCTCAAAAAAATAGCATTTTCGTAATGAATAACATCGGCAAAAGGGTAAATTTACATTAGATCAGGTCATGTAAAGATGAAGCACCTTTTTATACCTATATTAGTATTCTTCGTTATCAGTTGCAAAAGCATGCAGGCTCAAAAAATAGAACAGGGTATAACGGGAACAGTACGGTGGTATGAAGGCAATATGATGCCGGGCCCCGATACCAAAACCAATGAAGGGCAAGCCGTAGAAAGAGAAATCCATATCTATGAGCTGGTAACGATGCAAGCTGCTCATCGTGAAGGTGAACTCTACAAAGATGTGCCTTCAAAGCTGGTGACCACCATAATGACTGACAGGAGTGGTAATTTCTCAGTTAGTCTTCCGCCAGGGCGTTATTCTTTGTTTACCAAGGAAGAAGATGGGCTTTTTGCCAACACATTTGATGGAGAGGGTAATATAAATCCGGTTACTGTAAAGGAAGGGAAGGTAACAGAGGTAAAGATAAATATCAACTATAAAGCATATTACTAACCCGCACCATGGAGACTGTTCTAGGAAGTATAAATGCCTTGTTGCTGCTCTCCATCAGCCTGTTGCATTTTTATTGGATATTTGGAGGTAAATGGGCGGCCGAAGTTGCTATTCCCAAAAAATCAACAGGTGAAAAAGTATTTACTCCAGGCACCTTCGCGACATTTATTGTAGCCACAGGGTTACTGTTGTTGTCTGCCCTTTTCGTAGCTTATACCGGTATTTTTGTCTTACCCCTTCCCCATCAATTTCTCTCATATGGGGTGTTGTCCACTGCCATTGTATTTACACTTCGCTCTATTGGTGAATTCAGATATGTGGGGTTTACTAAAAAAGTAAAAGACAGCGAGTTCGCGGTGATGGACTCAAAATATTATTCACCGTTGTGTCTTTACCTCGGCATTACCAGTCTGATTATCTACCTTTTACAAGTTCCGGGACAATAGAATTTTTTTTGCAACGTTACTGTTGCTAATTTTAGGTTTTGTATGGAATAAAACCCTAAACTCAACATGCCAATTATAAAAAGATTTTATATTACCGGTCTGCTAATCATTATAGCACTGGCTGGCTTGACCAGTTGCAACGATGATGATGCCCACAATCCTAATATAGATGCGAATAACTGGATCTATGATGTGATGAAGGAGGTATACTACTGGACTGACGAAATACCTGCAAATGTGAATCGCGGTCAGGACCCCAGTAACTTCTTTCATCAACTCCTTTCCGATGATGATAGGTTCTCAGCGATCGTTCCCGACTACCAGGAGTTAAAGAATGCCCTTAGCGGTGTATCCAAAGAGGCCGGTTATGAGTTCGCACTGGCCCGTGTAGAAAACAGCAATGATGTGGTAGCAATCATTCTATATGTAAAAAAAGACTCGCCTGCTGATGATGCCGGTCTCAAAAGAGGAGATGTAATTTCTCAGATCAATGGCACCACTATTACCATTGATAACTACCGGCAATTGATATCCGAAACATATAATAACCACAGTATTAAATACAAGAGATACAGTGAAGAGTCCGATGAATATATCGATAAAGGCACCTTGACGCTTAATGCCGTTGTGGTATCTGAAAATCCTAATTTTATGGATACGGTTTATGCAGTTGGCAGCAAGAAAATCGGCTACTATGTGTACAATTTCTTTTCTCCGGGCACCAACAAAACGACCGTTTATGATAATGAGATGGATCAGGTAATTGCAAATTTCAAGAGCCAGGGCATAGATGCACTCATTCTGGACCTCAGGTACAATAGCGGGGGCGCTGTAACCTCTGCTCAAAATCTGGCCAGCCTGGTGGGTAGCGGTGTAAATAGTAGTAAAATATTCTACAAAAATCAATACAACGATCTCTACCAAAATTATTTCAACAATCAGCCGGATGGTGATGAAGCGCTGAGGGCTCACTTTCTTGACAAGGCTGAGAATATTGGCAATGAGATCGGTGGTGAGCTATATATTCTTACCGGCTCAAGAACGGCATCAGCAAGCGAATTGATCATTAATGGACTGGACCCATACATGCATGTAACGATCATAGGTGATACCACAGTTGGTAAAAATGTCGGCTCATTTCCCATTGAAAACACTAAAGACCCTAATATCCACTATGGCCTGTTGCCGATCGTATTTAAGATATTCAATAGCCAGGACTATTCCGGCTATGACAATGGCTTTACCCCTTTGGGCGAAAACCTGGTAAATGATTTCAGGCAGCCTATGCTGCAGTTGGGCGATATCCAGGAGCCCCTGCTGGCCCGTGCCATAGAATTGATCGAAGGTACAAGCGTTGGAGGAAGAAAGCCTCGAATTGAAAGTAAAGAATTCACACCGATCATGACTTCTATTGATAAAAAGAGGAGAACCAACAGACTTATTATCGAGGGTTTGAAAAGCAATTAATGTTCACGCGTGGCCATCTGCGCCACGTGTGATTTTTATCCCTTCCAACTTTAAAATCCGGGTATGTTGTATAACCTCAGCCATCTATATTCGTAGAGATTAACTAGTGGCTTAAAGACACTAACTATGGCTATGCCGTTTGATCTTGAAAAATATCAGCAGGTGCTTTTTCCATATGCTTACAATATATTGGGAAGTGCAGAAGATGCCCGTGATGTGATACAGGAGACTATGATCAGATGGCAGAATGTAGACCATAAAAAGGTAGAAAATCAAAAAGCCTACCTGATCAGGGCCGTAATTAATAGCGCCATTAATTACAAAGAAGGACAAAAAGAAAAACTGCATGATTATACGGGAGACTGGCTCCCCGAGCCCATGGTGGTAGAAGCTGAACTTGATCGAAAACATATACTCTCCTATTCATTACTCGTGCTTTTAGAACAACTGAATGCTAAGGAAAGAGCCATATTCATCCTAAAGGAATCTTTTGACTTTTCACACGCAGAAATTGCGGAGTTATTGGAAATAACCATTGAATCGTCACGGCAAATCCTCAAAAGATCAAAGGAAAAACTCAAGCCAAATATGGCCGTGAGTAAGGGTAAGCATCAGGAGAAGTTGCAACGATTCGTAGAGCTGATCATGAGTGGTAACACACAGGCTCTGGAAGAAATGCTGGCCCACGATGTACGTGTGACCTCTGATGGTGGAAAAGCACCGGCAGCGAGAAAAGTACTTATTGGCGCTGAAACTGTAAGAAAGCTTATCATGGGTATTTTTGAAAAGTTTCTGCACGATCTAAATGTTACTACCGCTATTGTTAATCATCAACCTGCGATCATATACAGGCGTGGTGAAAAGCCCTATGCCTGCCATATCCTATCCTTCGATGACAGGGGGCGGGTAGGAGAAATGCACATGGTAGTAAATCCTGAAAAACTAAAAGGCTTAGAACTAAATTTTCCCTGATATGGCAGGCGGTGGTTTTCTGGATCATATGAGGAGAGCTCAGGCCCATTAGAATATTAGTTAGCAGTATGTTTAACCTCGAAAAGATATGAAGAAGTAAAGGCTATTGATCGTCATCCTGAAATTTTTGGAGAGCAGCGGAAAAAATATTCAGGATCCCCAATTCGGGACAGAAGCTGAAGTTCAAACACCGCCAGTTGCGGGGAGATCCCGGATCTCCACTCTGTTACGTCCGGGATGACGAGACCTGGGGATTGTACTCGACTGGAACAGGAAATCATCGCCCCCTACGCCATCTGGTAATGTACCAGGTTTAAAAAATCTCATAAAAAATTTCCTAAAATCTGTCACGCCTCTTTCAGGTTTCCTGTCATATATATGAAATTATTCTAAAACTAAAATTCACAACAAAATGGAAAGAATTTCATATGAGAGTATCTCTGAAGAAGTGCTTGGTGGTATGATGAAAAACGAAGAATACCTGCGAAACTGTGGCTTAAATGTTAAGGAGCTTGACTTAATGCGTTTCAGGGTGTCTCAGATCAATAATTGTGCTTACTGCCTGGACATGCACTCGAAGGAAGCCATTCATGCTGGCGAAACTCCGTTAAGGCTATATTCGGTATCCGCCTGGAGAGAGGCTCCTTATTATTCTGAAAGAGAAAAAGCTATCTTAGAGTTCGCTGAAGCGCTAACTTATCTGCCTGAAAGAGGGGTTGATGATAACCTATACAGCAATATGCAGAAGCATTTTTCCAATGAGGAAATTGCCAATCTTACACTTGCTGTTGTGCAGATCAACTCCTGGAACAGGATAGTTAGTTGTTTTAGACCTACTCCCGGTAAATATCGCGTGAAGCAACTACAATCCTGATAGAGGTAGGGTTTGAAAGAAAACTCTAAGTGGCTTTAAGAAAACGTTCCCGTCAAAGGGCGGGGCGAAATCCCAAAAAGCGGAGTCCCGTACAATTGTTACAGTTGTCGGGATGAACCTTTTTGGGACGAGCGTAACGCGGACATTGGCGTTTTTTTTAGAGACACTAATTAAAAACTAGGGAAGTAAGGCTTACCCCGGAGAAAAGTATTCCCGCTGATCTCAATTCACTTTCCAACTTCCTCTGTGGTTAAACTTACTTTAACAACCTTGCGGATTCTCAAACAAATCGCTCTCGTCTTCCCGTTCTCTGGGCTTCAAACATTTAAAGTCCTTTTCCACGAGTACATACAATTCTTTCCCACCCTGCAGGGCCAAATCAGCCTCAAAGCCTACCTGATCCGTGCTTACCCATGGATTAGCAATAGCCGGGGGTACATTTACACTAACGAAGTCGCCTTCATAGCTGGCCGTGATTTCAGCCTGGTCAACTACCTGTAGCATATAGATCAACTTGCGAGGACCGAAGTCGATGCTATCACTCACTCTTCCTTCCGTTCCTACTTCGTTGACTTCCGACTGAGATAATCTTAACCTTAAAGTATTTCCGCTGATCCTGATCTTCATGTTAAATATTTAGTTTGTTATTCTTTCCCGGCCACAATAAATATTAAAACTATCCTTTCTGACAAAGCCGCACAGGGTCATGCCAAAATCCGCTGCCAACTTCAACGCCAGGCTTGATGGGGCGCCTATGGCCGTTAATATAGGTACTCCTGCCATCAGTGCCTTTTGCACTAACTCAAAACTAGCCCGGCCGCTTACCATCACAAAGTAATCGGCTAACGGTATTTTATTTTCGGCCAGACAAGCGCCCAGCACCTTATCAAGAGCATTGTGCCGACCCACATCTTCCCTCATCAACACCAGATTACCATTTCTATCAAATAAACCTGCAGCATGGAGTCCCCCAGTATATTCAAATACCTGTTGCTGTTCACGAAGTTGACCAGGAGACTGGCGAACAATATCTCCCGTAATTATCAGATCTGAGACAGGGATGCTGCAGCCTGTTTTAATGGCCTCAATGGAGGTTTTACTACACACTCCACAACTGGAAGACGTATAAAAATGCCTTTCGATCTTATCGAAATCAATCTTAACATCGGGACGTAACTCAACCCTCACCACATTTTCCCTTTCCTCCTGCTTACCCACATTAGCACAATATTGAATACTCACTACCTGATCATAGCCGGCAATGATATTCTCTGTAAACAAAAACCCCAACGCCAGTTCGAAATCATTACCAGGGGTGCGCATGGTTACCGATATAGCTTTTTGTTCCCGTTGGTGCGTGGCGCCATATCCGATACGGATCTCCAAAGGTTCTTCCACTGCAACGAGGTCCGGCGACTCTGATATATCGATCCCCGTCATTTTAACAACTTCAGCCTTATGTACTCGTGGTAAACTCATGTGCTTAAAATTACTCAAACTATGAGATAATTTTAAATACATTTATTATCGTGAAGAATTAATAAGCTGTAATATCAACTCAACCCTGTGATGCGCCCTGCGTTGTCTATATCCATTCCTTCGGCTGCCGGTAGTGCAGGTAAGCCGGGCATCCTGAGCATGTTTCCGGTTACCGGGATCGAAAAGCCGGCTCCGGAGGCAATTTCGATCTCTCTAACTGTCAGTGTAAAATTCTCAGGCTTACCCAACCACTTGGGATCATCGCTAAATGAATTTTGTGTTTTCGCTATACAAATAGGCTTGTCATTCAATCCTATTCTTTCAATTTTTCGAAGATTTTGCTTTGCCTTAGGCAAAAACTCTACATCGCGGGCACCATAGATCTTTCTGGCCACAGCCTCTATCTTCTCTTTTACACTCCAATTCCAATCATAAACAGGCTTATACTTTCCATCAAAACCTTCCACCGCCTCAACGACCTGCGATGCTAACTTCGTGGTACCTTCTCCACCAAATTCCCAGCCTTCGCAGATTGCTACGCTTACACCCAGTTCCTTACAGCGCTTTTCAATAATTGCTACCTCCTCGTTTGTATCGGAAACAAATTTGTTTATGGAAACCACTGCCGGAAGACCGTATATCCTGATGTTTTCAATATGTTTTTCAAGGTTAGCAAGCCCCTTGGCCAAGCTGACCGTGTCTGGTATGGTTAGCTCCTGCAGCGGCTGTCCCCCATGATATTTCAGCGCACGTATGGTCGCCACAAGCACTACAGCCTTAGGCGACAATCCGGAATAGCCACACTTAATGTTTAAAAACTTTTCAGCGCCCAAATCTGCTCCAAAACCGGCCTCTGTCACCACATATTCGGTTAATGACATCCCCATTTTAGTGGCGATCACAGAGTTGGTACCCTGAGCAATATTAGCAAACGGACCACCATGAATAATTGCAGGATTACCCTCGAGGGTCTGCACAAGGTTTGGTTTAATAGCATCTTTCAGCAATACGGCCATGGCGCCCTGAGCATTCAGATCACGGGCAAACACTGCTTTACCATCATAGGTATCACCTACATAGATGTTGCCAATTTTCTCCTTAAGGTCTTCAATGTCTTTTGCTAAGCATAGAATGGCCATTATTTCGGAAGCAGCAGTGATATTAAAGCCCGTTTCACGCATCATACCACCGGGCTTGCCTCCCAGTCCGGTTACAATATTGCGAAGCGCCCGGTCGTTCATATCCATCACCCGCTTCCACTCTACAGTACGGGGGTCAATACCCAGGTTATTTTTTGGATTTTGAATATTGTTATCTATAAGCGCTGCCAGTAAATTATTAGCCTTTTCTATAGCTGCAAAGTCACCGGTGAAGTGCAGGTTAATATCTTCCATCGGCACCACCTGAGAGTACCCGCCTCCTGCTGCACCTCCTTTCATTCCAAACACAGGCCCTAGTGATGGTTCCCTAAGTACTACTGTTGTTTGCTTTCCTATTTTGTTTAAACCCTCCGTAAGTCCAATGGAGGTAGTGGTTTTTCCTTCTCCGGCAGGAGTGGGCGTCATCGCAGTTACCAAAACCAGGTGGCTTTTTGCCACTTTCGCCTCGTCAATTAGGTGCAAGGGCAGTTTGGCCTTGTAGTTCCCATACATCTCCAGTTGGTCCTCCGAAATGCCCACTGACCCGGCCACCTCACGAATATGACGAAGCTTCGCCGATTGAGCTATTTCCAGGTCCGTTTTGTGCTTTTTATTGAATGTAGCAGTGCTCATACACTTATTTTTAATCCGGTTCTATCGTTAAATCGATTGCAATCTCCCAAATTTACAGGTGGAATTAAAAAAAGATAGCATTTTTTCCATTTATTGCTCCATAACCAAAAATCTAACAGCCACTGTAATACATGTCCAGAAGAAAAGACCGGTTTGATTTTAAACAATTTAGTATTACTCAAAAACATACGGCAATGAAAGTGGGTACCGATGGGGTTGTCTTGGGGGCGTGGGTAGATCTTACAGCAGCCCGAACCATCCTGGATATCGGTACCGGCACGGGTCTGGTTGCTCTTATGACCGCCCAGAGAGCGGCAAAAGCTCAAATTGATGCTATCGAAATAGATCCAATAGCAGCAGAAGAAGCTAAATGTAATGCAAGCCAAAGTCCATGGAACGATCGAATAAAGATTATGCATGGAAAGGCGCAGGATTATGCACGTGCGAGCGCCAAAAAATATGACGTAATTGTTTCGAATCCACCTTACTTTTCTGCGGGCACCCTCTCGCCTCATGCCAGAAGACACCAGGCGCGTCATGATGCGGAACTAACATTAGACGAACTTTTGAAGGTAACGAATCAGCTACTAGCCCCAGAGGGTGCGCTTTCAGTTGTCATTCCCGCACAAAAAAGGGATGAACTACTGGCCCTGGCCCGTGAGGAACAGCTATTTGCAAGTCGTGAAACGGCCTTTTTTCCAAAAAAAGCCAAGCCTGTTGAAAGGTGGCTACTTGAACTCAAAAGAACACCGGTTTCTGTTGTAAAAGATGAATTAATACAATATCATGACAATGGCCAGTGGAGTAAAGATTATATATCTTTAACACAAGACTTTTATTTGAAACTTTAGCCGGAAAATGACTATACAACACAAAGAAATTAAAAATAAAGGCAAATTCTACATTGAACACAACGATGTGGAGATAGCATTAATAGCCTATACCCTTTCTGCACAAAATCAACTTACTATCAACCATACTGAGGTGAATCCCGACTACAGTGGGCAGGGCATTGCCTCCAGGCTCATTAGCAGTACGGTGAATTATGTCAGGGAAAAAGGCTATAAGATAACACCGGAGTGCTCCTATGCCGCTGCAGTATTTGCAAAAAAACAAGAGTTTTCAGATGTCCTCCGCCAATAAAAAAATGCGTTAAAATTGAAAAACCGATGAATTCTACTATCTTTATATCGATATTTGGACTCAAAGATAATAGCCTGGGGTAATTCCTTTGCTACTCCGCGAATTTCAAACATCGTGTTTTTAATTATTTTATTTTATTTACAATGAACATTTTCGTAGCAAAGTTAAATTACCGCACGACCAGCGAAGAACTTCAAAGACAATTTGAGGCTTTTGGTGAAGTTAGTTCTGCCAAAGTTATTTTCGACAGAGAAACACAACGTTCAAAAGGTTTTGGATTCGTTGAAATGCCTGACGATGATGCCGCAAGAGAGGCTATTAAGGCGCTTAACGAAACCGAATTCGATGGAAGAACGATAGTGGTTAAAGAAGCAAGACCCAAAACTGAAACTTATTAAAAACTTAATAATAGATCAGTACTCCAAGCGGGCTAAAAGCCCGCTTTTTTTTTGCCACGCTCTTTTTGAATCAAGTAATACTGCTGGGCAGGTGATGTAAACATACTTCCTTTAAAATATGATGCTAAGAAGCGATCATCAGGTATAGTAGATTCTCAGTATTTTTATATGCTTGCAACACCTCCCCCATCAAAATCCTGTGGTTTCACTACTGGCTTTGTATCTCTTCTCGCCTTCGCGAAGCTTTCATCGGAGCAAGGGAGGAGAGGGCGATGCTGCTGCGCTAGCATTTCAGCCTGTCAAGAGGTGAGGTGTAAAGCAGGCCAAACTTTTGAATTTTCAGAGGCCCAACTGTTCCGACTGATCCAGTTCTACTACCGCCTTACTTGTCGAGTTCTATCAAAAAGAACCCATGAGTTTATGCTGCTGCACCAACTCGTTTGATAATTAAGTACCAGCATAGGACAAAACCTGTCAAAACTATTCGAGCATATCCTCCTAATTTTAATCCAGTATTAACCATAAACCTATAAACCAACATGAAGAAACTGTTTTACTACAGCCTGATAATGGCATGCCTTTATACTGGCAACGTCTATGCTCAACAACAGGATCCTGATGAGACTCCCAAGTTTGTAAAATTAATGAAAAGCAAAGCCAACATCAAAGAGGTCAAAAACGCTTTTGATGAATATGCTAAAAAAGAAAAAGCTGAAGGAAAGCTCAATAAAAAAAATGGTCAGCCCTACGGTTGGAAACAATTTAAGCGCTGGGAATACTGGTGGGAACCAAGAACATATCCTTCGGGAGACTTTCCCATACAAGGCATTGAATGGACGGAAAGCAAGGAATTTAATGAGGCATATACGAGTAGCCTGACGAGCAATTGGACTGAACTAGGCCCCACCACCTGGACTGATGTATCCGGACACTGGAATCCCGGTATAGGTCGCATCAATGTAATTGTTGCCGATCCCAATGATCCCAATATTATTTATTTAGGTGCACCTGCAGGAGGGTTGTGGAAAACCCCGGATGCCGGTTCTACCTGGATACCTCTGACAGATAACATACCCTCTATGGGAGTATCGGCTATAGCTATTCACCCAGGCACCAACCACATATTAATAGGCACGGGTGATCGTGACGCTAACGATACTTACGGAGTAGGTGTATTGAAAAGCACAGATGGCGGAGCTACCTGGAACCAGACGTCCCTTACCTGGGAAGTTAGTGCAGGACATACGAGTGCGCGTATGGTAGTAAATCCTCAAAATCCGAATATCGTTTTTGCCGGTACAACTGACGGGCTTTACCGATCATTTGATTTTGGTGACACCTGGACAAAAGTACTCAATGGAGATATTGACGACCTTGAACTCAAACCCGGCAACCCCAACTTTGTATATGCACTGGTGGGCAAGGCTTTTTATCGTTCATCCGATAGTGGGACTACTTTCCAATCCACCTCTCAAAGCTCAACTAGCAGATCTCAAATTGCAGTAACCGCTGCAGCCCCCAATAATGTTTACTTCTATTCCAAAAGAGGATTATACGTATCAACCGATAATGGCGCCTCATTTAAAAGAAAAGGTTCTGCTCCGACAGAAGGCCGGCAAGATTGGTATGATCTTGCTATAGCTGTCTCCCCTGTAGATGCCAATATTATTCATGTAGGCGAAATCGAAACGTATATGACTACAAATGGTGGTAGAAGATGGCAACAGATTTCCAATTGGTATTATCCCAATGCTTCTGCTTCTCAATATGTACATTCCGATTGTCACGAACTGGTATACATTGGCAATACACTTTTTTCCGGTAGTGATGGTCTGATTACTAAATCCAATGATGGGGTCAACTTTACCGATCTAACCAGTGGCCTTGGCATCCGGCAATTCTACAATATCGGTATCAGCCAAACAAATCCTGGTAAATTCGGGGGTGGATCACAAGATAATGGCACGTATGTGTATACACCTAATCGCGGATGGCATGGTTGGCTGGGAGCAGATGGCTTTGAGTTCATATTGGCCCCGGACAATTTAATTGCCTATGGCACAAGTCAGTATGGTACATTTTATAAAACCACTTCAGGAGGCACCAATAGAGTTTCTATTAGCCAACCAGGAAGTGGAGCATGGAACACTCCGTTCGTAATGCACCCCACCAACCCCAATATTCTGTATGTCGGAAATTCAACTGGGGTACGAAAAACAACGGATGGAATGAACAGTTGGACAACCATTGGTAATTTCAACCCCTCGGCTATTACCGATCTTGCTATTGCTGAATCTGCACCCCAATATCTTTATGCTTCTGTAAGGGAAAGGATATGGGTGACTACCAACGAGGGAGGCAGTTGGATGGAGATCACCGGCGGACTTCCAGGCAAGTACATCACTAACATTGCGGTTGATCCTGTGAACCCAGAAATAGTTGCTGTCACCTGTTCAGGATACACAGAAGGTGAAAAAGTATACCTCTCCACAAATGCAGGTAATTCCTGGCAAAATATCAGTTACAATCTCCCCAATCTACCGGCCAATGCTTCCATATTTCAAAAGAATGCCGGGCTCTATGTAGGTATGGATGTGGGTATATACTATCTGGCAGAAGGAACCACTGTATGGGAAGGCTTTATGACTTCCTTACCCAATGTACCTGTGACTGAATTGGAAATCCAATATGCCTCAGAAAAAATAAGAGCGGGAACATATGGCAGAGGTGTATGGGAGTCAGGACTGGCAGAATCCTCTTCCAACAGCTCTACAAACAACACAATATCAGCCATTACTACCGAAGTTAACATTGAGGCATTTCCAAATCCTACGGCAGATATCCTGAACCTAAATATAACAGGAGCAGATCGAGACAACATTGCTATAAGGGTAATAGATGAAAAGTCAGGTAAAATAGTACTGCTAAATGAGATCAATACACAGGAAGGTTACAATACACACCGCCTGGATGTAGGCAATCTACCGAACGGCACTTATCTCATTAAGATGAAAGGAAGAACAATGGATAAGGCAATGCGATTTGCCGTAAAAAAACAATAGCAGGTAACGAACAGTAATTAGTGTCTGTAAGCAAACGTCAATGTTTGCGTTACGCTTGTTCCAAAAATGCTCTTCCTCAAGGGACGCGCTTTTTGGGACTTCGTCCCGCACTTTGGCGAGAACGTTTTCTTACAGACACTAATTAGAGAGTGTTGTCCTAAAAGGTTCAATAAAAAATTAAATGTGCCTTTTTTTTTTTTGGACACACCTTCTTTCTCCCCCTGGGGTTGATAAATAGAAAAAAATATTCAATGTTTAAACATTATTGTTTAAACAACGTATATTTGTGAACATAACTTTAAAAGCGAAAAAACATGAGAATTATGAAAAAGTTAAGTTTACTTTCGGCACTTTTATTTGTAGCCGGTATTTCCCACTCGCAGACAACCTGGATAGTGGACAAAGCCCACTCCAATATTGGTTTTTCCGTCAGCCACATGGTTATCTCTGAAACAGAAGGCAACTTCAAAGATTTTGACGCTCTGGTATCAAGTAAGGCCGAGGATTTCGATGGAGCGGATGTAGAATTTACCGCCCAGGTAGCTTCCATTGACACCGACAATGCAAAACGTGATGAGCACCTGAAAGGTGATGATTTTTTTAATGCAGCGAAGTATCCTCAGATCAAATTTAAGGGAAAAATCAAAAAAACAGGCACAAAATATCAGCTTGTTGGTGATTTTACTATGAGAGATGTGACTAAAAAAGTAACTTTCGATGTTAAATACAATGGAACCATTAAAGATCCCTGGGGAAACATCAAATCAGGCTTCAAGATCAACGGCACTGTAAATCGCCAGGATTATGGCCTGAAGTGGGGAGCCTTGACCGAAGCCGGTGGAGCAGTAGTTGGTGATGAAGTAGACATTGTTTGTAACGTTGAGTTACAGAAAAAAGCTTAATACCTTGGAGGGTGGGAACACACCCTCCAAATTTCAACATATGAGGATAGAAGACGAATTACAACAAAAATCTTTTAAGAGCGAAAAACAGAAAGCTACGCTCAACCTGCTATTTACTTCCGGATGGTTAGTGAATCAGCACAAAGAATTTTTCAAACCTTTTGGCATCACTACCCAACAATACAACGTATTGAGAATCCTGCGAGGGCAACATCCAAAATCGATATCTACCTGTGTTATTAAAGAGCGAATGCTTGACAGAAACTCAGACGTTTCCAGGATTGTGGATCGCCTTACCCTCAAAGGATGGGTAAAAAAAACCACCTGCCCCAATGACAGACGCCTGGTCGATGTGGTTATTAGTGAAGATGGATTAAACCTTCTGAAGAGAATGGATAAAGCGGTAGACCAGCTTGACGACAACCTGGGTGGATTATCTGAAAAAGATGCTGTTCAGCTCAATGAACTATTGGACAAGATCAGGTCAGAAAACAAAGAAAAAAAATAAACTCATAATATTCCGGGTTAAAATTTTTATTAAATTGACAACATTACCCCACATATGTTGTCATGAAAAAAGTTGTCAAGTTCCTCCTAATTGGATTAGGTTTAGTGGCTTTACCAGGTATAGCCGGCTTTATTTACATTGAATCGAAAGGCATCCCCAAGTACGATGTAGCAGCTCCCGACATAGAAATAGAAGTTACTCCCGAAAAGCTACAAAGAGGCGAAAAGCTGGCCTCAATGCTTTGCGCAAGCTGCCATATGAACAGAGAAACCCGCTCCCTGTCGGGAAGATGGATGACTGATGCGCCAAAGGAATTTGGAAAAATATATGTTCCAAACATCACCCAGGATGAAACTTACGGTATTGGCAACTGGACAGATGGCGAGATCCTGTATTTACTCAGAACAGGCATAAAGAAAGATGGCTCTTATGCCCCTCCCTATATGGCCAAGCTACCCCATATGGCAGATGAAGATATCGAATCCATCATTGCCTTTTTGCGATCAGATCATCCGATGGTAACCCCTGCTGCTGTTGAGGATTATCCCACAGAGCCGAGTTTTTTAACAAAGTTCCTGTGCAATGTGGAATTCAAACCTTTTGATATGCCCAAAGGAAAGATATCAATGCCCGATACTACTGATCAGGTAGAGCTTGGACGGTACCTCGTGTATAACCTGGAGTGCTATACCTGCCACTCTGCAGATTTTACAAAACTCGACATGATGACACCGGAAAACTCGAAGGGCTTCATGGGAGGTGGTAATAAGCCGCTGGATAACGATGGCAACCCGATGGTTACATCTAACATCACCCCTGACAAGGAAACAGGCATTGGCAACTGGAGCAAAGAACAATTTGTGAAGGCTGTGAGATTTGGATTAATGGAGAATGAGCCTGCACTGAGGGTGCCAATGATACCGTACACACAGCTTACTGACTATGAGGCAGAGGCCATTTTTGCCTACATCCAAACTATTGATCCCATCAAAAATGATTTGAAGCGATCAATGATTGAGGAGTAGATCATGTCTGGGCAGAAGGTACGGGTTCGCCACGATATACAGGTACCACAAGTGTGAATGACGTGCCCTTACCTTCTTCACTTTCTACTCTTACCTCTCCGCCATTCATTTTAGAAAATTCATAAACAAGCTGAAGCCCAAGCCCAAGCCCCTTTTCTCCCTCTGTACCCCACGATCTTTTGTGCCCGGCCAGTTTAAACAGGGTCTCCAGTTTGTCCCTGGCAATACCTATTCCTGTGTCTTCTACTTTCACCTCGCCCCTCTCACCTGCTCTTGCTGCCGATAACTTGATCCATCCACCTTCAGGAGTAAATTTTAGCGCATTATTAAGAAGATTTCTTAGAATGGTTCGTATACTATTCAGGTCGGCCCATAGCATTAGGTCATCAGGCACTTCAGCGATCAATTCTATCTTTTTAGCCCGGGCCATGTTATTAAACAAGCCAATAAGCTCATCAGCCACCGCATTGAGTTTTACCTTTTCAGGATTATACGGTACATTTCCCTGCTGAGCCACCGCCCATTCCAGGAGATCATCCAGAAGAGTAGAGAGCTGATCTACTGAGTTATCAAAATGTTCATTGATCTCGGCCAGCTCATGAATGCTGTTTTGATCGATATACATTTTTATCAACCGTGACATGCCCTTAAAAGCATGAACAGGACCGCGCAGGTCATGAGAAATGATGGAAAAGAATTTGTCTTTTGACTTATTGAGCTCATCCAACTGATCCCGCTGTGCTTCTATTTCTTCTTTTTGCTCACTCAAGATCAAATTCACCCGCTGTTTTTCCTTATTATTTCTATAAAATGTAAACGCCAGCGCTCCAGCCAGCAAAAGTACAGCCGTGAGCCCTGCCCCAATGAGCTGCTGGTTGCGTTTCTGCTCGTTCAACAAATCTACCTCTGCTTGCTTCTGCGACACTTCGTATTCCGTACGCAGGTCAGCCATTTTGCGGATGGTTTCTTCGTTGTTGATGCTATCTCGGTAGGCAATGTACTGGCTTTGGTAGCTGAAGGCTTTTTCGAAATCCCCTAAGTCAGCATGGAGTTCTGAAAGTTTAAGACTGGCATCACGAATCCTTTTTTTGAGTCCATCTTTCAGAGCCAACTCCATAGCGCTCTCAGCATATTTCAGCGCTTCTCTAAGTTCACTTTTCTGCTGATATATACTTGCCATTTCAATTTCAAATTCTGTTATGGCGTATGAATCTTCAAAACTTTCAAGAATAGAAATAGCTTCCCTAATTTGTGATTCTGCAAGCTTGTTATCTCCTTGCTTGGCATACACAAGGCCACTATTCCCAAGATTATAAGCTTTCCCGATCACAAAATCTTTGTTTTCAAATATTCTACCTGATTCCTTATAAAATGCCAAAGCCGAATCATATCCATCAATTAAATAGTATTCATATCCGGTATTCAAAAGAGCCGTTGCAAGTGTTACGCTGTCTTCTGTTGTCCGGAGTATTTCTATAGCACGATTTCTATATTTGATACCATTTTCGTGGTCGTTATTATTGGCATAAGTATCTCCAACAGAGAGATAGGCGCCTCCAATCCCCGGAGTATAATCAGCTCTTTGCGCAGCTTTAAGGCTTTTGAAAAATGATTCAACGGCCAAAGATAGGTTTCCTTTTAGTTTATAGGCATTACCCTGTTGCAAGTAACCCCGATATAACCAAACGAACTCCTCCTCCTTTTCAGATAGAGAAATTAGCTTGTTGGCATACTGAAGTCCAATATCGGGATTAATATGGTTTGCGGCTATTCCGCGTAACACCTCAAATTTTTGATTCAGTTCTAGCTGTTGCGTTTGAAACACTGCTATGAGGCTATCTGCAACTTTTTGATTTTGTGAAAATAAACACGGGCTGATAAAGTAAAAGCCTATCAGGAAATAGGCTTTTACAGAGACATTTACACTATCATTATCTTTAATCATTTTTAATTGTTCACTTTCAACTCAGGATCATCAGTATACTCCGTACCCCCAATCTTATAATCAATACTATAGCTCTCGCTACCTGTAGCTGAAGAGCTTACAGTACCTTTCCATGATCCATCACTTTGCTTCACAGGATCGCTGCTAAAAATATCCTGGCTGGTTGACTTCGCGTAAATATTGGTGATCTCATCAATCCCACCACCATCCTTCAGTTTCCACACCACAGTATCTCCGGGATCAACAGTGGTGGTTATTGTATTATCACCTGCATGTCCTTCGTTATCCTCCAGGTAAAGCCCTGTACCAGTGGATTGCTTACTGATCTTAATAGTTTCTGTTGCCATAAGTAAGTGTTTTAGGTTTAACAATTAGACGTCAATTTTATAAAAAAAAAGGTGAAATAAAACGGTTTTGTGATTGTTGTTAAACCGGAAGGGTAAAGAAAAGACGTGAAGGGCTTTGCGAATGACCGAGAGTATTAAAAAAAGCAAGCTTTCCCAGTTCTTGAAGGCTTAGGAAACATCGAGGCGGGTATAGCTTCGGTGTAACTTTATATGCCAGTATTCATCGGATGAGATCTGCTACACGAAGACACTCATCCGATGAAATACAATAATAGGACTACGCCTGGTTTTGGAATTTATGGCTTATCCCTCATATTGCCTATTGCTCTTGCCTACTGCCTACCGGATCATAGTCTCCCCAGCTCACCCTTGACAAAGTCCATCAACTCTCTGATGTAGGCTTTACTGAAGTCAAATTTAATATTTGCGGCCTCATATACCTCAGGAATAGAACGAGTGTACCCCAGTCGCAAGGCATTCATATAACCCTCCAGACCTTTGCGTGCATCCTCTTTATAGTTTTTCCACACTGCCACCGCTCCCAACTGAGCCATACCATATTCGATATAATAAAACGGCACTTCGTACAGGTGAAGTTGTTTTTGCCATAGGTAATTCCTGTTCTCTTCAAGGGACGACCAGTCTGTTACATCGTCAGAAAAATCACCGTAGATTTCGTTCCAGGCGCTTATTCTTTCTTCTTCCGTGTGGTTGGGGTTTTCATACACCCAATGTTGAAATTTATCAATAGTGGCCACCCATGGCAAGGTCTCAATAATCTGCTCCAGATGCTCTTTTTTGGCTCGGTTCAGCTCTTCTTCATTATCAAAAAACAATTCCCAATGGTCCATAGAGATCAATTCCATGCTCATAGAGGCCAGCTCTGCTACTTCTGAAGGTGTATGCTTGAAATCTGTGAGCTCCAGGTCTCTGGTAAGAAAGGAGTGTACAGCATGACCACCCTCATGCAAAATGGTGATCATATCTCTTAATGTAGAAGTCGCATTCATGAAAATAAATGGTACTCCCACCTCGGCAAGGGGATAGTTATATCCTCCGGGTGCTTTTCCTTTTCTGGACTCCAGATCAAGATGCCCCATTTCTTCCATTATTTCGAGGCATTGCCCCAGGAATGGATCCAGTCGCTTAAAACACTCTATTGTTTTGGCGGTAAGATCTTTGCTACCGGTAAAAGGCTTCAGCGCTTCTCTTCCTTCCGGGTCTACCGCTTTATCCCATGGGCGTAATGGATCTATATTTAGCTTTCCCTTTCTTTCTTTGGCAAGTTCGGTAAGCATCGGCACCACTTCCTGCCTGACAGAAGCATGAAAATCAAAGCAATCCTGAGGCGTATAGTCAAAGCGTCCCATGGCTTTGAACATATAATCTCTATAGTTGTCGAAACCGGCATTTTTAGCCACCTGATCTCGCAGGGAGATTAATTTTGTATATAATTCGCTCAGCTTATCTTTTTCCTGAAGCCTGCGTTGAGCAATTTTGTGATACACTTCTTCACGCTTTGATCTATCAGTGGATTGCAAGATAACAGCAGCCTGCTGAAGCGTTAGTTCCTTACCATCTACTTCCACCGTCATGGCTCCGTTGATCTGACCAAACTTCTGCGTCTCGGTCTGCATTTCGGTGAAAATGGGGATGTTTTCCTCCCTGAATATTTCTATATCTTTTCTGAGCTCGCGGATCATGATGTTAAAACCTTCTTCCTTTTCCAGTTCCTGGATGAACTCTGAGTTCAATGCCTTCTTATTGAGTTTATCAGAAATGGGGGCAATTTTAGGCTGTATCTGCTGTACAAAGTGGTGATAGGCTTGTGTATACTCCTCATTATCAGTAAAGCGGGTCATATAAATATATCGCCATCCGGCATCTTCGGATATCACAGCCTCTAATTCACTCCTGTCGCGGAGCCACCCGCGTAAATCATCCCTGGTGTTGATATCCCGCTCCAGTAGATCTTTGTAGTAAGGCTCAAGACCTTCCCAGTTTTCTACTTTAAAATCTTCGGGAAGGAATTTTCTCGGTTTACGTTCGGGTAATAATATTTCCTTTTTCATGTTTTAAGCTCTTTACAGTTGTTGCTTAACCAAAAAATCAACCTATCTCAATAATCACATCATCCGTCAACGGGTGTCCTACACAGGTTAATACATATCCTTCTTCCAGCTCAGCATCGCTAAGACCTTCCTCCTCATCGAGTTTTACTTTCCCCGATATACATTTTCCTCTACAGGCCGTACACAATCCACTCTGACAGGAATAAGGCAGATCAATACCCAGATCCAGTGCCGTTTCAAGGATTGTAGCATCTGGCTCCACAGTAAACTTGTGTTCCTCCCCATCGTAGATCACCGTTACTTCACGAGTAACAATCTCGCTATCGGATGGTTCTGCCCCTTCCTTCTTAAGTTCTTTATCTATGGTACCTGCCACAAAACTTTCTTTGAATATGTGATCTTTGTTGATCTTTTGTTCTTCCAGCAAGTTCTCGACATTCTTCATCATTCCTTCAGGGCCACACATCAAATAGGTGGTGTTATCCGGTCCCCAGTTGGGGATACGTTCGAATATTTTCACCAACATATCATGGTTGAGCAGCCCTGAGTGACCCTGCCAGTTCATGGGAGCATCATCCAGGATATGGATCACATGAAAACGGCCTTCATAGTCAGTTTGAAGCGCTTCAAGCTGCTCTTTGAAAATAATGCTGTCTATATCTCTGTTGCAATAGATGAGGGAAATGATACTCTCAGGCTCCTGAGTGAGGGTAGATTTTGTTATGGACATCATCGGTGTAATACCACTACCTCCTGCAAACATCACGATATGGCGCTTGTTGTCAGCTTTGTATTCCGTGGTAAACACACCCATCGGCTCCATTACCTTCACTGTATCCCCTACTTTCAGGTGGTCAGGCAGCCAGTTCGACATGAGTCCTCCTTCAACTCTTTTCACAGTTACCGCAGGGTCATTATCTACAAAAGGAGAAGAACATAAGGAATAGGCTCTTCTTATTTCTTTGTCATCAACCGGAACAATAAGAGTGAGGAACTGTCCTGATTTATAAGTAAGTTTCTGTTCAGGCTTGTCGAAGACTATGGTAATTGCATCTTTGGTCTCCTGTATGATCTCTTTTACCTTTAGGTTAAAATACCTGTTATGCACCTCATTGCCCTGATCTTTCTGTTCTTTTTCTTCCTTGTTTTTCTTAAAAAAGCTGAATGCCATTGATTTAAATATTTAGCCAATATGTAATTTTAAAAACCAGCGCCCGGCTCTTCACTTCAAAGTGGCCGGGGAAATAGTTATCCGTATAAACCACAAATATATCTGATACCGGTTTATACCGCCATTGGAAACGGGCATTAAGATTTACGTTATCCTGCTGCTCGTTATACTGCACAAAGGTAGTAAGGAATAACTTATCTGTGAAAGTTAAATCAATTCTCGGGCCGATAAGCCAAAACTGTGCATCATTAAAGGGAGCAGGGAGGTCGATATCATTGTAGTCTATCAGCAAGGCTATACTGCCAAAGGGTTGATACCTATAGTTAAACTGGGCAAATACATTTATCCTGTCGCCATTGTAGAACCCGCCAAAGGAAGCTTCACCTTCCACAGAAAATAGCCTTCGGGTGTCGGTGTTAAATGTGGCTCCATAGGTTCGCCATGAAAAACCAGACCCTTCCGGCAGCTCCTCACCTCCGGTGCGTGTAGGGTCAAATGTCGCCCGCAATTTTTCATAACGGTATTCACTTCCAAAGGAAAGAGCAGCCGTATTTTCAAACCTGATACCATAAGAAATGTTATAGCTGAGATCAGTTTTATTGAAGCCCTGGTCTGTAATATAACCAAAGTCAATACCCGGTCCGTGATTATTGACACTTGCACCCGCAGGGGTATAAAATCTATAGCTGTCGAATGTTCTTAACTCAATGATGTCTTTTCGTGGCACGAAACCAAGCTCTGCATTAAAATCTTCACCTATTGAGCTTCCTATAAAGGCCACAGTCAAATTGGTGTTATTGTACATAAGAAAAGCTCCGTTAGAAAAGGCTTTATTGTTATTACCTTCGTCTATGGACCGATGATAGAAGAAGTCTCCCTCCCATTTACCATCGGCAGAAAACAAATTATAATCTACACCTACTACGCGATTATACTGTGTGGTGGTGCTGATATCTTCATTACTTTCATAATCCAGGGCTTGTCTGTTCACCATAAAAGCACCAATGTTAGAACGGGAAAAGACTTTTCGCTGTACCACGGCAACTGAATAGTTCTGCGCTGGTAACCAGTAGGTGCCCTCGCGATTTGCAGCGCCTGTTAGCTGCACGCCATCCTCCGCTTTAGTATTCATGCTGAGCATCCCTATCCGCCAGTTTTTGCCTATCTTTCCACTTAACCTTGCTCCAAATTGAATAGGGATCTGCACATTGTTGCCGGCAGTATCTCTGGCTATTCCTACCCTTCTGCTAAAGAATGGCCTCGATTCTCTGAAACCTCCCTCGCCAAACATATCTTGGTTTTCCAAAAAGAACTGTCGCCTTTCCGGGAAATATATCTCAAACCTGCTAAGGTTAGTCACCTGACGATCCACCTCTACCTGAGAAAAGTCCGGGTTCACGGTCAAATCCAGGTTAAGAGAAGCACTGACCCCTACTTTAGCATCAAAACCTGCATCAAAGTCAGATAATGTTTCACCGTTTTCATAATGATTTTTATTCGCTGCTGCTGAAAGGTAGGGGATCAGCGAAATGTTTAACCCGGGCTTCGGCAAAGGGTGATCAAACACCAGTTTACCTGAGAACGCGAAAGAGGTAGTTTCATACCCCTGCGGCACAGGAGCCCAGGTGGACCTTTCGTTATTGGTAAGGTCATTGCGCAGGAGTATGATGTTCCAGGTTTCACTATCTGCATTATACCTGAGGGTTTTAAAAGGAATGGCTATTTCAAACTCCCACCGGTCATCATACATCACTACCTCCGAATACCATTTGTTATCCCAGTCAGTGGACACACTCTGCCCATTGGTTACTAATCCTTCGTACTGTACCCCTAAAGAAGAAAGACCAAAGGCAAATCCATTGGTATGATCATCATAAGGGTCAAAGAGTATCCTGACACTTTCATTAAGTGACGCATTAAAATCCCTTCTCAGCGACTGAATTACCGGCTTTTTCACGGTGGGTATGCGGCAAACTCCACCGATATAAAGATGTTCATCGTCAAACAGAAACATGACCTCCGTCTGACTTGTAGCCGGCACTGAATCCACCGGAAAGTTTTGAATGAAGTTTCCGGCTATTGAAGTCTTTGTCCAAACCTCATCATTCACACTCCCATCGAGCTTAACCGCTGTGGTAATTTTACTGGCGCCTAGTTGGTAGTTTTTGTTTATCTGAGCTTTCGAATGAAGCGCCAGCAATACCAGGATTGTGATACAAAATAAGTTGTGCACCATTTTCATGTTGGGCAGCAAAACTAACGAAATTGGTTTAATGCCAGTTATAAAAAGATAATTATTAACCGCTTAAATCACTTATTTTCTTAATTTTGTGCCCTTCAAAATAAACACGCTTTTCATGGATTTAAACGAGTTAACTGCACTCTCTCCTATTGACGGTCGATACAGAAGACACACAACTACATTGGCTCCCTACTTATCCGAATTTGGCCTGATCCGTTACAGGGTATTGGTGGAAATAGAATATTTCATTGCGCTTTGCGAAGCCGGTGTTCCGCAGTTAAAATCCTTTGATGAGTTGTTGTTTCCTCAGCTTCGGGGCATATACACAAACTTTTCCGAACAAGATGCACTGAACATAAAAAACATTGAAAAAACTACCAATCACGATGTCAAAGCGGTTGAATATTTCATCAAAGAGAATTTTGACCGGCTGGGCATTAGTGTATTCAAGGAGTTCATTCACTTTGGCCTTACATCGCAGGACATCAACAATACCGCTATCCCTCTTTCTCTCAAAAACGCTATTGAAGAGCAACTGCTGCCATTATTGGAAAGCATACATACCAAAATAAAAGCTGATGCGGAAACCTGGAAGGATATCCCCATGCTGGCAAAGACCCATGGACAGCCAGCCTCTCCTACTCGCCTGGGTAAGGAGTTTATGGTTTTTTATGAACGCATCTCCAAACAACTTGAACTGCTAAAAACCGTACCATACAGCGCCAAGTTTGGTGGTGCCACCGGCAATTTCAATGCACACCACATCGCCTATCCCAATACCGACTGGATAGCCTTTGGAAACAATTTCGTAAAGCAGTACCTGGGGCTGGAAAGAAGCCACCCGACTACTCAAATAGAGCATTATGATAACCTGGCGGCACTTTTTGATAACTTAAAGAGGATCAACACCATATTGATCGATCTTAGCCGCGATATCTGGCAGTATATTGCCTCTAACTACTTCAAGCAGAAAATTAAAGCCGGGGAAATTGGTTCATCAGCGATGCCGCACAAGGTAAATCCTATAGACTTTGAAAATGCAGAAGGAAATCTGGGACTGGCCAATGCTGTTTTTGAACATTTATCCGCCAAACTTCCTATTTCAAGACTTCAACGCGATCTCACTGATTCCACGGTACTCCGTAATGTCAGTGTACCCCTGGCTCATACTATTATAGCTTTAAAATCTCTTGAAAAAGGGCTTGGCAAGCTGGAGCTTAATAAAGAGGCCATAGATGCAGACCTATCGGAGAACTGGGCCGTGGTGGCTGAAGCTATACAGACCATATTAAGGAGAGAGGGCTACCCTAAGCCCTATGAAGCACTAAAAGAGCTGACACGAAAGCATGAGAAGGTGACTGAACAAAGTATCAAAAGTTTTATAGAAACGCTGAATGTCAGCGAAACTATTAAAGAAGAACTGAGAATCATTTCTCCATTCAATTACACGGGTATTTAGCAATTTACAGTTCACCGTTCACTGTTCACAGTTTTTTCAAGCCATCACACATACCGGCTATTCAGTTAGTGAAATACCGGACCGTTTTAGGGTAAGAACCGACACACACTGTAAACCGACAAACTGAAAACTGAGAACTGAGAACTGAGAACTGGGAACTGAGAACTGGGAACTGAAAACTGAGAACTAAAAACTGGGAACTGAGAACTGAAAACTGAGAACTGAAAACTGAGAACTGAGAACTGAGAACTGAAAACTATTAAACTGTTTGTTAGCCCACATAATCACCTGTTCTGGTTCTGCACTCCTTACGTTTCTTTTTGAGTTTAAACTTCCAGAAAGGTCCGTTACTAAAAGTAATCCCTATTTTTGCAAAGAAATTATGGATCAACCTGCCGAATTCGCTTCTGTTTCCCGGTTGCCCCTTAGGCTGTACAACATACTCAAAATGCATACTTCTTGTCACTTCCTCCATACATTTGTTCCCTAAAAGCAAACCTTTGGTATCATTTTTTACCCACTGGATCAAACGTGCTTTTTTGAAATCTTTCTTCCTGGATTTGTAAGTAGGGGCTTTTTTATTGGTTGTACCTGTATCGCCAAATTTCAGATCATCCTGCGCATAAGACACATGAAGCGAAATAATCAAACAAAAGCAGCATAAACAGGCTTTCATTCCATAAATTTAAACATAATCCCTATCTTTCTTCTATTCCTCAGGCTTATACAGCAGCGTATTGTTAACAAAATCATACAAGGTAAGCCTTCTTAGGTCAAAATAAGCTGTCCAGAAAGCGCGAAGAGCATTAACATAGCTCCGTTTGGCATTATCCTTTTCGGTTAATGCAATATTTAGGTTAGTAATATCGATCTTGCCGATGAGGTAGCGGTTTTGAGCCACTGTATACCTCTCCTGAGCCACTTCATCAGATTTTTTGGTAATTTCCAATTGCGTTCGCAGCATTTCAAATCGCCTCACCTGTGTGATGATCTCCTGCTCAAAATTCTGCTCGTCCTGAGCTATGACATAATCTGTTAGCCGCTGATTCGCCAAAGCGGTCTGCATTCTGGCCTTATTGCGCCCCCAGTCGAGAATGGGAATGCTAAAAGTGATATTTACCCTTTCCTGAGCATTAGGGTCGTTATATGCCTCTTGCAACTGACTTGTCAGATTGTTATACCCCAGCGAGGCAGATAAATTCGACTCAAATCGCTCCCCTCTTGCTTGTGCCACTGCCCTTTCTGCTTCCAGTTTTCGCCTCTCAAAGGCAATAAAATCAGCTCTGTTATCCCGTGCATACTTCAAAGCCTCATCAAAGTCAACATCAAAGGCCGGTATCGCTTCAGGCAATGCCAGTTCGATACTTTCATCAATACTAATTCCGATGAAAGATCTTAATGCCAGTTTAGAAGTTTCCATGTCCAAATTAGCCTGAGCCACATCCTGTCTGGACCTCAGCAATTGAAGCTCCACTTGTAGCAGTTTGTCCTTTGACGTAGTTCCTATATTATACCTACCTTGCTCTATTTTATAAATGGTATCATTATTGGCCAGGTTAAACTGGGCAATTTGCAGATTGATCTGCGCATCAAGATAAGAAAAGAAGCGATCAACAGCCTCTCTTGATATCGCTTCCATTTCCTCCACAAAATCACGCTTGGATTCTTCATACCGCAATGGCTCCGTCTTTTTATCCCATTTCAATGGGTTAAATGCAAACAACGGCTGATCAAGTCTGATATTAACTACCGTTGAGTTATATTGTGTAAAGTCTGTTGATGCGTTGTTGAAGTAGTCAAGGCTCGAGTTTACAGAAAGATTACCCCCTGTAATAGCTATTGGCTGATTAAGCCCCAGATTAATAAAGGAAGTATACTGCTCCCGGGGTTGAAATTCACCAATTGTGTTTCTGGCAAAATCGCGGTTATACCCAGGCAAATTTCCATTTAGCCTCAATTGCGGGTTATAATTTGATTTATAAAAGCGATACTGCCAATAGCGGTTCTCCTTCCTGGTTTCAGCTTGCTTGGCTGACGGTGACTGTGCTCTCGCTCTCTCTATAATATCCTCGAGTGTAAGTTGTTGCACTTGCTGACCGTACGCTGTGCCAATGATCAGTATCAAAACAATTGTGTAAATAAATCTCATGTGCTTACTCATATCTTAATGAAGAAATAGGATCTTGTTGTGCAGCTTTACGAGCGGGAGCTATCCCAAAGATAAGCCCAACGGTGGCTGCAACGCCAAATGACAAAACTATGGAAGTAAACGAAACAATTGTCGGTATTTCCGCTACTTCTGAAACTACATAGGCAAGCGTAACCCCAAGCACAATACCTATTATTCCTCCGGTTATGCTGATCATTACAGCCTCAAAAAGAAACTGGTTGACGATATCACTTTTCTTTGCGCCCAAAGAAAGCCGTAATCCAATCTCCTTTATTCTTTCCAGTACGGAAGCCAGCATAATGTTCATAATACCGATACCACCTACCAGAAGCGAAATGCCTGCTATCGCCCCCAATACATAGTTAAATATATCATTGGTACGTTGCTGTTGCTTCAGCAGCAGTTCAGGTATCGTGATCTCATAATCCACTGTACCATAGTGCCTTCTTTTCAAAAGCCTTGATATGATCTCCGACACACTGGAAAGCTTATCCGTTTCGGTTACCTGAATCACCAAACGGTCGAGCTGGTGATAATTTGCAACGGTAGTAGTTTTTTCCTCGTTATTCTGGCTTTCTGAATTAAAGCGCTCCAAAAGAGCTTCTGTGATCAAAGACCTGTTCTTATACCTGATCAGGGCAGTTTGAAGAGGTGTATAAACGTCCATATTATAATCCCTGATACCCAGACTGGAGATACTCTTTTTGCTGATGTACCTCTCTTCTAATATGCCCACGACCTTCAGCCAATGTGATCCCACTTTTATCATCTTTCCAATGGGATCTTCCTGGCTGAAGAACTTTGATTTGATACCCTGGCCTATAATACATACCGACTGCCCGGTTGATTGCTGTACTTCATTAAAAAGATTTCCGTCATCCAACCGGAAGTTCGATATCTCGAAATAGCTGTTGTCCACACCTACCAGCTTGGCGGATTTTCTAATGCCGTTCTTGATAATATAGGTCTCCAGAAGTATCTCGGGACTTATTTTACTTATGGCGGGCACTACATCCTGAATACTTTCAACATCAAGCAATGTTAAACCACTTGAAAAATTTTTTTCATCCTTATTCCCCGGACCGTCTTCTACCTCCTTTTCAACCTGCTCTATTATTGGGGTAATAACTATATTGTTGACCCCGACCAGCTTCATTTGCTCAAGTATTTCCTGCTGCGCACCATTCCCAATAGCCAGCATAGCGATAACTGCTGCTACTCCAAAGATAATACCCAGGGCAGTTAAAACAGATCTTACACGGTTGGCTATAACAGCATCGAGGGCTATGTAAAAATTAGGTAATAGATTTTTGTACATGATTTAATTGGCGGCTATGCCTTCTTTCCCTTCCAAAAGTGTTACCTCCGATTCTTCAAGGCCTGCCGGTATCGACAAAAACAGCTCCTCACCTTTAGCAACACCCATTTCTATCACCGCTTCATTCATATTTGTCTTGCCTATCTTTACCTGTTGTTTTTTATATCCTCCCATACCGGCTTTCTTGATCACATAGGTGAGTGAATCTCCCTGGTTGTGCAGGCACTCCAGCGGCACATATACCACGTTAGGTATGACCTCAGCAATGATATTGTTACTGGTAGTCATAGCTGGTCGTAAAGTGGTATCAGATTCATTGATGAGAATATTTACCTGAAACACCTTGGCATCGGAATTCGGCTTTTGTTCGCCTATATTGGCCACCTGTATTACTTTTCCGGTAAGCCGTTTTTCAGGAAAGGCATCAAGCCCAATATTTACCTTCTGCCCTTCTTTGATCACTCGTATATCCACCTCATTCACATAGGTTTTTGAGATCATCGAACTCAAGTCGGGCAGCGTAGCTACTACAGGGTCCCACGGCTGAATAGTGGACCCAATTCCCTGCTTAGTGCCATTCCAACTTCGCTTGTAGATAACCATTCCCGGCTCAGGAGCCATAATATTGAAATCAGCCAGGATCTTATTGAGCAGATCAAACCGCCCCTGGTCTTCGGCCAGTTTTGCAGCAGCTTCCTGCATCTGAGCAACAGCCTTTCTCGACTGAAGCTTATAGTTTTCCCTGGCCTGTTCATAGGCTCTTTTTGCCTTCTCCAGGTTGATCTCGGCCTGTTTGATGCTCGCAGGAGGTTCAAATTGTGATTGAGAAAGGATAATCTCCTTTTCCTCAACCCCAAAATTCAGGTTGATCAACTCATCTCTGGCCTTTCTAAGCTCAAGTGCAGTGTCCAGTTTTGTTTGGGTATATTTTGACAGACTCTGTTGTAGGTCGTTGTTGGCATTTTGTATCTTATCCATTAGCTCAGACTTGTCCAGCCTGGCTATATAATCACCTTTTTTAACCACAGTACCCTCATCTACAATGTGGTCTATCTTGACCTGCCAGATCTGTGCCGTACGCAAGCCGCTGGGCCCCATGATCTTAACTGAATTTTTTGCTTCCAGTTCACCAGTTGTTGTTATATCAACTTTGAAGTCGCCCTGTTTGGCTTTCACAAACACTTCGGTACTGGAACCAGTCGCGCTGTCTCTCATCAGAAAAAATATGACAAGAATGCAGATGCCAACCCCTCCCGCAATTAGGATCTTCTTTTTCATGTTAATTTTAAGTTTTGTTGACCTTGAAGGTTAAACAGTAGGATAACCTTGTAACTACAAATATATTGTAATATTTATAATATATTTCACCATAGACACAAAGAAGCAGCCATCGACATAAAATTTCGGTTCAATAACTCTTGCTATTAAAGCCTTGGAAACTTTGTGTTTGCCTATATTTGCCGATCAATATGAAAAAATTGATCAGCTATATCATCCGATATGTTCCACGCAAATACCTGCAACGGATCAGCGCTCCTGCCCTAAAAATTGTCGGGCTATTTTTACGTGGAAATAACGTTACCTGCCCTATCATTAACAAAAGCTACAGGAAATTCCTTCCGTATGGGCGTATCAATCCACGGGTAAATGCACTTTGCCCTGACTCGCTTTCGTTAGAAAGGCATCGACTCATCTGGCTCTATTTACAGCAAAAGACCAACTTCTTCCAACAAAGGTTGCATTTCCTACATATTGCTCCGGAGCAATGTTTTATAAAAAAATTTGAGGAGCAGCATGGCGAAGGATATATTACCGGCGATCTGGAGTCGCCACTGGCAAAGGTCAAAATGGATGTTCATCAGATCCCGTTCGGGGATAATACTTTTGATGCCGCCATGTGCAACCATGTGATGGAGCATGTTGATAACGACCTTCAGGCTATGAGTGAGATCTTTCGGGTGCTGAGACCAGGTGGCTGGGCCATCATACAAGTACCTTTTTTCAGTCCGGTACCGGATGTAACTTTTGAGGATCCTGCCATTACCAATCCACGGGAGAGAGAAAAGTGGTATGGGCAAGACGATCACGTAAGGCTTTATGGTAAAGATTACCCTGACAGGCTCAGAAAAGCCGGTTTTGAGGTAACAGAAGATGACTTTATCCACCACCTTGGAGAAGGTGCGGTTAAAAGATATGCACTTCCAGAGAACGAGATGATCTTTTTTTGTAGAAAAGTAGCAAAAACGACTTCGTAGTCATCCTCGAAACTTGACTCCAAGCAACGTTTATTTCACTTATAAAAGTTATCTCTAAAAGCGTAGTTTATTTCTTTTTTCAGAACATAATGCTGACACCAGGCCTTCAAAAAGCCTACTCCATAGCCCGTTAGTTGTACGTATGAACTGATGATAGCAAGAACACCGGTAATCGGATTTTTCGTCTTAAAAGATGAATCCAGGAAAATTATGACCGGAAACAGCAGCAATATATATGCTAACACAGGCTTAATAATAACCATGAAGCATAAAATGACATGAAATAAAACAAATGCAGATGGCAGCAAGTGTACTATCCTGAGAGATTTCGGGTGTAATTTATTCAATATAATCCGGGCAACGCCTGAATTAAATACCTGTTTGAAAAAAGTTTTAAAACTCACTCTCCTTTTGTGATATACAAATGCTCCCGCAACCAAAACTGATTTTGCACCTGCCTTCTCCAATTTCAGGCTCATATCTATGTCTTCGCCAAAGCGTAAGGGAGAAAAGCCACCAACCTGATCAAACAAACTCCTTTTCATTCCCATATTGAAGCTTCGGGGCTTAAACTTTTCGAAACTTTGCTGTCCACCTCTTATTCCTCCGGTAGTTAGAAATGATGTCATTGAGTAATCAATGGCTTTTTGGATTTTACTGAAGTCTTTGTGCGCCTTGTCCGGTCCTCCGTAGGCGTCAAATTGAATCTTTTTGAGGGCCTCATCAAGTTCAACAAAATAATTCGGGGGTATGATACAATCCGAGTCAAAAAAGATCAACCATTCTCCCCCGGCTTCATGGGCTCCGGCATTTCTAGCCGGTCCGGGACCGGAGTTTGGCTGCCACAGATATTTTATTGGCAATTCAACGCTAAAATCTTCTACAATAGTTCTACAGTCTTTTGCAGACCCATCTTCAACTATGATCACCTCAAATTTCCTGTTATTTTGACAAACCAGGCTCCGGAGAAGATCACGGACCTCATCGGGACGATTGTAAACCGGAATAATTACAGAATACAAATGCATTATTTAGTGTTTGTAAGAAAACCTCCAGGTGGCTTTAAGAAAACGTTAAGGTCAAGGCTTGTGAAGTGCCAAAAAGCGGAGCGTACTGGGGTACGTGAGCATTTTTGGGACGAGCATAACGCAGACATTGGCATTTTCTTAGAGACACTATTTGGCAATGACCTTTTCCTTTACCCCTGTTTTTTCCACTATAAGATACTCATTCGAAGATTGTGATTTCATAGCCATCATTTCGGCAATAAAACCAGTCAGAAATAATTGTACACCTATGATCAGGGCTACCAACGCCAGGAAGAAAAGTGGTTGCTCCACTACATCTCTTACCGGCAAGCTGTAGTGAATACTATATAGCTTGTTACCTATTACATATATGGTAATGATCAACCCGGTGAAAAATGAAAGAGTGCCAAAAGTACCAAAAAAGTGCATAGGCTTACGCTTGAACTTAGAGACGAAGGTAATGGACAAAAGGTCCAAGAAACCGTTGATGAACCTCTCAAATCCGAACTTAGTGGTGCCATATTTTCGGGCTCTGTGCTCTACTACTTTCTCTCCTATTTTTGAATAGCCATTCCATTTTGCTATCACTGGTATGTACCGATGCATCTCACCATATACGTCAACATGTTTTACTACCTGGCTCCTGTAAGCCTTTAGGCCGCAGTTAAAATCATGCAGCTTGATACCTGATATTTTCCTGGTGATAAAGTTAAAAAATCTTGAGGGGATGGTCTTTGTAATCGGATCATGGCGTTTTCTTTTCCATCCGGAAACCAGATCATAATTCTCTTCCCTGATCATCCTGTACAATTCGGGAATTTCATCAGGACTATCCTGCAGATCAGCATCCATGGAGACCACCACTTCTCCCCGGGACTCTTTGAAACCGGTATTCAGCGCTGCCGATTTTCCATAGTTCCTGTTAAATTTCAGCCCCTTTATAGCAGGATTATCTTCGGATATCTGGCGAATAACTTCCCATGATGAATCTGTACTGCCATCATCGATTAATATAACTTCATAAGTAAAGCCGTGCTTTATCATCACACGGCTTATCCAATTACACAATTCCGGTAGTGATTCTTCTTCGTTGTATAAAGGAATGACTACAGAAATATCAAATTCATTAGGCATAATTACATATCAAGCTCCGGATTACTATTCTTGGTAAACGCACTGATGATCAAAGATAAGATAAATCCAAAAAACACGGTACCTAATATTGCAAATACTGACATCAATTCAGGACTCATAAACGTTTCCGTAATTGACATAGCCTGTTCTATCTGTTCATCACTCATCCCATTCTTTTCCATCTCTGCTATCTGTTGATCTTTTATAATATCAACAAATCCGCTATCGACAAATTTCACATAGATGTAGAAAAATGCTGTTGAAATAAGTGAACCAATGAGCGCTACCAGAGTGCCTATTCCTAATCCCTGACCATAAGACATGAAACCGTCACCTGAATTCTTGTATTCTTTATGAGCTAATACGATAATGATGATAATTGGTATATATCCTACCCATTGCATGCCCTTGTTTCCCACCAGATCCGCAAAAACAGTGATAAGAAATAAAACGATAGATATAATACCCAGTATCAATCCCCATTTAGTGGCCACTTGCTTTACAGATACTTTATCTGCTCCACGCTCATCTAATGTTGTGTAGTTATCTTCCATTAGTTTTAAGGTTTTTTGGTTGTTTTGTGTAAGTTAATTCAAATAACAATGGGTTAAAAGTAATTTTAGCATCATACATATCAAAAACTAATCTACTGCATGGTCTGAAACCCTGACGATCGGAAATAGAAGGCTTTAAAGTATCAAAACCGCTTTTCGGTCCTTCTCAAGATCACAGAAAGAATGATAGCCACGAAAAAACCAATGAAACAACTCTTGATAATGTAGTCGAGGGCCAGTAGCGAGGGAGTCGATTGTCGTAGCAATGTTACCTGGCGATCAAATTCTTCCCCGGTGATATTTATTTTACCTTCTGTAACGAGCCTGTCCTTCTCCAACTCCAGTCCTTTGATGGTGCCTGCGATATACTCCTGGAGAAAATCCGGCACAAAATTGGCAAAAACAATAATAAAAATAGCCACCAGGATCGCTATGGTGATGTAGATAATAAAACTAATGATCATTCCCTGCCAAAAATTGAGGACACTGTCGTTATAATAATCCCTAAACTCTTTCAGTCCAAAAAAGATAAATAACCCAAAAAGTACTATTCTAAAATCAAACATTGGGGGGATCAATAGGGGATGCTTACCCGTATAATAGAGCAGCACGAGAACCAACATACCTAATAAGGCTCCGAAAAAACCGTATTTAAGAGGAATTTTGAAAAGTGGACGTATTTTATTGAATTGAGTCATAGAATGTTTTATTAGAGGTATTACCTCTACTTATTTAGTATTTGTAAAAAAAACTCTAAGTGGTTTTAACGAAACGTTCCCGCCAAAAAGCGGGATGAAGTCCCCAAAAGTGGAGTTTACAGAGGTACAAGAGCATTTTTGGGACGAGCGTAACGAAGATATTATCATTTTTTATCAGAGACACTAATTATGATAAAGACTGTTCTATTAGATGCTTTCCGTTGTTGAAAGTGGCTAAGGTCCTGCCTTTTAATTTCTGCCCCCAATAAGGAGAGTTTTTTGATTTGGATCGATTGCTTTTGTTATCCAACACCCAATGATGATTCGGATCAAAAAGGGTCAGGTTCGCCTCCGCGCCTTCTTCTATTTTGGGAATGTTTAAATGAAGCAACTTCCTGGGGTTCACCGTTATTGCTTTTATAAGAGTAGTCATCTCAACAGACTCTGAAAGTGTTGTCAAATTAGCAGCAACCGTCTGAAGACCTATAACACCAAAGGCTGCCAGATCGAATTCCAGTTTCTTATTTTCCTCATCCTGAGGGATATGACTTGAAACGATAACTTCTATAGTGCCATCCTGTATACCTTTTATCAACGCCTTATTATCTTTCTTTTCTCTGAAAGGTGGATTCACTTTAAAATTAGTGTCAAAGCCTGCCAACGCAGCATCATCAAATAGCATCTGGCAGGAAGCCACATCACAACTCACATTGAGTCCTCTTTTTCTCGCAGCCCTGATCATAGCCAATGATCTTTCGGAAGAAATATTTGTAAAATGCAACCTTCCTCCCGCATAGGCCAGCAGTTCCAGGTCTCGCTGAATGATCAATTCTTCTGCCAGCTTTGGCATTCCTTTCATTCCGAGCATAGTGCTATTTATACCCTCATTCATAGTACCATACAGGTTCAGTCGTATATCTTCGGGCTTATTGATGAGCAAACCATCGAATTTCTGAAGATACTGTAATGATTTCAAAAGTATATCAGTATGCCAAATAGGCTCAATGCCATCGGAAAAGGCCACAGCACCGGCATGATGCAGATCTATCATCTCTGTAAGTTCTTCCCCCCTGGCATCAATAGAAACAGCGGCTATTGGAAAAATTTCCGTTATAGAATGCTGGTTTCTTGATTTAAGGTAACTGACCTCATTTTTGGTTTGTGTTACCGGTTTGTTGTTGGGCACCAATGCTACACCTGTAAAGCCTCCTGCCGCGGCAGTAGCGATACCCGATTCCAGATCTTCCCTGTGTTCATAGCCAGGATCTCCGAAAGAAGCGCGCATGTCAAACCATCCTATGGAAAGAAACATCCCTTTTGCTTCGATTACTTTATCTGCCTTTGCCTGCACCTTCCCCAGTTTGGCAATTCGCCCATTTTCAATCAGCACATCCGCCTGATTTCCATGCATGGCATTTCCTTCATCGATTATTGCAGCAGATTTTATAAGTATACTTTCCATTTCAGAAGCTTTACCGGTTTTTATAGATATTGAATTTAAAGTTCAAATTATGGCAAAAATCTTATTAACAAAACCTCTACCAGTAGAAATATAAGCGCGAGAATAATGGCATACTTCCACAATGGCTGACCGATGTATTTTTTTTCCACAGCCCTCTCAAATTGATCCTTATCTCCCACCTCAAAAATATCGACCTTCCCTTTAAAGATGCGCCTGATCTCTTCCGGTGAATACTGTCTTAAGTCTGATTCTTCCGGCGTGTAGTTAAAGGCCAGTGTTGTGATCTTTCCTTCTTTAAACATCAGGTCATAAAACCCTGCTCCGATCACAAACTTTGGCACCTCCATAACTACATCATTCCCTATAATTCTTTGTGTGGGTATTATTTCCTGTTCATCATTGCGAAGTTTAAAGACATTATCGGCTATGATTGTGTCTGCCCGAAAGGTAATTGTGGCATCATCCGTATAATAATACAACTTTGAATCACGCGAAGCGCTTTCCACTGCAATACGATACATCACCGGAACAAAGATAGCATGAGAATAAAAATTTGTATAGGCGCTGTTCAGAGGGGCACCCATCAAAAATATATTTCCATTGGAGGTTATTTTCGATAAAAAGGGCATTCCGCTTTTATATTTCAGCAATGCAGTACGATCCCTCCCCCATTCGATAACACCAGCCGCTTCCGGCATAGAAAAGTTTTGTCCGGTTTCCTCAAAAACATTTTCAAAAAAAGGATCATCAAAATCAGGTGTAGCCAGGTCAGATTTCAGGGATGAGTCTGAGACCATTAGGCCACCCAAACCGGACAACTGTCTGTAGCTGGCAATATCCGGTTTCGTTGCAGGTATAAAAATAATATCACCGTAATTCTGCAGGTATTTATTAAGCACAACGGCAAGCGATGGATCAAGGGTTTCCAACCCATTGATCACTACTAAGTCTGAAGCTGGAATAAGATTGTAGTCAAGGTTCGAAAAAACTACGCTTTGTAAGTCAAAAAGCCCTTCGTTGCCAAAAACATTCTGAACTGGTGTGTTAACAGATTTACCTTTGATCTCCAAAATGCTGATGCGTTGACTCCCATTGATGGTGAAGTGAAAATCATTGTCAAAGGTAACAGGGAATTCTTCAAAGCTAATCCTGCATTTATTATTCCCCTCCAGGTTAAACGCCAGGTCAAAGGTGGCTGTTGCCGCTTGGTTAGCCCTAAGATCCATGCTGGCGGTAGCAGATTGCACCTCATCCACAAAAACTTTAATGATCAGATCATCTACAGGTTGGTTTCCCACATTTCTTATCACCACATTTAATTTCAGCTTTTTATCACCTATCAGGAATGGATTATCCAGATACAGGGAATCGACAAATACATTGTTAACGGAGGTGAAGTTAATAGGAATTAAATTTACGTTCCATGCGCTATCCAGCGCCACTTCACCTTCTCTGACTCCTGATGTGGAAGCTTGAAAATCACTTATCCAGTACAGATCATACTGCTCTCCCTCTTCCCTGTTAAATTCAAGCCTGTTAATAATCTCGTCATAAGTTCTGGTAATTCCTGTCAAGCGCATCTCGGTAGTCAGATCAACAAGATCATTCCTGTTTTTAAAGACATTAGAGAAAGAGTTAAAGTCATTGGTGAGTATTTTATATTCAGATGATGACGGGTAAAGGGTGGTAAGGGCATTGATATATCCCAGAGCGGCATCGAAGGCAGTTATATCCTCGTCTGTTTCATTGCTCATGCTAAGAGAGTTGTCGAGATAGATCAAAGTTTTGCTACTCGCAGTTGTATTTTCCTTTGTAGGTAGAAATGGTTGGGCGAAGGCCATTACAAGGAAAAAGATCATGAGTAGCCTGGAGGTAAGGATCAAATAGTGCTTCAGCTTCCGTTTAGAACTACTGGCTTCCTTCACCTTTTTAAGAAAGCGTGTATTTGAAAAATATACCCGCTTTGTCTTCCTGAAATTAAACAAATGAATAATAATGGGTATGGAAAGCGCGAAAAGACCGTAAAGGAATTGTGGGTATAAAAAACTCATTGGCTGCAAAAGTAGAAAAAATCAATTAATCATATGCAGATAAATTATGGTGACTTTGTAGCATGACACAGATTATTTAAATAAAAGCTTATGAAAAATGCACAAAGAAACAATCAAATGCAGATCAATACCGCTTCTATGGCGGACATCGCCTTCCTGCTACTAATCTTTTTCATGATCACTACAACCATTGTAAACGACAAGGGTCTCAGTTTGTTGCTGCCACCAGAGCAATCAAACATTGTACCTGTAGAAATTCATGAAAAAAATCTTTTCAAGATCCAGGTCAACTCTGATGACAAAATTATGGTGGAAGGTGAAACCCGTGAAAATCTACACGGCATAAGGCATGAAATAAGTGAATTCATATTAAACTACGGTCGTAATAAAGCGCTAAGTGAAAGCCCTGAGAAGGCAATAGTATCTATAAAGACAAATAGAGGCACATCCCAGGAAATGTTTATCAAAGTACTTGATGAAGTTAAAGCAGCTTACTATCAGATCTATGCAGACCGAACCGGTCTGACCCCTGCCGAATATAGAAACCTCTACTTAAGTATTCCTGAAAAGAAAAGGCTTTTCGAAAAAGGGCGAAAGGGTATTCCTATGAATATTTCAATTGCAGAGCCTTCGAATTGATAGATCATTAGTTTATGACTTGGGTTTCGGGTGTTTTACCCACCCCTGCCCCTCCGAGGAGGGGATTTGGGATAACATTTCATAGGAGATTTGATTAGCTAGAATCTGGTGATGAGCTATGCTGGAAGTTGTGTCGACCATAAACTTTCTGGAACTTCAGCATTTTGTTTTTTTGCTGCAGGTACATAGGTTGACAAAGGACGGGTGTACATAGCTCTGAATTCAACCTATTACCGGCTACAGTAGAATACTTCACAAAAGTCCTACGCAACCGGCTCATAACAACACCTCAACCTTCCCCATTAGCACCGGCCGAAAATCCTCTCTTGGGAGCTCTTGGGAGGGGCAGGGGTGGGTCCGTTCTCCAAAATCCATTCGGAAATTGTATTCAGAACATAACCCATTCTTTGCTTCACATCCAGATCATCGAATCTTAAAAACCGCACACCTAAATTCTCCAACTTCTTTTGTCTTGCCTGATCTCTTTCCGAGGCGTTGTCGTGGTAATGACTTTCTCCATCTACCTCGATCGCCAACATTAGATCTTTACAATAAAAATCCACAATATAATTATCAATCGGCCGCTGCCGATCAAAATCGTAGCCCATCATTTGTCTGCCATTCAATTCCTGCCATAGTAGTACTTCCGACAACGTCATATTTTTTCGTAGTTTCAGAGCCAGCGGTTTAAGCTTTGGGTTATAATAAAGTATTTTTCTTTTCATTATTAGTGTTTTACCCACCCCTGCCCCTCCGAGGAGGGGATTTTGGACTGCATTTCATAGGAGATTTGATTAGCTAGAATCTGGTGATGAGCTATGCTGGAAGTTGTGTCGACCATAAACTTTCTGGAACTTCAGCATTTTGTTTTTTTGCTGCAGGTACATAGGTTGACAAAGGACGGGTGTACATAGCTCTGAATTCAACCTATTACCGGCTACAGTAGAATACTTCACAAAAGTCCTACGCAACCGGCTCATAACAACACCTCAACCTTCCCCATTAGCACCGGCCGAAAACCCTCTCTTGGGAGCTCTTGGGAGGGGCAGGGGTGGGTTCCCCTACTTCTTCCCTCCTAACATCAATATCTCATTTACATTGATTTCAGTGATATATTTCTTTTCTCCATTGGAATTTTCATAAGAGCGATGTATCAACTTACCTTCAACAGCTATCTCGGCACCTTTCTTCAGGTATTCCGAAGCTATTTCCGCCTTCTTTCCCCAAACAACAATATTGTGCCATTGTGTGTCTTCTACTTTCTCTCCATCCGCATTCCTGTAGCTATCCGAGGTGGCTAGTGAAAAGGTAGCCATCATCTTTCCACTGGTCAAATTCTTTACTTCGGGATCTTTACCTAATCTTCCTATAAGCTGAACACTGTTTCTTAAATTTTTCATGATAATAATAATTAATAGTTAAACTTTATTTTTAATTAAATGATGAAATATTGTTCATCTAATTCATTTACACAAAGTAAAGACAAGAAAAAAGCGATAATCGTATGATAAATGTTTGTATTCGTTTAAATTACATTTGTAAACGTTTGCAAACGGGTAAAATATTGATAAACAGAATATTGATAAAATGGAAGAAAAATCATGTTTGGAATGCGGGACTAAAATTTTCGGCAGAATGGATAAAAAGTTCTGTTCGGACCAGTGCAGAAACTCCTATAACAACAAGTTAAATAGTGACAGCAACAACTATGTTCGCAACGTCAACAACATACTCAGGAAGAACAGAAGGATACTGATGGAGTTGAACCCAAACGGCAAATCAAAAACACATCGTGATAAGCTTGGAGAAAAGGGTTTTGATTTTAATTATTTTACGAATACCTATACCACTAAAGCCGGCACCGTTTATTACTTCTGCTACGAATACGGCTATCTGCCCATTGACAATAATTTTTACGCATTGGTGAAAAGGCAGGAGTATGTGTAATGATATTCTATTCGAGTTTCTTACGATAATTTGTTGGCGATTGTCCTGTACATCTTTTAACAAATTTGCATAGATGACTTTCATCAACAAAACCTAACTCAACCGCTATCTGACTGATAGACAAATTGTTGTTGAGCATTTTTCTTTCTATGTGACTTAGCTTGCATTTTACTATATAATCGCGCAAACTCATACCACAGTGTTTCTTGAAATATTCACCAATATAGTGAGGTGAAATATTAAAAAAGGATGCCATGACTTTTTTCGTCAATTTAGCGTTGTCGGTGATATTGAACCGTACATAATTGAGCATGTTATCTATGGTTAGGTTAGTGGATAGGCCATATCCTCCATCATGCCTGCCCCTGCCAACACTCCTCAGTAAAAACTGAAGAATGAGGCCTATACTACTCTTTATAATCAGCTCATGCTGCTGTGATCTCAAGCTACTCTCTTTCAAAACCTGCTCTATTAAGGCAATTACAAGCGGCCTTTCATCCAAGCTTTCCAAAGGCATCCCTGATAGTCGGTTGTGATATGAGATTGATTCCTTCAATTGATAAAAGATGCTCCTGGTATCATTATTTTCCTGCGTAAATAATTCGGGTAAAAAACGAATACAATGGAACTTTGTATACCTCATGGTTGAAAATGAATGAGAATCACCTGGAGTCAGCATGAAAATATCACCAGCCTGGTAAATATGTTGCTGACCATTAACAATATGAATCCCGGTACCCACTTCGATGTACAGGATCTCAAAAAACTGGTGTCTGTGCTTTCCTTTTTGCCATGAATCGGATGCTACAGAGTAAATTTCAAACAAATCGTAAATAAAAAATGTCCGCAAGCCTATTATAACCTTTACTTGTACAAGATAAACATTCAAATATACAGCAACTTAATCAGCAGTACCTCATTGCTTTGCATACCAAAAACTAAAAGATAAACATTATGAACAAAAAGAAAATACGTATCGGGGTTGTGGGTTTAGGTGGTATTGGCGGATTTGTAGGCGGCTTGTTGGCCAACCACTATCATAGAGGAAGTTCTGTGGAAGTTATCTTTATCTGCAGGGGGGCAACTTTAGAAAAAATCCTTCAAAATGGGTTAGACCTCGAAACAAAAGGTCAAATTCTGAACGTGCATCCTGCCATAGCAGCGGAAAAACCAGAAGATATTGGGCTTCTTGATTTACTAATAATTGCAGTAAAAACGTATTCTCTACGGCAAGTACTTCAAAGATATATCACTTGTTTGGGAGAGCATTCTATAGTCATCTCACTTCAAAATTCGGTGAACGCCAAAAATGAAATAAGCCAAATCATCACACACAGTCATATTCTGGACGGGTGTATTTATGTGGCTTCCAATGTTGCTGCTCCCGGTGTTGTAAAACATTTGGGTGGGCCGGGAAAAATTTATTTCGGAACCAGCATAAATGCAGATGCATATAAATGGCTGGAAAAAACATTTAGAGTAGCCGGAATTAATGCCTCATTTACCGCAAATATTCAGGAGGTATTGTGGCAGAAGTTCTTGTTTGTTTCACCAGTTGCAGCCATAACATCGGCCTACGGAAAGACTTTTGGTGAATTGACCAAAGAGCCATACACCGGCCAGTTGAGAAGGATGATGCAGGAAATATATGAATTGGCTAGTGCAAAAGGTATTTGCCTGAGCGAATCCGCCAAAGACGATGCTTTAAAAATGATGGAGAAGTTTCCTTACGAAACTAAATCGTCCATGCAATTGGATTACGAACACGGGAGGCCTACTGAAATAGAAGCACTCGTTGAATTTGTGGTAAAAAGCAGTTCGCGCTATAATCTACCGGCACAAGAATACAAAAAAATATACCACAACATTCAACAACAATACGGCTATTAGATTGCCAATACTAGTAGTACACTACTTCACACGCTGGTTTCGCACTTTTAAATTTATCGACATCTTTCTGACTCACTTTAGCATTGAAACAGGATACTTTAGAAAGATTGACTAAAGTATATAATGGTGATAAGTTACTAACCGATGTATTTTGAAGGTATATCTCCACCAACTTATCAAGACTCCTCACAGTATTGATATTAGATATTTTGGTACCTGAGACACTCAGCACCCTTATGCTGGTGACAGTTGCCAGCGGGTCAAGGTCTGACACACGGGTATATTCAATATTCAATTCACGAAGGTTTTTAAGGTTACTCAGCGGAGTAAGATCAGCCACTGGATTATATGAGCAATCCAGCTTTTCCAGTTTGGCCAACCCGGATAGTGGGGCCAGGTTTGAAATTTTCATTACCCTCGACATTTTAATTTCCCGCAACTCTTTAAGGTTGGTAAGAGGTGTTATATCTTCAATACTGCTACCCTCCGGAATCACCAACTCTTCCAATTCCAGAATATCGTACAGATATTTCAGCGGAAGTTTATCTATGGGGCCGGTATATCCCACCTGTTTGGCCAAAATATTCCTCCATTCTTCTGACAGCTTAATCCACCAGATAGTGTAGTCCATAGTTTTGAATATCACTGTAGCGGAGGGATGTGTATTTTTATAGGCTGTAAGCTCCTGGTGACTAACATTGGAATAATCTGCTACCAGTAATTTAAGCTCCATTTTTTTTACAGGTCCTAAAGAATCAATATGGGTATCAGACAAATCGAGCCGTTCCAGGTTTGTGAATCCTTTCAATGGCTCAAGAGACCGAACTCCAGATTTTTTCAAAACCAGTACTTTGACATTTTTAAAGTCAGCAATAGGCGCTAATGAAAGAATGCCTGTTTTTCCCTCCAGGTTGATCGTTTCACTGGACTTGATCCTGGCCAGGTCTTCCCCGGTTGGGGTGCTGGCGATGCTAAACTGTTCTTTAAAGCTTTCTTTCCATGCCAGTGGCAAATTCTTCCACCAGTTGACCAGGTCAGTCGTTTCATAGACCACTTCACAAGATGGGTGTGTTTCCTCAAATTTCTTTATCTCTCCAAGATCAATAGGTGTATTGATAACCACTACCTTTTTGAGTGACTTCATAGCCTCTAGTGATGCCAGGCTTTCAATAGAAGTATTTTCAAAAAACACTATCTTCAGATTCTTCAGTTCCTTTAGAGGTTCCAGGGTAAGCACATTAGTATTTGACATATAAAGCTCTCTAAGATTTGCAAGGCCCGAAAGCGTGGATATATCGCTCACATTTGTACTGGAAATATTCAATACCTCCAGCCCCGCGATCTGGCTTAACGGGTGAAGGTTAGTGATATACTTATTATATGAAATATCAATTTCTTTGATACCCAGCACCTTATGTGGCTCGTTCAGATTTACATTAGTACCTATGGCCCTCTGAAACACTACTTTCCATTCAAAATCCAGGGCCTCCCACCAACTTTGAAAGGCCTTTAAGTCACGTATGCCTGAAGAATAAATACTGGCCACTTTATATATCTGCTGTGCAGCATCATAGTTCACTTCTGCATATCGTACCGTGCTATTGTCATATGCTTTATCATCAGATGTAATGCCGGTAATTGTACTATTATAGGTCACTTTAAAATATTCCTGCTGACCTGAACTGGTGAGCTTCTCGATATTATTGATATCAAATTTAAATTTTATATCCTTGAAAAGAATATCTACATCCTTCAGATACGCCTGAATGCCTTTGTTAATACTTACCTGCCGCTTAGTCAGGTCATCTTCCACCTGCACGTTGGCGCTGGTATATATCTTCAGGTAACTCTGGTCGATAATAGTATTTTTATCGTTCACAGCAACCTCAGGATTACCGAGGGTATTCAGTGTAAACTCCATAAACTTCATCAATTCGGTAACCTTCTGCTTTTCTTCATCCGTCTGAGCAACGGCCGCAAAAAAACTAAAAAGGCTGACAACAAGTATTGATATTCTAACTGCTCCGGGTCTCATCTTCATCATTACTTTTATGGTGAATAGGGTAAATGGTTATTTTCATGAAAGAAAATATATTTGCGTAATATCTCTTTGTCCTTTTCTGCTACTCGCATAAGCTCGGTAATCAACCAGCCGGAGTTTGTACTCTTTCTGTTAACTTTGGAAACTTCGAAATACCAGTTATCTATCTGAAAGAAATGAAATTTCAGGTTTTTCACTTCCAGAAATTCAGCATTCCCCCTTTTTAGCTCATAAATAAAAAGTGTTAAAAAATCGGGATTGTATTCATTGGCCGCATATTTTTCGATTTCGTCAAGCCTTGTAAATGCTTTTTTCAGATTGATAAAGTTTATTTCATGACTTTTTGGGTGTAGATATGGAGAGGACTCGTCAACACTTGCCTGAGCAGCTCCTCCAAAGAAATCAACCCCTTTAAATAGTGTAATAAACGGCTTGAAGTAAACGTTGGCAAGCACCCATTTAGTGCCCATATTTTCTCGTTCCATTTTTAAGAACAACGTACACGGGCGCTCTTTTTTTTCATATTTGATAATTACATCCAGTTGAGCATACCAATCATTTCTTCTGTGATTTAAGAATTTAGGGTCCTTTTCTCTCGTCACTGTATAGATGAAGCTCCCCTTTAGGCTATCTACCATACCCGCATCAAGATTATCAAAAAGATTAGATATGTACATCCTCCTCATGTCTGCCTGCTGGTAGCGGGGATCGTTTGTGGAAAATCTTTTCCCTTCATAGTCTTCCTCCCCATTAAATCTTCGAAAAAATTGATTTACCTGCTTGGTTTCAGCCAGAATAAATTCATTTCCTTCATCATAAGTCACTCCCTGAGCCGCCACTCCAGAAGTTGAAAATAAAGCCAGAACTACTACTAAAAATTTACTATTGGTTTTCATAACATCGTTTCGCTTACGACAATATCTCCTAATAATACGTCCCAAAAATCAATATCCATTCCCTCAACCTGCATCATTTTTCGTTCAACGTAAATAGTTATATCCTTTTTGGTCACATCTTTATATACAAGGGCATCATTTTGTGAGCCCTCAAATTTTTGATAAATAGTCACTACTCCAACATATTTCCCATCGGGAGTCTGCTCCAGGTCACTAATGTATTGGATATCAAACCATTCAATTTTCACCTTGTCATAGCTCAGGGCCATCAATCGTTCAAAATAGGTTTTGATCTCATACTGTTTCACTTCCTTCTTATCTAAAGTGGAAACACCTATTACACTACCATCGGCAAATAGCTCCAGGGCACGCGCAACTACACGGTTGGCTTCCGAAAAGGGGGTACTTTTATTGCCAATAATGCCTATATATTTACTCAGGTCACGGATCTTTTCCATAGCCATAGAGTCGACCTTGATTTTTTGATCAGGATCCATGGTTTCCTCTTCAAAATATTCTCCCGCTCCCTGTGCAATGCCAGGCATTCCGTCAACTATAATTAAACCACATATAAATAGACAAAAAAGTATTCTATACGCCATCATAGTCTACATTTTATTGCTTTACAGCCAATTCAACTCTCATTATTTTCGTTTGTGTTTCATCCAGCTTCAAAGTTCGAATAGTGTGGGGTGCTTGCCGGGTGTCGTTCAGGTAATAGATATAATCGGTAATGGTCATTGGTTTGTCATAGTACCTTTTACCCTCTCTGTTATAAAGAACAAGGAACACAGGAGTGTCAGGGGAGTTAAAATATTCAAAAACTTCAGCCATTTTCGCATCCCTTGTAGCAGTATCCTCCTGATCCATTTCCGAAAACATATCAAAATATGATTCAAGCATATCTTTTAGACGCTTATCTACCATGATTACGTCTGCACTGCTGATCACCTGACCATCGGGGTCATCTACCTGGTCAGTTTTTGATGCCTGATTTGAAGCTTTGCAGGAAAATAAAGCCATTAATGCCAATATATAGACACTGAGGTATCGTTTAGGTTGATGCATGCCAATTAGAATAAGATGTTAAAATAGAACAAATTATTGTAGAAACTCAATTTTTATGGCGAAAATTTAAAAAAAGTCCAAGAGAATTTACATGAGTGACGCTCAAAATTTTTAATATATGGTTTCTACCTCACAAATTATCAGTCTGTTAACCCCTGAATAACCGCCATTGCTTACAGGTGCAAGTTTTAAAAGGAAAGTGAACTGTTTTCATAGATGGAGAAGTAAGAATGAGCAAATAATAACGACCCTATCTAAACTTCAAGCAGAAAGTCAGTTATTATGAACTCAAACATTCAAAGAATATCTATTCAAGCTGCCAGATCTATTGGAGTTAATCCTATGAAATGGTCCGGGTTTCCATACCCCGTTGCCCGGTATTTCCTAAGGTTTGGAATCTACAACATGGAAGGGCTTGTCAGGGTTCCCTGAACAAAAGGCCTGACAAGCCCCAAAGATCATTTTTTAAGCACGGTAAACTCAACTCTTCGGTTGACGGCACGTCCTTCATCGGTTTCGTTGGTTTCCAGTGGTACTGTTTCTCCATATCCTCTTGCTATCAACCTGTAGTCATCAATACCCTGACTGATGAGATAGTCCACTACCGCCTGCGCCCTGCCTTGCGACAAGTTTAGGTTATAATCATCCGAACCCTTGCTATCGGTATGGCCGGCTATTTCTATTTCAACAGTGGAATTGTTTTGCAAAAACTCAACTACCTTATCCAGCTCCACATATGATTCGGGCTTTAAAGTAGTTTTATCAAAGTCAAAGAAGATGTTATTTAGCCGCACAGTAGTACCTACTTCTATTGGGGTAAGATAGATATCTTTTGTAAGCAGTGTCACTTCATCACTGCCATGCTCTACACTATCAGTAGCATTTAGAAAACCCTCTGACGAAGCTGTAATAAAATACCATCCCTTCTTTTCCAGCTCTGTTTCGTAATAGCCGTTCTTAGTGTTCTTCTTAATCTGCCCTTTTCTATCTCTCTTCAGGTTTATTTCTAATTTGGTCTCAATTGGTTCTTCCGTCTTGGAGTTATAAGTAGTACCCGTAAGCAGCACGTTGCGTTTTACCGGCCTCAAAAAGAAGTCTTGTATTACAGTAGTATCTCTAAAAACATCCTTAATTACTAATTGCGCTTCATCGGGGTAGTGATCTGCGGCGGTCACTCTTATATGGTAGTTACCCTCTCCGACCAGCTTGATCTGGTAAGCGCCTTCTCCGGAGGTTTTGACAAGTGTATCGGCTTCACCGTTTCCGATAGCTAGTGAAGCAGTGAGCCCTGAATTACTTTTTTGATCAACAACAATACCTCTCAATCGAATAGTAATATCTTTCAATCTCAATCTGAAGATATCCAGGTTACCACCATCCCTGGGATCGCCCGCTTGCGAAGTAAAAACATTATTATTTTGATCAATAGACATATAGGAATCAAATGCCCTGGTATTTAAGGGCCTTCCAACATTTACTGGATCAGACCATTTTAGCCACGTATCGTCAAGCCTTACCGTTTTATAGATATCCGCATCACCTATCCCCATGTCTTTTCTATTACTGGAAAAATACATGGTTTTGTTGTCAGGCGCCAGATAAGGAGCAAACTCGTCACGCTCTGTATTAATATTAGGTCCGATCTTTACCGGTCTGGACCATTTGCCATCACCGATGGCTTTACTCATATATAGGTCGCTGAAAGTACTATTGATCTTTTCACTCAGGTACAAGATCATATACAACCCATCAGAAGACATGGTTGCTCCGTAAAACTTACCCTTATTAAGATCCTGAAAGCCTTCTACTTTTATTTCATCAGGCTTTCCCCATTCTCCTTTGCCGTCTCTCCGGGTAAAAGCAAAACCTTTAGAGTTTCGGGACGAACCGCCACGAATAAACAGGGTATTACCATCAGGCATTACTGTAAATACCTGGTTTGAATGATGCTGATTCAGGGGTTTACCCATGTGCTTAGCCTCTCCCCATTCTCCATCTTCACCTAACTCGGAATACCAAATATCCTGGCTACCTTCCTTACCATAGGTGTTTGCAGGATGATTATGCACAAAAAAATACAGTGTTTTGCCATCAGCAGAAATAACAGGGGCCCCCTCATGGTAACCTGTGTTGACCTTTCTACCCAGGTTTACCAGTTCGTACCGTTCATTGTATTCCTGACTAAAACCAACCAAACCATAGACAAGAAATAAAATTAATAGTTGCGTTTTTTTCATCTGGACACATTTTACGCAGTAAATATAAAAATTTACAAATTCATATCGCTATTTGGAATGACAAACCCGGCATTTATGTAATAGCAATGGTAAAATAATAAGTTTAATGTATATTCGTTTGCCTTTTTAAGCAGAAATAAATTTACCAATTCAAATCCTTTATGGTTAGTTTACGTACTTTCTTTTATGAATAAACTCCTTTTAATTTTATTCTTTCTATCCGCAGTTGTACTGAATGGCAATGCTCAGGAAAATTCTCAAATTGAAATAACGGGGGCCATAATTGATGCAAATACCAAAGAACCTGTGCCCTATGTCCATGTGGTCAACAAAAATTCGCATAAAGGGACGGTTAGTAATACCGAAGGAAGGTTTTGGATGGTAATGGACAAAACAGATACTGTCCTTTTTTCATCAGTTGGTTTTGAGTCATATGCCTTCACAATAAAAGAGCAGGTAAAATCCAATAAATTGATTGTAACTATTGAATTGAATACCTCGACAATGGAGTTGCAACCTGTAAAAATATTTGCTTTTAAAGATGAGCATACGTTAAAAAAGGCGATGTTGGCGATGGAGGTACCTATAGAAGAAGATCATTCCCGAATTGAGCTCCCCGGCTTTTATTACGGACCAAAAAAGGAAGTAAAGCCAAACATACTCAGCCCATTTTCTTTAATACATGGTAAGTTTAGTCGCGAAGTCAAGGAAAGGTCGAAGCTGGCTGAATATCAACAGCAAGAGCATTATCATAACCTGATAAAAGCAAAATATAATGAAGCTGTGGTTCTTGAGCTTACCGGGTTGCCCGAAGACCAGGTAGAAGACTTTATGGAATTCTGCAAGCTGGAGGAAAACTTTCTGGCGCAATCAAGTGAATATGAAATTGCCGTAGCTGTAAATAAATGTCTTATGGATTTTAACAAGTTGGACGAATAGTTTTCAGTTCGCAGTTCTTAGTTCACAGTTCTTAGTTCACAGTTTGAAGCCTGAGGCTTGAGGGCCTGTTTGCCTGCTGCTGATTGATATGTGTTAATCGTTAATCGTTAATCGTTAATCGTTAATCGTTAATTGTTAATTGTTAATTGTTAATTGTTAATTGTTAATTGTTATT
>NZ_AMZN01000086.1 GCF_000331535.1 Fulvivirga imtechensis AK7 | reverse complement strand
GTGTGATTTATAACATGTACGTGTGGCATTGAAATTCTTAACGCCATTTTCTCAAGGCCGGTCGGTTAATTTGTCATTATCCACAAAATCAACTGAAAGTTGTTGGTTACCTACCAATGACAAGTTTCTTTATCTGTTTGATTAACAAGGTATTAGAGTGTACCCCAATTCTGATGCTCTTTTGCTCATATTTTTGATAATTCGTTCTTTGTATTTTATTTCATATTGTTCTAATCCCTGTTCCACATAATCGAATCCTCTGGTCATAAACCGATAATATAGTACTGCCAGTTTTCTTGCCAAAGCCTTCATAGCTACTTTTTTCCCATGCTTTGCTTTAATCCGGTTGTAAAAGCCTTTTAGGGCCAGGTTTTTACTCGTAGAGATGGATAATGCCAGATTTCTGAAAATTTGCCCGGTTTTGGTCTTCGGAATGAATCTCCTTTAGAGCTGAAATACGAACGACAAAAATGAGATGCTCTGGTCTCAAGGCGAATATCTCCATACTAAATTTATACACATAAAAGCTATAACATCCATGTTAGCAAATTAAATTTGTCCTGTAAAAAAGGGATCTATGGATGCAGAAAATATTGAAAATGTCGCTGTGGAGGAAACCGTTCCCAAGAAAGAAATAAAGAAACGGTTTGTATTTATTCTAAAGCTGATTTTTTTTACAGGGATCATTTATTTGCAATTTCGGTATCCCGAGCTTAGGGAAGAATACGGTATCTCATCCAATATCATAGATGCGATCCTGTTTTATATTACCGCGCACATGATCATTTCCTTTAGCAGGTTGGCTATTGTCTATCTTTATATCAAGAGATCTGGCAGGCAGGTTGGCTTTATGAATAATTTTATTCTGGGAGTGAACCAAATAGCCAACATACTTTCTTTTATTATGTTCATTTTTGCACTTTTTTTACTTTTCGATATTAAAGCCGGTGAATTTTTCACCTCTATCAGCATCGTGGCGGCTGCTATCGCCCTTATTTCCAAGGATTACATATCCAATATGATCAATGGCATGATCATTATGTTTTCAGATGAACTCTCACTGGAGGATTACGTGAAGGTTGGGGCGCATCGGGGAAAAATATCTAATATCACCCTGCTCAATATGCATATTATTAACGATGACGATGACCTGGTTTATGTTCCCAATAATTATATTCTGTCATCTGATGTAGTCAATTTTACCAAGCATGATATTCAAAAGATCACCCTTGAATTTGAGCTGAATCAGATTCACTTAAAACACTATGAGCGTTTAAAAACAGATTTCGATAAGGTTTTGCAGCCGTATAAGAAGAACATAAAAAAGGATAGCCAGGTGTTAAAGGTGTTAAAGGTTACAAAGGATAGTGTTCAGCTAAAATACCAGTTCCGATTTATCAGGTGGGACAAGAGTATGGAGAAAGATATCCGCAGAAATATCCATGAATGTATTATTGCGACTTTAAATGAGCAGGAGATAATGGGTGTTAAGATAGAAAATTGATAATATCTGCAGGCGGGTGTCCGATATTTTTTGTTAATTTTAATTACAACAAATCAAATACAACATGAACCGACTAATCCTATTTTCCCTATTGCTGGCTTTGACTATTTCGTGTAATAAACCGAAGACTGACGAACAAGGCGGAGATCAGACAGATACAGAAACACCTCAAAGACCTATACTAACCAAGGTTTGGGAAACTGACACTACGCTGACTACAAATGAGTCAGTGCTTTATGATAAGGAAAGGAATGTGCTTTTCGTAAGCAATATATCGGGAAAGCCCACCGAAAAGGATGGCGTGGGTTTCATCAGTAAGCAGGGCCTGGATGGTAGTGACGAACAGTTAGAGTGGGTGAAAGGGCTGGACGCACCAAAGGGAATGGCTATTCTAAACGATAACCTGTATGTGACCAATATTGATGAACTGGTAGAAATAAATATTGCGGAAGGAACAATCACCAATCGTTATCCTGTTGAGGGAGCGCAATTTCTCAACGATGTGGCTACCGATGGCAAGCATATCTATTTCTCGGATATGAGCACAGGTAAGATACATATGATGGAAGACGGGCAGGTTTCTGTATTCAAAGAAGGGATTGAAAATATTAATGGCCTCGCCTTTAATCAGCAAGGAGAACTTTATGGCCTGGATGGCCGGGGGCTGCGAAAGTTTCCGATGGAAGACGGTGAGCCTGAAGTAATAAATGATGTTGTTACAGGAGGAGACGGACTTGTGATAATCAATGATAATACTTTCATTGCCAGTCGCTGGCAGGGAGAGATCTACCTGATCCAAAATGGCAAAGAAACTTTGTTGCTGGACACCAAAGATCAGAACTCAAATACTGCCGATATAGGCTATATTCCTGAAGAGCAGCTTGTTCTTGTTCCTACTTTTTTTGCTAACAAGGTAGTGGCTTATAAGCTTAGCTACTGATGGGCCAAGCGGCTCGCAGCTTGAGCTGTAAGCTTGCAACTTACTTAATGTATGTAAGAAAATGTTCCCGCCAAAGAGGGGATGAAGTCCCCAAAAGCGGAGTCTCTTGGGGGAAGAGCATTTTTGGGGTAAGCATAACGCGTACATTGGTGTTTTCATTGCGACACTTCTGGCTTATGGCTGCCGGCCTGTTTCGGTTACCAGAAAGTTAAAGGACAGATTAATAAAGATAAAGCGTGTTTCATGCCACAGTTACTTAAGACACTTACAGCTTTATCCTTGGCAAGCCTCTTAACTTTCGGTACCTGCACCAGAGTCGATGAGCTACGGCAAGACCCGGAACTGACCCCTCTTCAGCAGGGATTCAAAGCGGCAGCAGCGATAGGTTATTGTGTGTCTTTGGCGGCTACGGCATTCGAAGGGCATCCTTTACCTGCCAATGTTACCTTCGAAGCAGGCGCCAACAGCGAATATTCCAGCTCAGGTTTAATCTACCTAACTGTAGACAAAAGCCATCCGTTGCCATTCAATAATAAAATAGGCAATATATTGATTGGGGGCATTTGGGACAATACAGATGGGGGAGGAGTTATCTCTATTCTGTTTGGTGACCTTGATATTTTATCGGCAGAGTTTAAACTATATGGCATACATACCATACCTGTAATAAGAAAAAAGGACAGTGATCAGCTTGTTGCTGTGTTTGCCGAGCAGGATATAGTCATTGGTGAAGGCTCGGATACCATTATTCATGTAGGGCTTTCGCGAATAGCCTTTGATACAGAGTTGCAGCGGTTGGAATCTGACCAGCCGGCAGATGTATTTGCAACTGTAAAGCAAAATGTTTGGTTTATTAATGTTGACCAACGCAATAGTTTTTCTGATATCTATGATGATGAATATGTGATCAACGGAGGAGGTCAGATTTTGGAGGCCAATAGTACTTCCGGTGGCATTTTATATCATGCAATGATCGAAACCGCTTTCTCCTATGCTACCTGCAGCCGAAATCCTTTAAGAGGGACGGCATTTATTCAGAATATTAAAGCAGGAAATAGTATTGACCTGGGAAATATCCTTCTTGATTTCCACTCATCTTGTGATGGACAGGCAGATGTGCAGTTCTCTACAGGGCAGTATCTTTCATCTAACGGACAAAATATCCACCTGAATTTTGATTAACCGCAGAATCGTTGTGTCAGGTAAGTGGCAGTTATCTTCTGCTCAAAACATTCTACACTAGCTGTATAGGTCAAAAATTTCTTTGCCGATGTACAGTAGATAAATCACAATGAGGGTATAGCCCAGCCGTTGCCCTATTCGCCATCGGGATATCAAGAACGCAATAAAGATAAGCAGAACAGAAGCAAGCAGCAGGATAACGGATTCATTTAGCCCTTCTGCCTGTGTGGAAATCGAACTGCCCTTGATCAGAGTGATAAGAAGCCAAGGAAGTCCCAGACCTATCAGTATGTCAAAAATATTTGAGCCTACCGCATTGCTAACGGCCATTCCTCCTCTGCCTTGCTTTGCAACTATCACAGAAGATATCATGTCGGGGATAGAGGTGCCGACTGCTAAAACGGTTAATGCAATGATTATTTCCGGTATATCCAAAATTTGGGAGATACCAATGGCAGACTCCACCAGTATCCAACATAGAACAGCTATAGCCAACACTGAGAGTGCAAAAGTGGCAATGTAGTGCTTCGGAGGAGGAAATATTTTCCTCAGGACATAGTTTAACGGCTGGAATATCTTTTTCCATCCTTTTAGCTCACCTTCCTCTATATAATCATCGTCTATGCTATCTGTATCTGTGAATTTTAATAATTTACGCCAGTACATCACAGCGATCAAATAACCTCCGTAGAAGATAACCAATACAAGACTCTCTATCCAGTTCACTTCACCATCTCTTAATATAAAAAATAAAGCGGCTACAGACAGGCCATAGAATAAAAGATCCCGCAACACAGGCTGCCACATCAGCTTGACCTTGCGTACTGCTGCTGAGGCTCCAATAATAACAAGGATGTTGAAAAGAGCAGAGCCCACAATAGTGCCTACCCCGATGGCTTCGTGATTCCCGGAGTGTACTAGAGCAATGATGGCTACAAAAAGCTCAGGGGCGCTCGAACCAATGGCCATAAGCGTAGCGCCCGCCATTTCGTGCGACATTTTCAAGCGTTTTGCAATTTGGTCCAGAGCAGGTATAAAGTAGCGATCACTTACTTCAGCAAGAAGATAGAAAGTTGTGATCAATGCCCAACTATAAATAATAATCTCCACGCCTAAAGATACTTTTTTTATGTTTTTTTTATAAAGTCTGTTGCGGAATTAACAAAAAAAAAACCACTGTTCCCTATCGATTTGCAGATAATATGTAATCTTAGATAAGAGAGTCGTGCGATAAAATATTCTTGCTAAGGAATTAATGTTTATTGCTGAATTTTTATAAATTGAGCAGAAAAAATGACTATTTATGAAATTTAAAACTTTACTTATTTCAGGCATCCTGCTGGTTTCTACAGTGGCGGCATTTGCACAAAAGATGAAAATCACCTCAGGTGACCCGGGTTTTCTCAAAGGCCAAAAGAAGATTAATGTTGTCTACGATTATAGCAATATGGGCGTTGGAAAATTTGATAGGGAGGAAGACTATGTGAAGGATAAATCGGAAAAACTCAATGAAAAAGAGTCAGGCCGTGGTGATGAGTGGAAAAAAAATTGGGTGGCAGACAGAAAGGAGCGTTTTGAACCTAAATTTGAAGAGCTATTCAATAAACAGCTTGAAAAGGTGGGTGTAAAGGTGGGACAGTTTGATGATGCCGAATACACCCTGGTATTAAAAACCACCTATACCGAACCGGGATTCAATGTTGGGGTAGTGAGAAAGAGCGCATTCACCAACCTGGAGGCTGTCTTTATGCAAACAGGTTCTGAAGAGCCGGTTATGGTAATTGCACTTGAAAAATCACCTGGCCGTGATGCCATGGGATATGATTTTGACACAGGCTACCGTATCCAGGAGTCATATGCTAAAGCCGGAAAGGAATTGGGCCAATTTCTCGTTAAGAAAAAGGCTTTTTAAGTAATAAAAATTTAATAAAAAGCCGTCTCAAAGTGCTATATAGCCATTGAGACGGCTTTTTGATGCTGTTTGCATAATTTGCATTCATTGTACTGGCTTAAAACAGTGCGGCAATCCCCTCTTCCCTGGCGTCCATTAAGGGGGGATCGCTTCGATTCCTCCCCGTGGCAAGGCCGGGACAGGCGCGATGACGGCCAGAGTTTTCTAATAGACTCTAATTGGTGTCTATTAGAAAACTCTAAGTGGCTTTAAGAAAACATTCCCGCTAAAGAACGGGATGAAGTTCCAAAAAGCGGAGCGTACTGGAGTACGTGAGCATTTTTGGCACGAGTGTAACGCAGATATTGGCGTTTTCTTACAGACACTAATTAGTATCAACTCCAGCCACAAACTCATCTTGGAAATCATATAAAATATTACAAGAAAATTATTCCTTCAGAATCCCGTTGATAATAAATTCCTTTTTCCGTTGGTAAAGGCATCGACCAGTGTTTTAGATACTTGTGTTTAAGCGTGTGTGCGGGTATGGCTTTGCGGCTTCACTTGAGCATCTATAATTATTTTTTCATTATTACATGAGTAACTTCAGCTAGGCATCTCAGGTGCGGAATCATGTTTTAACACGTAACTTCAATCCTTTAAATTATTTTCAACCTAAACCAGTAAAAATGAAAAATCTATTTTCAAAAACATGGTCTGTCTATGCTGTGGCTTTTTGTGTAGTTCTTTTTTCCTGTAATGAGCAGGAAGAAGTGATATCACCTGAAGTGGAAAAACCTTCAGATGAATTGATCGACTTCCTGGTGAAAACAGGCTTTGAAAAGGATAAAATAAAATTTGAAGATGGTGTATTTGTGATCGATGACGATGTATTGATCTCTAAAGAAGAGCTTCAAAAGTATGTTGATGGCAACCGTTCTGAGATCTCTGATGCCCAAACAGAACATTATCGCGGCTACTACCTGGTGAGCAACAGTTATGTGACCAACATCAAATTTTATATCGATTCGTCTGTTCCTTCATCCTGGGTAACAGCCATTCATGGCGCAGTAAACCAGTGGAATGCAGTAAATGGTACTAAACTTTATATGTCGGTGGTGTCCAACAGGAGTAATGCAAACACCGTTATCGGTACCAGTTATTCTTCGCAAAACTGGGTAGCGAGAGCCTATCTGCCCTCGTATAACGGAAGGCCCGGCCATACAATGACTATCAATACGAAGTATAATTACCTGAACAGCGGTTACAAGCTTTTCACTATTGTCCATGAAATGGGCCATATCTTTGGCTTGTATCACACAGACCAGACACAGGGGTATTTTATAAGCGGTACTCCTGCAACAGATCCTAATTCTGTGATGAATTCATACATATTGCCATGGAATGGATTTACTGCCGGTGATGTTGCCGCGGTACAGATACTTTATCCACTTTAGTGGTTGATTTTAGAATAACAAAAAGGCTCCGGAAGGGGCCTTTTTTGATGATGATGAGGGGCCATTGTCAGGCATGTCGGATTTTTACAATTTTAGCGGATAACCCGTTTCTATTTTTACATTCCAGTATAATTAGTGAAGAAAACTCTATGTGGCTTTAAGAAAACGAAGTGCCAAAAAGCGGAGTCCGTACAGTTGTAGGGATGAGCATTTTTGGGGCGAGTGTAACGCAGATATTGGCGTTTTCTTAGGGACAACAATTAATCATGATATGATCACTACCGAGACATTCAGAAAATTAGCTTTGTCCTTTCCGGGCACTATGGAGGCGCCTCATTTTGATCGGGCGGCATTTAAAGTGATCAATAAAAGGATATTTGCTACTATGCATGAGGCCAGCAGCATGGTCAATATTAAACTGTCACCTGCGGATCAGCCGGTTTATTGTTCATTTGATGATGCTGCCGTTTACCCTGTGCCTAATAAGTGGGGCCAACAGGGATGGACTACGTTCGAGCTTAAAAAAATACCTGAAGCGTTGGCGCTGGATGCTTTAAATACTGCATATAATGATGTTTTTAAAAAGAAATGATTTGTAAAATTCATGGGAGAGGTCGATATTGAGAGCCTTTTCCAATCTATTGAATCTTCATCAGAACTTTACAAACACTAATTAATCTATAAAAACAATGAGAATGAAGATTTTACAAATAGGTGCCTTTATTGGTTTACTAGACGCCATCGCAGCGTGCACAAATGCATGGTTTTCATATGGCATATTACCACACAGGGTCTGGCAATATGTAGCCAGCGGTCTGCAGGGAAAGGTTGCCTATGAGAGTGATATCCTGCCTACCATATTGGGGCTGATCATCCATTTTACAATAGCTATTACCACTACCTTTGTTTTTTATCTGCTGTACAAAAAATGGGGCCATGTTCTTCGTCCAGTCGTTGCAGCCGGTGCCATTTATGGCGTGGGCATTTGGCTGGTGATGAATTACATCGTTATTCCATTTTCCGTAATAGGAAAGTATCCTGCCGATGTATTGCAAATTACCATTGGCTTGTTGATACACATTTTTGTCATTGGCATCCCGATGGCTATTTTAGTGAAAAGACGATCCAATACAGATCTTAAGCCATCTAATTTATAGGTATAGAAATAATTATGGCTAAACGACTTTAAATGTTGCCTCCCGTATAACCCCGGAGTTAATTGAATCGTAAGTCATCAAATGCACTGAGTATTTTGGCAGCGATTCGTTGCAAACAATAAGTGCTTCATTTTTCACATCAGAAACCAACAGCTATGGATCCATTATTGCAAACAGGTGCAACGGCCCTGAGAAAGGCAGCTTTGAATGAAAAAGCGAAAGAGTTTATACTCAACAATGAAGTCGTATTCAGCACCTTTAAAAGGGCAGCCGACCGGTACATCGGTGGAGAGACTCTTGAGGAAACGATACCCAAGGTAATAAAGCAGAATGAAAATGGCCTTAAATGCTCAATCGAATTCATGGGTGAAAGTACCTATGCAGAGCAGGAGGCGAATATGGCTACTGAAGAATTTATTCGTATATGTCAGGAGATCAGGAGGCTTGGCCTTAATTCTACAGTTTCTCTCGATCTTTCACACATTGGTCTGGCTATTTCAAAAGAACTTGGTTACAAAAACCTGGAGTTGATCTGTAAGGAGGCAAAAGAAGGAGATATAGAGGTGATCATCAGCGCCGAGGATGTGCACAGAACAGATGCCATCATTGATGCCTATAAAAAAATATCCAGGGAATTTGATAATGTAGCCATTACACTTCAGGCCTACTTGTACAGAACAAAGGATGATTTTAAGGATCTGATCAATGAATCGGGGCGAATTCGAATGGTAAAAGGTGCTTTTGATGTGCCTGCAAATCTAGCCTGGCCAAGGGGCGAGCAACTGGATGAGGCTTATCTGGGATATGTGGATCAACTGCTTTCCCTCGGTCATAAGTGTTCCATAGCTACACATCACAATAAAATTCAGCAGAAAGCCAGGGAGTTGATCAGTATGCACCAGCCCGAGCGCAACACATATGAATTTGAAAGCCTCTATGGTATTCGAACTGAGCAGCTCATGGCCCTGAAAGATGAGGGCTATCCGGCTAAATTATATTTTGTCTATGGCAAAGAGTGGTATCTCTATGTATGTAACAGGATAGCAGAGTATCCATTAAATATTTTTCAGGCGTTGAATGATATAGTCGGGTAGAGTTTGAGTTTTTTTGGAATTTTGTTTTTACCATCCTTAACTTTCAGACATGAGATGAAAGAGGCTGTTCCAGGCGCCACTTTTGATGAGTCGGATATTTCACTAAAATTAAATTCATAATGTGAAACGGGGAACACAACTAAAATTCAGGCAACTGCTCATTATCACCATGGTGTGGATGGTGCTTGGGTTTGTGATCGCAGTATATGATCACCTGGTATTAAGCACTACCTTTTCTTTTGGCCCTACCGAAGAATACTCTTTTGGATTGTCTGCCATGCGCAATATGATGGGGGGATTGATAGGGGCGCTTTTGGGTGGTAGCGCCCTGGTTTTTTTCATAAATGTGAAATATCGTGATAAGCCTTACGGGTACACGATCATCACAGTAAGCTTGTTTTTCATCTTCGTGATGGTCGTTATTACCTCCGTCATGGGGGCAATCATAGTGCCTGTGCAAACAGGTAAGCCCTTGTCTGACCCTACATCCCAAGCTGCTTTAAAGGCGTTTGTCATGGATAGCTACCCGTTAAAAAATGCTCTGGTGTGGTCTATTATTGTGGCTACTACCCAACTGCTGCTCCAGGTGAGCAGTAAGTTTGGTCAGGATACTTTCTGGAATATCATCAGAGGCAAGTATAACACGCCAAAAGAGGAGCGAAGGATATTTATGTTTCTCGACCTGAACTCTTCAACTACTATAGCTGAACAATTGGGTGACGGAACTTATCATGCTCTTCTCCAGGATTTTTTCGCGGATATTACTGATCCGATTGTAAACAACAAGGGGAATATTTACCAATATGTAGGTGATGAAGTGGTAGTGGCGTGGGAGTTTAAAGAAGGGACAGAAAATGCACAATGTCTCAGGTGTTTTTTTGATATGAAACTGGGCATCATCAAAAAGAAACAAAAATACCTGGAACGCTACGGGCTTATACCTTCTTTTAAAGCCGGGATCCATTGTGGCAAAGTAGTGGCAGGAGAGGTAGGGATTATCAAAAGGGATATTACCTACTCCGGTGATGTGCTCAATACCACTTCCAGAATACAGGATTTATGCAAGGAACTTCATGTAGAGGTGCTTGCATCCACCGATTTGCTAAATGAGCTCCCCTTGGGCGATGAGTATAAAGCAGAACCTGTCGGATCCATCAGGTTGCGTGGTAAAACCAGAGAAATATCCCTTAGTACTCTTAAACCTGTGGAAGCTCATTTAGCTGTATCCTGATCTGATTATAACCACGATTGCAGAGTGATCTTAAACGAGATCTGACAAAAATTACAAAAAAACATTGTGCAAGCAGATACTTGCTTATATATTTGCAAGCAAGTACTTGCGTATTTTGAAATGGAGACAAGACGAGACGTATTTCAGGCTATTGCCGATCCTACCAGGCGCGAAATAATTAATTTGATCGCACACCGGTCACTGAACCTCAATACCATCGCGGAGAATTTTGATGTAACGCGTCAGGCGATTTCGCTACACATAAAAATCCTGACAGAATGCGGTCTGGTAAATGTGAAAAAACAGGGTAGGGAGCGGTACTGTGAAGCGCGGCTGGAAAAGCTTAATGAAGTAGCGGCCTGGGTGGATCAATATAAAGTATTCTGGAACAACAAGCTGGACGCTCTGGGAAGATTTCTGGATGAACAAAGTCAATCAGACTCAAATAAGGACCAAACCAAAAAAACTTAAGGATATGGAAAAGCACCTTGGAAAAGTAACTAAGGAAGCCGATGGCTTTCAAGTAAGATTCGAACGTATCTTCAGCCACAATATTCATACTGTCTGGGATGCTATTACTAACCCCGAAAAAATGAAGTATTGGTTTACAGATATCGAAATGGAAGCAAAACCAGGAGGGAAGCTCACCATTCGATTTAGGGATGATGCAAAAACAGCCACCTACGGGGAAATAGTCAGTATGGATCCGCCCAATAAGTTGGTGTTCACCTGGGAAGGAGAGCTGGCTGTTTGGGAGCTTTTTGCTGAAAGTGATAATAAATGCAGGCTGATCCTAACCTATAGCAGACTTGATGAACAGTATGCAGTGAATGCGCCTGCTGGTTTTCATATTTTGCTCGACCGCCTGGAAGGCCTGCTTGACGGCAGCACTGTTTTCCATCCATTTGGCACAGAGGAAAATGATCCTGAAAACTTAAAAATGCAGGAGTTGTATACTAAAGCAGTGTACAAGGATTATCCTGAGCTGGAGAAATACAAGCCCATAGTGATTGAAAGAACATACAATGCTCCCGTGCAAAAGGTATGGAGAGCCCTGACCGATAAGGATCAGATGAAGCAATGGTACTTTGATCTCGATGATTTTAAACCGGAAGTGGGATTTGAGTTTGAATTTTATGGTCAGGGGTTAAAGGGTGAGCAGTATCTGCACCTCTGCAAGGTCACTGAAGTGGAGGAAAATCGTAAGCTGACGTATAGCTGGAGCTATAAAGGCTACAAAGGTATGTCTTACGTTTCGTTTGAGCTATCAGGTGAAGGCGATAAAACAAAGTTGAGGCTTACCCACAAAGGGCTGTATACCTTCCCGGACAATCCGGATTTTGCCAAAGAAAATTTCAACTCAGGCTGGACAGAACTGATCGGTACGTTGCTGAGGGACTTTCTGGAGTCGAAGACTACTGTTGGATAACCTGGTGTATAACGTCTTCACAGCCGGTAATTACCACCTTGTTTGGATTTTTAGAGGCCATCTCAAAAGCCTACTTCTGACATCATAAGATACAGAATTTGTGCGGGTTAATATGATGCATTGGCTTTTGCGATAGTCACGATGTTTTCTACCATGGGAACCTCTTTTTTTGAGATCATTTATTAGCATCAGGGTCGACAAAATAGCAAGGTACCGGCACTTCCAAACTAAAAATTACCCGAACCGGGATTCTCATGAGCAGGTGAGGAGAAACTTGTGCTTGGGGTTCGATGTACTAAATACAGATAATGCATGCATTTTTTTAAGTTATTGAAAGCATCTTCTTCTTCTACTACCTCTGGTAAGACCCTGGCAAGTCATTCGAACTGCCGTATTTCAGTGCAATTATAGTTCATTGTCTCTGTATCCTGCTAAAATCAGCACTCACTTTCTACCAAAAAACACTGAGGTAACTTTCATTTTATTTTTGATGCAGGAAAGGATGGCAGGATTCATACCTTGAAGAACAACTACAAAAAATCAAACTACTTACATGAAGATTAACATTAACAACCTTACCTTCAAGCTTCCTATGCTTGGACTTGCTATTGCATTGAGCCATTTTCTGATTTCCTGTGACAAAGACACAGGCAAAACAGATAAAAAGGAAGATAATTATTCAGTTATTTCGCTTCAAACGGAAAGTAACTGTAGTGCCGACTGGTTTCCACACAGCCAAACACCACCACCCGCAGAAGGTGATGGTAGCCCGTTTGATACTACCAGCACTACTAACTCTATTTTTCATGAATGGTCGTGGCAGAAGTTCCTTTGGCTGACAAAGCCTATGCCTGATGGCAAGCCTTTGTTCGAAGAGGCGCTTACGCTGGTGGACAATCAACTCATTCCCGTAGAGGCTATTGACGGAATTCCATTGGTGCTGACAGACATTGGTCAGGCGGGGTCAGGAGGAGTCTTGTTGTCTAACGCCACACTTAATGGTAAATCGGATACAATATACTATGGTATTTATGTTAACGATATCTTGATGGAGGTAGCTGACTCAATGAGGGCAGTTATCCTTAATGATACCAGTTTGGTAAACAATACTGCCACCTTTCCCGTTGGTGCTTTGGAGTTGAAAACAGCCTGGGTACCGGCTAATGCTATTCCTGTTGACCAGCTCACTAATTATTACACTACCCGGGCATATATAACTCCTATAAAAGACACTGCAACGGTGGCATTGTTGGGTATGCATGTGGTGGGCGTTGTGAAGAACCACCCTGAATTTATCTGGGCAACCTTCGAACACAATAGTATGGCCAGCTACTATGACTGGACTGCAACGAAAGCTGAAGATATACCTGTAGTGTCAGCCAACAATTTGTTGTTCTTTACTCAGGGAGATACGGCTACCATTGCCAATATTACTTTCTCGGAGTCCACTATGGCGTCCGCTGAAAATGTATTCACCGTATTCCAATATGGCATTCCAAGGACAGTGGGAAACGCCATTATGCCTAACACCAGCCAGGACAGTGCCAGCAACCTGAGTAATTATAATAACATCGTGCGCCTGAATGAATGCGTAGCCGCTAATCTCACTGATGTGTGGAAAAACTATTTTTATAATGGGTCAGTTTGGATCGATACAGACGGGTTGACACATGATGAACAGGTGGCTTTAATGATCAAAGCAGGAAACACTATTGGTAGTGCTGAGAGCGGTTCAAGCACTCGTGGTTCACTGGCTGCATTTAATATTACTATGGAAACTTTTGCCCAGACTTTTGGCGTCTCGCAAATTCACAGCATGAATTCAACCCAGGTCTTTAATTGTATGAGTTGTCATACCGCGATGGCCACAGTAACTATCGGAGATACAAAGCATAAAAATAGCACGTCCCCACTTTACTTCAGTCATATTTTCAGGAGTCATATAAGTGTTAGCAGCGGTGTTGCTGTGGATGAAGTGGAGGCATTAAGACTAAAAGAGTTTTTCAATTTGCTCGAAGGGCAGGCGGCTACAAAGAAATTATAGGTAAAAATACGAATAGCCCTAACTTAACCACAGAGGGCACTGAGGAGAACAAAGATCACAGAGAATCTCTCGGTGTCCTCTATGGTTATTAAGGTTATTAATAATCAAAAAGATAGGATCTATTGGATTCCTGGAGAAAAAAGGAGTTATAAGGGTGGTTCTCGGCCAAAAACCGCGTGGGACATGCCCCTGACAGCAGCTTAAAATCTCTGATGAAATGTGATTGGTCAAAATACCCACAGTCATAAGCTACGCTTGTGAGGGTGGGTTCTTGTTGCATCAGGTATTTAAAGGTGTTCTGAAAGCGGATGATCTTGATAAACATTTTCGGACTGATGCCTACAAATTGAAGAAAAAGCTTTTGCAGGTAGCGGGCGCTAATACCACAGTCTATTAAGATGCTATTCAGGTCGCTTCTGTTTTTATGGGTAAGAATATTCTTTACAGCATGATCAATTATCTGATGTTTGGTACCTATACTATCGAGTTTGGTGATCAGAAAGCTTTCCAAAATGGCCACCTTTTTCGCCATGCCGGGTGCATTGAACACCTGGTCAGATAGTGTTAGAAAGTCGCTACCGAACAGGTCGGCAGGGTGCAACACCTCATCATTAAACACCGCCATACCTTCCTTGATAAAATAATGTGCAGTGTGAGGATAAAACCTGATACCCAGCATAGCCCGTTTCCCTTTCGATCGGATAGAAAACGGTTGGGTCATCTGTCCGATTAGCTCGACTGACGGATTGCGAACAAAATGTTTATGGTCTGTGGCGCGAAACACTGGCGCGCCCATATTAAATATTATTTCCAGGCAGCCGTCAGGAAAAGAAATATCCTCCAACTGATGACATCCATCGTCCTGAATCATCCAGAAGCAATTTATATAGGGTGCCAGCGGTTCAGACGGCAATACTTCGTGATAGACCATACATTTGTTACGAATGCTTTATGTCGCAGGTTTCCGGTAATCATTGCGGGATGAGGCTCAGGTCCGCCCTGTACCCCCAGGTTTCGCTTTTTATGTGTTTTACAGATCCCACAATATCCTGGTTTAGTGCGCTGGCCTGTGCAACGGGAAATACCTTGGTGACCAGTTCGCTTATAGACGTAAAATGCATTTTTTCGTCAAAATAAGCAGCATTTTCTCTCGGCACCATTATTAAGTATCCACTTTGCTCGCCACCTGACAACAGCTTATAGACAGTGAACCTGGGTTTTTCCTGACGCATATCCAACGCTTTTTTGAGTGATGAAATTGTTGTTTCAAATCTAGCTTCTGCTCCAGGGTGTACTACGATATCATATACCTCAATCATTTTTGAAGGGGTATGTTCTTCCAATAGTTGAGCGGTACTTAGCTCTGGCTTTAGGGTATATACCTTTCGAAATGCATTGTCAACATATGGCGCAGTTGTTTCCTGGAAATCCTGACCATCTTCGGCAGGTGCTATGCGATTATCGAAGGCTCCATGGGAGATACCGAAAGTGCCATCTATGAAGAGCCCCAACCGGTCTCCGGTTTGTACATACCACGCATACCATACAAGCGGATCGTTCTTGGCAGCATGCCAGGAAAGGTGCTTTTTATAGCCATTTTCGAAATGCTCCCGGGCATTTTCCTTTGGGTAATAGGCGAAGATATAAGCCGCATTGCCACGTACCTCAGTGTTTTGAGCTGAAATTGGGTGAACGTTAGTGAAAATAAGCGCTAGAGCCAGCATAGTCAGGTCCTTCATTGTCGTCTAAGTTTGGTATAACAACCCCAAAGTAAAATGACTATTTTTTGCTACAATTGTATAAATGCGAACAGAAGGAGAAATCTCACTACCGTAATATACGCTATCTTCATGCAGACACAGAAAGTAAATGGCTATATCTACCTATAAACTTCATTTGATTATCATACTGATCGCCTGGGGTTGTGTTCATCTGTCACTATTCCTGATATTCGGTTTTCGGGTGTTGTTCGATGCAGAGGTCTATTTAAGAGGAGCGGATTATTTAATAGCTCATGGAAAATTGGAGGATAGCCATCATATCTTTTATAGTGTTCATATCGGCATTATTGCGCTGAGCAGATTGATCTCGGCACATACGGTGGCGCCAGTGATTATCTTTCAAATTATCCTTTCCGGTTTGGCCACTATTTTACTGTACAAAAGCAGCGTAAAATTATTCAACAATCCATTGGCGGGTTTATTTTCAGCGTTGATATTTATATGCTGGGTGGACTGTATCCACTGGAATCTTACCCTTATGTCAGAATCATTGTTTTGTAGCTTGTGCCTGATCCTGATCTATGTATTAGCGGACTTTCAGGGGAGAAAGTCTGACTTCTTAAAATTAACAGGCCTTTTAGTCTTATTATTCTTTACAAGGCCTGCTTCTGTTGTAGTTATTACAGGGGTCATAGCATTTTTGATGGTTTTTTATGGGAAGCAGCTAAAAAGTCTGTCGCTAGTGAAAAAATCAACTTATGGCTTCCTGCTTTTATTTCTGTTTTTAGCTTCAGCAATATTACTTTTTCAGAAGTGGGATTTTTCAGTAGACTATTTGACCGGCAACATTGTCAGCTACATGAATATCACTAAAGGAACACCCACCTATGTGGCTGATCTGCAAATACCTTTGGAGCCTTCCAGACTACAGGAAGCAGAGAAAGTGACCGGCCATTCGTGGGGAATATTAAACATGCTGCATTTTATGTATGAGTATCCGGGACACATATTAAAAACCGGTGCTCTCAAAGTTTTTTATTTACTGTCATTCTATAGGCCCTACTATACCTGGGAACACAATGTATTTAACATGATCTGGCTAGCCGTTGTTTATGCTTGCTTTATTGTTGGTATAATCAAATCCTGCAAAAACGCCATTAAAACCAACGTTCTTGTTGTAATCTTTGTCAACTGTATGTTAATAGCCATAGCTACGGTAGATTGGGACAATCGATTTTACATTCCCATGGAGCCCGGGATTGTTCTGTTTGCAGGTTTTGGAGCAATGCACATATCCCGGTTTTTCTTATTGTTTTATAAAAATGATATCTTGAAAATTGTTTGCTAAAGATCAGGTTATGAATCAGGAACGAGGCCAGACTAATTCTTACCACCCTGATATACCACTGTTTCTCGCGCTTATTCCTTTTATTAGCGCTTTTAACTATTACCTCACCTATACTGATATCCGGCTAAGCTGGTTTTTGTTACTCACTTTTTCCATAGACACGGTTCAGGGGTATGCGGCATGGTGGGCGGTCAGGTCCATTATTATCTATCTTGATAAGAGGTGGCCTTATCAGCAAGGCGGATTGAAACGGATCGTCTTTCAAATTGGCGCTACTACGGTCATAGGGTTGTTGGTCATTAGCGTGCTGACCGAGCTGGTGAGTTGGATAGCGAAGGGTAAGCCTGCTCAGGTGAGCTTTTACACTGTGGACCTATTCATTATTAGTATTTGGTTTCTGGTGATCAATGGCATCTATATCGGGCTTTACTACTACAACGAATGGCAAAGGTCAGAATTGAAGAGAAAAGAGGAGCAACGTATTAAATATGAAGGCTTTATGGTAAAATCCGGCAAGCGTGATGTGAAAATAAGCTTCAAAGCGCTGGTGGGTTTTTATGTTGACGGTGATTATACTATTGCAGTCGATAACGAAGGCAGGAAGTATTACCTGGATGATTCACTGGATAAAATTGAACAAAAACTTCCCACAGCATTTTTCTTCAGGCTCAACCGTCAGTATATTCTTCACAGACAGCAGGTGTCAGGGTATGCACGGGCAGAAAACGGCAAACTGCGCGTTTTGCTTCATTCCAATGAACACTTTCCACCGGATATCGCTGTAAGCAGGACGAAAGCTCCACAATTTAAGAACTGGTTTCAGCCGGAGTAGGAATACACTTCACCTGTAAATTTGCTACATTTCAGCGGAAAACAGGCAGTATGAAGCCTTGAAAAGGGTCTTTTCCCCGTAATATTACCCAACATTTCTGTGAACTATGAAAAAAATATTTTTGAGTTTGCTATTGAGCCTTTTTGTGGGATTCAATATCGTAGCGCAAGGTGATACGGAGCAAAACTATCAGAATTTTCCTATTGTACTGACGCTGCAGTTTCATGCCTTCGCCATGCCTTTTCAAAGTGTATTATCCAATTTCTCTAATGTAGGGATAGGTATCGGCACAGAAGTGAGCATGAATGGGTCGCACGAATGGGTGCAACAACTAAACCTGATGTGGTATCGAAACAGGGCCATCGGTAATGGTGTAATGCTTTACACACAGGCAGCCTGGCGACCGGAGGTTGTCTCTGATGCTTATGGCGAATTAAAGCTTGGAGCCGGCTATCTGCTTTCCTTTCGGCCTGCGGAGTCGTACAAGCAGGCAAACGGCCAATGGATATCTGCCGGACGTAAAGGGAAAGGTATGCTAACAATCCCTCTTGGCGTATCCATGGGGTATAAAGGCTTTTCGAGCGATGCTTTTGTATCATCTTTCATAAGCTATCAATTTATGTTGGTGAGAGGATACAACGCGAGCATACCTCTGGTCCCCGAAACCATAGTGCAGGTAGGCACTGCAATTCAGTCTGATTAGGGCTGGCCCCGAAAGTCGAGGCAAGTCCAGGCTGAATAGTCGGTAGTTGGCAAAAAGGGTGTGAGTGATGCACTTCAGACTTCCGGCTTTGTATTTTGATCTTATATATCAATAAATAGAACATGAAAAGCATACATATATACATTTCAGGTCTTCTGGTGATCGCTAGCGCATGCTCAGCCTACCGCCATGCTCAGCCTACCGCCATGCTCAGCTTATTACGCCTTGTAAGCCTGCAGAGGGAGGCTCGCTATATTCAAGGGCGGGTAGTGTTGAGCGGGCTATTGGTGAGCTGATCAATAGCGGTGTTCCCGGGGCTGCTATAGCTGTTTACTCCGATGAGGGTTGGTGGGAGTTTGCCAGTGGTTACGCAAAAATAGAAGATAAAGTGCCTATGCAGACGTGTCACCTGCAATATTTACAAAGTGTGACCAAAACATACCTGGCTGTGGCAGTATTGAAGTTATACGAAGAAGGCCGCATTGCACTGGATAGCCCTATGACTACTTACCTTCCTGAAAAGTACAGTAGCTATATTGTCGATGCCGAAAAAGTCACGGTGCGGATGCTTTTAAACCATACTTCCGGCATTCCGGAGTATAATTTTTCACCCCATTATGTTGCATACCTGCTTCAACACCCCGATCATAAGTTTGAACCGGTGGATTATTTGAAATACATTAAAAACAAACCATTGGATTTTGCACCAGGCAGCAGGTACTCATACAGAAATACCAACTATGTGATACTGGCGCTAATAACAGATGCGCTTACGGGAGACCATGCACAGTTCATTGAAGAAACCGTTTTTAAGCGCCTCGACCTGACTAACACCTTTTATCGCAACGATGCACACTACCTGACTTACCCTACCATAGTGAATACCTACTGGGACAGGTATAGCGATGGTATTGTTGAAAATGCCTCTCGTTTGCAAAGGTCAAATGTAGCTTCTCTGGTTGGAGATGATGGCATAGTTGCCACTCCTATTGAAGCGGTGAAGTTCCTTAAAGGACTGATGGAAGGAAAACTGATCTCAAAAGCTACTCTGGAAGTAATGAAAAGCTGGACAAATGATAGTAAAGGTCAACCACGGTACGGATTAGGCCTGAGCCATGCAACCATCAACGGACATGTAGCGTATGGACATAGTGGAGGAGGTATTGGAGCTGGCTGTGAGTTGTACTATTTTCCCGGAGAGAACCTCTACATATTCATTGCCATTAATTTAGGTACGGTTACGGACAGCCCCCTGCATACAGGAGCCGGTAAAGCAAGAGAGAAAGTGTACCAGGCTTTGTTAGACTGAAGGAAAATCCACTTAGTATTTTTACAAGCACTAAGTAAGTAGAGTCTATAAGAAAACTCTAAGTGGCTTTAAGAAATCAAGTCCCAAAAAGCGGAGCTTACTGGGGTACGAGTGCATTTTTGGGACGAGCATAACGCAGACTTTGACGTTTTCTTAGAGACATAAGTAAGCAGTTAAAATGGATGTATATGAATGAGAAAAAAAGAGTGTTGGCCATTTCAGGCAGTACTAAGAAAAACTCTACAAATGAAATCATTTTGCGAAAGGCAGCAGCGTTGGCAGAGGGTGTGGTGGATGTTGAGCTTTTTGACGGAATAGACAAACTCCCTCATTTTAACCCCGACCAGGATGGTGAAACTCCGCCTGCAGTTGTTCAGAAGTTTCGCAATAGTATTGCTAAAGCGGATGGCGTCTTAATATGTACTCCCGAATATGTTTTCAGCCTTCCCGGTAGCTTAAAGAATGCCATTGAATGGACAGTTTCCACTACTGTTTTTTCTAACAAGCCCGTTGCCATCATAGTGGCTGCCGCTTCGGGAGAAAAAGCATTTGAAGCGCTTGATTTAATTATCACTACCATTGAAGGACGGATAGATGAAGGCTCAAAGCTCCTGATAAAAGGAGCCAGAGGAAAAATAGGCAGAGATGGGGAAATACAAGATGACGATACCCTCGCGCGGATCAAAAATGTGATGGGGTCGCTCATTGCAGCCATGGAAGCGGAGCATGCTATACCCACCAAATACCGACATTAAAGAATAATCCCAATGAATTTTGCCAGTATGCATTTTGAAGTGATCCGGTTGAGCAAGCGGGATGTAGCGGTTGCCCAAGAGCTTTTTCGTCTGTTTAGAGAAGTATTCGAAGTGGAGGAAACTACCCCTCCGGGTAAGGAGTACCTGTCTTCATTGCTGGCGAGGACTGATTTAGTTGTACTATGCATCCGGTATGAAGGCAACGTAGTGGGTGGTCTTACTGCTTATGAACTTCCCATGTATCAATTTGAGGGCTCTGAGATGTTTATTTATGACATAGCGATTAAGCAGGAATTCCAGCGTAGGGGTTTAGGTAAAAAATTATTACGGCAACTGGAGGTATATTGCAGGAGCAAAGGTATTCGTCAGGTGTTTGTAGATGCCAGCGCTGAAGATATACATGCTGTTGATTTCTATCGTACCTCAGGAGGAGAGGGAGAGGAGGTAGTGCAGTTTACTTTCGGGGTTTAGCTGCTATTCCAGAATTCTGACCCTTATCCCCCAATTTTCGCAGAAATACACCCCTTTGTATACTATTTAATCTCTCCTTGAAAGCTTATTACATCTAACATGTTAAAATAGTATCGGTTTAGGGTCAGATAGTCAAATCAATAGTGCTAAGATTGGACTAATTTGCATTGAAATTTAAAAACTATAAAATTTTATCCATGATGAACATTCAATGGCAGGGCGTATTTCCCGCAGTTACAACAAAATTCACGAAAGATGATCAACTCGATTTGTTGTGGTTTGATAAAAATATCAAAGCTCAGCTAGAAGCCGGAGTGGATGGCATTATACTGGGCGGTACGCTTGGTGAGGCAAGCGCTCTGACGGAAGAAGAAAAATATGAGCTGGTGCGTCACACAGTCTCTCTGGTAAAAGGGGCGGTGCCGGTAGTATTAAACATTGCAGAACAAACCACATCTGCAGCTATTAACACTGCCGAAAAAGCAAAAGAAAATGGCGCCAGCGGATTGATGATACTTCCTCCAATGCGCTATAAGGCTACCGACAAAGAAACTGTAGAATACTTTAAAGCGGTGGCGCAATCTACAGACCTGCCAATCATGATCTACAACAATCCTGTTGATTATAAAATAGAGGTTACGCTTGATATGTTCGAAGCGCTGGCCGGTGAAAGCAACATTGAAGCGGTAAAGGAATCGACTCGTGATGTAAGCAATGTTACCCGTATGATCAACCGTTTTGGCGACAGGTTTAAAATACTTTCAGGAGTAGATACCCTGGCGCTTGAAAGCCTGTTTATGGGTGCTGATGGATGGGTGGCTGGTTTGGTTTGTGCGTTTCCAAGAGAAACTGTGGCAATATATCGTTTACAAAAAGCTGGTTATCATGAAGAAGCGCTGAAGATCTATCGCTGGTTTTTGCCCTTGCTGGAATTGGATATTAATCCACAACTTGTTCAGAACATCAAACTGGCAGAGGCTGTTGTTGGTTTAGGTACCGAGGAGGTCAGGTTACCACGCATGCCTTTGGAAGGAGAGGAAAGAGCCCGTGTGATAAAAATTATCGAAGAGGCTGTCACCAGTCGCCCTGTCCTTCCCGACTATCTTAACCTGCAGAAGGAAGTCAACTTATTTTAACCATCTAAAAAAGCGAAGAAGTATGGCACTACACGGAAAGAATAGAATAGGATTTGAATTACTCGCGGCATCAGAGGAGTTTGTTCACTCTTACGACCCAAAAGCGGGGAAAGCGTTGGATAAGTTCTATCTGGCCACCGAGGATGAAGTAGCGCTGGCTCTGGATAAAGCGGCACAAGCTTTTGATAGTTATCGTTATTATTCCGGAAAAAGAAAGGCAGAGTTTCTTGAAGCTATTGCCGATGAGATATTAGCCCTTGGAGATGAACTTATTGAAACGGCTATGAAGGAGAGTGGCTTACCGGAAGGCCGTATTATCGGTGAAAGGGGGCGCACTATGGGCCAACTAAGGCTTTTTGCACAATTAGTGAGCGAAGGTTCATGGGTAGATGCTACTATAGAAACAGCACAGCCAGATCGTCAACCATTGCCAAAGCCGGACATCAGAAAAATGTTGTGTCCTGTAGGACCTGTTGTGGTCTTTGCTGCCAGTAACTTTCCATTGGCATTCTCTACAGCAGGCGGTGACACGGCTTCTGCGTTGGCAGCGGGAAACCCAGTGATCGTTAAGGCTCATATGTCTCACCTGGGCACCAATGAGTTGATTGCCGGGGCCATTAGCCAGGCGGCTGAAAAGACAGGTATGCCTGATGGGGTTTTCTCCAGTCTAAATGGCAGGGGTTCTTCTCTGGGTCAGGCCCTTGTGAAACATCCTGTAGTGAAGTCGGTAGGCTTTACGGGCTCATTTAACGGGGGAATGGCGCTGTATCGCGCAGCAGCGCAACGAGAGGAGCCCATTCCGGTATTTGCTGAAATGGGTAGCGTCAATCCTGTTGTGCTTCTCCCCGGAAAGCTGAAAAAAGTGGCAGAGGAAGTAGCAAAACAATATGCGGGATCGATCACTCTGGGTGTGGGACAGTTTTGTACCAACCCAGGTCTCATTCTTGGTATAGCAGGGGACGAAATGGATACATTTATTCGGGTGTTAGGAAAAGAAATACAAGCAATAGCACCTGCTACTATGCTGAATGAAGCAATACATAAAAGTTATCAGGAAGGTAAAAAGAAGATGTTGGAGCAGAAAGGTGTACAACTGGCGGGAGCCGCTAAAGATGAAGAAGGTAATTTCTTAGGTGTACCTACAGTAGCTCGTGTGTCAGGCGCTGATTTCCTTTCCAATCCGGGTTTGCATGAAGAGGTTTTCGGGCCGTTTTCCCTGGTGGTCACTTGTTCAGGCAAAGAGGAGTTACGAGAGGTTATTCTCAGTGTTAAGGGGCAATTGACCTCTACTATAATGGCCGAAGAGAACGAATTGAGCGATTATCAGGAAATTGTTTACGCTGCGGCCAATATTGCCGGGCGTGTGATCTTTAACGGAGTACCGACTGGCGTAGAGGTGTGTCATGCAATGCAACATGGCGGTCCTTTCCCGGCATCTACCGATGGCAGGTTTACCTCGGTAGGTACAGATGCTATCAGACGTTTTGCCAGACCGCTGGCTTATCAGGGCTTTCCTGAAGATGCCCTACCTGACGAACTAAAAAGCAACAACCCGCTGGGTATCTGGAGAAAAGTAAATGGTGAACTGACAAGGGAGGCGGTAGCCGGTGAGGTTTATATCTAACAACGAAATTTCACGTGTCCTTCGTTTTAAGGGGTTGATGGACAGGCTTCAGGGTGCGTTCGCGCACTCTGAGGTCAAATTTCCAATGCGACATCACCACGATTATGCCAATCCGGGTAAAGAACGGGAATCTACCTTGCTGCTGATGCCTGCCTGGATAGAAGGACAATATCTGGGGGTGAAAATGGTTACTGTGTCACCATACAATGGTGAGCATGCACTACCCTCAATACAAGGCCTGTACATTTTAAATAATGCCGTTACAGGCCAAACGGAGCTAATACTGGACGCCAAAGAACTAACTGTAAGAAGGACGGCTGCTACTTCCGCACTTGCCTCTAAGTTCCTGTCAAGGGAAGATAGCGGTTCCCTTCTTATGGTTGGTACCGGCGCTCTTGCACCCCATCTAATCGAAGCTCATGCCACAGCACGACCGATTGAAAAAGTATATGTGTGGGGGCGCAGCATTGACAATGCAGAGAAAATCTGTCAATCAGAGCATCTGTCTCACCTTTCCTGCGAGCCGGTTGACTCTATGGAAGAAGTGATTGGAAATGTAGATATTATCAGTTGTGCTACACTGAGTCCAACACCACTGATCAATGGAAAATGGCTGCAATCTGGCCAGCACCTAGACCTTGTAGGGGCCTATCGGCCTGATATGCGCGAGGCCGATGACGAAGTGATTCGGAGGTGTGATCTGTTTGTAGACACTTATCAGGGGGCGCTGAAAGAAACCGGCGACCTGGTGATACCGATATCGGCAGGTCTTATCGGAAGGGCTGATATTAAAGCAGAATTAAGGGAACTGTGCAGCGATGAGCTACCGGGAAGAACTTCAGAACAGCAAATAACATGTTTTAAATCGGTGGGCCACGCTTTGGAAGACCTGGTGGCCGCCATATTGGTTAAAGAAAATATAGATGGCTAAGAAAACATTCTTTTGCATTGATGCACATACTTGCGGCAATCCGGTTAGGGTTGTAGCAGGAGGAGGCCCTACTTTGGTAGGTGCCACAATGAGTGATAAAAGGCAGCATTTTCTCCGGGAATATGACTGGGTGAGGAAAAGCCTCATGTTCGAGCCGAGGGGGCATGATATGATGTCGGGGAGTATCTTGTACCCTTCGGCTGACCCGGAAAATGATGTGGCGGTGCTTTTCATAGAAACTTCAGGGTGCTTGCCGATGTGTGGTCATGGCACCATTGGCACAGTGACTATTGCTATTGAAGAGGGATTGGTAACACCAAAAGTCCCAGGACAGCTCAGGCTGGAGACCCCGGCAGGGCTGGTGAAAATAGTTTATGTTCAGGAAGGTAAAAAGGTGAAGTCGGTAAAACTGACCAATGTGCCCGCATTTTTGGCGGCAGAAGGCATTACAACGGAATGCCCGGGCTTGGGTAAGCTTGTTGTTGATGTGGCCTATGGTGGTAATTTCTATGCCATTGTTGATCCCCAGCAAAACTTCAAAGGCGTACAGGCTTATTCTGCTGAGCAATTGATACAGTGGAGCAGGAAATTAAGAGAAAATATCAATCAAAATAACGAATTTGTACATCCGGAAAACCCGACTATTTCAGGGCTGAGCCATATCCTCTGGACCGGAGATACTATCTCCCCGGATTCTACGGCAAGAAATGCTGTGTTCTATGGAGACAAAGCCATTGATCGCTCCCCTTGTGGTACCGGCACTTCAGCACGTATGGCACAATGGCATGCCAAAGGTAAACTGAGGAAAGGGGAAAAATTTATCCACGAAAGTATCATCGGCTCTAAATTTATAGGAAGAATAGAAGATGAGGTGAAGCTTGCCGACAAAAAGGCGATCATTCCAAGCGTGGAAGGTTGGGCCATGGTAACGGGCTACAATACTATAATTGTAGACGATGATGATCCTTATGCTCATGGCTTTCAGGTGATATGATAAAAATAGCTAAGAATTCTTTGTGACCTCTGAGATGTTGTCAGCGGTCTCCGTGGTAAAAAATAAGTAATAAATGAAAAAAGTAGCCATCATTGGTGGTGGGATAGTAGGGTTGAGTTCAGCCTATTATCTTTCTCAGGCGGGGTTTGAAGTTACCGTTATCAGTGACGATGACAAAAAGGAGGGATGCTCTTACGGAAATGCAGGAATGATCGTTCCGAGCCATTTTATTCCTCTGGCTGCTCCTGGAATTATTTCCCAGGGATTGCGGTGGATGCTTCGTTCGGATAGCCCTTTTTACATCAAGCCGAGGTTTGACAAAAACCTGGTATCCTGGGGGTGGAAGTTCTATAAAGCCGCCACCGCTGCCAACGTGCAAAAGGCGATGCCATTATTGAAAGCCTTAAACACGTCTAGTCGTGAGTTATATGTGCAACTGGCAGAAGAGGAGGGATTGAACTTTTCATTATGCACCAAAGGGCTATTTACGTTGTGTAAAACCCGGCACGCCCTCCAGGAGGAGGCCCAAATTGCAGTAAAAGCGAAGCAAATGGGCATGAAAGCAGAGATACTCACTCCAAAGGAATTAATGGCCATGGATCCGGGTGTGGAATTTGATGTGGAGGGAGGCGTATACTGGCCGCTGGACGCATTTATGGTACCAGGGCGCTTTATGGCTGAAATGCAGAACTTGCTTAGCGGCAGAGGAGTGAAGTTCGCTGCCGGGCAGATTAAAAGTATAACAGTGAAAGGCAGCAAGATCGCAGGGTTAAATACAGACTCCGCCACTGTCGTAGCCGATGAATATATAGTTGCAGCAGGAGCCTGGTCTTCCGGATTGCTCAGGAACCTAAAGGTGAACATTCCGCTACAGGGTGGAAAAGGCTACAGTGTAGAGGTGAACACGCCTCCTGTAAAACCGGAGATATGCTCATTGTTAGCAGAGGCTCGTGTGTCAGTGACCCCAATGGATGGGGCAGTACGCTTCGGAGGCACTATGGAACTCAATGGTACCGATCGGAGTATTAATCTGAATCGGGTTGGGGGTATCTTTAAATCTATTCCAGGTTACTATCCACAATTCAAAGACACTGATTTCACTGCATCAAAGGTTTGGGTTGGCCTCCGACCCTGCTCCCCGGATGGACTGCCTTATATCGGGCGGTTTAAACACTATGACAACCTCATTGCTGCTACCGGCCATTCTATGATGGGCATGAGCCTCGGGCCTATTACAGGCAAGCTGGTGAGCCAGGTGGTCAGTGGAAAGAAAACGGAGGTCGATATATCATTGCTGAACCCGGACAGGTATTTATAAGTCGGACGACCGAAGATCGAAGTCGGAAGTCAGATAAATTCCTATTGGATTTTGAGAAGCCCTTTTTACAGGATCCCCGGCACATGAGAGCCAATGCTATTATTAAGAAACATCATCCCCGAGGAATGAAGCACCTTACCTAATGTAGAAAAAGTGTCTTGGTAACGTGCCTTCAAAATCGGTATGGCAATTCTTTTTATTGAATCAGTCCTTAACTCAGAGCATTGTAACTGGGCCGGGTGACATTTTTTTTAATTTTTTTGATCAATCATTTAAATTACTCTTTAACATGCAAGTTCTATTTTGTCAACCTGAGGAATTATTGTTAATTGCCAACTTGACCAAAACTTATTTTATAAATGAATCCGGTACTTAACAAAAATCTGTTCCTGGTAAAGGAGCATGTGGGCATGTTTAAAGCTGCCAATAACTATGACATCTATGATCCTGAAACGCAGGATGTTATTATGCACTGTCGCGAAGAGAGACTTGGTTTTTTTACCAAAATGTTGCGCTTCACCGACTATAAACGCATGACTCCCTTTCATGTTGAAATAAAAACACCATCCGGTGAAAAGGTGCTGTCGGTAAAACGTGGTGTGTCTTTTTTTCTCTCATCTGTAGAAGTATTCGATGGCAATGAAAAACTAATTGGCAAATTCAAACAGAAGTTTTTCTCTATCGGCGGGAAATTCAATGTACTGGATGCCAATGAAACACATTTGTGTACGCTCAAAGGCAAGTGGACGAGTTGGGATTTTAAATTCGTAAAAGATGATATCGAGATGGCACACGTGAGTAAAAAGTGGGCTGGTTTCGGAAAAGAGCTATTTACTACCGCAGATAATTACATGCTCAAGATCGATGATCAGATACCCGCTGATAATGGTATAAGGATACTTATTATGGCTGCGGTGATGTGTATTGATATGGTGCTAAAAGAGTAGGGCGGGGCGCGGAGAGCTGAGGGCGAAGGGGAAGGCGCTTCATCACTCTGCGCTTCGCCCTCAGCGCTTAGCGGTTTAGGTCACTTTGTTTCCTTGCTGGCAGTGTAAATATAAACTTTACTCCCGCACCTGGCTCTGATTCCACATGGATGCTTCCTCCAAGCTCTTCTATGATCTTTTTAACAATAGACAACCCCACACCTGTGCTTTCTGATTTGTCCTTAGGCGCTAATGTCTGAAAAATATCAAATATCTTTTCATGATATTCTTTGGCTATGCCGGGGCCATTGTCAGCTACATAAAATTCATGGAAATTTTCCTTGTGGACATAGCCTATGGTGATGGTGCCCTCAGGCTTATCATTGTATTTTACAGCATTGCTTAATAAGTTGGAAAAGATTTGTTCAAGTCTGAGTTTACTCGTGCGGATCGTAGGGAGATCTCCTGTTGTTACTTTGAAAGTTGCTGGTATATCCAAGGCCGACATCACTTCACCCACGAGAGCCATTACGTCAGTTTCCTCGTACTTTATTTCAGATCTGCCTGCCCTTGAGTACTCCAGTATTCCATTGATCAGTAGCTCCATTCTGTTGACTCGTCCTCTCAACAGGCTCATATTCTCTTTTACATCAGCTTTATCATCCAGCAGGTCACCCAGGTCTTCCTCGATCCACTGTGAAAGATTGTTGATGGCGCGAAGGGGTGCCTTCAGATCGTGAGAAACTACATAAGCAAACTGGTCGAGCGCTTTATTCATCTTTTCGAGATTAGCAGCATAATTTTTTTGTTCCTTTTCGTATAGCTTTTGGGCTGTAATGTCTAGTCCAAAACCAACGAGCCCTCCCTCGTTGGCCGTGTCGGCAAATGTATAGAACTCGAAATACCAAGGCTTGTCCCCTGTAACACCGTGAAGTACCACCGGGTCACTTGCCCCCCGATACGCCATGTCAACAAACTCATTCACTTCGGGAAAAAGTGTATAGATATTGCCACCTATCAATTGATTTCCTTCCAGCCCTAATTTTTCCAGCCCTGCACCGATGGCTTGAGTAAAGTTGCCTTCTGCATCTACTTTGTAAATGATTACCGGCATATTGTTGGTAATACCATTAAGTACCTGGCTTTTTTCTTTGATCTCTTTTTCTGCCTTTTTGCGTTCAGTTACATCTCTGGAGTTGATGACAATACCTTTGACTGATTCATCATTCAGTGCGTTTTTGCCAACCGCTTCCAGCGTCATCCACTCGCCGTTGGCCTTACGGCATCTGAATTCTGTGGTATACGTGCTTCCGTAATTGTCGATAACACTCAGAAAATCAGTTATGATCTTAGCTTTATCTTCACGATGGACAAATTCGGTAGTGTGATGTCCTACCAAATCTGCTTCAGTGTAACCTGTTGCCCGGTAAAATGATGGGCTGTGATACCCTATTAGTCCCTCGGCATCCAAAACAGTGATGAAATCAGTAGAATTTTCAACCAATGAGCGAAAGCCACCTTGTACAACCTTACGCTCCTCTTCATGTATCTTCTTTTGCCTTTCGAATTCAAGATACTTCATGACCTCATTTGCCAGCACTTTGAGCATCCTTTTTTGTTCATCGTTCAATATGCGAGGGGTTGTATCTGCGACAGAGATGGCTCCGATGTGATATCCATCAGAGGTGGCTAGTGGCACGCCTGCATAAAAGCGAATGCCTGTGTCGTTACCAATAAGAGGATTACCAACAAATGTGTTGCCTTCCAGAGTATCCTTTACTTCAAATACCTCGGCTTGAATAGTATATTGTTCAAAAGAAAGGCTTCTAGGAATACTATCTGCATTATGTCCTCTGGTGATCAGATATTGTATGTCATCCAGATCAACTAAAGAGATCGAGCAGATAGGCGCATGGCAGATATACAAGGCCATTTCTGCCAAATTTTCCAGGTCATGCTCCGGTTGCAATGCTAAGGCCTGATATCGTTTAAGCGCCAGTAGTCTGGCTTTTTCTGTATCATTAGTACTTTCCCCGTGCTTCTTATTCTTCATTACTTAACTCCGCGATAAAATAGGGCTGTATCAAAAGACCAAACTCAAAACTGACTGTTCTTTTGAGACAGCTCTTGTAACTAGTGTTTGTAAGAAAACTCTAAGTGGCTTTAAGAAATGAAGTTACAAAAAGCGGAACGTACTGAGGTACGAGAGCATTTTTGGAACGAGCGTAACGCAGACATTGGCGTTTTCTTAGACACTAACTATGTTAATCTATGGGTTGGAACATTGATATTCAAACCAACGTGCCACACTTGTGGTCAGACGATGTACTACTGGGCTGGTAATGTGTAATATTTATATCCTCGTTATCTGTTTGATATATCCGAACGCCAAATAAAAGATCTTTAATATTAGATAATTAATAAACAGGAGCGTATCCACACAAAATGCGCGTTACATGTGACAATAATTCAGATTAAAAGGCTCGAGTGAGATTTTTTGAGAAAAAGAAAAATAGAAAGGAGAACAGTTTGATTTTGACTGGGATTGAAAAATTTTTAAAAGGCCAAACGGCAGCCCTTGTGCTAAATTTGACTTTAGCACAAGGGTGTCGCCGCTGGATTTTATTCAAAAATTATTTTCCTGACAATGTTTTTACTTAGGCTCTTTACCTGTACGAGATAAGTGCCGTTAACTTTGTCATTTAGCTTAATTTCCATAGCATTATAACCTGCTTCGTGAGAGATTATTTGCTGATGAATGACTTTGCCTTGCAGTGTATACACGCTGATCTCCAAATCATCCTCATGGCCAGCGTAAATAATGCTGAACTGTCCGCCATAAGCCGGGTTGGGGAATATTGTCATTTCAGAGGCAGGCGCATTTGCGGAAGGTTCGCTGAAGGTGGTAGTGCTATTGCTATTGACATCTATCGTGTAATCTTCTGTTTCGCTAAAGTAAATGCTTCCGCATGGGGTTGGTGTTTCTCCATAGGCCACCCTTACCCGTAGCCTCACCGGGCCGGAAGTAGTACCCGATGGAACTACTATGGTACTGGAGTATGAACCTCCTGCTCCGGTTGCGGAAAGCACCTCTTCACCACTGTCATCGAAATCCCCATCGCGGTTCCAGTCAGCCCATGCCTTGGCTTGCGTGCCAGCCCAGGTGTTGTGAGGCGTAACTATCAGGTTAGCTGATCCGGAAATGTCGCTTTGCTGGTCACTGTAGTCAGAATAACCTGCCGATGCATAAGCTGAATTGTTATTGATAGCACCTATTTCTACATTGGCAATGTACTGCCCGGAAGGATAATCACCACCAACTGTACAATAGTTAAGGGCAGGAGTGGTGACAGTTGCGATGTTAGAATATGTTGAATAAGTGGACCCGCTTCGGGCCCTTACCCTGTACGAATAAGTTACATCCGGATTCAAACCGGTGTCTGTATAGGAAGTGCTGTTGGCGCTTAAAGATGTAATAACGCTGAAATTGTCACCCGCTCTCTCTACAACAAACCCATCTTCATTATCTGAAAGGTCAGTCCAGGTGAGGGTAACTGAATTGGACGAAGCTGCCATGGCAGTCAATGCTCCCGGCGCATCTACCGAAGCGCTGTTGCTGATGTTAACAGTATAATCTTCCACTTCTCCATCATCGAATGTACCACAAGCCTCCGGGAGACGGGCGTATCGCATGCTTACGCGCATACGCGTATTACCCTCCAGCGCGGAGGCAGGCACATTGATATTTCCCGAAACAGCGGAAGAGGAAAGGCTGCTGGCAAATACCAGCTCGCCATCATCAGTAAAGTCGCCATTCTGGTTGTAGTCTATCCAAACGCGGAAACGTTCATTGTACGGGGATCCTGAAAAACCAGGGGTCAGCGTTACGGGGTTGTTGCCTCTTGTGAGGCTGACTGTCAGATGGGTAAAGTCGGTGTAGTTGCTGGCTCCGGAAGGGTTGGAGAAGCTGCCCACCTGTACATTGGCAATGTGCTCGTAAGTAGAACGACCGGATGCAGAGGAACAATAGCTTACAGGGTCATTGTTGCCAGGAATGACAATAGAAAAGTCTTCGACCTCACCGATATAATCATCGTTGCCGCAGGCTATTATTTTTCCCGCGTCTCCGTAGGCAACCCGTATTCTCATTCTGGTAACTCCAGGTGTAGCATTGGCGGGCACGTTTACAATAGTAGTATACGGCCCGGCTCCAAACTGATTGTAGATCTCTTCACCAGCGTCATCGAAGTCTCCATCAGCATTCCAATCTATCCAGGCACCCACGCCATTGGAATCCCAGTAGCCATTTTTTGTTCCAATTGTTAACGTCTCAGTGGCGCCAGGAACCAACTCGGTGACCAGGGATGTAAAATCGTTGTAGGCCTGATGACCGGAAGTATGATCAATGGAGCCGAGGGTAACGCGCGTGGCATAGTTATCACTTCTGTTGCCGGCAGCAGCACAATAAACTACATTACTTTTTTCATATACCTTGATGAACGCTGATTTGGTTTCCGTTACGCTACCGGTGCTACCGGTTGTTGTCAGCGCAACATCATAGATACCTGGCTGTGCATAGGTGATGGTCGGCTGTACTTCATTAGTAACGCTGGAGGGCGATCCTCCCGGGAATGACCACTGTAGCGAGCGTACATAGCCGCTGGATTCACTGGTGAAGGTTACATTTCCTCCGGTCATGGTCACTGTATGGTCTGCGCTGAACTCAGGATCGTTGGTGTCCGGAATACCGGCATCCCTGAGCGGACCTGTTATCACAAAATCGGCTGTTGTAGAGGCGGAGCTATGGCTAAGGTTTTTGAAATAGCCTATGGAGTAAGTGAAATTGTTAAGCATAGGCTTGCCGCGCAACTGAATGAGTATGTTGTCCAAAGCTGCCCCGGCCGCCTTGGCAGCATCTGTATTGTTGTTAGCCGCAGGTAAACCTGTCAGGCTGCCTGTTAATTTAAAGCGCCTGTTGAGCGCGGTGGCTTCTATGGATGCGGATGCAGTAATGCCCGTAATGGCTGTAAATTCATTCTCAATATCATTTTCGGAGCCTATTGCCAAATAATCATCATCCAGCCAGTTAGTTTCAGGTTCCCAGCCTTGCACAGTACCGTTGGCTACCTGGTTGAGGAAATCTGTAAAAGCCTGCTGCCCATTATACCGTTGACTGTCTACCAGATTATCAAAACCTGCAATATCATTATTCCTCGTCAACTCGAAGAATGTTTTCAGCTTGGCAAAATCATTGACATACCAGTGATACCAGATCATATTGCCGTAGTGGTAGTGGTGAAAGTTTCCGCTGGTATAACTGGAATTAAACACGGTGTTGAGCGATGGCCAGTTGCCGGCGCTGTTCTGTGTATTCCTGGCATTTGAGGCCAGTAGTCGGATGCCTTCTGTTTCCGTGGAACCGGCAAAAAACTCAGCCATGCCTTCTTCATACCATACTAATCTGCTGTTGTTGTATATTTCGCTTTCACCCCAAAAACCCGGGATGAGGTATCGTCCTTGTAGATAATGCACGTATTCATGACGGAACAACGCCTCAAGAGATAGGCTGCTTTCCACACCAACGGTACGGTCCCAGGTGTAAAAAGTAGACCTGCTTTCTATGTACATTCCACCATTGTCGCTACCAATGCCGAACAGGTATGTGACATAATCATCGTATTCCTGCTTTGAGCCGAACACCACTATTCTTAATGTGTCGTTAGGGTCACCAGCTACAGGTTCATCGGTCTGTAGCATTCTGAAAAACTGATTTTTCACTTGTTTGGCGGCATGGTAAAGTCCCTGCACTTCCTCCTCGATAAGAGGAGTTCTGACAATCATTTTGCCATCATCAAAAGTGTAAGTGTTTGGAAATAACATCTGATCAAGTTCATCCTGGAGCTGCTCCATATCCTCACACAAGCTGTAGGCGGCACAGTTGCCATATTCATTCATAGCCTCGATTGCCTTTAACCACATAGGGCTTAGACGCGCAGAGTTTTGAGCAATCTGTGCCAAATGTGCTTCTGTATCATCCAGCAGAGTGGGAACTCCAGCCATTCTGGCCAACTCCCCTGCAGCATTTAATGTCATAAATGCCAGTTCATCATTGTTTTGTAGTTCTGTATCCAGTGCTATGGTTCGAAGAAGTTCGAAATAGGTATTGTTGCCATTGATGGCATTGACATAATCATTATCCTGCACCCCCCTGAACATCAGGAAAAATATTCTGTTGGCAGCGCCTGCATAGGTGCGGATATCGTTGGAAGACACCTGCTTCCATACTTTGTTTACTACAAGGTCCTGCATTACACGCTTCACGGTATTAAGTACAGTGGTTTTGTGTCTTAGACCATCAAAATCCAGCAGTATCAGGTACTCATCAAGGATATCCAGTGCATCTTTTGTGGTGAGAAACAGGTTTGGGTTGGAAGTCAATGCTTCACAACCTTGAATGTAACGGTTAATACTGGTGATATTCATACTTACACCGTCATTGTAAAAATCCTGATAACCGGCTGCATGCAGGTAGTATACGAGTCCATACAGGCCGCTGCTTTTTGTGCCGTCATAGCTAGCTGAGAGGTTGTATAGTTCATTAGCCACAGCCTCAATGTTGGCATTCGAAAATATTGATGGCGCATAATTAGACTCGATAGCAAAAAAGGAGCTAAAGCAGTCGGAATTAGTGTTTTGCTTGAGCTCACCCACCAATGCTGACGAACCTAAAGAGGCCCAACCGGCTGCATCATAGCAGGTGGCTGTAGTTCTTGAAGTTGAAGATTTCCTGGTATGATCTCCGATCTTGATGCTAGGTTCTGCTACCCCATGATTTTTGCTTTTATTCATTCTTGAGCAGAAATCGTTGTGATCATGGGGATCATGAGGTACTTGTATTTGCCCCTGTGTATATCCTGCTACCGATAGTAGTATTATTGACAACAGACATTTGTAAAATTGTTTTAGCATGGTTTGATTGCGGTTAGTTTAATAATTATAAATTGCATTGTATAGATTGATGTAGAAATTATCCGCAGAACACACAGGAAGCGCCAGCCTTGTGAAAAGGCTGCGCTAAATCCTGTATTTTCTGTGGTTATAAGGTCTCTTTTTTATTCAAAAATGACCTTTCTCACTATGGTGGTGTTATTATTTTTTACATGTACCAGGTAGGTTCCACGTACATTTTGATTAATTGATATTGTAATTGCATCAACGGGTTGATTGACAGTGCTGAAGGTTTGTCGATGGATCAGTACCCCTTGTAAACTATATACACTTACGTCCAAATCACCCTCATATTTGGTATATGCAAGCTGGAAGCGCCCTTCTTTTGAAGGGTTAGGGAATAATGTCAACTGTTGCTCAAACGCTGAGGCAGAGGGGCCTGCTGCAGTGCCAATGTTAAGTGTATAATCTTCTGTTTCGCTGAAGTAGATACTTCCACAAGCAGTTGGCGCTTCTCCATAAGCAACTCTTACTCTGAGACGCACAGGACCACTGGCTGTTCCTGCAGGAGGAGTTATCGTGCTGCTGTAGCTGGTAGCAGAACCGCTACCGCTGAGTACCTGTTCTCCACTGTCACTGAAGTCACCGTCACGGTTCCAGTCCACCCAGGCTCTGGCTTGTGTTCCGGCCCAGGATTGGTGCGGAGTGACTGTCAAAGTAACCGAGCTGGTCACATTGGCGCTCATTGTAGCGTAATCAGAGTATCCGCTGCTTGCATAACTTGTGCTATTGTCAACACTGCCGATTATTACTCTTTTGATATATTGTCCGGAGGGATTACCGGCACTTGCATTGCAATACGATGGTGCATTTGGAGTAGTAGCGCTGCTGGTGTTTGAGTATGATGAGTATACCGCCCCGCTTTTTGCTCTTACCCGGTATGAATAGGTAGTGTTCGCGCTAAGCCCATTGTCAGTATATGAACTGATATTTGCACCGGTGGAAGTTATGATATTAAATGCACCTCCCGTTGACCTTTCTATTTCGAAGCCGTCTTCATTGTTGGAGTTGTCACCCCAGGTCAAAGAAATACTGCCGGAGCTGGTAGCGGTAGCGGTAAGGTTGCCAGGTGCGATCACTGTTACGACACTGCTGATGTTAACAGTATAGTCTTCCACCTCTCCGTCACCTATGGTGCCGCAAGGTCCGGGCGCCGACTGATATTTCATGCTTACCCGCATGCGGGTAGTACCATTAAGGGCTGATGACGGCACATTAATAGTACCTGATACTGCTGTGGTAGAGGTGCCTCCAGCGTCAAACGCCAGCTCTCCGGCATCTGCAAAGTCTCCATCCTGGTTGTAGTCGATCCACACCCTGAAGTATTCGCTATATGTGCTACCGGAAAAGCCCGGAGTGAGTGTAAGCGCATTACTGTTACCCTTGCTGAGGTCCACTGTCAGATGAGTGTAGTCAGAGTAATTAGCTGCTCCAGAAGGATTGGAAAAGCTCCCTATTTGTACATTGGCAATATGTTCGTAAGTAGAACGGCTTCCCGCAGAACTGCAATAGGTTGTTGAGGCAGGGTTTACGGTGATATAACCTGATGCAGTTTCAGTATCAGAGCCATTGGCATTGGTAACCGTAAGTGACACGTCATAGGTGCCGGCAGTGTTGTAATTCACCGTTGGGTTTTGAGAGGTGCTTGTTGCTGGCGTTCCTCCGGGGAAAGACCATGACCAGCTTGTAGCTCCACCTGTGGATCCATCAGTAAAAATTACGGACTGACCGGCTGTAACCGTAGTAGCAGAAGCCGTAAAAGCAGCTACCGGAGGTGTGCTTACAGTAGTGGAACCTGCAATGATGGTTCCATTAGGCTTGGTGTAGTAGGCATAGTCATGTAAAGTAAAAGAACTTCCTGTAGCATTGACAGTTACCCTGAACCATCCGTGCAGGTTTTTGCCTTCCGGACTAGTGAATTTGAAGCCGATATAGCCTGTTTTGCCATTCCACGCAGTGTATGAAGCACTTCTTAGGTCATGCTCATCAGGGTAGGGGCCACCGGCTACCCAATTGCTGTTGCTACTAATAGGCGTGCCACTTGCAAGGAGGGAGATATTTCTTGTGGAGCCCTCACAAACTAATGGCTTAGTGTATGTCTCTAATCGTAGTTTACCCCCGTCATACCAGCAGCCATAGCGCCCATCGCCATAAGCCAGTTCGAAGAACGTCCATGTAGCGCTGCTATTAGTGGTTATATCCGTGATGTCCTCATAAACAATAGAGTAGGGATCCTTAAAGTTTAGCGAAAAGCCACTAAAGGTTGGGTTTTGAATAGATGATGTGCCACCTGCAATGGCTGGGTTCAGGAAAGTAATTGAAATATTTGACACGTCATCGCTATTGGCATGTGCTGAGGCATTTCCCGATACAGACAATGTAGCGGTGGTACTATTTTGAACATTGATCTGTATGGAAAGCCCTGATGGCACATTGCTGGTGGTAAAGTGAGAGCCTTGTGTTAGCGCACCCGTTACTGCAAATGCAGCGCCATTTTGTCCGCTGATATTTACACTGCCTTCTATGCCTCCCGCATTGGCATCATCCTCATGAAGAACGGATGCCGAATACAGTAAAAACGGGGAGTCAGTGTCATTCACACCTGTAGCAGCTAAGTTGGCTTCCTGCCAAAGCGGAAATCGCGCCTCATGCTCTAATGCAGCTAGCATTCGTGCTACCTGCCCCTGGGTGAACATTTTGTAGCAATTAGAATAATCCATATAGTTTTCACCGTTGGGGATACCGGCACCGCTGCACTTTTCCGTTGTTACATTGCAAGTGCCGGAGTTGGCCGTTGTAGCCGGTGTATCATCCACATTGTCGCCAGGAGCGCTGCACCCATTGTCAAAAGTATGCGCAAGGTTAAGCCAGTGACCAAACTCATGGGTTAAAACAGAAGCAAATTCTTTGTCTGTATTGCCATACAGATATCGTCCGTTATATACCACTCTTGCAAGATTGTTATCTGACATCCAGGTATTCGGGTACCAGGCTACTCCGGAGTTGGTATAGCTGTTGTCATCATAAAGATCGAGCATGATATATACGTTCATGTATTTATAATTGTCCCATGCAAATTGACGGATCTGGTCGTCATAACCACCGCCATTACCAAAGCCTGACCGTTCGGGATAGTAGTTGATGCCGGTGGTGAGATTTCCATTCGGATCTATCTTTGCCAGCTTAAACTCGATGTCTAACGTAGCTCTGATACCTTGAAACAGCGATGATACAGTGTTATAGTCATCATTCAGGCCGTTGAAGTCTTCATTTGCTTTTTCAAGCGCAGTAATAATAGTATTGTCATTCACTGTTTTTCCGGCAAAATCCGTTCCGAAGACATGGAATACTACGGGTATTATATAACCACCGGTTCTGACCGTTGTGTTTTTTCCGGACCGGGTCCGCTCTTCAAATTTCAGTGCCTCCTGTAATGCAGCAGGATGCTCTTTGTAGAACTGTTTCATCTGCTCATCACTATTGCACATAGCGGGAGGGTCAACTTGCGACCAGCCCTGTAGTGCTGTTAGCAGACAAAAAAATAGTAAAAGGATTTTCTTCATAATGTATGGATTTATTTTGTTGAAATATTGAACATGGGAGCGGGTAAAAGAAGACAAAAGCATCCCCGCGTGCACATTTGTATGTGCCGTAAATAGCATATTAAGGGGCTGTCGTCATTCCAAACTTGATTTTGGAATCCCAAGGAAATGAACAAAAACTAACCAGGAGATCCTGATCTCGTCAGAAGGAGACTCTTAAGGCAGCCTCTTTAATATTTCTTAAAGATTAAATGTTGTTTGTTGAGCTACCGGAGTTAAGACGGAGCAAATAAGGAAATTGCGGTACGTTTCATAAGTATGTAGTTTTTTGGTTTGGGTTAGGTAATATATTTTCAACTTCCAAGGTATGACGAATTTAAAAGCAATATTGATACTTTTTTAACCTATATGTATAGAACATTATCAAATGTTAATATTGGAGAGAAGTTTCGGTGATTTTTTTTATTCTGACGTGGTGCTCCAGGCATGTCTCTGCCTGCAATTATAATTGTGATCCAAATCTTGGACTGGGTGTGGTGTGCTTTAAGAATGTAAGGAAACTATGGCTATATTAGGCAAGAGATAGTCATAGAGAAAACCGACTTGATAGGCTTGTGATAAATGATAAAATAGTACCGGTTTTTGTTGAGATAGTTGAGGTATTCGTGTGGCTTTTTCGCCTTATTTACTTCTTGGTGAAATTTCAAAGGACAGTCTTACGCTGTGCTATTGTCGATAATCTATAATATTGTAAATTAACAATCATGGGGAGAATCAGCGACATTTATCAACGTATCCTGCAGTCTGAGCAATGGAAAATCTCTCCTGAGTGGCTTAGGTTGAGTACTATTGATATGCATACCGGTGGAGAACCACTGCGGGTGGTAACTGCGGGTTTTCCGGAAGTGCCCGGTAGTTCATTGCTGGAATGCAGACGGTATGTCAAAGAGCATTATGACTACCTGCGAAAGCTACTAATGTTTGAACCACGAGGCCATGCGGATATGTATGGCTGTATTTTACTACCTCCATTTCATTCAGAAGCAGATTTTTCCGTGCTTTTCATGCACAATGAAGGGTACAGCACCATGTGTGGACACGCAGTCATTGCCCTGGCCAAACTTGCTGTGGAAATGGAATGGGTAGCCCATATAGAACCTGTCACTACAATAAGAATAGAGGCCCCATGCGGCCTGATCACCGCCTATGCAGAAGTTGCAAATGGACAGGTAACGGCCAGCGGATTTCAGGGGGTACCCTCATTTGTTTTAGCTGAAGGCGTGGAGGTGCAAGTAAGTGGTGTTGGTAAAGTCAGAGCAGACATTGCTTATGGGGGCGCTTTTTATGCCTATGTTGATGCGGAACAGTTGAATATACAGTTAACCCCCGATAACTACAGTGAGCTCATCCGAATAGGAAGGGAAATAAAAAACACAATAATAAAAGAAGGGATCCCGGTGAGGCACCCTGAAGAAAAGGACCTAAGCTTTTTATACGGGACTATTTTCATGGGAGGCCCTTTATCGCAAGGAGTTGACAGCAGAAACGTTTGTGTTTTTGCTGATGGAGAGGTGGATCGCTCTCCCACGGGATCTGGTGTATGCGGTAGGATGGCACTACATTATCATCAGAAAAAGCTGGATATCGGACAAAAAATGAAAATAGAAAGCATTGTGGGGAGCCAATTCGAGGGTAAGTTGATGAAGGAGGTGACCTACGGGCCTCATCAGGCAGTGATCCCTGAGGTATGGGGAACGGCTTATGTTACGGGCAGCAATGAATTTTGCCTGGACCCACAAGATCCATTTCGAGAGGGATTTATGCTAAGATAAAAGTTGTAAGAGGATTTAATTTTTTTAAACATTTGTATATGAGAATTTTAAGTAAAGTGTTGGCAATCATTTTTACTATTTTGGTCAGCCAGGTAGCGGCTCAGGAGAGCAGGCTTGACCTGAAGCGGATATTTACCGACTATGAATTTTCTTCCGACTATTTTGGCCCTTCCAGATGGGTCGATGACGGAGAGGGGTATACCACTGTAGAAAAATCTGCTGATGTTGCAGGAGGACAGGATATCATCCGCTATGAAACCGCCACGCAGAAAAGAGAGGTGCTGGTAAGCGCTGCCAGTCTTATTCCGGCGGGAAAAGAAAAGCCGTTGCAGATCAGCAACTATAGCTGGAGTGATGATAAAACAAAGCTTCTCATTTTTACCAACACCGCCCGCGTGTGGCGCTACAATACAAAAGGTGATTACTGGGTGCTGGATGTAGCTTCACGAAAACTACACCAATTAGGAGGGGCTGATGCAAAGCCTTCTACACTCATGTTTGCCAAGTTCTCGCCACAAGGTGACAGGGTGGCTTATGTTCGGGAGCATAATGTATTTGTTGAGGATCTGACTACAAAGCGCATTACCCAGCTTACATTTGATGGTTCCACCGACCTGATCAACGGCACATTCGATTGGGCTTATGAGGAAGAATTTGATGCTCGCGATGGTTTCCTTTGGAGTCCTGACGGAAAAGCTATCGCTTTTTGGCAGTTAGATGCCTCCGGTATCAAAGATTTTCTAATGATCAACAACACAGACTCAGTTTACTCTTATACCATACCGGTGCAGTATCCTAAAGTCGGAGAAGATAACTCTGCTTGCAGAGTAGGAGTGGTGCGCGTCTCCGGTGGGGACATACAATGGATGAACGTGCCGGGAGATCCCAAGAACAACTTCATACCACGGATGATATGGGTGAAAGATTCGCAGCACGTGCTTCTACAGCATTTGAATAGGAAGCAAAATACTAATCAATTGATGAAATGTAATGCCGCTACAGGTCACGTGGAGACTATTTTTACCGAGAAAGATGAGGCATGGCTAGACACAGTAGATGACTGGCAGTGGCTTGATGATAAAGGTAGTAAGCTATTGTGGGTGAGTGAAAGACGAGGGTGGCGGCAGGTATATACTCTTTCAAGTGATGGTAAGGACCTAAAGCTGATCACTCCTTCGCCTTTTGATGTTATCAGCATTGAGGAAGTAGATACCAGGGGAGGGTGGCTCTATTATATTGCTTCCCCTGAAAATGCTACACAAAGATACCTGTACAGAAGCAAATTATCAGGCAAAGGCAAGCCGGAGCGGCTCAGTCCGGCCCACCAGCCAGGAACCCATAGCTACTACATTGCTCCCGGAGCTAAATATGCGTTGCATCATTACTCGACAGCGGAGGTTCCCAATACTACTTCACTGATCAGCTTGCCCGACCATAAAACGATGAAGGTGATGGTAAGCAATGACAAGTTGAAGCAGAAAATAGCTGCCCTTGACAAAAATCCTATGGAGTTTTTCCAGGTGGACATTGGTGAAGGCGTAATGCTTGACGCTTATATGATCAAGCCGGCCGGGTTTGACCCTTCAAAAAAATATCCGGTACTCTTTTATGTGTATGGTGAACCCTGGAACCAGACCGTGCTGGACCAGTGGGGAGGGAGCACCTACCTGTGGCACCAGTACCTGGCGCAGAATGGTTATATAGTGATGAGTGTCGACAATAGAGGTACACCAGCTCCCAAAGGGCGCAACTGGCGCAAAGCTGTTTACGGTCAAATCGGTATCCTGGCCTCTGCTGATCAGTCCAATGCTGTGAAAGGTATCATCAAAAAATATTCCTTTGTTGACAAAGAGCGTATTGGTATCTGGGGCTGGAGCGGTGGAGGCTCCATGACCTTGAATGCGATGTTCCGATACCCCGAAATATACCATACAGGTATGTCTGTGGCTCCGGTGGCCAACCAACTGCTCTACGATAACATTTACCAGGAGCGATATATGGGTTTGTCTTCGGAAAATGCCGAGGGTTACAAAAACGGATCACCGATCACTTTTGCCAAAAACCTGAAGGGTAACTTGCTGCTGATCCATGGTACGGGCGATGATAATGTACATTATCAGAACAGTGAATTACTCATCAATGAATTAGTAAAACATAATAAAATGTTTACTTTCATGGCATATCCTAACCGCTCGCATGGTATATATGAAGGGGAAAATACTTCAAGGCACTTGAGGGAATATTTGACCTGGTATTTAAAAAATAATTTACCGGCAGGACCGAGGTAATAGCTTGAAACCAGTAACGCGTAGATCATTCATGAAAACAACTATTTGCCTTCTTATGATCCTGCTACTTGGCCTCGAAACCTACTGTCAGGATACCAAAACACCACAATGGCAACTGCAATTCAGTGGCGTAACATCGTCCATCCGGGGGGCCAGTGCAGTTAATGCTGATGTCTGTTGGCTGGGTACGCAGGGAGGCCTGATTCGTACTACTGATGGTGGAGCAAATTGGCATAAGATCAATATCCCCGGGGCCGACAGCCTTGATTTCAGGGATGTGCAGGCATTTGGTGATCAGGAGTGCATTGCTATGAGTGCCGGGAGTGGAGGCGCCAGCAGGATATACAAAACATTAGATGGAGGCGCCACCTGGAAACTGGTGAAGCAAAACACCCATGAAAATGGATTCTATAACGGTATGGCTTTCTGGGGTGAGAATACCGGTGTTTTGGCGGGTGATCCGGTGTACAGCACGCTTTACATTCTTAAAACTACCGATGGAGGTGATACCTGGAGAGAAATTGATCCTGATAAGCTGCCATTGCTGCAAGGGGGTGAGTACGGCTTTGCTGCAAGCGGTACCCATATCGCAGTGCAGGGGTCAGATAAGGCCTTTGTAGGAACAGGTGGTAGTGTGGCTCGCATTTTTTATTCTGATGATCAGGGCGAAAGCTGGAAAGTAGCTGATACTCCAATGATCTCCGGTGCTTCCTCTCAAGGCACCTTTTCTGTGGCATTTCAAAACAAAGAATATGGTATGGCCGTAGGTGGCGACTACACCAAAGAGCAGGAAGGACATGATAATATGATTGTGAGTTATGATGGTGGCAAAACATGGCAATTGACAGTGGGAGTTGACCTTGATTTCAGATCGTGTATTGCCTTTGTTGGTTCAAAAGTGATCGCTGTCGGCCCTTCAGGTTCGGAGATCTCTTTTGATGGAGGTCGCTCATTCGTTAGCCTCGGCAATATGGGTTTTCATACATTGACCGTGAGTCCTGATGGTGAGGGGGTCTGGGCTGCGGGGGCAGGAGGAGTGGTAGGCAGGCTGGAGTAGGTGTAAGTCCTGTTTTCTTCGATTCATATGCTCTTCTTTTCTTCTTGTGTAACCCGTGGTAATTTTATTCCTTTTGTTGATAAATCTTACCCGAAGTGTAAGGTGCTTTCATAGAGCTGCTTCTTTGCAAAGCATCTTCATCTGTTGACACTTTACGTTTTGTCCTGTAGGATAATTACTTTATGCCATTTGGTCCTTTCCTGTAATAATTGTACTAGTAATGGATAAAATCCTAAGAGCATTCAAGGCATTTTATCTCGTACTTGCCATCTGAGTTTATACCTAAATAACGCGGACTTTATTTTAAGATAAGTGAGTATCTATCTATTTATACTGTAAAAGGTACATTTTGATAGGTGTCATTTCTCAAGATTATCTGCAAACCCAAAACTAAATTTAACACGTATGAAAGGAATTTTACTTTTAAGCTTACTGCTATGTGTGGCTGTAGTACAGGTTAGTGCCCAAGGTCACACAGTAACAGGTAAAGTTACCTCTGCGGAAGATGGTTCGTCTCTTCCCGGAGTGAATGTGGTCCTGAAAGGAACTACAAAAGGAACGGTAACAGATGCAGACGGACAGTACTCTCTTTCTTTATCATCAGGGGAGGGGACGCTGATATTTACATTTATCGGACTTATGTCTAAGGAAGAGCTTGTTGGAGGAAGGAATGTTATTGATGTTCGCATGGAAACGGACATTAGGCAGTTGTCTGAAGTGGTAATAACAGGCTATGGTGAAGTGAGCAAAGAAGCCTTTACCGGTTCGCACACCAGGCTTGATGCGGCTATGATAGAGTCGCAACCTGTAAGTTCTGTTGAGTCGGTGCTTCAAGGTAACGTTGCTGGGTTACAACTCACCAGCTCTTCAGGTACGCCAGGGTCAGTCCAGGATATTCGGATCAGAGGTATAAGTTCGATCACAGCGAATAACGAACCTTTGTTTGTAATTGATGGTATACCAGTGATTTCCGGAAACATGGCACAGTCAACATCAACAGGAACTCTTGGTGTATTGTCTTCCATTAACGCTAATGATATAGAAAGCATGACCGTATTGAAAGACGCCAGCGCCACGGCATTGTATGGAGCTAGGGCAGCTAATGGTGTGATTATCATTACCACGAAAAGCGGAAAGGCGGGGAAAGCGCAATTCAATTTTTCTGCCCAGAGAGGATGGGTATCCAGAGCAGTTGACGGCCCCAAGATGCTCAATGCAGCTCAGTGGGAGGAGCTATACCTCGAATCATTGGTAAATGCAGGTTATGCTACTACACCTGCAGAGGCCAACAACCTGTATCCTAGCGGATGGGACGGCAAAACGGATACAGATTGGTGGGGTGTGATCACCAATGATGATGCCATGCAACAGAGTTATGACCTTTCAGCCAGAGGAGGTAATGAGAAATTCAACTATTATGGCTCCGTAGGTTATTTTCAACAAGACGGTGTTAACTTAGGTACTGATTACGAACGGATAACCGGGAAACTAAACTTTTCCAGCGCACTTAACGACAGGTTTATGTTGAGCAATGCAACTACCGGATCGCATGTATTACAAAACGGACAACTTGAGGGATCGGCCTATTTCAGTAACCCTGAAGCTGCGCCATTGTTTACACTACCTATTGATCCGGCTACCAATCCTGACGGCACACCTAATTTAAACTTAAGTACAGGTACTTACAATCCTTTGTTCGTGTACCAAAACGACATAGACAGAAGGAATCAGGTGCGGATACTCAATAATACCACTTTGAGGTATGATGTTCTGGATAATCTTAAGTTTACTACAAACATTGGCCTGGACTATGTGCAAACAGAGGAGTTATATTATAACAATCGTATCTATGGTGATGGAGCCGGAACCAACGGAAGTTCATTTGTGTACAGCAACCGTAACTTTAACTGGGTATGGAAAAACATGCTTGATTATAATCTTGCTATCAATGGCTCCAATGATTTAGGACTGAAACTTATCTATGAAGCCCAAAAGAATCAATACTATACCATAGGGGCCGGAGGTAGCGATATAGCCGCTGACGGTCTGTATTACCCCAGCTCTGTAGGTAACGTTACTTTTGCTAATGGATACAAGTATGATTGGGCGGTGAATTCCATCGCGGGTGTGGTTAATTATGCTTTTGACAGTAGAATTTTTGTTGACGCTACATTAAGAGGTGAAGGCAATTCCAGGTTCTCCGCAGACAACCGGTGGGGATTATTCTATTCAATAGGTGCATCATGGGTGCTGTCTAATGAAGGCTTTCTACAGGAAATCGGGGCTCTGGATAATGCTAAGCTACGGGTTTCATACGGCAAGACAGGAAATGGTGGTATTGGTGTGAATCAATTTCAGGCTTTTCTGGGTTACGATTATACGTACAATGGAGCCGGAGCTATTGCTCCTAGCCAATTTGGTAACTACGACCTGACATGGGAGACCTCAAAAACCTGGAATTTTGCTTTGGATCTTGGATTATTCGAACGGATCACGTCTACTGTTGAATACTTTCATAGAACAGGGTCTGATCTGTTACTTGAGGTCCCCCTTTCTTACACAACAGGCTTCGACCAGCAATTGCAAAATGTAGGTGAGATGGTTAATAAAGGAATAGAGGTATCTGTTTCGGCTGATATTCTTAGAACCGGAGCCTTTAAGTGGAATGTTGGTTTTAACCTAACATCTCTGAAGAATGAAGTTACCAAGTTACCTGCCAGTGCGACAGGTGAGGAAATTGGTATTACCACCAACACCAGAAAAGTGGCTACCGGCTTGCCGGTTTACTCCTGGTTTATGCCTACCTGGAAGGGAGTGAACCCTCAAACTGGTCAACCACAGTGGCTGGAAGCTGAGAATAGTGAAGTGGTGACCTCCGTTTATAATGGAAGCGCAGATTACTACCAGGGAGCTAACGCTACTCCTACCTTCTATGGCGGTCTCAATACCCGTTTGGAATACAAGGGTATTTTTCTAACTGCACTCCTGTACTACTCCACTGGAAATAAACTTTATGATACATGGGCGGGATACACTCTTTCTGATGGACGTTTTACCTATAACGTATCCAGTGGATATGCCCGTACCTATGACAGATGGCAACAACCAGGTGACATTAGCGAACATCCACAAAATATCTATGGCAACACATCGCAGTCTAACCAGACCTCCAGCAGGAGGTTGTACGATGGAGAATATGTTCGATTGAGAGACCTGACTGTCGGTTACAACCTACCGGTATCACTAGTGTCGCAAGTAGGCTTATCCTCAGCAAGTCTGTATGTAAAAGGTACTAACCTCTGGACCTGGGTGAAGGATGATAACCTGGAGTTTGATCCGGAGGTAAAAGCTGACGGTTTTATCGATCTCAATTCCGCTCCGCTAAAGAATATTGCAGTAGGATTGAAGGTAGGGTTTTAATAAAAGTTATTTAAATGATCAATAATATGAAACGATTTGAAATATTCTATATACTCCTGATATCTCTTGCATGGACATCCTGCAGCAAAGAATTTCTGGAGCCGGAGGTTACTTCTGATAAAGAAGTGACCACCAGTGTTAACACGTTGGAAGACTTGCAAGGACTCATCCTTGGAGCTTACGACCGGATGAATACCTCCGATTACTATGGCAGAGACTATGTTATTTTCGCTGATGTACGATCAGACAATGCCTTTAGTAATGCGAACTCGGGACGTTTTGTTCAACCAGCCCAATTTGCGGTAAATGCTGCTGATGCTTATCCCAGAAACACGTGGAGAAGAATTTACCAGGTGATATCAAGCGCAAATATTATCATTGGCGCTGAGGTTGAAAATAATGACAGTGATGAAGTTCAGTACGTTAAAGGACAGGCTCATGCCATCAGAGCTTTGGCATATATGGACCTTTTAAGACTATATGGTCAACAGCATGTTACCGGAGGAAATAATATGGGCGTTCCTATTATTACGGAGTTTTTGGATGACAACATTTATCCTGAAAGAGCGGCTGTAGACAAGGTGTGGGATCAGGTAGAAACAGACCTGTTAGCAGCAGAAAATAAAATGAAGCAGGAACTGGATGGCAGCTCGCCTATTTTTATGACTTCATGGGCTGCATTAGCCCTGCAATCAAGGCTTTACCTGTATACGAAAGAGTGGAGTAAGGCTGCTACTGCAGCTAAAAAGGTTATTGATTCGGGGTTATTCGCTATAAGTGCCACAGGAAATCCCGGTAAAGGATCATCCAGCTCTGTTTTCGAACTTGCTTATACAGGTGCAGATAACGAGGGTATCAACGGATTGTTCTTCATTTTGCAAAACACCGTTTATGGAGACATTGAAGTAACCACTGACCTGTACAATGTTTACGAGGCCGGAGACGTTCGCAGAGCTTTGTTTACCAATAATGGAGGAACCATTCGAGTTACCGGTAAATATAATTCACCTGATTATACTGATCATGTATTCGTGATCAGATATGAAGAAGTATTGCTCAATTATGCGGAAGCATTAATTAATCAGGATGCTGCTAATGCTCTGGAGGCTTTAAACGTGGTTCCTCTGGCAAGAAATGCAAGCCCTTATGCCGAGGCTACTGTTGACAACCTACTGCTTGAAAGACGCAAAGAACTTGCAATGGAGGGACACCGGTTCTTTGACCTGACCCGTTATGGTCGCGGTATTCCATATGTAGATCCGGGACAGACTTTTGGAGCATCTGGCATACCTTATGGTTCAACTAAGCTTGCATTTCCTATCCCGGAGTCAGAAGTAGATGCAAATCCTGCCATGGTGCAGAATAAAGGATATTAGTTGTTTTTAGCATATTTTTTTGTTTAGGTGAGAAAGGGCTGTCAGTATATCTGATGGCTCTTTTTTTTTTGTAGGGTAGGTCTGTCTGTAATTACGATGGATTGCCGTTAAAGAAGCAGGCAAAAGCAGTTGACAAATAAAGCATGCGCCAGAGCGGGATCTTCATGATCAGGTTAGAAGTCTGAGCTCAGGCCGCGCCAGTAGCCAGGGAAAAGCTCCAGTTAAATTTATCGTGTAAACGGAGACGCACCTGTCTCCAGGCTTAGGTTCCGGGCTCCTTTAGGAAAAGAGCTGTTGCCGAAGTAATCTTCATTCTGAGCTATGGATCTGAATTTTTCTCTACTACATGTTGGCTTGACGGGAATCATTGAACTTCACTAGCGCAAGTCTGTGACTTGTGCTTAAAAAAGGATACCAGAGTCTGTGACTCGCAAAGTGGGCGAAATTGTGAATAGGAGGCGAGACAAGAAGAGGAAGATGATTTAAAGAAGGGTCGTAGGAGGTTGCAAATCTGGCTAAGAAAATATCTCTCTTTTTCGTTGTTTGCGCTGGGCTAAGTGGGCTTTAAGTTCAGTGATATCTCTTATGGCTGCAGAAACCCACCGCCCTTCCTCGGTTTCGAGCGGGCTAAGACTTATCTCTACCGGAAACTCGTCACCATTTTTTTCACAGCGAGGAAAGGAGTGATGGTCGAAGTGTCATTTGTTCTGAACAAAAAATTCGAAGATGTTGGGTTTTTGTTTTTACCTTTACTAATTTCATTTTTGACCTGGCCTGACATGTTTTGTGGGTATGTCACGGAAGTAACTTCTGTGCCAGTTGGGTTCTTATCGGCAAGCCTTCCCAGGCTGCGGCATTGGCTACGGCTGACAACTGGTTGCCATGGTGTAGGTGTATTGTATTGCACTGCATCAATAGTGCGGAAGTCAGCGTTATGCGCCTGGCGCTTCAGCGAAAGGATGTTTCCATTGAGGTACCTGTTCCAATATTGGGACACACTTTTTGGGATTTCAATGAGATTTTGCACAGAGCTGGCTACAATATTCAATACTTCCCATACTACTATCGGCAAGTATGAACGCGATGAGATGAAGCCCTCCATTGAGGCCGCAAAGAAGCTGGCCAAAATACTGGATACTACTGTAGGTTATCTGCTCGGAGAGACTGAGGAAGAACTGTTCAAGGATCAAAAAAATGCTGCAGCGGTTTATCGATATCAACAGCCTGCCCGAGAAGGAAAAGGAATGCCTGCTGCTTACCGTAGATCATTTTATCAAGGCTACCAAAATCAATATGCTCTGATATTAAAAAAGCCCCGCATTCCTGCAAGGCTTTGTTGTTTTAGCTAGTCTTCAACTAGTTGAAGATTGTTATTTATAGAATAATATTTCCCTTGAAGCCCAAAAAACCAATTGGTTTCTTCATCGACATAGGGTGTTAGATCACAAAAAACTGATAGGATCTTCCCACTTTTAAAAACAACGGATATATCATAAAAAGAGGTCAATAATACTTTCTCTACGGTATCATCTAAAAGGCTCTTTAACCCTAGAGTCATTGAACCATTCAGATCACTATTTTCATGGCAACCAGTAACAGGTTTTTTACCATGAATATCGAATAACCTCCATGAACAGTAAATCATTAATAGGCATTCGCCTTGATAAAAAGTTTGCCCCCCTCTTTCCTCCTTAATCAACTCGTCACCAATATCTAAACTGAAAATTGATCCCGTAGACCCTCCAGCATTAACTTTTAGTACTCTTTTATTTGACATCGAGCTAAGCACTTTGTGAAAGTCCTGATTGTTCATCATTTGCCTAAATAATCTTTAATCACTTTTTTAATTTCATCTCTGGATAAATTCTTACCAGTAATCATATCATGGATTTTTCTTTGGGTATCTTTATCAGTAATACCAAAATTCTTTATATAAAGATGTCACCTCTTGGTTCTTCTTCTGATTATTACCCTGTCGCATTTTTTCAAAACTTTGCTCAAAAGGATCTCCATAAGGATATTTCGTATCTAATAGCTCTTGATACTCCAACTCTTCGGATTGATCCAAACCTTCTGCCATGCTCTTATTCTGCAACTCGTAAAGCCTGTCTTCTTCATCTTCAGACAAACGGTTCACAAAAGCTGAACCTCTACCAGCATCTTCACTTTCTAATACGAAAGATAGTGTTAACCCAAAAGTCTTTAAAGCAAAACTAAAAAGAGCTTTACCTCTTGACTTTATAGTTTCTGTGGCCACTTTCTCCAAACCGTTAACAACTGGAACTCCCACAAGAGCTATTTTACCATCTCCACCTCCTTCTTTTTTCTTATCACAATCAGCTCCTTCACAAGGGCCTTTGGAACTATAACTATTTTTTAACGCTGAGAAAGCAGCTTGCGCATCTGAACCAGTAAACGTAACACTATTTGCCCCAATGATAATGTCTCTACCATCTGGGTCAATTATACTTATCGGATTATTAGCAGCCCAGCTATAAGGGCTAAGACTAGAATATTTATAAGCATGAGGGTCTAAAATAGGAGTTCTACCCAAAGCAGGATCATATTGTCTCCACTCAAAATCGTAAAGATTAATATCTAAATCAGTCTGCCATTCCTTACCTTGATAAAGATGCTTCTAAGAACCCTTACAACCTTTTTCAACTCAAAAACCACTTCCAACACACCAGCTAAAAGAACTTTTTTGCCTTCAACGGCAAGCCCTAAAGATAGGCATTTTTTCATTTCAATTGAGTTTTTCAGTTGAAGGTAAAAATGCCTCTTGGTAAACCCAAGAGGCAATCACTATAACGCTTCCACTTTTTGCTGGACTTCTTCATACGAGTTGATTTTTTCGCTATTAAAGTGAACTTCATTCCCCTCAAAGTCGAGCTTCTCAACTCGTTTCTGGATACTTGTCCAGGCTTCCTGCTTAGTTGCATAGATTTCACTCTCCCCGAGTGCTACTGACGACTTTGCACCTTTGGGTGCATACTGTTTTGCTACTGTTGCTATCCAACCTCCCGCTGAACCAACAGAGCTTTTTCGAACTGTTATTTGATATTTATTCATATTTCTAAATACTTGGGTTGACAATGTTTTTCCTAGATTTCCTGAGACTTAACATAAACTTAACATTAAGCCATCGAAGTAGGGTAAAAACGTTTTTTTGAAGGATAAAAGCTTTGGCCGTGTGTGGGTTTGTGCGGCATTTATTCTTCAAAAAAATGATTCAAGCGAACCACTGCACTCAATCGGGGCAGGATGTTACCAGAGCGGAAGGTTAGCACTGTCCCGGCCTTGTGCGGCTGGAAAAAGCCCCCATGATCGGGGGTTTGGGGGTGATTCCGCATGCGTGGGCAAGAGGCAGCACACTAATATGCCCTTCATGGTTGCATTAATTTTCATTCGGGGTACTCTCTTTGATCTACCGCTAAACTTTATTTGGAACACACATATTAGGGGGCTGACTGTGCGCTGACCGCACCCCATAGACCTGTGTGCAGGAAGTAGGGCAAAGAAGGGTCGGCAAAAAAGCAAATCGGCCTTGCGGGTCGGCTAAATAGCGGAGCAAGTAAAATGATATGGTGATACCGCTTTCTGCTCTCCTTTTTCAGGAGTGCAATTTTATCAGACAATAATCACGGTATCATTTTACTTGTGGAGCGGTTTACGGTGCGTGGATTTGCTTTTTTCTTCGGGTCGTCCGGTGTTCCCGGACAGCTTGCCCGGCCTGCGCTACAGGGATATGGGCGGTAGATGCGGATTAACTCTGGGCTGTGGTTGCAGGTGAAGCGTTGGCCGGAACGGTTGACCTGCAAGGAGAACAGCCCGTGAAGGTAGAGAGGGTGCATAGCTGGGGATTTGTGCGGTATGGCCGGAGCGGGAAGCTATGCACCTGAACGACTGAACACCGCTAAATGTACCAAACGTTCGGATTGCACACACTTTCTTCACGCCCATAAGGCGTGCGCACTGACCTCTCCTAACCTAATGGATGATATTTTAACACGGCAGCCTTCAACTCTTCCAACCCCGTTTGCCTGTATTTCTCTGTTGATGTTGGGTTTTTATGTCCTGCAAACACCTGGACTACCCTTAGGTCTTTTCCTTCTTTTAAAAGGTTGGCGATCACGCTTTGGCGGATGGTTTTTGCATTCAGGTTTTTGTCCGGGAAGTAGTTTTTAAACGTCTCGATCAGGTAATTGATACTGTCTGCTGACATTGCTTTTCCTCTGATATTGAGTATTAATTGATTGGTCGTTTCACTGATGATCTTTGGCCGTATTTCGTGGATGTACTTGTAAAAAAGCATGATCTGTTGGGGTTTCATTTTTAAGGTTCTTGGTAAGGTTTTCGCCATGCCTTTGCTGTAGATCATCCCGGCTTCCAGGTCAATATCCTGTATTCTTAACTGCTCAACTTCTGTTAATCGCAAACCCTGATAGATCAATAAACTGATGGCTACCTGGTTCCTGATCCGTACACTTTCATAGCGTTCTTTCCTTTCCATCAACTGTTCTAATTCTATTGAAGTAAATAAGTCTTGCAACTGGATATCTTCGTATTTGGCATCTTTCAGGGTTAAGTACCTGCAAGGGTGGTCGTTCCTTTTTCCGGTATGGATTAGCCAGTGGTACCAGGCTTTTACACCGTACAACATCCGGTTAATGGTTTTAGGGTTTTGATATTGTTTCCTGAGGTAATCCACATACTGCATCATGTCTTTGTGGCTGTTTGTGCTTTTTCTTCAGTCATGTAGTCCAAAAAAATCCGGATGTCACGCAAGTAGATTTTGACTGTTGGTGGTGTATGCTCTTTAAGCAGGTAAGTTTTTAAGTCTTCCTTCATACCGTTTGGCTGGCTAAATATTGCTTGCTTATTCTTGTGTATATCTGTGTGCTCTCCAGGTAACGGTGGCCTAAAAAGTCCCTGACCTGTTCGATACTTAACCCACTCTCCAGTAAATGCGTGGCAATGCTGTGACGCAGGTGGTGCAGGCTGATCTGCTCGGGTAGTTCTGCTTGTTTCACCAGGTATTTTAACCTTTTCCAGTATTCTACCATCCTGTTGCCGTGTCTGTTCAATATGAAGGCATTTTGGTTGTCTTTGGTAATCTCTCTCACCTGTAGCCCTCTTTCATACAGATAGTAGTTTTGCAGATCGGTTTTTACCTGATCGGTCAGGGGAACGACCCTTCTTTTCCTGCCTTTTCCTGACCGCACGTAGAGCAGCTGGCTTTTAAAGTTGATGTCAATAATATTCAGTTTCATTGCTTCCGATCTTCTTAACCCGCAACCATAAAACAGCCCAAGCATTGCCCTGTCTTTCATATTCTCACAAGCATTGTACAGTGCTTTGATTTCCTCTATTGTCAGCACTTGCCTGGGCGGGCATTTCACTTTGGGGAAGTTCAGTACACTAAAAGGGTTGGTGTGCATGTTCCCGCTTTCCTGCTGATAGTTGATAAAGGTTTTCAGGGCGTACATGTGGTGGTTGATCATGCTGTCGCTTAGTCCTCCGGGACGGGTGCGGTTGGGTCTTTCTGTTAAGTACTCGTAGTGTTTTCGTATAAGTCCCGGTGTGAGCTGGTCAAGGGTGTTTATGCCTTGCTGCTCCATCCGGTAAAAGAACTCCTGCAGGCAGGATGGTAGCATGCTTTGGGTGTTTTTGTTGTAACCCATCCTTTCCAGGTACACGCCAAAGTCTTTTAGTAACTTCCTGTACTCTTTGTTAAAAATTGGTAGGTGCTTCATTTTTCATTCAACTTTTGAAGGGAGGTACCCCTCGCATTTTTCTGGAACACGGAACGCCAGGCTTATAAAGAGCCTCTAATGGCTGTATTCAACGATTTTTACTTTTTCTGGCGTTCCATCTGGCGTTCCATGCATTTGGAACACAAGCTTTATAAAATTTCAAGTTGGTCAAGCTGTCCTTGCAGGTGTCTTTTTACTTTCGCCCGTAGTGCCTCGATATTGTCCCACCAGGTTATTTTGTACTGATAGCCCCGGTTGGCATATCCGCCAGTTTGCTGGATGTATTCCAGGCTTAACAGGTCATTGATATAGCGGTGCAATTGGGTTTTGCTCAAGTGCAGCGCCTGCCGGATCTCCCTTTGGCCAAAGCTGTAAGACTGGTAGGATTCGCCTTTGCTTTTCACGTACTGCTTTAGGTTTTCGTAAAAGAGCCGCAGGCTCCCGTCCAGTTCGTCCACTTTCAGGATGATGCTTTCAAACATGATTTCGGCTGCCACCTGCAGGTCTTCTTTCTCGGCTATCAATCTTCCTTTTTGGTCTTTCTTTCGCCTGTACTGGTTCATCAGGGCAACCTGCTTTACAAAGCTTTGGTAGAGGTCATTTAACCGCCTGATCTTGTGGGCTTCTTCCGGCAGTTGCACTTTGTCCGCATAAGGGTTGATCACCTGGCACGGTTTTAACATCCTGATGCAGTTTTGGACGAAGGTTGTCACCCGTTTTTCTTCTGCTCCATCGATCTTGCCGGAGGCTTTCCGGTTCTGGTACCGGATGATATTTTTTGTCTGTTCGTGGGTCTCATCCACTGCGATCAAAAAACAGCGGTTCATATTGTCTTCGTAGATTTCCCCTTTGGTGGTGCAGGCCATGGAGGCAATCGGGCCGTAAACGATCTTTTCAAAAGACCTGATATTGCCTTTTTCATCCTGGCCGCTCGTGCTGCTCGATAACATTTCCCTGCTCTGTAATTCCCTAAATGCCAACTGTGCTTCTTCTTTCATCCCGTCCAGATCCTCTAAGCAGATCAGTTTGTTTTGCAAGTCGTACATGCCGTAGTTGTAAAAGCTGCTGTCCGTTACCCTGGTGAACCGCTTCACATCTTCGTCCGGGATAAAGCTGCTGATCTTCACCAACAGGTGGGTTTTGCCACTGCCGGAACTACCCTGTATTAAAGCGTGAAGTGTGTCCGGCATTTTGCTGGATGCAGCGATGCAGAACAAAAATATCCGGTTGTTTTCTTCTCCCACTACACCCGCCTTTCCGATCAGTTCATTAAAGCGTTTGATCAGGTCGGGTTTGCTTAGGAAAGCTTTACACTGGCTGGTCACGGTGTTGTCCAGGATCACTTTGGGCCTGCCTGTTTCCCTGCTATCCATTTGTTTGTCCCGGTGGTCTTCCAACTGATCGGTAAGCCTGTGCAAGTCCAGCTCTACCAGATCAGCCCGCAGGCTTAATTTTTCTGCTGCTTCCCTGGCGATCCTTTCCACCTGTTTGTTTTCGTAAAGGTCAAGTTTGTTCCGGTATTTTTGGTAATTGGCCGTTTGGTGGGTTGCCTCGATCACCAGGCTGACCCGCAGGCTGTCAAGCTCCTGCCGTAATCCGCCTTTCACATAGTAATGGGCTATGTCAGTAAAGTAACTGATCTTGTGCGGGTTCGATGTATCGAACTTTCCTGCTGTGGGTGGCTTGGATTGTTTGGGAACTGGTTGTGTTGTTGGCTCTGGTTTCTGAACTTCCTTTTTTATTTCATTTGAGGATAAAAGCTTTCTCCCTTTCAGTAAGTGCTTAAACAGTTCTTCCGCTTTCTCTTGATGGCCTACATACAAGCTGTTCACGTCTTCGTTTTTAGGGGTTTCTACGTGATAGATCTTCACGTCCGGACGCAGCTCCCGGAGCTTTTCACTTTGCTTTTCCACGCCTGCAGATCCTGCGGGATCTCCGTCAAAGAAAAACGTAATCTCCTGCAGGCTGGCCAGTGATTGGATTGCCCTGGTGTGTTCCTCTGTCAGTCCGTTGGTGCCATAGCAGGCAAGTATTTCATATTCTGCTGTGATCCCCGGGATTTGCTGTAAGGTAGCGGCATCTATAATCGCTTCTGTTAAAATTAGTTTGGTAGTTTCTGGCTTGGGGTACTGTGGGTAAAGTCCTTTTCTGTCTTTTAAGTATAAATGTTTGCTGACTGCTTTTTCATCGAGAGAACGGAAGTACAGGCCAACGATTTTCCTGTCCTTGTTTTTCAGGGGGAACACCAGGCTATTCTTTGCAAAAGCTGAGTAACCACCACTGTTGCCGATGCTCTCATAGATCAGTCCGTATTTTAATGCTGTAGCTTTTAAGCTCTCGTTTGCCCTTGCGTGGAAGTTGCCACTGTTAAAGCCTGTTTCTGTGCCTTGTCTGCTTGGCGTGGTCTGGATCAGTCCCCGGCTGTCTAAATATTCTTTGCTCTTTCTGCTTGTCCTGATTCCGTTTTCGTAGTAATGGAAGGCTTTTGTCAGGATGGCGATCTGTTCCATTTCTGAACTTGTTGTAGTTTTTCCATTATTGCCTGTCGGTGCTACCGACCCTGTCCATTCTTTTAGCTGCATGATGGCCTCATGGGTGCTTACTTTCAGGTACTTTTCCGTTAGCCCGATAATGTCCATTGTGCCGGCACTGCACCTTGAACTAAAGCAGGTGGCTATGTTCTTCTCTTTGCTGAACTGCAGGCTGGGGGTTTTATCATCATGGAACGGGCAATGGGCTTTACCCTGTTTGTTCACCTGGATACCTAAACGGTCTGCGATGTCCAGGATAGTGAAGTGCTGTTTGATCTCGTTAATCTCCATGAACAATTGGTTTGATGATGAGTTCGTTTTGGGTCACTGTTATTTCCACCTGACCACCGGGTTTAAATCCGTGCTGCTCCAACCATATTCCGTTTACCCGTAGCTCTGGCACTATCTTTTGATCTCCCCAAGCAAGTTGTCTGTGCTTAGACTGTAGTTTGACCTTTCTCGATGATTGTTTCTTCATGAAAATATTTTTTATTGAACCCTAATTGTTTCAGACTTTTATCTATCGTTTAAGTACCGTATTTTTGCGAAAACCCGTCTTTTAAAGGGTTTATTGAACTTTAAAAGTACCTATTATGAAGTCTTTCGGTAAACGATTAAGGGAATGCAGAGAGGAAAAAGGTCTCTCGCAACAAAAACTGGCCAACGAGTTAAGCACCTCTCATTCTGTAATCGGACGGTATGAACGGGATGAGATGATCCCCAGTATTGATGTGGCCAAGAAAATGGCTTCTCTACTGGATACTACCGTAGGTTATCTGCTTGGTGAAGTAGAGGAAGGTGATACTTTTAAAGACCCTACTATGCTGCAGAGGCTAAAGGATATCAATCATCTGGACGAGGAAGAAAGAAGGTGTGTTTTGTTTAGTCTCGATGCCATTCTTAGGGATGCTAAAACCCGAAGAGCTTACGCTACTAAGTAAAAAGCCCTGCATTAATGCAAGGGCTTCTATGTTCTGTATGTCACGGTGGTAACTTACCTACTATAGTTTTAATATTTTATTTTCGGACAAGTTATAATAAATTATTCTCTGATTTCTCTCATAAAAATCACCCAAACCATAAATGAACTCCCTTTTCCAGGATTCCTGATTCTTTTTAATGACTTTTTTAGACAGGATACTAACTAAAATGATGGAGTCAGATTCTGTATTTATATATCCTACATACTGACGAAAGTTATTTCTAAATCCTTGAATTGATTTACAGAGAACACGCTCAACAGAGTTGATTTGTGTTATATCTGGGGTAAATCTGTCATATTCCTTGGGAACTATTAATATATCTTTATAGTCACTACCAAAAATTACTGCTTCTCGCCTTGAATGATCAGTCTTCACCTCTTGGGCTAAACTTTGACCATAAGAGTAACTAATCAAAAAACCTGAAAAAAGAATTAACCATTTTGTCATTTAGTACTTCATTTTATGTGTTCCATAAGTAAATGGAGTTTTAATAGATTGCTGTCTCTGGATATTTCCTCCTGGTAAGGTATAACTACGCTTGCGTATGTTATAATGAACTGCACTTTGAGTATTACTTCCATTTTGCAAAATCCGACCTTCACCCGCAGCACCATACCATTGCCTTAGTGCTAATCCATTCTCACTCCTCAATGTGTTTTCTACATGCGAGGCAAATTTTTCCCCATTATTAATTTGCTGTCCTCCAGAATTTGTATACCACGTGCCTGGCGCAATTTGACCATCTAATCCATCATATGCATGAGCAAGTTCATGCCCCAGACCAATAAAGGCCGGTCTATTTGAACTGCCGTTAATATCTAGACCACCCGAAGTATTTCCAGAAGACCATGAAACAGTAATATTTTGACCTTTAAATTCCGTCTCATTAGTGCCGCTAGTTATTGTTACATCTCTAGCATTGTCATGAAGGGCAGTGACTAAACCATTTCCCGAATCTCCACCATTGCGAATATCATCAAGTCCTTGCTGAACTTTTCCAACGAACCCTTTATATTGGCCTTTTTTATTCTTTTTCCCATTATAAGCATTGCCATTTTTATCTAGAACTGAACTTGTGCCGTCCTTATTTATAAGATATGTCAATTCTTGTTTTTTATGACTAATGCGAATTGAATCACCATTTATATCAACAAAAAGAATCGGATTATTGGCCGTGTATTGATAAGGGTTGAGAGATAAATATTTCTCCGCAAATCTATCTTGATTAAAGAACCTTCCTATTGAGGCATCATAATTCCTAGCCCCATAATCGTACCAACCCAAATCAAGTGCATCAATTTTCTCTTTGCCGTTATAGAGGTATTTGTTACGTTCCGCAGTGACTCTGTTGTAGGAGTTAAAAGTCTGTCCGAATGGGTAGTAATCATCCTCCTGCACCACCGGACTCTCATTTAGGGTCACCTTCATGTCATCAAAATATACCCAGTGGGTGGCAGCACTTTCGCTGCTGATATAAACATACACAAATCCTGCCTT
>NZ_AMZN01000085.1 GCF_000331535.1 Fulvivirga imtechensis AK7 | reverse complement strand
AGCCTTTCGGTTGATAATCCGTCAGACGGCTTGGAGCCGTGCTGACGGGGATAAAAGTAGTAGTAGTACTGCTAAACCACAGATTATAGAATAACCATGCCACCTATAAGAATCCCACTAAAAGTTATTGTCTACCCGATTGCCAACCGCCTGCATTCAATGTCTCCACTTGCTTTAGTATCTGTTGAGGATCCTTCTCGACATTGCTTGTCAAGTCAAGATCGACATATCCCGACAGATCTATCATAAAACGCTGCCAGTCATCATATTCAACTGACGAGCTATCACCAGCTACTGAATTACTGAATTCAAGGGCGGGGTAAGTTCTGAACTTGTTGTATTCACCAAATTTGAGGAGGTTATCATAGCGCTCTTTGAAATAGGCTAACTTTTTGTCTTCGGGAATTTTGTCTAACTCAACACTTACAGTCAACTTTTCGAGAACATTTTTTTGATTTTTATAATCTTCCATTTCCGCATACATAAGGCTGAGAAATTTGTAAGTCTCAAATTTTTGACCATTCGTTATACTAAGGTTATTATCAAGAACTTTATCAGTGATTACTCGGATACCCTTTTCCCGTTGACCAATTTTTCGATAAGAATCAGCAAGAATTTTGGCCATATAGTAAGTTTGGCCATCTGAATAGTCATACCCCAAGCTTAGGATGCTTTCCAATTCATGAATAGCACTTGCATAGTCGCCTTCAGTAAACTTCTCTCTAGATGTTTCTATGGCGGCATAAGCTATGTCCTGAAGTTTTCTCACAATTATCTTTTTTGGTGGGTGATAATATTTAGCGTCAAATCTTGCATCTACCCCGTAGTCTGAGGGGTTTTCTACCTGAACCTTAAGCTCTAGTACACTATTTGAAGAAAGCTTCTCAATTTCACCTTTGTACCTATACGGATTTGTAGATTCTACAAATAACGACCTTTTGAATTCACCGTTTTCAAATACCTGTATGTTTACAGCAGGATTGGCGCAGGCAGGAATAAACCGGACATACCCCTCAATATTGATTGTAGATTGACCAGTTGTTACTTGAAGTGACAAGAGCATCAAAACAGTGGTTATGTATATTTTATTCTTCAAATTCATTTAGAATAATTTTTTCAATTTGATCATTGAAAGCCGCTTTGGAAATGTAACCCTTCTCTTCATGGTAGTTCTCCTTCAAGATTATAAAACTACGACACTTTTCAAAGTCATCCTTGGCGATGAGGATGTTAAAGACACCCTTATCATCGCTGTAAAATTCATTGATTACTTCGTTGGAATTGCCCCTTACCTCAAGAAACGCGCTAGATATCGGCTCCTCTTTTTCGTTAACAACTCGACCCTTAAAGTAATAGTAACCATAATGAACCTTCAAAAGGCCGAACCCTGTCGTTAAAGTGCAGAACAGTAGAACATAGCTTACAAAATTGACAAAAATGGGCCATTTCATTTTGTCACTATTGACATCATTCTTATAGTAAATATAGATGAAGATATAAATTAGACAGAGTACAAAGGCTGAAATAATGAAAATCCACCAGCTAGGAAAATTTATAATCTCGTATGGTAAGGACTCACTCATGTAAATAAAAATGCTCATAGAAAAAATACTTGCAAAGAAATTATATATGCCATGAGCATCAAACCCCTTACTTTTAAAGTGAATGTCGAGTTTCTTTAACTGGCTTATCCAGGGAAATGCGCCTAATGTAAACGTCTGTACATACGCACCCCAATCAAATGTTTCCATATGTCAGTAAGTAACTATATTAATTTATGGGAGTCAATTTAAATACTCTATTTTTCCATAGACTCATTCAAAATTTCATTGATTTTTACCATTCAGCAGGAAGATAATAGTATGGCTCTTACGAAAAATGCTTCTTCAAAAACTTTACGGCATTTTCATACACAAACTGCCTTAATCTGGGCTGTACTTGCGCAGGAGGCAGGGGCACGCCCATAGCCTGAGCCACTACTGGCAGTTGCTGCACCATGTCTCCGAACAGGCTCGGGTATTCAGTGGCATTTCGACAGCTATTGATGGGGTCGATAAGGCCATCAAAATCGGAACCCAGACATACGTGATCCCATACTTTGTCGCCCACTTCCTGTGATCCTACTTTAATGATATGGAGCAGGTTGTTGCACAGGTGCCTCAGGTGCCACTTTTTGCATTCTTCCGGATCCTGGTATTTCTGGTGGTCCAGCACATGGTATTTTGGCTTCTTCACCGGCTTGAAATCCGCAACTGTATACTCGTCAGGACAAAACACTTCGCTGCTGACGTTGCCCACTCCCAATATTCGCTGATCGAGTGACAGACCGATAAGACCTCCCGATTTCACGATCTCCCGGATATCTTCATCATACAAGTTGATCGACCATGGGTTGAAGTATGTATCTACAGACCCGGGATTGCGGTAGTAAAATACTTCCACGCAATTTTTCGCGGGCTTTTCCTTTATTTTTCTGATCGGCTTGTTCTTATATGACACTCCTGCCACACCCATATGAGTGGCCATGATAGGTGCGTCAGGGAATTTCTGCTGTCTGATCTTGTAGTACTGCATTCGGGCTACACAACTCATGTGTTTGATATCAATGAGTATCCTTCTTCCGTTCGTATTGTCAAGGGCTTCTTGAATAAACTTTTCCCCCAGCTCGGTGATCCCCTTTTTGTTGGGGGAAAACACATTATGGTTGATCAGCTTCATGCCATAGGCATGGGTGCAGTACTCCGAATGCGTAAGATGCGTAAGCGTAACGTATAAAAGCCTTGGGTTAGCAGGGTCCTTGAAGTAGCGCAGGTTGTTAAGCACCTCTTGGGTATCTATCACGAGCTGGCCGTCATCATAAAAGTTATGGCCTCCTTCCGCAGCCAGTATCAGGTGCAGCTTACCATCATTTTCATCGAAATCTGTGGTCATGCTGTTCACCAGCTTTACAGTGTTCATGGCCGGCACATTGGTGAACTTGACCAGGTGCCGATGCTCCGCATGCATCAATTCATTGTATCCATATTCCTTCTTTTCTATAGCCTGAATAAAGCGCTTTTCGATATGCACCGAAAGCCCCGCTGCGAGTTTGATCAGGCCGCTACGGGCAAAGCCCCACTCCAGGCTGTGCAATGGCACTACCGCAAGTTTTACTTTCCCTTTGGTGAGCTGTTTAAAGCTCGCCTGAGAATCCAGGATGTTGGCATCAATATCAAAATTGAGCGTTTCCCAGCAACTGGTGCGTTTGTGCTCCTTTCTATTGCTAAGAAAGGTCTTAAATGATGGGTGACAATGAAGATCGAAGTACATATTGTAAGTTAATATTAATCTACCACAGTAGCTGCAGGCTTTTTCCCCTTTTGGACAGGCTTTTTACACCATTCGGCATCATTGTTTCTCCAATTGAAATACTTACGTACACCCTCTTTACCACTTTCAATGAGCGCCTTGATCTTACTCTCCGGCAGGTCAAAGTCTGTTGTTTTAACATCCAATGTATCAATAAAAATGGTTCTGTTCCAATCATTTTTATGAAGATGTACTTTGTTGGCCATTTCCATCATAAAATTCACCAGTCCTCCCGCATAGGTTTTTATGTTGGTGATGTTTTCAGGCGGAATAGACCAGTCTCGTTTGGCATAATCTATCACTTGCGTTGAGTCTAACCGGAAGCCTAAAGTTTCGTGGTTAAACTGATAACCATCCTCTTTGCTGTACTCCACTCCGTCACCATTATCCGGATGGGAAAGGAAGCGTTTGTGATCAAAGAGGTTGATAGGATAGTTGTACGATACTCCTCCGTCTACCATAATATCTTTTGACATCAGGAAAGCTTCAAAATACAGTGGTATGGACATCGACATCCGCACAGCATCTTTTATGGCTACATCCGGTGTTGTTTCATAAGAAAAAACCACATATTTCTGCTTCGAAAGGTTGGTAGATACCACATATAGCTCTCTAAAACAGTTTTTATCGTCATTTTCAACGGCCTTATGCAGGTCTTGAAAGGTAAAGTCAGCCTTACCGGTTTTGAAGGCTATCTGTTCTCCAATCCACTTTTGGAAAGCCTGCCCTTTATTCCAACCATATTTTTTGAACATCCGCATCAGGTTGGGGATCAAAAACTGGCTGTGATCTTCAAATGAATTGAATTTTGTTGCGGCTATCAGGTCGGAAACTTCCGTACAGGTAAATCCCAGGGCCAGCATAGTAGCATTAATAGCCCCTGCCGAAGTACCGGCCACTCTTTTGATGTTAGAAAGTATCCCCATTTCATTGAGCACATCAAGCGCTCCTCCGTATGCAATGCCCTTTACCCCTCCGCCTTCAAATACCAGGTTTTGAAAATTGTGGTTCATAGCTATTTGGTTTTAGTGTAAAAGTTGATTAGCGGTATGTCTACTGCAAAGAAAATACTCCAGCGGTAGGCTGATGATTCGATAGTGTTTTCAGTACCATTGGCGCTGATGGTGATCTCACGGAGTTGGGGTCCGCGTTGCCAGCCATAGCCCAGAGACAATGGCGTTTGAGGAATTCCCCAGATTACGAAGGCTCCGGGAGCTAAAATGTTCTGAAGTTTTAGTTCGGGGATGTTAGCCGTAGAGTCGTTTTGTGTTCTGAAGCTGGCTACAGCTCCTATGTCGATCAGGTTGATCATCGCGCTTAACGATCCTAACTCTGAGCCCTTCTTTCCATGAAGATCAGTACTTATGGTTATGCCAATCGGAGCAGAGATACCATATATTTTAGACCATTTACTTCTTCCTGCTACCTGATCTTCCAAATATTCGTTGCCAAAATGACCTCCGAGGTAGGCATTCAGCGCTACGTTGAACTGCGTAGCCCGCTTGATTCTTGCACTTCCTGCTGGCAGAGCTACAGCTTCAATAGCATCTTTCACCTGATCGCTGGTTTCAGCTTTCGCTACCACGGCTACAAAATTTCCATATTTTACCAGGGCAGCGATCACTTCCTGATGCTTTTCCATCAGGTCTTCCAGTTCTTTTTTTCCGTCATCAATTTTTTTCCTCAGCTTATCAATAATGGTATTCTTATAAAGGAATGCAAACTCAGAAATAGCCGAAACATAGTTTTTCTGGTTAACATCTACGTAGATATTGCCGAAAGACTGGATGGGTGCCAGGTATTTATCCAGATCGTTCGATTGCTCTTTAGCTTTTTGATCTTCAACAAAGGCTTTGTAAATGTTTTTGATCTCACTAATGAAGTTAACAGAAACCTGCATTAGTTCGAAATATTCTTCATAGCTGGGTTTTTCGGCACCCTCGCGAAGTTCTTTTTTTATGGCATGAAAACGTTGATCCACTAATTTTCCAGTGGCCAATAGTGGCTCCAGATAAGTAGCCCTGAAAGTCTGCATGGCCTGAACGCTTTCATCTGCCTTTTGAAGTACTTCGAGTACGGTTTTTCCAGCAATTATCAGGGATACATTGTGCTGTTTTTCGAAATTTATGATCTGGTGATAAACCAGACCCATGTAAAGTGTAAGTATCGTGGTATTCTCCAGCTTTTTCATCTGCTGAAGAGAGATCCAGTAGCTGTCGTCATTGGTAGCCCTTAGCGATTGTGAAAAAATATTCAGTAAAACTACCGAGGGATACAGGTTGGTATTGATTTTATCAAGACTATCCTTTTTAGCCTGAAAACTGATATAGCTGTCAACGGCATTTCCAACATGATCTCCTTGTTTGAGCCGTATTGCAATATAGAGTCCATCGGATAACACTGCCCTAAGCTCCGGGAGTTCTTTGAAGACAGGGTTCATTGCCGGGTCGTTGATCAACTTTTGCAAGTTGGGGAGGATGTTGGCGAGATCTTTTTGAAAACCTTGGCGGAGGAGTTCTATGTATGCAGAAAATTGATAGATCTCATTGCCGATGATCTGCAGGTTTTGATACGTAACCGGAAAAATGATCTCCAGTTGCTCATGCTTTTCCAACTCTTTTTGAAATTTTGCAAAAAATGCTACTGACAATTCTTCTTTAGCTCGCGCTACCAGAAATTTGGCTAATCCGTCAGCAAGGTTGGTTACGTTGAGGTTTCCAATCGAAGCCAAGGAAAAAGAGGCTTTCTCAGATGTGCTTTTCGTTGAAATGGAATGTGTTACAAGTGCATCTGGAGGCAAAATATCTGCAAGAAAAGGGTTGTAGTGACTGCTTTGAGTATTTTGTAGCCTTGACAGAATTACCCCATCAGGTTTATCTTTTAAATCCTCAGGAAGATGTTTTTTTAAGATTGAAATGAAAGCGGCTACCTTGGCACTGTCAGGCGATAGTTTTCCGTCTACAATATGTTGTTCAAGCAGTAGTGCGTCATGATAGGCTATCTGCCCATAGCTACAGGTTATAAAGAAGATAAAAGTTAGTAATAGGTTAGATTTTATCATTTGAATGAATTTAATGTTTTTATCGGATTTACTATTCCTTTGCCATATAGTTGGACGTTAGTTTGTGGATCACAACTCTCAACCAGTCTAGCCGCAATCTCCGGATTTGAAATATCATTGAATTTGGCCTTGAAAAGACTAACCAGCGCCCCAAGTAATGGACTGGAAAAACTGGAGCCCGAATCCTTCGCTAAAGTATTATTAAGTCCGATAACTTTCATTTCGGCACCAGGAGCTGCTATGTCCACATGATCGGATTTCGTACTGAAAGAACACACTAGCCTGTCTTTACCGACAGATGCTACCGATATAGTTTTATCAAGAGCGGAAGGGTAGCGGGAGAAGGCATTATCATCGTGATTGAAATCATCTCCAACGGAGCAAAAAATGGGAGTCCTGTTTGCCAGTTTATTTATAATGGCTTGCATGGTGGTTTTCTGCTGAGAGGAAATATCCTGAGAAAGAAATCCGGACGAGATAACAACAGCATCTGAGCTTTCAGGCACCTGCTTTAAGGCATCAATTAAATTAGCAGCAAGTGGCAATGCCGTATCATAATATTTTATTACAAATAGCTTTGCCCCCGGTGCGGCTCCAATAAAATCAACTCCATTACCAGCAACAATGCTAGCTACTTTTGTTCCATGACCTAAATTATCTTGAATTGTATCTGAAACAACACTTACTCCGGTAATTTTTGATTGATTAAAATAGATGCTACTTAAATCTATTCCTGAATCAATTATTGTGATTTCGGTCCCTTCACCAGTTGTTGACAGGGCTGTCCACAGTTTTTCTATTTCATATTGTTTTTGCCACCAGTCCAGTTTGGCGTCAACTCCCTCAACGTTCAGAGAAATATCAGTTTTGCCAATAATTTCAAACCCACCACTCCAATAAAAATCTCCGTTTTTGTCCTGATACCATACATCATTGCCATCAATTTCTTCCCCGGTTTTTTCATCGATTACTTCAACTTCAAAACCCGGATAGATCACACCCTTTTTATTCCAATTCCTGCGATGTGGCTCCTTAGAGCGGATTTGCACTTCAATTTGAGCCTTGACGGTTTTCATATTATCCTACCGGCTGGCGTTTGGCGCTTTTAGCCTCTTCTTCCTCTGGCTTGCTACCCGTACCCCTGATCTTCATCACCTTATTCAACAGGTCGAACCAAAAGGGCGCACCCAGTGAAACTGCCAATGCCGTGATGAGCCATCCGATTATTTTGGAAATGGACAACTCACTCCAAAACCAGGTAATATATTTCCCGGCATACCAGAATGGCTTTTTCCATTGTGACTCTTTTTTGCCATAGCTGAATGATGGCACATTCCATCCCAGCCCCAAAACACTGGTAGCCTGGTTAAGCTGATCCTGCACCAAATAGTCAACCTGCTGGTTGAGCGAATCCAGTTTGCACCATACTTTTCTGTCCAAAGAGTCGATGGTGGTGTCGCTACACATTCTTTTTATAAATGTGGGCTTGGTAAGCGAGTCGCTTTTAGCGGTATCCGGAGCAATAATCCTTTCCTGGTATTCTTCCGCCATTTTAACGATCTGCGCTCTCGCCTCCGGGTCGACAGATAGTTTTTTGGCTATCTGAAAGGTATCCGCATTAAAAATGATGCTGATGCCAAGACCGATAAAAAGCAATATGGTTTGCACATGTCTTTTGTACCACCCGGTAGCTCTTTGCATCATTTCGTCAAACCAGTTTTCAAGCAATGCCCTGAATTTATCAATACTTCCTTCTGCATTGACAATTAAAGTCAACAGCAAAGTTTTGGTGTCACCTTCGGGTAGCTTGCTTACAGTCTCTTCGATACTTTTGAATGACCGGTCAATTGAATTGTCCTCGCCTAAAAGGTCTATCACCACAAGTGAGAAATTCTTTTTCGATAGGTAAGAAGGAAGCCCTTTCTTCCCTTTTTTGGCGAACCGATAAATCATGGGATGTGCATAAAAAGCCGTTCCCAGATCTCGTGGGCTTCCGGCAGCTTGGTCTGCAAGGTCTTCTTTGGGATCGAACCGATCGCTTAGCATCGTGCGGATGGCCTTTTGCAGTATTTTCCCCCGCGCTGAGGAGAAGGAAGTGGTGATAATTTCATTAATAGTGGTAGCAAGCAAGCTCAGGAGCAGGTATACGAATATCAGCCCTATAACTATTTCGAGGATTTCGGAACCAAACATGGTGTTAATTTAATATTTATAATGAAATGAAATAGGTTATTCTGCAAGAAGATATTACATCACTTTTGGAAAGGACCATCCTGGTTAAAATACCATTATCAAAAAATTAACTCCTTAATGACGCCTCGAATTTTAGTTCGAAGGCGTCATAAGAAGTTCCGCAATCAAAACCCGCCACTTTCAGAGCTTTTGAAGCTCTTTTACCTAATCTCCTTTTTTAGAGGGGCTGGCAGCGAGATTATTAAAGTTATTCAACTATAAAGAGACCAGGCACTTTTCCCTAAGTCTCAAAATCACTTTTTATTCTATTGGGAAGGCAGCAGTTTCTGACGGATACAAACCGTTTTTAAGCATACTGCACCTTCGAAAGAACAGGAACCTTACAATCTTCATACCTCAGAGGCCTTCTGTTTTTGTTGATGTGCAGGTCATCTTCATGCAAAGCACTCTTGATAGCATATATGAGCGAGTTGTCAAGGTAAGGTTTGATGAGAAATGCATTTACCTCAATAAGCTTAGCCTTCCTTATATATTCCAGATCGAGCTCATTATGCAATAGGATCATCGGTATACCTCTGATCTCTTTATCATTCCTTATCATCTGGCACATCTCCAGCCCGTTGAGTATAGCAACGTTTACCTCACTGATTATAAGATCGGGACTGGCAGATTTTGCAGCATACAAACCATGAAGCGCGTCATCAGCATAAACCAGATCAAAATCAAAGTGAGAAAGGATGTTGTGCATCTCCCTTCTGGTGCTGTCATCCTTATGGATAATAAGTAGTTTTTTCCTTTTCATCTCTCTCATGGGTATCACCTGTATGAGAGGTCAAATTATAAAAGTAAAAGGATAAAAATTTCTGGTCCGAACACAAGCGGCCAATGCTGGTAAAGACAAGGTTTACATTTAAGTGACTGTCTATCAAATATTTATAAAATATAATGCTGATTTTTAGGCGAACATCGTATGGGGAATTTTCCCTATGAAATTGGGTAAATTTACCTAATGCTGGTGGCTGGTTTCTGGTCGCTGGCTACTGGCCTCTGGTTACTTGTTGCTGGTTTCTAGTCGCTTGGTCTCCATTGTGCTGCCAATATTCTGCCCGAAATTCAAAACTGCTATTTCATTGAGAATAGTCACCAAACAACCAGCGACCAGAGGCCAGTGACAAGAGGCATTATTCCAATAAACCACTATCGTAGGCATACTTCACGAGTCCTACGGTGTTGCGGACGCCCAGCTTGTCCATCATTCGGGCGCGGTGGTTATGTACGGTCTTTTCAGACAGAGAAAGTTTGTCGCTGATCTCCTTCATAGTGAGTTCACGACAGATGAGCAATAAAATTTCCTTTTCACGATCGGTCAGCGAAGCGGAGTTTTGAAATACCGGTCGCATTTCCGCTTTTTTCTTGTCCATGGCGCCTTTGCGCAAAGCTTCTACTACCAGTTGGTTTTGGTAGAAGTCATTTTTAAGCACTGCGTTTATGGCTTCCTGTACTTCTTCTGGTTCTGCATTTTTAAGCAGGAAGGCATGCGCTCCCAACTCCATCAGGTAGAAAATATGCTGCTGACTGTCATGCATGGACAGCACCACTATTTTAATATTGGGATATTTGGCCAGCACTTTTTCCGTAGCCTCTATACCATCCATCACCGGCATTTCGAGGTCCATCAGAATAACATCCGGTTTTTCCTCTTTGATCAGGTCGAGCAGCTCTTTGCCATTACTCGCCTCTTTTACCTCGCTGACATTGGGAAACGAGCGTACCAAGCGGCCCATCCCTTTACGGAAGAGTGTCTGGTCATCAGCTATGTAGACTTTGATCTTGCTCATGCTCCTTCTTTATTATGATCTTTACGGTAGAACCCGTTCCGGGTTCGCTTTTAAATTCAACATCACCTCCTATAAGACTGGCCCGGTTCTCAATGCTGTATAATCCTACTCCTTTCTTGATATCCCCTCTGATCTCCTCCAGGTTAAAGCCTTTGCCATCATCGGTCACTACTATTGTGAGTGGCTTTCCCCAATCAAGATAAACTGCTATTTCTGATGCTTCGGCATGTTTCAGGGCATTGTTGATCAATTCCTGAATCATCCTGAAGATAAGTAATTCTTCCTGCTGCGACAGCGTATGAGGCTCATTTTTCTCCTCAAACTTTACACTTGTCTGTGGATTGTCCAGCTTTGTGCAAAGCTCCTCAACTGCCTTCGATAATCCAAAAGCTTCGAGTGAGGAGGGCAAAAGATCCTTGGATATTCTACGAACGGTATCTATGGTGTCATCGATCATCTCTTTTGTCTCGCCAATGGCCTCCGAAAGCTCCTCCATGGGTATGGTGCCGCTACGAAGCATATTCAGATTAAGCTTGGCGGCAGATAGCATAGCTCCCACGCCATCGTGCAGGTCTGAGGCAATCCTCTTTCTTTCTTTTTCCTGCGAATCGATAGTAGATTGTAGTAATTGTCTTTGATAATCTGCCTCTAGTTCCTGCGTGGCTATTTTATTCTGAAGCATTCGTTTCTGGTAATAGATGACGAAGAAGATAATGGCCCCGGCCAGCAGGAGCATCACTGAGGTACCTACGATAAGCAGTGCTATGATGTTTGTTGCAGCATTATCCATATCAATCGGGATCTTTTGAAATAGCCAATTTACACCCTTTCCGGAATCCTATTGTAAAAAATATTTTTTTTACCATTCATATCTTTCGCTTTCAATTGTACTTCACCTCCCTAGAGTGCGTTTAGCGCAACGTCTGTCATCTGGGCAATACCAGAGTGAATTATCTTATTTCTAATTTCAGTATCCTACAAAAACCCCGTAAAATTCTGTCGGATATTGTATGCAAGTCAAAATTCTCCCAATGCAGTGGATGTTTGGGTTTCCACTCCTCATTTTCTTTCTTTTATCTCCAAAAGTGATTTGTCCCAATCGGAATGCTTATATGAAATCCAGAAAGCAATAGCAATTAGAATATTCTTGGCTAGCCCCAATGTGTTATGAAACCCAAAAGACAAGACTGCCGACATTTCATGCAACCTGCCAAGAATATCGAAAGACAATGAAAAAAAAACTGACCCGGAAAAATAAACTAAAAAGGCTGCGTTGATCCAAAAAAGTGGAAATTTCAGTGGGTCATTCACTTTCATTTCCATGATCATTTTTATAAAAAAACCTGTTGACAATAGACTAAAAAAAACACTATTGGTGGTTCTCATTAATGTGAGATCAAACTCAAAAATAACAATATATAAAACCACTGATATAACTTGTATAAACCTCTTGAAAATAGTAAGCTTCTTCAACTGAAGAATGAGGGAATAGAATTCAATAAGAAGTACAAATTCTACAAGGCGAAAAAATACACCGGTTTTAATATAGAAATCAAAAAATATGTAGGCTATTCGAAAAATTAAATCCGATAAGAATGAAACAAGTAAATAAATCACTACCACCCTTAACGTACCGGCACTTTGTCTTAGCCCAATAAAAAATGCTATTCCTGAGCTTAAAAGCATCAAAAAAGCAGCTATATAATAATAGAGAGTATAATCCAACTGAAAAAATATTTACTCTCAAATTTAGTTAAAACCTGACCTAAAATGATCAGGTTTAACAACAACAATTGATTAAGAAAGAGGATCATTTGGATCTTTCGGACAATCTGGAGGACAGCCTGATCCATCGTCAATAATTGTAGCAGGAGCATCTTTTCCTTCATCTGTGGGAAGAATATTATTTTGGTTTTCAGTAGCTGCAACCAAAATTAACCTTTTCTTACCATCATCATCAACAGCAAAATATATTCTAATCCCTTTGCTTGCTCCATCTTTACTCCGCTCGTTAAGAAGCTGCTCAATATGATCCCGCCCAAAAAAATAAGCTTTGACCTCCCCCGGATGCTCATCCCGGTAGCGTTTTGTCCATCGTTTTGCCTGTCCTAATGTAATAGGTTTTCCTTCTTTACCATTAAATGCCATAGCTATAGGTTTTTAGTTAAACATAAGTAAGTTAAGTAAGTAGTAACTTCCAATATATGAATATTTCGGCATTTCCTTTACTGTGCTTCCATAAAAATGAAATTTTTTGCCATATTTTTTTATTCCAGAGGTCTTTCACCGGTATATCCGGTGGGGTTTATGTCTTCAATCATTGAAATAATTATGTAATTTTCGGCAACTAAATTATTGTTCATGACCCTCATCCAATTTGAGTATATTATCGCGGTAGATAACTATCGCCATTTTGGTAAGGCCGCAGAAGCCTGTTTTGTTACACAGCCTACCTTGAGTATGCAGATCCAGAAGCTGGAAGACCAGTTGGGCCTGGTGATCTTTGATCGTAGTAAGCAGCCGATCTCTCCGACCGACATTGGTAAAAGGGTTATCCAACAGGCCAGGGTAGCAGTTTCCGAAGCAAAAAAGATACAGCAGTTGGTAGATGAGGAAAAAGGCGAGGTAGCCGGAGAATTGAAGATCGGCATTATCCCTACTTTATCACCATACCTGCTGCCACTTTTCATCCATAATTTTATCGAAAGGTACCCTAAGGTAAAGATCAAGGTGGAGGAACTGATCACGGAGCAGGTGGTGCATAAGCTTCGCAATGAGCTACTCGACATTGGCATAATTGTTACGCCTTATACTGATCCCAACCTTGTTACCAAGCCGGTATTTTATGAAGAGTTTTATGCTTATGTATCTCACCGGAGCACGTTCTTCAAGGACGAAAAACTATCCATAAACAGCATACCTGCCAATGAAATATGGCTGCTCAACGAAGGGCACTGTTTCAGAGATCAGGTGCTGAACCTTTGCCACACCTACAAAGAGCGTGACACACAGTTCAAATATGAAAGTGGATCGCTGGAGGCGCTGAAGAAAATCGTAGACAAACACGGGGGCATGACGCTGCTGCCAGAGTTGGCTACATTGGATTTCGATAAGTCCAGCAAAGCGAAATTGCGATCTTTTGAAGACCCGAAACCCGTCAGGGAGGTGAGCCTGATGATGCACAAAAGCTATTTAAAAAGAAAGCTCGTAGAGGCCCTGCATAAGGAGATATTAAATGCTATTCCCGATTATATTAATATCCAAAAACATGGAGAAGTCATTAAATGGAAATAAGGAAAATGCATGAAATGACCATAAAGCTAAACCAAATCCCGATAGCAATATAGTGATGGGGCAAGCCCACATGAGCCGGCAGTAGCGGAAGCAGTAGGCAAGGAGAGCTTCATGCTTTAAACTTGCGGCTTGCCGCTCAATTCGTAAATCGTAAATACAGTCTCAATACTCAATACTAATATTCAATACTAAATTATTTTACACATGAATAGTAAGAACAAACAGACTCAATGCGTTCATACCGGGGGCATCATAGATGAGAAAACAAGAGGCGCTGTCACACCTATTTATCCTTCTACGGCTTATGATTATGTGGATGTAGATATCCATGCCTATCCACGCTATTTCAACACTCCTAACCAGCGTGTGGTAGCGGAAAAACTGGCTGCACTGGAAAATGGCGAGGCAGCCACCGTTTTTAGTTCGGGTATGGCCGCCATTTCTACCGTGCTGTTTTCATTCCTCAAAACCGGTGATCATGCTATCTTCCAAAATGACCTCTACGGAGGTACGCACCACGCTATCACCAAAGAAATGGAGAAGTTTGGAATAGACTATACACTTGTGGATGGAATGGATATTGCCGGCTACAAAAAAGCGTTGAAACCAAATACCAGGCTCATCTATATTGAAACACCTTCTAATCCATTATTAAAATTAATAGACATCCGAGCTATTGCTCAATTAGCGCGAGCCAATAACCTGGTATCAGTCATTGACAACACCTTTGCCTCCCCCATCAATCAAAATCCTATTGATCTGGGCATAGATGTAGTGGTGCATAGCGGCACCAAATATTTGGGAGGCCACAGCGATATATGCTGTGGCGTGGCAGTAACTTCCAAAGAGCTTAATGAAAAAATTTGGGGTTCTGCTATTCACTTTGGGGGTAGCCTTAATGCACAGATGTGTTACTTATTGGAAAGAAGTCTTAAAACACTGGCCCTCAGGGTAAATCAGCAGAATAACAACGCTCAAAGGATCAGTGAGTTTTTAAAAGGCCACCCGAAAGTAAACAATGTCTATTATCCGGGGTTAACTAGCCATGAGGGCCATGAACTGGCAAAAAGCCAGATGAAAGGGTTTGGTGGAATGTTATCTTTTGAAGTAAGAACGGATCCCGACATGTTTGTTAAAGCATTGCAACTGATCAAGCCGGCCATGAGTCTGGGTGGCATTGAGAGCACTATAACATCGCCAGCACAAACCTCACACTCAAAAATTTCAAAACAAGAAAGAGCTAAGGTAGGCATTTCTGATCAACTGCTAAGACTGTCGGTGGGTATTGAATACGCTGACGATCTGATGGCTGATCTCGACCAGGCATTGAATTTATGATAAACAGTATACCGGAAGAAGTAAGGGCATTTTGTGAGGAGCATGTTGGTGTACTTCAATCCTTTACTCCAGCCTCAGGGGGTTGTATTAATAATGGAGGGCGGATAAATGGTAAAAAGGGAGAATTGTTTTTGAAGTGGAATTCGGCCAGAAGATTTCCGGATATGTTCACCACCGAAGCCAAAGGCCTGAGTGAGTTGCGCAAACCCAATTGTATTACGGTGCCCCGGGTAACGGATGTACTCGAGGGCGAGGTATATTCTGCCATATTAATGGAGATAATTTCTTCCGGCAGACGAGTAGCAAAATATTGGGAAAATCTGGCAGAATCGATCGCCTGCCTGCATAAGGTTACTCAGGAACAGTTTGGACTTGACCACAACAATTATATCGGATCACTTCCGCAAAACAATAGCCTACAGCAGAGTTGGGTTGACTTTTTTATAAAGAACAGGTTACGACCACAACTGAAGATGGCGCTGGATTCCGGCAAAATGAGCAGCTCAGATATACGCAGTTTTGATGAGTTGGAACTAAAGCTTCCGGAGTTATTAGCAGGAGGAGCTCCGTCTCTTATTCATGGCGACCTATGGAGCGGCAACTTAATGACTGATCAGTATGGCGCTCCTGCCATTGTTGATCCTGCTGTTTCATTTTCTCACAGAGAAATAGAGATGGCTTTTACCCAACTTTTCGGAGGCTTCGATAATTCATTTTACGAAGCCTACCAGGAAATTTTTCCCATGGAAGCGGGCTATCAGGAGCGCTTCGATATTTATAACATCTACCCACTACTGGTTCATGTCAACCTTTTTGGAGGGGGCTACTACCATCAGGTGATGCACCTATTGAAAAGGTTCACCTGATGGGACATTTTTCTACAACATTATTTTTTGGAAACGCTAAAATCGGCATTAACAGCCGTTTCTTCGATTGGTATGATATTTTGATTGGTGATAGCAAACCAAATCATCGTCAGAATGAAACAGCAGGGATCACATATCAATCTTCACGTATTCATCATGCTTACCGGGTTGTTTACTATGAGTTTCCTCACCAACTGCGAAAAAACAAACACTGAAGATCGGGAGAAAGAGAAAACAGAAGCTGTGAGTAGAACAGAGGCTTATGAAAGTGATGGAAAAGGAGTGGAAGACCCTTTTGTACATGAATTTGTTGAAAAATATCCGGGAATGGAGTTTGCCTATGTGCCTACGCGGGATGGAGAGATCAGAACGGTTCAGGGAAACTTTCAGGTGGAAATCGATGGAATAGAAGGTCCTGATGAACTGGATAAACTAGAAAAGTTTCTTGGAGAGAATTATTCCCGCAGAGACTCTCTAAGGGCAGAATTCAATAAAGGGATAGATTCGGTGGCAGAACCGGAAGGAGGTTATGAAGCTTATTTTGAGGCTCTGGAAGCAAACCTTAGTGCACCTGAAGATGTTGGTGGGGAAACTGTTTTTATTGAACTCACTATTGATGAAAAAGGTAATATTACAGACGTAAGTGCCTCTGAATACATGTACTACATTGGAAATGAGGAGTCTATGAAAGCCATTCATCAAGCAGCCATCAGCGCGGTAAAGGAAACGGACATGAAGTGGAAGCCCGCAACTAAAAATGGCCAGCCGGCAAAAATGAAAATTGAGCTACCAATAACCTTTCCTACTGAGGACAGTTAGTCTTGAAATCTGAAACCGTAGCACAGCGGAGGTTCACGAGGGGAAGTGTGCATGCGCGTGCGTATGAGTAAATCTGAGATCTGAAAAACAGTAAACAGAAATTTGACAGTTATTTGAGCGGTAGTTCGTTTCAGGGGCAGATTTTTTAAATTTATGGGCTTAAGTTTAAAACACGATTTAAAAGTCCATAATTATAATGAAGAAGATCTTATCACTGACTTTGTCACTTTTCATATCTGCTTTTGTCTTTGCTCAAAAAGATATTACGGTAGCAGATATTTACAAAAACGGCACTTTTAGTCAAAAGAGTGTCTACGGCATTAACTGGATGAATGATGGCCGTTACTACAGCGCTCAGGAGGGTAATGACATTGTAAAGTTTGACGTTACCACCGGTGAAAAAGTAGAGACTATTGTAGACGGCAGCAGCCTTAGTCCTTCTATAAAGTTCAATAGCTATAGCTTCAGCGATGATGAAATGAAGGTGTTGCTGATGACGGAGCGTCAAAGCATTTATCGAAGGTCGTATAAGGCGGAGTTTTATGTATATGATCTGCAAAACAAGGAGCTGAAAAAATTGTCGAAAGGAGATCCTCAATCTTATGCCACTTTCTCGCCAGATGGTACTAAAATAGCATTTGTGAGGGATAATAACCTTTTTTACATTAACCTTGGCGACATGTCTGAAGTGCAGGTGACCAAGGATGGTAAATTTAACCATATCATTCACGGCAGCACCGACTGGGTATATGAGGAGGAGCTTTCTTTTACCCGTGCTTTCGAATGGTCAGGCGATGGCAAGAGTCTCTTCTACCTTACTTTTGATGAGAGTGGAGTGAAAGAATACAACATGCAGGTATGGCACAACGGTCAGTTATATCCTGAAGACTACCGCTTCAAATACCCTAAAGCAGGCGAGGATAACTCTACGGTAACGGGAACGGTCTACCACCTGGAAGGAAACAAAAGCACTCCTGTTGAGCTGAGCAAAGAGAAGGAGTTTTACATTGCCAGGATCAAACAAACGCCTGATCCGAAGGTGTTATCACTGGTGCGCCTCAACAGGCTTCAGAATAAACTCGACATTCTACACTTAAATACAAATACTGGCGAGCTGAAAGAGATATTAAGTGAAAAATACGATACATATGTTGATGTTGATTTCGTAGATGACCTTACCTATCTCAAAGATGGTAAGCATTTTATACATGCCAGTGAAAAGAACGGTTACAAACACCTCTATCTTTATACTGTCAATGGCGAACTGAAAAACCAGATCACCTCCGGTCAATGGGAGGTACTATCTCTGGAAGGGGTGGATGAAAAGGGTAAAAAAACAACCATTTACTACACTTCAAATGAAGGATCTCCCCTGGAAAAATACTTCTATTCTGTAGATATTTCTGGAAAGGGCAAGAAGCTACTGACCAATGAAAAAGGTAATCACGGCATCGGCATGAGTGATGATCAAAAGTATTACATCGACTATTACTCCAGTGCTGAGCAGCCATTGAGGGTTACGCTTTACCGAACTCAGGGAAATGAGAAGGTGAAAGTACTTGAAGACAACAAAAAACTGGAATCTGTAGCTAAGGAGTATGGGTTGCAGTCTAAAGAATTTTTCACTTTCAAGACCGTAGATGGCACAGCGCTTAACGGCTATATGCTAAAGCCTGAAAATTTTGACCCTACAAAAAAATACCCGGTGCTTATCTATCAGTATAGCGGCCCGGGATCTCAAAATGTGCTCAACTCATGGGGTGGAGGCAGCCACTACTATTGGCACCAGATGCTTACACAGGAAGGCTATATTGTAGCAGTAATAGACACGCGGGGTACAGGAGGACGAGGTGCGGCATTTAAAAAGATCACCTATAAGCAATTAGGTAAATACGAAGTAGAAGATCATATTCAGGGGGCGAAGTATTTGGCCGGCCTTCCTTATGTGGATGAAGGCAGAATTGGTATTTGGGGCTGGAGCTATGGTGGATATATGTCTTCTCTTGCGTTATTCAAGGGATCAGAGGTGTTCAAAGCTGCAATAGCGGTAGCTCCCGTTACCAACTGGAGGTATTACGATACTATTTATACCGAGCGCTATATGGATACACCACAAAACAATGCTTCGGGTTATGATGATAATTCTCCCACGACACATGCGGCCAGGCTAAAGGGAAATTTTCTGCTTATTCATGGCACGGGAGATGATAACGTACATTTTCAAAACGCTGTGGCACTGCAAAATGCTTTGATAGCAGCAGGCAAACAATTCGATTCATTTTACTACCCGGATCGAGCACATGGCATTTACAGAGACAATGCACGCATGCATTTATTTACTATGATGACAGACTGGGTGCTGGAGAACCTGTAAGAAATTGAAATTAATCTAGTTCATTTGCCTGTTGCTTTTGCCGGGGCCACACAAATGCTAAGAATGTCATCCCAAGGTAACCAACAACTTTCAGTTGATTTTGAGGATAATGACATAG